>NZ_VEPX01000012.1:0-180681 GCF_006349665.1 Bacillus sp. CD3-5 | reverse complement strand
GAATGAAGGAGTGAAACAACCGACTGTTCTAGCCGCTGGAGCTGGATAATACAAAAAGCGGAAGCGGCTCGTTCAGAACAGGAGGGTGTTGGAACTCCTGATTACGAGGCGCTTTTTGCCTCGAATGAAGGAGTGAAACAACCGACTGTTCTAGCCGCTGGAGCTGGATAATACAAAAAGCGGAAGCGGCTCGTTCAGAGTCGCTTTTTTCTATGGAATGGTCGTTTTTGTTGGTACATGAAATTTATATCAGCGATTTCATCCAATATATCAGCGATTTTTCAATTATATCGGCGATTCCAACCAATATATCAGCGATTTTTCAATTATATCGACTTACCGACAAATCACGACAATATGAGCACCTCCCCATCCCCCACTTTCATCAATATATTACAATCTCTTTTATGCTAAAATATAGGTAACACCCTTTAGTAAAATAGATCCAAAAAAGCTTTTCCATATTCATCATTTACTACTTAAATGGCGGGAGTGGTTCAGTTGAAAGACTACTTAATTAGAGCATTTTTTGCGTTAATAACAGTTGGGATTGTCTTACTTATAGCTAATATTTTCAATATACGTATCGAGGTTAAAGACTATGCTTTCCTCATTGTCTTAGCAATTGGTGGCGGCTGGGGTGGCTGGTACTTGTATAAAAAACAAAGTAATCAAAATGATAAAGGCATTCCAAAGTAATACGGAATGCCTTCTTTTATTGCCGTCTATAATAAATAATAAAATTCAAACCGCTAATACAACCAATCGCAATAAACATACAAAACGATTGTGGATCTCCACTTAAATTATACTCATCAACGATAAACCCAATCATAAACAACGTAATCGCAGAAACACCGATACACAATATCGAAATAAACCAAAGCGAAAATTCATTAATTCGCTCTTTCTTCTGTGTTGAAATAATTAGCATAACAAGAATAGATGCTGCTAAAATACATTTAAAAACCGGCCTTAAAAATACGAACTCCTCCATTTATTTCTCCTTTTCCCAAAACATTACACCTTAACATTAACATATTTAACCAAATTAAAAACACATGCCTTTTCAAGATAAAATGACATGTGTTTCCAAAAATATCTATACAATTGTATTATGATAACTGCTTCCACTTCGTTCCTAAAACAGGACGCTCGTAATTTTGTATCTTATGAATGAGTGCATCTGCCGTCTCAGCGGCAACGATTAACTCTTTATTCGATGGATTCATAAATCCTTCTTCCGCTGCGCGTTCAACCATTTGCAAAATTGGTCCATAAAAATCTTTTATGTTCAATAAACCAACTGGCTTATTATGTATACCAATTTGTGACCAACATACTGCTTCAAATAGCTCTTCAAACGTTCCATATCCGCCTGGCAGTGCGATGAAAGCATCCGCAAGCTCTGCCATTTTCGCTTTACGTTCATGCATCGTTTCTACTTCAATTAATTCTGTTAACCCTGTATGAACGATTTCTCCTCGAAATAGACCGCGCGGCATAACACCTGTTACACAGCCACCTAAGCGAAGAACTTCGTTTGCTACTTCTCCCATTAATCCGACGCAAGAACCACCGTATACAAGCTCATACTCGTTCTCAACAAACATTTTTCCTAACGCTATTGCCTGCTCTTTGAACTCTGGTCTCTCCCCTAAGTTGGAACCTGCAAACACACAAATCTTTCTCATCCTTACACCCCAAAACCATATATTGTTATGATACAATGAACATTGTACAACATATTGAGGGGATGAGAAAGAAATGGATATCGTCGCATTTCAAAGATGGGTGGAGGAATTTTACGAAAAACGAAGCTGGTCACAGTATAATGCTTTTATTCGCTTAAATTTCTTAACAGAGGAAGTTGGGGAAGTTTCACGCGTTGTTCGCGCAATTGAAATCGGTCGTGATCGTCCTGATGAAGATGCGAAAACAGAAGAAGAGCTAAAACAAGAACTAAAAGAAGAACTTGGTGATGTACTATCTAACCTTATTATTCTTTCGCAAAAATATGATTTAGACTTACAAGACATTATGGACGCACACGTCACAAAGCTTTCGAAAAGGTTCGAGACATCCAAATGAGAATATTATCAATTATGGTATAATATTCTTGTCACAATACTAAGGGGGATTTTATGTTATCTAAAAAATTGCACGACGCACTAAACGATCAAATGAACTTTGAGTTTTACTCTGCCCACGCTTATATGGCAATGGCTGCTTACTGTACAGCCGAAAGCTACGATGGATTCGCTAACTTTTTCCTTGTACAAGCTGAAGAAGAGCGTTTCCACGCGATGAAGCTTTACAACTATATTAATGACCGCGGTGAGCGCGCTATTATTACTGGATTTGATAATCCGAATAACGAATATGAATCTGTACTGAATGCTTTTGAAGTGGCACTTGAGCATGAGCGTGAAGTAACGAAACGTATTTACAACTTATCTGATATCGCTTGGGATGAGCGTGAACACGCAACAATTACATTCTTAAAATGGTTCGTCGATGAGCAAGTAGAAGAAGAAGCTTCATTCGATAGCATCATCCAAAAATTAAAACGTATTACAAGCGATTCAAACGCATTATTTATGCTAGATGCTGAATTAGAGAAACGTACATTTACGCCTCCAGCTGAGTAGTATTTCAATCACCTTAATGAATGGATTAAGGTGATTTTTTTATTTGCTTTCTATCTTAAAATCACCTTAAAATTCCTAGCATTTGACATAGAACTAGTTAAAAAATGGTATTATTTTCAATATAAAGTGAAACTTTGGTCCGTGGGGGGCGTTCATCCACCACGGATTATTAGTTGAACTAATCGGGTCTTTACAGGCAGTTGATCTCCCACCTAATCTCTTTGCCCCCGGCAAATTTTGAGGTGGGAGTCTTACTGCTCGTTAATGCTGGATAAAACAATATGTGAGGAGAGAAAAAATGAATCAACGTGTAGAAGCTGTTGATGCAATTCGTGGTTTCGCTTTATTTGGCATTTTACTTGTTAATATAACATTAATTCAATTCGGGTTATTCGCTAATGAAAAACCCACTTATATTTTCGGAAAACTCGATGAAAGTGCTAATTGGTTTATTCAATTTTTCGGCACACAAAATTTCATTTCCCTATTCTCTTTTTTATTTGGGCTTAGCATTATTTTGTTACAAAAAAGTATTATCGCAAAAGGAAAAAAGTTTTTCCCCACATATATAAGACGTATTAGCATTCTTTTACTACTAGGTTTCATTCACGGTACCTTTATTTGGTCCGGAGATATTTTATTTGCATACGGACTTATCGGGATTTTCTTAATGATGTTTATAAATAGAAAACCAAAAACATTATTGATTTGGGCAACTATTCTACTCGCACTCATTACACTTATGTCTTATCAAACTGATCCAAATACAAATATTAATGATTTTGCTCCTTATATTGAAAAAGAGCATAAAGTTCATGAAACTGGAAGCTATATGGATCATGTCAACTTTAGGTTAACTGAAAGTCCTTTCGATTATATTGGGATTAACGGTTTCTTCGGACTAGTTTTCATATCAATTTTCGCAATAATTTTTATGTCCCCACTTTTCTTACTCGGAATGTATGTAGGAAAAAAGGGCTGGCTATTTGAGATTGATAAACACATACCTTCTATCAAAAAGATTTGGCTTATCACTGGTATTTTCTCTTTTACAATTAAAATCTTAGCCATGTTCGTAAAGCATCCAATTTTAATTATGTTACAAGATGGCCTTACATCAGTAACCATGACCTTCTTTTACGGAAGCACAATTATTTTATTATTCCATTACAAAAAAGCAACCCGTCTACTAACATACATGGCCAATATGGGAAAAATGTCGGTTAGTAATTATTTGGCCCAGTCTATTATCACAACAACAATTTTTTACGCATACGGCTTTGGCTTATTCGGTAAAATCGGCTATTTCTTCGGTATTCTTTTAACGATTGGAATCTATACAATTCAATTATTTGCTAGCACATATTGGCTACGGAAATATCGAATGGGGCCTATTGAATATATATGGAGGCTTGGAACTTATTTGGAGAAACCACGTTTTAAAAGAAACTTAGATAAAGCAAGCTAAACGAAAAAAAGCAATGAGCCCATACGCTCATTGCTTTTCTTATTCTTAAAGCATAACCCCAACGATAACCGCTGATAATATACTTACTAATGTTGCACCGTATACAAGTTTTAAGCCGAATGATGATACAACGTTTGCTTGTTTGCCATCGATACTCTTCGTTGCACCTGCGATAATCCCGATAGATGAGAAGTTCGCAAATGATACAAGGAAGATAGATAAAATACCTACTGTACGAGCTGATAAATCACCAGCTACTTTACCAAGGTCAAGCATTGCAACGAATTCGTTCGTTACTAATTTTGTTGCCATAATTTGTCCTGCTGTTAGCATCTCTGATGTTGGGATACCCATTACGAATGCTAATGGTGAGAAAATGTATCCTAAAATGCTTTGGAATGTGATTCCGAAAATTGAATCGAACACACCATTAATTGCTGTAATTAATGCTACGAAACCAATTAACATCGCCGCTACTGTTACAGCGATAGAGAAACCAAGCATAATATATTCGCCTAACATTTCAAAGAATGTTTGCTTTTTATCTTCTTGTAATTCTAAAATGTCGTCTTCTTCTTTCACGTCATATGGATTAATAATATGAACGATAATGAATCCACTAAATAAGTTTAATACAAGTGCTGTTACTACATATTTTGGATCAATCATTTTCATGTAAGAACCGACGATTGACATCGATACTGTTGACATGGAAGATGCACAAAGTGTGTATAAACGATTTTTCGGTAATTTGCTTAATTGATCTTTTACTGTAATGAATACTTCCCCTTGACCAACAATCGCAGCTGCTACTGCATTATATGATTCTAGTTTTCCTAAACCGTTCACTTTACTTAATAGGAAACCGACTGCACGAATGATAATCGGTAAAATTTTAATATGTTGTAAGATCCCAATTAATACTGCTAAGAAAATAATTGGTAATAATACTGTTAAGAAGAATGGTGCTTGTCCATCATTTGCTAGACCACCAAATACGAAATTAACCCCTGCTTCCGCAAATTTTAAAATAGCGCCAAACCCATCTGCAATCCCTTTTACTAATACAAATCCGACCTTTGTATTTAGTAAGAAATATGCAAGTACCAATTGAATGACAAGCATAAGTGCAATTGGTTTATATTTAATTTTCTTACGATCTGAACTGATAAGGAAACCTAGTACAAATACTACAAGTAAACCGACTAGAAACATTACTATTTTCATATGTGAATCCTCCACTTCTCCCACGAGTTATTGGTCGTATAACGAATGACGTCTGACCATTGATGTTAAAAAAATTTAAAACCCCTAAATACTATTCAACTGTTATCTAAAATCAGTAAGCGTTTACATAAATTGCAATTTATTAAAGGTAGCCTCTTCTCTCCTACCATACTTGAAAGTCTGAAATTGATACCACCTACAAATCAAATTGTAAGCGTTATCTAACTGAAAAGCAATATAAATTTAAAAAGATTTTTATATGTTAATATATTCCTAATTAATTGGTTTTTCTATGCAAATTTACCATAAAAAAATAGCCCTAGCTATGAGCTAGGACCATCTTTTTTATAACATAACACCAACGATAATCGCTGATAAAATACTTACTAATGTCGCACCGTACACAAGGCGTAGACCGAATGATGATACAACATTTGATTGATTTTCATCGATACCTTTCGTTGCCCCTGCAATAATGCCGATAGATGAGAAGTTCGCAAATGATACAAGGAACACAGAAAGAATTCCAACTGTACGAGTTGATAAATCACCCGCTACTTTTCCAAGATCAAGCATCGCAACAAATTCGTTTGATACTAATTTCGTTGCCATAATTTGTCCTGCTGTTACCATCTCTGCTTGCGGGATACCCATTACGAATGCTAATGGTGAGAAAATATATCCCAAAATAGCTTGGAATGTAATACCGAACATGGAATCAAACAAGCTATTAATTGCTGTAATTAATGCTACGAAACCAAGTAACATCGCTGCTACTGTAATCGCGATTGTAAAACCAAGCATAATGTACTCGCTCAGCATTTCAAAGAATGACTGTTTTTTCTTATTTTCTAATTTCAGTGTATCTTCTTCTTCTGTAATATCGTACGGGTTAATAATATGAATAATAATGAAACCACTAAATAAATTTAATACAAGTGCTGTTACTACATATTTTGGTTCGATCATTTTCATGTAAGAACCGACGATTGACATCGATACTGTCGACATAGAAGATGCACATAATGTATATAAACGGTGTTTTGGGATTTTACTTAATTGATCTTTTACTGTAATAAATACTTCCGCTTGCCCAACAATGGCAGCTGCTACTGCGTTATATGATTCTAATTTTCCTAGACCATTTACTTTACTTAACAAAGTACCAATAGCACGAATAAATATCGGTAAAATTTTAAAGTGTTGCAGAATTCCGATTAAAACGGCAAAGAATACGATTGGTAATAACGCTGTTAAGAAGAATGAAACCTCTCCTTTATTAACAAGGCCACCAAATACGAAAACGATTCCAGCTTCCGCATATCCAAGAAGCGCGCCAAATCCATCTGAAATTCCTTTTACTAAAATATAACCAACTTGTGTATTTAATAAGAAATAAGATAACGCTAACTGAATAACAAGCATAATTGCGATTGGTTTATACTTAATCTTCTTTCGATCGGCACTTATAAGAAAACCGAGTACAAATACAACGAGTAATCCTACAAGAAACATAACAAACTTCATTAATAAAATCCTCCATTTAACTCTTCATTAACGTTGAACGTCTGACCACTCAAAACGAGAAATAATCCGAACTTTCCATTTCTCCTTTAAAACCTTCAATCGGATAGGAAAAATCATAAAACCTCTTGTTTCAAAGGCATTTTCCATTCTAACATAAATCACAACTCATATCCGCACTTTTCTTTAAAAAATTACATTTTATTATAAAACATCTATTAATGTTCGTCTTTTACTATCTACAAATAACTGAATAAAACAAAAAAATGAGCATCAAGTTTCACTTGATGCCCATTCCATTATACCGCTTTTTCTTTATCTGCTACTTGCTCTTCCCAGCACTCTGTATTTTTCAGACCTGGAATAGAATTTGCATAGAAGACTGGATCTTTTCCTTGTTTCTTTTGCTTTACGTAATCTGATAATGCTGCAAAAGCATACTTAGAAAGGAATACGATTGCAACTAAGTTAATAACAGCCATAATACCCATGAATAGATCTGCTAAATCCCAAACGATTTGAATTGTTGCTACAGACCCTAACATAACCATACCAAGTACAGCAATGCGGTACGCTGTTAATAACACTTTACTTCCATTTAAGAATTCAATATTCGTTTCACCATAGTAATAGTTACCTACTAATGAACTAAATGCAAACAAGAAGATTGCAACTGCTACAAATATAGAAGCCCATGGACCGATATGTTGACTTAATGCTTGCTGCGTTAATTGAATACCATTTAAATCAGCTGCATTATGCACATCTGATAAAAGAATGATAAATGCTGTACAACTACAAATTAATAATGTATCTGTAAATACCCCTAAAGTTTGAATGAAACCTTGTTTAACTGGGTGCGTTACGTTTGCAGTCGCTGCTGCGTTCGGCGCACTACCCATACCTGCTTCATTTGAGAATAATCCGCGTTTTACCCCTAATAAAATCGCAGCACCTAATCCTCCGCCTACTACTTCCTTAATTCCGAAAGCATGTAAGAAAATTTCTTTAAATACATACGGAATTGCCGTAATGTTTGTTACAACAACGAATAATGCTACTGCTACATAAATAATCGCCATCACTGGAACAATCATTTCAACCGCGCGTGCAATTCGCTTTACTCCGCCAAAAATAATAACTGCAAGTAAACCAGCCATTACAAGACCTACTAATCTACTATCTGTTTTGAATGCCCCATCAAAAGCAGCTGCTACAGTATTAGATTGTACAGCGTTAAAAATTAATCCGAAACTTACTGTTATTAATACAGAGAAAATAGCTCCAAGCCAGCGCTTATTTAAACCCTTTTCCATATAATACGCTGGACCACCACGGAACGTATTCCCATCTTTCACTTTATAAATTTGCGCTAATGTGCTCTCGACAAATGCAGAAGCACCCCCAATTACCGCGATTAACCACATCCAAAATACTGCTCCTGGACCACCTGCTGAAATTGCAATAGCTACACCAGCTAAGTTACCAGTACCTACACGAGAAGCTGTACTCATACAAAAAGCCTGGAATGATGATACACCACTCTTCTCTTTTTGTGCTTTCCTCGTTTTCGAACTCGCCCCATCCCCAAGCAATCGAATCATTTCACCGAAGTAACGAACTTGGACAAATTTCACACGAAATGAAAAGTAAAGTCCTAACCCAATTAACATCGCAATAATGATATATGACCAAAGGACATTATTTATATCCCCAATTACCTTAGCTAAAAAATCCATAATTGCATTGCCCCCTCTTCCTAACAATAAGAAAATTATATTCTAAAAACTCTTAGTAATCAAGAACTTTATGTTAGGTTTTCTAACACGAGTAAGTTAACTTACTTAACACATGTGTTTTTTTACGCAAAATTATAACTAGTACGCGCATTTATCCAATACTAAATCACTCATCCTATGTGACCAGCCATACCTTTAAGACAGTACGTTCCCTACAAATAATATGAGAAATGAACAAACAAAATTATATTAATAATTCACCCTCACCCTTTTCATCCTTTACTACAACAAAAAAGGCGAGCATCGAATTCAACTCGATGCTCGCCTTTTCATTTACACTGCTTTTTCTTTATCAGTTACCGCTGACTTATCCCAACACTCTGTATTCGTTAAACCAGGAATAGAATCTGCACGGAAGACTGGATCTTTTCCTTGTTTCTTTTGCCTTACATAGTCTGCCAATGCCGCATACGCAAATCGGCCAAGAAGTGTAATCGCAATTAAGTTTGTGATTACCATTAGACCCATAAATAAGTCTGCCATATTCCATACAACTTGAAGCGTCGCAACAGAACCGAATAATACCATTCCCACTACCGCAATACGGTAAATTGTTAACCAAGTTTTACTTTGTTTAATGAATTCAATATTTGTTTCACCATAATAGTAGTTTCCTAAAAGTGAACTAAACGCAAATAAGAAAATAATAATCGCTAAGAAGCTACTTGCCCATGGGCCAATTTGTGAACTTAATGCATTTTGTGTTAGTTCAATACCTTCTAAATTCGTTGCTTTATATGCACCAGAACATAGTACGATAAATGCTGTTGATGTACATACTAAGAATGTATCTACTAATACGCCAATTGTTTGAATAAAACCTTGTTTTGCTGGATGCGTTACATCAGCTGTTGCTGCCGCGTTCGGCGCACTACCCATACCTGCTTCGTTCGCAAATAATCCGCGCTGAATACCATATTTCATCGCAGCACCGATACCGCCACCTACAGCTGAATCTAAGCCGAATGCACCTTTAAAGATTTCTGTAAACACATCTGGTATTAAATAGAAGTTTTTAATGACAACGAAAATAGCTACCGCAATATAAATAAGCGCCATTGGCGGAACAATCATTTCCGACATACGTGCGATACTTTTTACACCACCAAAAATAATAACTGCAACTAATACAGCTAATACAATACCAACAATATAACGTTCTAAACCAAATGCATTTTTAAACGCTAATGTAACTGTATTTGCTTGTACTGAGTTGAAAATTAAACCGTAACTAACTGTAATAAGAATAGAAAACCAAATTCCCATCCAACGTTTATTTAAACCTTTTTCCATATAATAAGCAGGACCACCACGGAAGCCACTACCATCTTTTACTTTATAAATTTGGGCAAGCGTACTTTCTACAAAACTTGAAGACGCTCCGATAATCGCAATCACCCACATCCAAAATACTGCGCCAGGTCCTCCCATAGAAATAGCTAACGCTACACCAGCTAAGTTACCGATACCAATACGAGCTGCTGAACTCATACAAAACGCTTGGAAAGAAGATACACTACCTTTTTTACGCGTCTTTCCAGTTAATCCATCACTCATTAATCGAATCATTTCCCCTAAATGAGTAATTTGTACGAATTTCAATTTAATAGAAAAATAAAGACCTAAACCAATTAACATCGCAATAAGAATATATGACCAAAGAATTGTATTTGTTGATGAAATAAATTGTTCTAAAATATTCATACAATTAACCCCTCCTTTTCTCCATAAAACGAATTATATTTAAAAAACATTCAAAAATCAACATTTTTCGACAATTTGCAATTTCCAAATATTAGCCAAGCTCGCAGTAACAATCTCGTTATGACTACCCTCCCTCTAACTGTGCATACTAAAACAAAAAATAAATTCACAAACAACACTATTGACAAAAATACCAACATGTAACTATAATGATTACAACAAGTTGTAACAAACTTAATTACAACACATTCATTCACTTTCAGATATACACTTTAACAAAACACTTTGGAGGGATTTATTATGAAAATCGGAATTATCGGAGCAACTGGTAAAGCAGGAAGTCGTATTTTAAAAGAAGCATTGGATCGCGGACATGAAGTAACTGCAATCGTAAGAAACGCTGCAAAAATTACAGAAGAAAACGTAAAGGTTTTAGAGAAAGACGTATTCGCTCTTACATCTAATGACTTACAAGCATTCGACGTAGTTGTAAATGCATTTGGCGCTCCAGCAGGCGAAGAACACCTTCACGTAGATGCAGGAAACGTACTTATTGAAGCGATGAAAGGTGCACCTAACACAAAATTACTTGTAGTCGGCGGCGCTGGAAGCTTATTTGTAGACGAAGAGAAAACAACACGTGTATTTGAGACGCCAGGTTTCCCAGGTGAATACCTTGCAACAGCTCAAAACCAAGGTAAAAACTTAGAAATCTTGCAACAAACTAACGATATTACTTGGACATTCATCAGCCCTTCTGCACTATTTGCATTAGGAAAACGCACTGGTTCTTACACAGCTGGAAAAGATAATCTTCTTGTTAACTCAAAAGGTGATAGCTACGTAAGTTACGAAGACTTCGCAGTTGCGGCACTTGATGAAATCGAAAATCCAAAACATGTAAACGAACGCTTCACAGTAGTATCTGAAGCTGAATAATAAAAAAGCTCGTAAAACGTTATGTTTTACGAGCTTTTTCTATTATTGTACTTGTTCTAAACCATTCGGAGTAATCTTGAAGGAAATTTCTTTAAACTTCTTCGCATTCCCTTTTCCAACTAGCTCATTCTTATTATACCAATTCAACCGATCTGACTCCGCATGATACACTTTCAACACATCACCGTACTCAAACATTGCTCCGTTTACTTGTTCAGCAAACTTCCTCGAAGTTTCCTGTCCTTCTGCTGTTACATGCTTTTTCTCTTTACCATTTGAATCATAAAGCGTAAGACCTATATACTGCTCATTTACAAATCGATAATGGATTGTCTCATCTGTAAATGTTGCATGTAATTTCTTTTCTCCATGATTTAGCGTAACGATTGAACGGGTTATATTAGATACACCTTGATACACTACGCTATCTCCGTATGTTACTTCCATAGGAACTTCTGTCACCTTTTTATTTCCAAAACGATCTTTCGTTTCTACTCTTACTGTTTGCTTACCAATTGTTGTTGTATCTGGTTTCCCTACAAAACCTACTACTTCTCCATCATTCACTTCAACAAACTTCTTCGCGTCTAACGTTTCGCTATCTGTTCCGATTACTACTTTTTGTGGAACGGCTTTTACTTCTTGTTGCGTCTCGATTCTCTCAAAACCTTTTGCTGTTACTTTGAAGAATAGTTCTTTTGCCCCTTTTTTCTCACCTTGGCCAGCAAAGTTATTATTTTGATACCATTTTAAGCGGTCTGGTTCTGCATGGAATACTTTCACTACATCTCCATACTCAAACTGCAGTCCATTCACTTGCTCTGCAAAGTTCTTTGAAGTTTCTTGTCCTTCTGCTGTTACATGCTTTTTCTCCTTTCCGTTTTGATCATATAACGTGATTCCCATGTATTGTTCTTTATCAAAGTATTCATGAATTTGTTCATCCATATCAGTCGCATGTAATTTCTTCTCTTCATGCTTTAATGTTACCACTGACGCGATTTCATTGTTATATCCTACATATGCAATACTATCTCCATATGTTACTTCTAACGGTACTTCTGTTACTTGCTTATTTCCAAACATATCTTTCGTTTCTACCTCTACTGTTTGTTCACCAATCTTTGTTGTGTCTGGTTTCCCTACAAAACCTACTACTTCACCGTCTTTTACTTCAACAAAAGCTTTTGGATTTAACTTCTCAACGTCTGTTCCTACTACTACTTGTTGTGGTTTAGCCGTTATTTCTTGTAAACTACCTTTTAATTCAAAGCCTTGTGGAGTAATCTTAAAGAATTTTTCTTTTTTATTTTTAGCCTTCCCTTGATCTACAAGTGTGTTATTTTGGTACCACTTCAGACGATCCGGTTCTGCATGAAATACTTTTACTACATCACCATATTCAAAAGCCAATTCATTTAGGTCCATCGCAAATCTTTTTCCAGTTTCTTGTCCTTCTGCTGATACACGTTTCTTTTCAATTCCATTCCGATCATATATCGCTAAGCCCATATATTCTTCTTTCTCGAAACGGTAATGTATTTTATTATTAGTAAAGTTTACATTTAATTTTTTTTCATTGTGTCGAAGCGTCACTGTCGACATTACATCATTTGAAAGTCCTTGAAAAATGATACTATCACCATAAATCCCATTGACTTGGACAGGAATTGAATTTTTATTTCCCTTCTCATCCTCAATTTCTACTAATACTTCCTGTTTTCCATCCTCTAATTTAGACCATGTAATCTTACCTGTTACTTTTACATTCTCCCCTAAATTTTGAACAAGTTTACTTGCTTCATTCTCATCAGACTCTGTACCAACTACAAGGTTTTTCACCTCATTAGCAGGTTCACCATACGGAACCTTATACGGTTCAACTTGCTTCTCACGAATATCATTACTATCTGTAGCTTTCCAGATTTCCTTTTCTAATTTAGGTAAATTTAATTTTTCTATTTTCTCTCTAATATCATCATTTGGTGTTAATCCCCATTCCTCAAAGAAAGGAATTAAATTTTGCCCTGCCACTTGCGATGTCATATAAATAAATAGCTGCTTTTTCTCTTCATCAGAATGAGGCATTTCACTCTGAGGTAACAAACGATAGGCTTGATGTAATCTAGGATAAAAATGTTCTCCATAAACGACATTTAATTGCCAAAACATTGTAAGAGGATTAATGTCATCAATGAATCTTTCTGCTTTAGGTTTCTCTAAATACTCAAATGAGTTTTTATAGTGCTCATCCATTTCTAATTGATTCCCTAACGCCTTTTGAACAGCTAATGAGTAAATATTCACTGTAACTTCCCTTACTTTAGACCACTTCCAAGGTTCTTGCTGATGTAAATGTCCAACTTCATGCCATGGTCCCCAGCCATCCTTTTCAAGCACCTCTATATCTAAAACTCTATTCATTGCCGTCGGGATATATCCTGTATGATAATTTTTCGCGAACATAAAGTCACCTTCAGCAGGCTTCCGCTTCTCAACAAACTGAGCATAATGAATTGGAGATTTTGCAACCCCAACACCGTCCTCAGATAATCCTGCTACTGCATTTTCTATTCGAATAATCTTATCATGCAATTCCATTAACTCTATCGGGTTTGTTTTTTTCATAAACTTTTGTATAGAGCTCGGACTAGCAGTAATTAAACTTCTCTCACCTTTTAATTCCACTGCATAAGGATCCTTATATTTTTTTAACATTTCATCCCAATCTTTTTTCGTATGCTTACCTAAAATAAATAAAGGGAAATGACTACCACCATTCGTAACTGAAGCTGTTACTTCTCCTTCATTATTCATATTGTAAAAATATAAAATACCGCCTCTTGGAGATGAAATAATATTTTTCCCTGGTTTTAAATCAAACTCTTCTGGGTCCTTTTCATCATAAGATCTCGTTCCTATGAAAGCTTGAATAGGCTGCGTTCCTTTTATGTCAATTGTAATCTCTTCATTTGGCTCTGCATAAATTCCAGTTGGTTCATTCGCAGAAAGCTTCCAACTAACTCTTAAACGTTTATTTTCTTCATCCACGCTACCTTTACCAGGCAACTGAAATACTCTCTGCTCAAATTTATTCTCTGTAACCTCTTCTAATTTCCCACCTTTATTTTCTTCCAAAGGTGCTGCATATCCTTTCGATGCTTCGAAAGCTACTGGCGATAATAATGTAGATATACATATTCCAGCCACTAATACCCTACTCGTCTTTTTCTTCGACATAATCTGTGTCCCCTGTTCCTTTATTTAGAAAAAACATCCTATATATTCATTTAATAAAGCATCCTATTATCTTCATAAAAACATTTAATGAATAGACTAACACCTCGCGCACCTGTATCAATTACTACCGCATTCCTCTCCATGTATTCGCTTTCTTACATTATAAAATTTTTATGTACTGTATCCTCCTCACTTCTCTCTATTTGTGATGAGTTCTCTCTACATAAAAAGAGAATAGTAAAAGATATATTTCAGTATTGTCATCTATACATCTAAAGTTGCAAATAACAACAGAACCTTACATTTTCTTCATATATGACCATCTATAGGTAGTTTTTTCAACTGAATTTTACACGCTTTACACTTTGTTTGATAGCCTTTCCAATCAGAATAATGTTACAATTTTGTGAATACAATCTATTAATCGTAACGTTAGAATTTTATTATATTTATATTATTCCAAAATGAAGTTTACGCTATACAAATAGTGTTATTATCTTTCATTTAATTTTCCTGATATAATTTTCAGTTCGTAAAAAAAGCATTGGCACACGCCAATGCTTTTTCGTTATCTCTTTTGATTCGGTTTATGTGGTTCATTCGGAGTATGTGGTTTATTATTATCATGACCATTTCCTTTTTTCCAACTCACTGATAACTCCGGACTTGTTTCTTCTTCACTGCGCTCAAGTAATACGACTGCATTTTGAATTGTCGGTGTACCTTTATGTGCAATCCCTTGTAGCTTCGTTAATTTCCCGATTACCTTAAAGCTAAATCCACCAGCTGGTGTTTGTTTCGGAATTAAAATGCGGAACTTTTCCCCTACATTAAATTCTGTTTTTGATTCGCCTTTTTCATTTACAAATTTCGCTCCCACTGGTGCACCTGTTGCTTGCACTTTATACGTTCCGCTTTTTGCATTTGTTTCTACTGTATATAAGCCTGTTTCAAAGAAATCATTTTTTAATACTGCTTCTTGTTCTTCTGTAGGAGTTACACTCATTGTAATTTCTTGTAACTCTTCACTAGCACTTGCTTTTGCAACGATATCTTTCGTTACCTTTTCTACATTTTTATTGCGGAAGTCTAAATCATTAATATCGATTTGTTTTAACGCATTCCATACTGCAAGCTGCGTTGCATAATGAGCTTCTCTCCAATCAGAAACACCTAATTCTTGCGGGCTCTTTTGTGGATATCCATTCAATAATACGCGGTACACGTTAATATCCACTTTCCCCATTTCCGGTAAATCTTGACCGCTTGGAGATTTTAAATCTACATTTAAGCAAAAAGCAATTTTGCCATCTGCCGTTTTAATAAGCTCTGTTCGGATTGGTTTCTTCTTAGACTTACTATAACTCCAATCCATTTGATACTTTGTATGGTCCATAACTTCTGCAAATGCTTTTTGAAGTGGGAATAACACAAATAAAATACTTAAAAACATAGCTAAAAGTTTGAACGATTGCTTTATATTCATGTTTACAGCCCCTTATAACAAACTTGATATTAAGTAGTATTTATTTAGAAACTATTTTTATGCAAAAAAGAGTGCTTTTACGCACTCTTCTTTCTTACCCTAATCTTAGAAATCGAAGTTATCAGGATCTGGACCAACGCGGTGATTTTGATTTAACGCATCGATTTTTTCCATATCTTCTTTCGTTAATTCAAAGTTAAATACATCAGCATTTGCAATGATGCGGTGTTCTTTCGTTGATTTTGGAATTGTAATTACTCCATTTTGAAGATCCCAACGTAAAATCACTTGCGCTGTTGTTTTGCCGTGTTTCTCAGCAATTGCTTGTAATGTTTCGTTATCTAATAATTGACCTTGCATTAATGGTGACCATGCTTCCATTTGAATACCTTGTTCTTTACAGAAAGCTTGTAATTCTTTTTGTGTTAAACGAGGGTGGTATTCTACTTGGTTAATCATTGGTTTAATTTCTGCATCTTTCATTACATCTTGTAAATGATGGATTTGGAAGTTACTTACACCAATTGCACGTACGCGCTTTTCTTTATAAAGTGTTTCTAGCGCTCTCCATGTATCTTTATACTTTCCTTCTACAGGCCAGTGAACAAGATATAGATCTAAATAATCTAGTTCTAATTTCTTTAAGCTTTCTTCATATGCAGCAAGTGTCGTTTCATATCCTTGATCCGAATTCCACACTTTTGAAGTAATGAATAAATCTTCACGAGAAATGCCTGCTTCTTTTATACCTGCGCGAATTCCTTCTCCCACAGCTTTCTCATTTCCATAAATCGCAGCTGTATCGATACTACGGTATCCTGCTTTAATCGCAGATTTCACAGCTTCTACAAGTTCCGGTCCATCTTCTACTTTAAAAACACCTAAGCCGAACCAAGGCATTTCTACACCGTTATGCAATGTTGTTGTACTTTGTAAATTTTTCATTATATTTTCTCTCCTTTATTTCACTCGATCTCTTTTTTCTAATGTCATACTCCACGCTGTTAAAATAACAGCAGCTACTACCATAAGACCACCTACCCAAGCAGTATGGATTAATCCTAACGAATTCGTTACAAGGCCACCTATATAAGAACCTAAAGCGATTCCTCCGTTAAATGCGGCAATATTAATTGCTGAAGCAACATCAACCGCACTTGGAACAAAGCGCTCTGCCAATATAACTACATATACTTGTAGCCCCGGAACATTCATAAATGCGAATAGTCCCATGAAAATAATTGTGATAAATCCAGCTACTTTAAATGGCGCTGTAAATGTTAAAACAAATAATATAATCGCTTGAATTAAGAACATGTAAAATAGCGCTCGAATCGGATTATGATTCGATAATTTTCCGCCGACCATATTCCCTATCGCAATGGCAATTCCATACACTAATAAAATGATCGTAACCGTACTTGCTTCAAATCCTGTTACTTCTTGTAATAGCGGTGATAAATACGTAAATGTTACAAATGTACCGCCATATCCAAGTGCAGTAATAATGAAGACAAGTAATAGTCTTCCATTTTTAATTAGTTTGAATTGATCACGAAACGATACAGGTACACCATTTTTTAAATTAGATGGGACTAGTATGCTGTTTGCGATAAAAGCAATAATTCCAATTACGACAATCGCCATAAATGACGCTCTCCAGCCAAATTGTTGACCGATAAACGTTCCAATTGGTACACCTGTAATAGTCGCAACTGTTAATCCAGTAAACATAATCGCAATGGCGCTAGCACGTTTATTCTCTGGGACGATTGCGGCCGCAATTGTAGATCCTATCGACATAAACACACCATGTGCAAATGCAGATACAATTCTTGCGATAATTAATATAGTGAAGCTTGTTGCTACTGCCGCAATACCATTACCAATAATGAAAATAACCATAATCCACATTAATAATGTCTTTCTCGACATACTAGCCGTTAGCGCTGTTAAAACAGGAGCTCCTACTGCCGCACCTAATGCATATAGGGAAACAGTTAAACCAGCTGTTGTAACCGAAACATTTAAATCTTTTGAAATGGATGGTAATAAACCGACACTAATAAATTCGGTTGTACCAATCCCAAACGCACTAATTGCTAGTGCTAATAAAGCAAACATACTTCTTCGATTCGTCTGAACTTCCGAAGATGGTACTGTATATGAACTCAATTGAATTCCTCCTTATTGCAAGAAATCCAATCATAATAGTGCGATAAAAAGGCCCTTCTATCTTCTAAAAATATATTTAATCTCTACAAATGCTATTATGAATGGTTTCATTCTTTTTTTGAAGAACGCACTTTAAAGTACGATAGGCACCAAAAAGTAACATAGTCACTTTTTAGTACCGTACTACTCATTTGCCTCTTACATGTGCTATTATGAAACATATTTAACATGATAAAAAGTACGTACTTTAAAGTGCTATAGGTACTAAAAAGTAACATTTGTATGACTTAGCTTACTTTACTCACAAAAGGAGGGCTTTATATGAAGAAATACAATATTCCTGTAGAGGCGACCTTAGAAGTTATCGGCGGAAAATGGAAGGTTGTTATCCTTTGTCACTTAACGAAAGGTACAAAGAGAACGAGTGAACTAAAACGTTTAATGCCTGGTATTACACAAAAAATGTTAACACAGCAATTACGTGAATTAGAAGACGACGGCGTTATTCAAAGAAAAGTATACAATCAAGTCCCACCAAAAGTAGAATATTCTCTTACTGATTACGGTTGGTCTTTAGAATCCATTCTTGATTCTCTTTGTTCTTGGGGCGAATGCCATCTTGAAAAAGAAGGTAAGACATCGATGTTAATAACAGAAGGTGAACAATAAAAAAAGGAAAAAATGAACATAAATTTGTCCATTTTTTCCTTTTTTTATTTGTATATACGTACATTTCTAAGCTTAACAAAATAATTTATGCGCTTTCATGCCTTGGCAGTACTACGTTATACACGTAATATCAAATAATTAGGAATCATTTTTATGTTAACATAGGTGTATATAGTATATAATATAGGATATATATTATATACACTTTCCGGTAACGGAGCTTTTCCATTATGCGGACAAGCCATGTATCGGACAGTTCATAAATAATAGGTAGGACATTATGGTTTTGGGTTTATGATTTCAGCTTACTTGCTGACATAAATTTAAAGGCATTTTATTGTGTTTTGTGAAACTTTGTATAAAGTTTCGCAAACGTTTACTATCTTACCTATCAAAAATAAGAGTATTGCTATCGTAAAGGAGAATTGGAGATGCCAGAAACTATGACTCAAACAAAGCCAGAACAAGAAACTGTACAAATTTCTGCTAGCCAAGGACAACTTGATGTACTTGATCAGTTGTTAAAACCTGAGGTACAAGAATCATTAACAACACTAGTAGAACAGCTTCCAAAATTAACTGAGCTTGTTAACATTTTAACTAAGTCTTATGACTTCGCTCAAACTGTTGCTACTGATGAAGTATTAAAAAGCGACACTGTTGGTGCAATCACAGAGCTTGTAGAACCTGTAAAAGATACAGTGAAAAGCATGGCTGCTACTGCGATCGAAGCGAAAGATCGTGCTGACGAAAGCAACGAAGTTATCGGCCTATTCGGTCTTTTAAAATTACTAAAAGATCCACAAGCACAAAAAATGTTCCGCTTTGTGAACGCATATCTTCAAATTAGTGCAGAACGTAACAATAAATAAGTTAACTTATAACAACAATTAGTAAAGACGGGGGATATCATACTATGTCAAAACAAATTGTCATCTTAGGCGCTGGTTATGGCGGTCTTCTTGCCGCTTTAAACGTACGTAAATATTACAGCAAATCAGAAGCACAAGTTACAGTGATTAACCAATACCCAACACACCAAATTATCACTGAACTACACCGCCTTGCAGCTGGTAACGTGTCTGAGCAAGCAGTTGCAATGCCACTTACAAAGCTTTTCAAAGGTAAAGATATCGATCTAAAAATCGCAACAGTTGAGTCATTCTCAGTTGATAGCAAAGAAATTAAACTAGCTGGTGGCACTACTTTATCTTACGATGCACTTGTAGTTGCTTTAGGAAGTAAAACTGCTTACTTCGGTATTCCAGGACTAGAAGAAAACAGCATGGTATTAAAATCTGCTGCTGATGCAAACAAAATCTACAAACACGTTGAAGACCGTATTCGTGAATACGCGAAAACGAAAAACGAAGCTGATGCTACAATCGTAATCGGTGGTGGCGGATTAACTGGCGTTGAGCTAGTTGGTGAGCTTGCTGACATTATGCCTAAACTTGCAAAAAGCCACGGCGTAAATCCAAAAGAAGTGAAACTTCTTCTTGTTGAAGCAGGTCCAAAAATCCTTCCAGTATTACCAGACCACTTAATCGAACGTGCAACTACTAGCCTAGAAGCACGCGGCGTTACATTCTTAACTGGTCTTCCTGTAACAAACGTTGCTGGCAACGAAATCGACTTAAAAGACGGTCAAAAACTTGTTGCTAACACATTCGTTTGGACTGGTGGCGTTCAAGGTAACCCACTAATCGGTGAATCAGGTCTTGAAGTAAACCGTGGTCGTGCAACAGTTGATGCATACCTACAATCTACTTCTCACAAAAATGTATTCGTTGCTGGAGACAGCGCTGTTGTCTTCGCTCCAGACGGACGTCCATACCCACCAACTGCACAAATCGCTTGGCAAATGGGTGAGTTAATTGGATACAACTTATACGCAGCACTAGAAGGCAAAGCATTCGAAGAGTTCGCACCTGTAAACTCTGGAACACTTGCTAGTCTAGGACGTAAAGATGCTGTTGCTACAATTGGAGCAAGCAATACTCCACTTAAAGGCTTACCAGCATCATTAATGAAAGAAGCAAGTAACGTTCGTTACTTATCACACATTAAAGGTCTATTCAGCTTAGCTTACTAATCTGAATATAAGCCCGAATCATGCCCAGCATGGTTCGGGCTATTTTTATCCGTAATTTTCTCTAACTTATTTATTCGGCAAAAAAATTATATACCCTTTAAATTTATCTAAATATACTGACTTTTTTATAATGAAAGCTGTCCCGTTCGGAACAGCTTTATTGACGCTTTTTGTCGGTAAATCGATATATCGAGAAAATCGCTAATATATTTCGAAAATCGCCGATATAATTCGAGTTACGGTCGATATATTCAAAAAATCGCCGATATAACTTTTAAACCTTCTTCATTATCCTAACTTCACAAGGCTGTAGTTCTTCTTCCCTTTACGAATAATAATGAATCGTCCGTCAAATGAATTTTCTACCGTAACATCCGTACCTACATCCGTTACTTTTTCGCCATTCATAGAAATAGCTCCGTTATTAATATCTTCACGTGCTTGTCGTCTAGATGGTTCAATTCCTAAATCAACTAGCCATTCTACGATGTTTTTCGTCTCTTTTGAAGACTGGAATGTTGGCATTTCTTTAAAGCCTTGCTCAATTTCATCAGCTGTTAACGATTTAATATCTCCGCTAAATAACGCTGCTGTAATTTTCACAGCTTGTAGCAATGCTTCTTCTCCATGAACGAATTTCGTCATTTCTTCCGCTAATACTTTTTGTGCTTCACGTTTATGAGGCTCTGTTTCTACCTTCACTGCCAATTCATCGATGCGCTCTTTCGTTAAGAACGTAAAGTATTTCAAGTATTTAACGACATCACGGTCATCTGTATTCACCCAGAACTGGTAAAATTCAAATGGTGTTGTTTTTTCAGGATCAAGCCAAACCGCACCACCTGCTGATTTACCAAACTTCGTACCATCTGATTTCAATAGTAACGGAATCGTCAATCCAAATACTTTTGCTTCATGCCCTTCTAACTTACGAATTAAATCTAAACCACTCGTAATATTTCCCCATTGGTCACTACCGCCAATTTGCAGTTGAACATCTTCTTTCGTGTATAAATGATGGAAGTCCATCGCTTGTAAAATTTGGTACGTAAATTCTGTGAAAGAAATTCCTGTATCTAAACGACTTGCTACGATGTCTTTTGCTAACATGCTATTAATGCTAAAGTTTTTCCCGTAATCACGTAAAAACTCAATAATATTTATTTCATGTGTCCAGTCGTAGTTATTTACCATCTTCACTTCGCTATTTCCACCAAAATCAAATAGCTTTTTCATTTGCGCTGTTAATGCATCCACATTATGCTGAACTACTTCTAACGTTTGAAGTTGACGTTCTGATTGACGTCCACTCGGATCACCAATTGTTCCTGTTGCTCCACCAATTAAAATAACTGGATGATGGCCGGCTAATTGAAATCTTTTCATCATCATAAACGGAATCAAATGACCGATATGCATACTATCCCCAGTCGGGTCAACCCCGCAGTATAGCGAAATCTTTTTCTCTTCTACTAGCTTACGTAAACCTTCTTCGTCAGTCTGCTGATTAACAGCACCGCGCCATTCTAATTCATCAATGATATTCATCTTTTGTCATCCCCTTTATTTTTTTAAAAACAAAAAATCCCTATGTCTATGACATAGGGACGATTATTCACCGTGTTACCACCCAGTTTGTATAAATAGCATAGCTACTCATACCACTCTTAGCAATAATATCGATTGCCAATCCGCTTAGCATTACCTAAGATACTCCAGAGTGTAATTCGCAAGTTTGTTTGTGCTAGGTTTCAGCATCCCCTAGCTCTCTCGTTAACAGTGACAAACTGCTACTGGGCTCTTTCAACGTATGTTATTTGTTAAATTATTAGCCATTATATTGAATTGAAAACAAATTGTCAACAATACCCAAATATTATTTTAAAATAATTCGCAGCTTTATACGTATATGTTATTCTTTATCTTCTCCAATAATCCTTACTTCACGCTCTAACTTCACGCCAAATTTCTCTTCAACTGTTTTTTGTACGAAGTGAATTAAATCGATGTAATCTTGTGCTGTTCCGTTATCAACATTTACCATAAATCCAGCGTGTTTTAAAGAAACTTCCACTCCACCAATTCGCTTACCTTGTAGCCCTGATTCTTGAATCAATTTACCAGCAAAGTTATTTGGTGGGCGTTTAAATACGCTACCACATGAAGGATATTCTAGAGGTTGTTTTGACTCACGTTTAAACGTTAAATCATCCATTTTTGCTTTAATTTCTTCATATACACCTTCTTCAAGTTCAAATCTTGCTTCAAGAATAATGTAATGGTTGTTCGCAAATACACTCTTACGATATCCAAATTCAAATGCTTCTTTCGTCAAAGTACGTAGCTCTCCATCACCTGTCATTACAACAGCTTCTGTTAATACATACGAAATTTCACCGCCGTATGCACCTGCATTCATATATAATGCTCCGCCAACTGAACCTGGAATACCACAAGCAAACTCAAGACCCGTTAAGTTATGGTCTAACGCAATACGTGATACGTCAATAATTGCTGCACCGCACTGTGCTACAATTGTCGTTCCTGTTACAGTAACACCTGTAATATGAATTAAACTTACTGTAATCCCGCGAATTCCACCGTCTTTAATAATGACATTCGAACCGTTTCCTAAAAACGTAACTGGAATATTATATTTGTTAGCATATTTAATAACTTCTTGAATTTCATCATAATTTGTCGGTGCAACGAACACATCTGCTTTTCCACCAACTTTAATATGCGTATGATTCTTTAACATTTCATCTTGTTTCACATGACCTTCAGGCAATACCGTACTTAAATATTCATAAACCTCTTGCATATTCATTTTACGATTCCTCTATTTCTATATTCTTTTTATCCCGTTATACGGGCCCATAATATCCCCACGTACATGAAATGAACCTAAAGTGGTGGATACAGTGTACCCAAAATCAATTCGAGACACCTATAAACCTCTTAATTTATAAGAGGTGCCACTCATATTAAAATATATATTGCATAATAAAGCAACCCAAATGGGCTACTAAACTTGACATGTCATCAGAAAGACAACAATTTGTAAAATATATTACTTTTTCAAAACACTACCCTTCAGTATCTTACTATACCACACGAAAATAAAGTGGTATTTTTTTGTAATCTTTACTTTATTTTCATCAATAAAAAAGATGCCTTTACCTATGTAAAAGCATCTTTTTTCATTACTTATTTTAAATTACTTTTCGTTCTCTTCTTTTTCTTTATCAAACCATAGCAGTTCATCGTTATCCACTTCACCATTATAATTGATTAAAATTTCTTCTCCTGCTTTTATATCTTTATAAGCATAGAAGTTAAATGTATGATTCTCAAAGACAATATCATACGTCGCATTCGGTGTATATGAATGATTGAATAACATACCGTATCCTAAAAGGATTGCCGTATGATTAATCCCATACTCAAATGCGTAGTCAGCAAGTAATGTTTTCTCAATGTGTTCATGCTGTTCATTCGGATAAGAGATAACTGGCGCTGCGTGTATCAACTCACCTTTTTTTATATCACGAGTTGCAAATACACCTCTATTAAATTCTCCATCACTAAGTTCAGAAGTCTTAACTTCGATCATATGCGTCACCTATTTAATTCTTTCTTTGAAGTATTTTAATTCCGCTATTAGCTGAATTTTATCTCCTTAAGCTTGGCAGAAAACGAGCAGAAAAGCAATTAAAATCCGAGCAAGTCTTCTTTTAAATGAAAAAAGAGCACAGACGTTGTACTCTTTTTAAGTGATATTACTTTTCTAAAATATCTTCTAACAATTTCACTTGCTCGCTAACAGTATGTAATGTCTTCACTGATGTATCATTTCGATGCTTTTCTTCTTCCACACTTGCTAACACTTCTTCTGTCGCCGCAGAAGTTTGCTGGATTACATTGGAAGCATGTGTAACATCCTTTACGATATTCGTCGTTTTAACTTGAAAATTTTCTTGATGACCAACAATCTCTCTCATTACATCATTAATTGCATCAATAAACTTTCCTAAATCCGTTACATTTGTTAAAACACTTGCTAGCATTTCGTTACACTCTTCTTGTACTCTTTCTGATTTCTCTACCTGCACTTCTACCTTACTTGCTTGATTACTAAACTCTTTCAAAATCCCTTGAATTCTTCCCGCAGAACGATTCGATTCCTCAGCAAGCTTTAATACTTCATTCGCTACAATAGCAAATCCTTTTCCATGTTCGCCTGCTCTTGCAGCTTCAATATTTGCATTTAAAGCTAGTAAACTCGTCTGACTTGAAATATTTGTTATTACATCTACAATTTCATTAATTTGCTTCGATTGCATCATTAAATCTCTAAATATAATTCCTGATTGTGAAACAACATCATTTAAACTTCTCATATTCGCTTCAAAATTTCGTAGAGTATGTACACTACCCTTTGAAATTTCTAAGCTTTCATCAACACGAATCGATGCATTTCTTACTTGAGAAATGATTTGTTCAATATTCCCCTCCATATCATTCAATACTTCTACCGAACGATGCATCATCTCTGATTGTGATTGCGTACCAACTGCTACCTCTTCAAAAGCGAAATTGATTTCACTCATCGACTCCATCGATGTATTCATATTTTGTCTTAAATAATTGAAATTACGATCTAGTTTTACAACCGTTTCCTCAATAAGTCTTTGCGTTTCTTCTAATTCCTGAGCTTTTCTCATTACTTCTTGCTTCTCATCACTTAAACGAGCTAGCAAGTTAGAACCAATTTTCGTGACGCCCCACATAGCGATTGTTACGATCGCTAACAAGCTTGCGAAGTTTGCAGCTTCAGATGCAGCTGTATAAGCAAAAAATTGCTCTGGCCAATAACTACAAAGAATAAATGTGATTACAACTGCCACTCCGCCTAGAATTACAACGAGGCGTTCACTTAAATAAATAAGTGAAACGGCTAGTGTAAAATAGACCATTTGAAATACAGCTGGGCTTTCATTAAAAGCTTGTACCATAATGAAAGACATCATAAGCAACATAAATGTCATGATATATTTATACGTCGTTTCCATGCTTTTTATAAAAGTAAGAAGTGTTCCAAATACAACGACAGAAATGCCACAAACCCAAAACGCGATTGCTCTCTCTGTAAAAATATATCCGTAATACCCAATTGCGATGATTCCAAGGAAGAAACTACAAATTGTAATAAACAGCAATAAATGATTTTTCTGTGATTCTTTCTCAAGGTTAGAAAAACAAGTTTTCTTTAACCATTCCATATATAGTCCCACCTTCTGCACTTAATTACTTCAGCTTAAATACCGCACTCACTGGGTTATGATCACTATTTTCAAACTTTAAATCTTTTCCTTGCACATTTACAATCTCAACATTCGGTGAAACGATAAAGCCATCAATAATCGTGACGAAATTTTCACCTTCTACATATTTCTTTACATCATCTCTCACAGTCATAACAGACGGGTCTACAGCCCATTTAAAGCCACCATCAGTAAAGTCCTTCGGTAACTCTACTAACCACTCAGGACGCTCCTTCACAAACTTCGGATCACTTAATTGAACATCAGAAACTAATTGATTCCAATCTCCGCCCATTATTACGTAATCACCATTTTTATAATGCTTGTTCATATATTCTTTTAAAAACTCTACTTGCTGTTTTCTAATTTTCCCGCCTTCATCGTACGCAGACAAATGTAAGTTTACAAGTCTAACATGCTTTCCATTATTAACAGGGATTGTATGTTCAACAATCGCCCGATCTAAATCAAATAAACGCTTTGGCCAAGGCTCCATTCCAGGAAGCTGGAATCTCTTCGCTTCTTGAACAGTGTATTTAGAAAACGTACTTAATCCAGCCTCCGCATATCCCATTGGACTTGTAACTGGAACGGGAACCCATTTTGTATCATAGTTCTTCCCGAACGACGAAGCATAATCAGGTAATCCTTTTTTCAAAAACTCATGCTCATTCACATCAAATGATCGCATTGATTTTATATCGACTTCTTGTAATAACGCAAAATCACTATTCTCATTTTGTAAAAACGAAAGCATACTCTTTAAGTTCGTTTCCGTTTGCGCTTTACTGCTTGAACCAGATCCCTTTCCCCCATCCATAAAGAAATCTTGATCCTTATCTAATCCAGCATATCCAATATTAAATGTTGTAACTTTAAATTCATTTCCTGTCGCTAATACGCGCTCTTTATTATTTTCCACCTGCAAACTTATAACATCAGCAGGCTGTTCTTTAGTAAGTGTCATATACGCTAAAAAATCACCTACCACTCCCACCCCAACTAAAATACATATAAGTACTATTTTTAATAATTTCTTCAAATAAACGCCCCTTTTCTAAAACACACAACTTAATTATCTTTATTTTCAGTTAACTAAAACTGAATGACAGACATAACAAATATTTTATCATATCAAAAACCTTATATCACTATATTTAGTTTATAAACAATAACTCTTGCTCTTACATTATCAAAAATACAAAATCCCCTAACTCCTTCACTGGAAATCAAGCGTAATGTTTAGTACACTATATGTAATAATCATAGGTGATGGAGTTCGCCATAAACGCTACTTAGCTAATGACTCCTACCAGTATAACTACTGGTAGGAGTCTATTTTTTTGAGCAAGCTATTTAAAGAGGTGAGAAAATTGATTTATATTATGATCGGCATTGCCGGTATATTAGGAGTCCTTTCTCGTTATTATTTAGGTCTTACTATTCATGAATTTTGGCATCATACATTTCCACTAGCTACATTACTTATTAACTTAGCCGGATGCTTCTTACTAGCTTGGCTGACTACGTATATCGCTAAGCTCAACAACTTACCTTCAGATGTAATCACAGGCATCGGGACAGGATTTATCGGTTCTTTTACGACGTTTTCAACATTTAGTGTAGAGACTATTCAATTGATCAATCATTCTGAGTGGAGCATAGCCTTCTTATATGTATCATGCAGCATACTTGGTGGCCTCATTATGTCTGGACTTGGCTATACATTAGGTGATTTCTTACTTAAGAAACATCTTACGGAAGGTGATCACTTATGATAGAAGCTTTATTAGTAGCAACAGGAGGATTTTTCGGTGCGATTACACGATTTGCAATTAGCAATTGGTTTAAAAAAAGAAATAAGACTTCCTTTCCAATTGCTACATTTCTCATTAATATAACAGGAGCATTTTTACTCGGATATATAATTGGCAACGGAGTCACTACAGGTTGGCAATTATTATTAGGTACTGGATTTATGGGTGCCTTCACGACATTTTCAACGTTTAAACTAGAATCTGTTCAGCTTCTCAACCGTAAAAACTTTAGCATATTCCTTTTATACTTAAGCGCTACTTACATAGTGGGTATCCTCTTCGCATTTCTTGGAATGAAGCTAGGCGGAATATAAAAAAGCGACTCTTATTAGTCGCTTTTTTCTATAAGAAATAAGTCCCCCCATATGGTATGGAAAAGAAAGTAGCTGGATACACATCATAATGTACAACTTGCATCGGAGGCTGTGAGTACGACATATACTGCCCTTGCATCATTTGTGCAAAATATGCTTGTTGCTGCATTTGAATCACTTGATTCACAGCATGGATAGTTCCCTGTGCCCCAGCCAAAGTAATAGCTGCTCCTATTCGTCTATCATTATAAAAATAATGATTCATCATGATTCAACTCACTTATTATTTTTCTTCCATATTATATGTTTCTATTTCATAGTAGGTGTTTTAGCTCATAAAATTCCATTTGCCGTAAGCTAATAACCTATCAGGCTGGCCCCACAGACTAAAGTTCTATTTTGTCTATTACTGCTTTTTCAACTTCGAAGTAATAACTTCAAATAGTAATACACCAATACCACTCAAGAACAATACATAACTTATCGGTACTAGGAAAAAGAAAGGCTCTACAAGCAAACCATTATCCGCTATTTTACTAGTTGCCCCGTGCATTAATAAACAAGTAACTCCTAACGATAGCAGTACGATAGCTAATAAAAATTTATTTTTCATAATATATTCTCCTTTAACTTCATAATTCATTTATTTGTATTCCTTTTTACTACCATCATAATAAATTCAATAAAACTATAAGTCAATATTTTTTTATCGTTTTTCAATAAATGATTATTGATTTGTAATTAAAACAAAAGGTTTATGAAGCACCTTAAATTGCCTCACAAACCTTTTTAATCATGAATATTTACACTTCAAACCTCTTACTTACTACAACATATATCGCACATAACAGCACGAATATCCCAGCATAAATTAACAAAATTTCTACACTAAACATATCAGCCAATGGGCCAAATAGTATCATTCCTAAAGGAAGGGCGCATGAATTAGCGATTTGTACAAGACTAAACATTCGTCCGTGCATGGAAGTTTCTACTTTTTCCTGCAATAACACGTTAACCGGTGTATTGAAGCACGGCATTGTTATACCAATTAAAAAGTTACATACTAAATACATAATAAATACCGGAGCGATCCCTAGTCCAATCATAAGCAGTCCATATAACGCACAAGCTAGCGCTGTTGTATGCATACGATTACGGAAACCACCCCACGCTGCAATCAATATGCCACCAGCTGCCGCTCCCGCACTAAAAGTCATCTCACTAGCAGTAAGTCTCCACATTTCTGCACCGAAAGAACGGGTTACCATTAAAGGTGTTAAAAAGGCAGCTGGACTTATTAAAATCATGACGATAATCAATAAAACGATTAGCCTTTTAATAAATACATTTTCTTTTAAATAAGAGAATCCTTCTTTAATTCCTTGTAAATTAGATTTTTGCTTATCCTCTACATTCGCATGTCCTTCCACCTGAATAATAAACATAATACTAATTCCAATCATAGCCGTAATGACATCAATAAAAAATGTTGTTTCAATGCTGGAAATAGAAAGAATCGTCGCACTTGCTGCTGGAGAAAGAAACATAATTAAAAATGTAATACTGCTATTTATTCCATTTACTTTCATCAGATACTCTTTCGGAACGATTTGCGGAATTAATGCATTCACAGCTGGCGTTTGTACTCCTGTTCCAGCTGAACGAATGAGTAACACAATAAAAAGTAACCAAATACTTTTATATCCTGTTAAGAATAGAACTGCTAAAACTAACGTAGCAATTGCTATAACCCCGTCTGATAACATAATCATTTTTTTACGGTCGTAACGATCAATCCAAACACCTGCCAATAAAGAAATTGCGATTTGTGGTATGAAACCGCAAACAGTTGAAATGGTCAACATCATCCCCGATGATGTTGTAAGGGTGATATACCATATAATCGCGTATTGCACGAGAGAGGAACCGAACAACGAAATCGTTTGAGCGGTCAAAAATAATATAATTTTCGTTTTCCAATTGTTTTCACTCATACGTTTCACACCCCCTTAACTAATCCCGTCTCTATATGAAAGATGCTATCTGCCCAATCAAGATAAAAACTTGCTTCGTGAGATACGAGTATAATGCTACCCTTAAACTTAATTAGTGCCTTTTGCAAAGCTTCCTTCGCTTCTGCATCTAAATGGTTTGTCGGCTCATCTAAAATTAAGAAGTTACAAGGTGATAGTAATAATCCGCACAGTTTCACCTTCGATTGTTCACCACCACTTAACGTACGAATTTCTTGCGAAACGTGCGTATCCTTCACACCACATGCAGCTAAATGATGGCGTATTTCCTTCCTATTCAGTTTAGGAAACTGTTCTGAAATAATTTGAAGCGGCGTTAAAGAATCATTGCTCCAATTTAAATCTTGCTCATAATATCCAATCTTTATTTGCTCTGAAAAGTGAAACTCTCCAGAAATACTAGCAATATTTCCAACGATTGTTTTTAACAAAGTAGATTTCCCTACTCCATTGAAACCTGTAATCACAAGTTTTTTCCCACCCATTACTGAAAAATTCAACTTTGGTAAGAGAGCAAAATCGTAACCAACTTCAAGATTATTTACTTCCAGAACTGTCTGAACTGAAATGGGAAGTTCCCGAAAATGAATAGACGGTTTATGAGTAAAACTTGGTGGCGCAATTCTTTCCATACGTTGCAACTGCTTTCTACGTCCCTGTGCTATTTTTGAATTGACCCCAGCAATATTTCTACGAATATACTCCTCCGTTTTTTCAATTTTCTTTTGTTGTGCATAATATTGACGAATATAATCTTTTCGCAAATGCTCCTTTTGTCTTACAAAATCCGAGTATTTTCCGTAATACTTCTTCACCGTTCCAAACTCTACATCACATATACAAGAAGTCACTTTTTCTAGAAAATCAAAATCATGAGACACGACAATAAACGCCCCTTCAAAATTCATTAAATAATTAGCAAGCCATTCAACATGCTCTTTATCAAGAAAGTTTGTCGGTTCATCTAGTAATAAAATAGTAGGCTCTTCTAATAAAAGCTTTGCTAAAATTACCTTTGCCCGTTGTCCTCCGCTTAATTCACCAATAATACGCTCCATCCCAATAGCATCAATACCTAAACCAGCTGCCACCTTGTTTATTATGCTATCTACTGAATAAAAACCGCAAGCCTCAAGCTGCTCTTGTATTTCAGCTGCTTTCAATAGTTGATTCTCATCTCCAGTCATCGCACTTTCTTCATATAACTTATTCATTCTCTTTTCCATTTCAAACAAATCATAAAAAGCTCGTTTTAAATACTGTGAAATAGTATAGCTCCCATCAATTTCTGCATATTGATCAAGATGTCCAATCTGAATATTAGGTTGCCACTTAACACTCCCCTTATCAGAAATAATTTCCCCCACCAATATTTTCAGTAACGTACTTTTCCCTGCACCATTCTGTCCAACAATTCCCATATGCTCCCCTTTATGCAAATCAAAAGAAGCATTTTCGTATAATACTTTATCTATAAAACTATGTGATAAACTTTCAACTTTAAGTAAACTCATTTTTATTCCTCTTTTCCTGAAATTAAAAAAAGCAGAGAGATAGCGTCATTCGACACTAGCCCTCTGCTTCGTGGTTTTTTCCATACTAATCCAATTTACAGTAAAAGCTCATTGGAATAATATACACAAAGGGCCATAGACAAAGCATTGTCTATGGCCCCTTAATCTATTTTATACATCAGCTAAATAACCATAACGAAATAAGCATAGGTAGACTATACTTTTTTCAAAAATTATTCAGCCGATGAATATAGGGGATTTATACCCCTTGATTAAGCTCCGTACAACGCTTCACCGTATACATTTGTGCGGAGCAAAGTTTTCTAATGAGTTTTACAAATTTTATATAAAGCATATTCTGCACCTTCCTTAATACTTAAAAGGGATTTTAGCATACAGTTTTACGAAGCGTCAACATTACTTCCGAATCTTTCAACTACTTGTTTTCAAAATATTGCTTCTGAAACATACACATTCTTATTGCATTATGATAGTTACCATCAACGAAAAACTCATCGATAAGCTCACCTTCTACCATAAACCCAACTTTTTTATAAACATGTACTGCTTTTTCATTTTCCTTATCCACAACTAAATATATTTTATGCATATTTAATACAGAAAAAGCGTAATCCATCGCTAAACGCGTCGCATCCACTGCATAACCATATCCTTGATAATTCGGATCAATAATGATTTGGAATTCCGTTCTACGGTGAATATAATCGATTTCCACTAACTCAACCAATCCAACCATTTCATTATCTTTTTCAACGATAAATCGGCGTTCACTTTGATCATGTATATGTTTATCGTATAAATCTTGCAGCTCCACAAATGCCTCATACGGCTCTTCAAACCAATACGACATAATATGTGCATTATTATTCAGTTCGTGTACAAACTTTAAATCTTCTCGCTCTAATGGACGCAATTTCAATTCCTGACTCATTTCTATAACCTCCAAGTAAAAGAAACCTCTTCACTTAATTTCTCAATTTTTTTCAATTTCAAACGCCCTAATTTCATTGTAAAGTCTCAAGTGACTTTAAGGTCAAGATATAAAAAAAGTAGTGCAAACTTATGTGTGCACTACTTTCTCTTACTCTTACTCTTCTTCTCGTAATGTTTCTAACACTTCAATTGCCCATTCACACCAGTCGATGTACATTTTTGAATACCTTATTCCATATTCAACAGTAATATACTCTCCGATCACCTGTTTACGAATAGACGACTGATCCGGAAAACTATAATCTTTCCATTTTTGAGTTTCCCGCATTACATGTGTTTCTCTATCAATTACCTTCTGTAATAGTGAAATAGCTTCACTTACTGAAATAACATTAAAACTTGAGGCTTTTAATAAAAACTCATCCTTTATACGTTGAGGCTTCGTTTTCGAATGAATAATCCATTCAACAAGAGCCTTTTCGCCCTCTTTCGTCAAAGAATATATTTTTTTATTTGGACTTCCTTCTTGATAAATATATTCGAACGTAACCAGGTTATCCTGCTCCATTTTTGATAATTCTTTATACACTTGTGAATGACTTGAATTCCAAAAATAAATGAGTTGTTCTTGAAAAGTATGATACAAGTCATAACCAGTTTGTTCTTTTTTTGAAAGTAGTCCAAGTAATGCATAACGAATAGACATTCTAAATTCTCCTAACTGGACTTTTAAATTATGAATAATTTGTTTCAATTTCATTATATCGATTGTACTCCTTTTAATAAACCATTATCATAACCATATGACTATTTAGTCATATGTCATTTAATTAATAAGAGTAAAGGAGGATATGATGAAAAGGAATATAGTTCCGTTAATGATCGTTCAATTTTTCATCTTTTTAGGATTCGGTATGATTATCCCTGTTCTACCAGAAATCATTACAAATTTACATGTGCCGTCGCATCATTTAGGAATGCTGTTATCTTCTTATTCGCTCGCTTCATTCTTAACAGCTCCACTTTGGGGAAAGATTTCTGATCGAGCAGGTCGGCGTCCTGTACTACTAATTGGCATACTCGGGTATTCCATTAGTTTTTTCTTAACAGGTTTACTGATTAATAATTTAACTGGCTTATACATCGCAAGAAGCCTAAATGGATTGTTTGCCGGTGCATTATACACCGCTGCAACAGCTTCCATTGTCGATATGACAAATGAAACTGAGCGTAATCGTTATATCGGAATGATGGGTGCTTGTATCGGGATGGGCTTTATTGTCGGTCCAGCAATTGGCGGGATGCTAAGCCATTTTGGAAATGCAGTTCCGTTCCAAATTGCTAGCAATCTTCTTGTCATTTTATTTCTCTATACATGCTTTACTTTTAAAGAGAGTTTAAACAATGCAGGTGAAAAAAATGCGGGAAATCCATTTAAAAAGTTTATTCATTTACCAGCTTCATCAATCGGCTTGTTTTTCATTACTTTCACAATTTCTATGGCATTAGCTGGGTTAGAAGGTACCTATCAACTATTTGGCAAACAAGCAATCGGCATTACACCATTACAAATCGGCATAATCTTTTTAGCAAGCGGCCTAGTAGATGCATGTATACAAGGTGGACTCATACGCTACATTCGTAACGGAGATGAAAAACGCTACATTATAATCGGACAAATCATTTCTGCAACAGGCCTATTTTTAATCCCTTTTATTACGAACTTACTATGGGCCGGCATTTGTTTATCCATCTTCACAGCTGGAAACGCGCTCGTACGAACTTGTACTCTATCCTTTTTAACAAAACAAGTAAAAAGCGATCACGGTACCATTTCAGGCTTAAATTATTCATTTGATAGTTTAGGAAGAATTATCGGACCAATATTTTTCACAATGATATTTACATCACAAGGGGCAGTATCTTTCATAGTAGGAGGCATGATGACGATGCTTTCTATCGGATTCGTAATCCTATTTTCAAAAAATCAACATACATACGGGAGTGAACTATAATGCTTAATATGTTTTATCAAATTCACGCGGGATCATGGGCAATTCTTATCATCTTATTTATTATGAGTTACATGCTTAACAAACAAGAATTTACACTGTGGGGACAACGTGCCTTTTATGTTCTTATGCTAGGTTCAGGAATTGGAATGGTAGTCATTAAAAACTTCCCTGTCATTTCTATGATAAAAGCTGTATTCGCTCTTATCCTTATTATGTCGATGGAAATCCTCGTAGCAAGGAAAAGAAGAGGACAAACTCATACGTTATGGTGGGGCGTATTCGCTATCACGTTCATCGTTATTTTATTAATTGGATTTCATATTATATAAAGTGAAACTTTAATCAGTGGGGTTTTGTTTATCCCCCACTGATTATTAGTTGAACCAATCGGGCTTTTACGGGCAGTTGATCCCCCACCTAACTTCTTTGCTTCCTCTGAATTTTGAGATGGGGGTCTTACTGCCCGTTAATGCGGGATAAAGTAAAAACCCCTAGATTTAGGGGTTTTTTGCTACTCTTTTCTCAAATCTCTCATATTTGATATGTATAAAGCAACGACTAAAACGAGAATGGATCCCGCATATAACAACGTCTCCATCGGTTCCTCATGAGATACAATAATTAAACGAATTAACGCCGTAATTCCGATATAAATGAAATAACGTAACGGAAAATGATAATTCGACTTAAAATACTTAATAATCAATGCGATGAACTCGAAGTATAAGAAATAGACGATAATACTTTCAACTAACTTATATGACGTATACTTCTTCGCTGAAAATATGTATTGAATAAAAGTAATCGTCTCATTAATTAAAAAAATAGATAAGACAATGGATAATATAATTAACGCTATGTTTAATATCCACTGTAAAATGCTTGCGATAAAATGATCAATATTAAACGACTTCATGTTTTCTTTTAGCTCCCCTTCGTGTAGGTATTCATTTATTATAGCAAAATTATAATTGGAGGTGGGTTAAATCATATTTCCGACCTTTGTTGGTGCCGGTATGGGGGATGTTCATTGTTTGGAGGAGTCTTTTGACCGCACAACTAGATTGCATATTAAGAAAGTCCCTCAATTTACTATTAGTAGTTATCGTTCCAAACAGAAGTGTGTAGTCTTGTAAAGCACGTAAATGAGCATGTTTAGACGTACTATTACAGTTTGAGCAACGCCATCCCTGTTTTTCTTTTAACATTGCTATTATAAAACATTCCTCACACTGCACGCCCTTTAGCAATTCCTCTTTTTTCACTTTATATTGAGCAAGAATATTTTGTCGCTGTAAAGAATGCCCATTCATAATTTTATTTATAAACCCATTTATATCGCTAACCACTTTTTCTTTATATTGATTTTTAATCTGTTTTATTTTATTAGGTAAATTTGCGCTGTGGATAATTTTACTAGAAAGTATTTCATCTGAAGTTTTAATAATTGTACGAGGTGAACTAATTACAATGAGGGATTCAATTGGAAGATTATATATACCATGTAGACTCAGCCATTTTTTCAGCTGCATCTCTTGCCGTTTTATTTGTAAAAATGGATCTGGAAAACCTTCTTCCAAGGTGCCATCTGATATTCTAATGAGCTGATTAAACTTGGCGTCGAAGATTAATGTACCAACAATATTTTTTATTTCAAGAAAAAGAAGAAAACATGAGGAAACTATGAGGGTATCAATTTGAAAATAATGTTTCTGATCAAACAACCTAATATCATGTAAAATACTGTATTCCGTTTCGGGTAAGAAACTAAGTGGATATTCAATCGACTGCTCTCCTTTATAGCCGGCCATAAATTTCGCTAGATTTTCAACCACCACATTTCTTTTTGAATGATGAGCAGGCAATCTTCTCAGTAGAGCTTCTAATTGGAGCAAATGTACAGGCATTTTCCGCTCTTTCACAATCATTTTTATCCCCCTCCAAAATATATCAGCGATTTTTCAAATATATCAGCGCAACTCCAATTATATCGGCGATTTTCGAAATATATCAGCGCAACTCCAATTATATCAGCGATTTTCGAAATATATCGACTTACCGACAAAAACCGACACAACAAACACTCATAAACATTATATCACCACACCGAAAATCGCACTGTAAGCATAATATTAATCCCCCCTCTTGATTACGACATTTTAAAAACGGTAAAATAACATTCACCGTATGTAAAAGAGCTTTTTTATAAAGTGAACTTTAATCAGTAGGGGGCTTACCGCTCGTCAAATAGTGGAATAAATGCAACCTCATATTGTGAGCGCTCAAAGCGTCACCAATAAATATCACAGGCAATCGTACAAAAAAGCTGCTGCCTATAAAATACAGGCAGCAGCTACAGTATACATTTTCTAACTAATAAACGGCGATTGGCCCATAAGGACCATTAATAATCTCTATTTTTGTTTCAAAAATATCCGTCAAAAGTGTTGAGTCCATAACCTCTTCTACTGTTCCAAAAGCAGCAATTTGTCCATCTTTCATCGCACAAATTTTATCAGAGTATTTAGCTGCAAAATTTATGTCATGCATGACAGTCAAAATTGTTCTTCCAAATTCATTAGCCGCACGTCTCAAATGTTCCATCATTTGAACAGAACGAGCGACATCCAGATTATTTAGCGGCTCGTCCAAAAGTACATATTCAGTCTCTTGGCACAATACCATCGCTACATATGCCCTTTGTCTTTGCCCACCAGAAAGCTCATCTAAATATCTATTCTCTAAATTAGTTAAATCTAGGAAGTCGATATATTTAGAAATGATAACTTCATCCTCTTTCGTTAACCTTCCCTTTGAATAAGGAAAGCGCCCAAATCCAACTAATTGTCTAACAGTAAGCCTCGTTACAAAATGATTTTCTTGTCGCAATATAGTCAAAACTTTTGCTAAGTCTTTTGATTTAGATTCAGAAACATCCATATTTGCTACCTGGATTTGACCTTCGTCCATATCTAAAAGTCTTCCAATCATCAAAAGTGTCGTAGACTTTCCAGCGCCATTTGGTCCAATTAAAGAAGTAAAGCCTGCTTTTGGTATTTCAATATCCAAAGGTCCTATTTTCACCTTATCAGTATAGAACTTTTTAACATTATCAATTTTTATCATAAAGCCCTCTTCCTTAAAACTATAGTTAAGAATATGATTCCACCAAATAATTCAATAATAACTGATACTACACCTTGAGCATTGAATACATGATACATTAAGAAGTATGCACTCGTCATAATCAAAAATCCTATAGCAAAAGCCATTGGGAAAATATATCTATGATCATAAGTTGCCGCCGCCTGATAACTCAAAGTTGCCACTAAAAAGCCGTAGAACGTAAGTGGTCCAATTAGAGCAGTTGAGATAGACATTAAAATAGCCACTAATACAAGCGTATAAATTACACTAGGTTGATATTTAACTCCAAAAGAAGTAGCAACATCCTTCCCTAGTGACAAAACATTCAAATTCTTAGAATGAGCAAAAATCAATACTGCTACAACTATAATCATAGGAATTACAATAGGAAAGTATGCAGGATCTGCATGATTCACAGAACCAAATAATTTCGCTTGTAAAATATCAAACTCTGAAGGCGCAAGTAGCTTTCTCATGAAAGTTGACATAGAATTCAGTCCAGTGCCAATAATAATTCCAACTAACAGCATAAGTTGTAAATTTCCGTATTTACCAGAAAGTAACCATCCATAAAGTATCAAGCTCATGAGGACCATAACAACGACTTGAAATAAAAACGATCCAATTCCATTAAAATTGATTAATGCACTAGCACCAAAGAAGAATATTGTACTCGTATGTATCGCTGAATAAAGTGATTCAAAACCTAAAAGCGAAGGAGTAATAATCTTATTGTTCGTAATAGATTGGAAAGCAACTGTCGACAAGCTATGGCAAACTGCCGCAATAATCATTGCAACAATAGCTACTATCCTTCTCTTAACAACTGGGATAAAAGAAGGGGAATCTATCGGAACTGGATTGTTATACACTAAAAGTCCGTATGAAGAAAGGAGGCCTAACGCAATCAATGTTATCAGTACAATCCAATAGCGTCTTGCTTCCTTCTTAGAACGAAAAGCACTAGCTGATCTACTTTCATTATGAAGGCTAGAATCGACTTCGACATTTTCTTTATTTCTATAATCTAATGTGATCATCGCAGCCTCCTTGGTTTTCTTTTTCTCAATAAAATAGTAATAAACACGACTGCTCCCACTGATGCAAGTATTAAAGAAACAGGTAGTTCAAAAGGTTTTATAATTGTTCGAGAAATGATGTCACAGGCAGTTATTGTTCCCATTCCGATCACACACACCCAAGGTAAATTACTTCTAAGATCATCACCTCTAAACATGGAAACAATATTTGGAACAATTAATCCCAAGAAAGGTAAGTTTCCAATAACAGCTGCAACAATTCCAACTGCAACAGAGATAAGGCCAGTCCCAAAAAGAACAATTCTATTATAATTAACTCCAAGGCTTGTTGCGACATCTTCCCCTAGTCCAGCTAGAGTCAATCTATTCGCATACATAAAAATAAGCAAAGTAACGATAACAATCAGCCATAAATATTCATATCTTCCCACCTGAATGTTAGCAAATGAACCTACAAACCAAGTTTCAATACTTTGCGTCATTTGAAAAAGAAGTCCCATAAAAGTAGACACTGCAGAAATAACGGCTCCAAGCATCAATCCAATAATCGGGACAATTAAAGACGAACGAAGCTTAACTCTTCTTAAAAATAGAAAGAAAATCATAGTTCCTATAAAAGAAAAAATGATTGCACCAGTCATTCTTTGAACTAAAGTCGGGGCAGGAAATAGTAAATACACAAAAAGCAGGCCTAAGCCTGACCATTCAATTGTCCCCGTTGTAGTAGGTTCAACAAAACGATTTTGTGTAATAAGTTGCATGACGAGCCCTGCCATCGCCATTGCAGCTCCAGTAAGCATTAATGCCACTGTTCTCGGAACACGAGTGATGAAAAACATCTCCATTCCGTCCTCTTGTCCACGTATATCATAAACGCCAGTAAACAGTGATATAATCCCTAAAATTATAACAACTATAACCGCTATTATAAAAGGTTTTGTCCATATTTTATTGTGATTATAAAACTGGGGTTGAGAAATATTCTCAACCCTAGAAATCATATTTTTTGACACTGTTTCGTGCTCCTTTACACTACTTAGCTAAAGTTTTTGCGATATTTCCAAATAACTCTATATAAGTCTGAATTGATTCATTTGTGTAAGTATCTGCTGGTGCATAAATAACTTGTTTCTTAGAAACAGCAGTTGTGTTTTGAAGAGCTGGTGATTTAGAAATAACATCTTGAGCAGGAGCTGACTTAGCTGCATCAGATGTTGCAGCATCACGATCTAATACGAAAAGCCAATCAGGATTTGTTTGTGCGATAGCTTCAACAGAAACGTCATCACCTTTATGACCTGCAGTAGAATTAGCAACTTCTAATGCTGGAGTCCAACCGAAAATTTCATACATAGGTCCCCAAACGCGACCAGAGTGCGGTGCAGCAAAGCCAATATTTCCACCAGTAACGATAACACTCATAACTTTATCTTTTCCGTTATAAGCAGCTTTTGCTTTTTCAATAGATTTATCAAAATCAGCTACTAATTTTTTAGCTTCTTTATCTTTATCAAAGATTTTTCCTAAAGTAACTGTAGAGTCTTTAAGCCCTTTTACTAAGTTTTCACCTGGCTTAGTAGCTTTCTCAGAAACATCAACATTAAGATCAATAACAGCTGCATTTGGAACTAATTTTTTGATTTCTTCGTAATGGCTAGCAAATCTTTGACCAACGATTACAAGTTCAGGGTTTGCCGCTGCTATAATTTCAAGATTTGGTTCGCGGTGATTCCCAATATTTTTAACTGTTTTATCATTTTTATACGCTGAATCTGCAGGCATAATATCCTGTGGAGCAGCCGCTAATTTAATTCCCCAATCAGCTAAAGTTTCAAACGTTCTATTATCTAAAGCAACTACATTCTTTGGATTTACAGGAACAGTAACCTTTCCATGAGCATCAGTGATTTCAACCGTTTTTGGCTTATCACTACTATTATCTTTAGTAGCTTTCGAAGTTTCTTTACCTGAATCTGAGCAAGCTACTAACATTAAAGTGAAAATTGCTAGAATACTTACTAATTTTAAAAGCATAGTTTTTTTCATACGTATACTCCTTATTATGTAATTTAGTTCGAAAATGATAACATCGATAGATTAAATTAGACAGTAACTTTTATGTACCCAAACTGCTATTGATAATCATTTTCATTTGAACATCCTGTAAATAAGTATAGTCATTAATTCTGTGAAAATCTTGTGAATGGTGTGAATTAATAAAACCAAGCATAAATTAAATATGAAAAGTAACATTTGAAATCCAGCATGTTGACTAACTATGGTTTTCCCTACAAAACCGGCTCATTAATAGCTAATATTTTCATAATCCCTCGCCTGATAGAAATATACTTTTTACATCTTTTCATACTTCTCAAAAACTATTTGATTATTGATTTAAAGAAAAAAACGAGTAAAACTAAATGAAACGTTTTACTCGTTTTTTCTATTATCTTATTTCTATCATTCAATCATTGAATAACCTCTACCATGTATCGTTTGAATATATCTGTCTTTCTTCTCACACTTTAACTTTTTTCTTACATATCCAATATATAAGTCTACTACATTTGGATTTACGACTACGTTATGTCCCCAAACTTGGTTCAAAAGCATTTCACGGCTCAATATTGTATTTTTATTCTTAATTAAAAATACAAGTAAATCGTACTCGCGCTTAGTAAGTGAAAGATTTTTACCACCTTTTTTCACAATATTGCTAGATGCATCAACAAAAAGATCTTTAAACTGAAAAAAGGTTGTCTCATGTTGCTGGTTACAGTCACTTCTCCTTAAAATAGCTTGCACCCTTGCTACTAGTTCTTCTTTCGCAAATGGTTTTCTTATATAATCATCAGCTCCTGCTTGTAACCCTGCCACGCAATCCTTACTAGAAATATTGTCAGTCACAATAATGATCGGTGTCATTTTAACAAGTCGTATTTGTCTGCAAATTTCTGGCCCGGATATGCTTAATGAATCCCAATCTAATATGATAATATCCCAATCTTGTTCATATATTATATTTAAACCTTCGTTTTCATTGTGAAGTTTTAAAATGAAATGGCCTTCTTCCGTTAAACCGCTTACGATTTTCTTTGCTAAAGACCGTTCATTTTTAATTACTAACACCTGCCTCACCGATGGTTCACCTCTACTTCAATATAACTTAGTTAGATAAAAAATTATTTAAGATTTATAAATATTAAATCCCTAAAAAATCCATTCAAACAGCTTATTAGGAGAACTCTATATAATCTTACAATAGGTATGTATAGAAACACAAAACATATTAAGATTTGAATAAAATGATTTTATTAATAGAAACTCACCAATTGGGCGTTTACCAGCAGCTATAGTATCTACCTGCTTATCATTAATAACCACTTCTTCCTTTTCTGTTTCAGGGGTACCGGCTCATCCCCATCAACTTAAGCAGTTTATAAAACCACAAAACAAAAAGAACCATAACCTCACCAAACTGGCAAAATTATGGTTCATATCATACAAAATAAAAAACCACCAAATATGTATTGGTGGAGACGGTGGGAGTCGAACCCACGTCCAAAAATATCGGCACTTAAGCTTCTACGAGTGTAGTCGATATATTAGCATTTCGCGAACTCTTCAGCCTATCGACAGGCTTCCAAGTTGCTAGTCTGATTGTTCTCTTCCTTCGCCCTCAGACGGCGAACTCCGGCGTAGTCCACTTAGTTTGAGTCCCTTACCCTACCACATGGACGATGGAGGGAGGAACCTTTAGTGCAATTAAGCAGCTAAAGAAAGATTGTTTTGTTTGCCAATTATAGGCTTTGACGTTTTAACGAGGCCGATCCCCTCGACTCGCAACCTAAGCTCGAACTATCCCTGTCGAATCCGTAACGTCCCCATGATAAAAATGGAGCATACGAAGAAAATATCGTGATAGCTACTAAGAGCTGTTTTTCAATGTGCAACAACCTTACATAAGTTATTATAACATACGCGCGCCGTTTTACAAATGTAAATATCTGTATTACATCTTTTGGCGATCACGGAACGCGCGTGCAATTTCACGTTTAGCTTCTTTCTCTTTTAAATCATGACGCTTATCGTATTGTTTCTTACCTTTTGCTAAACCAAGTGCCATTTTCGCAAATCCATTTTTCAAATAGATTCTAACTGGAACTAGTGCATATCCTGTTTCTTTTGAAGCACCAGCTAACTTCTCAATTTCTTTTTTATGAAGAAGTAACTTTCTCGTGCGAAGCGGGTCGTGGTTGAAACGATTCCCTTGTTCGTACGTACTAATATGCATATTATGAACCCATACTTCACCATTATGTACACGTGCAAACGCATCTTTCAAGTTCACGCGTCCAGCGCGAATCGACTTAATTTCCGTTCCTTGAAGGACAAGCCCTGCTTCGTATGTTTCTTCGATGAAATAATCATGAAATGCTTTTTTATTTTGTGCAATAACCTTACCTGAACCTTTTGGCATATAACGTCCCTCCTCTATTTTTACTATTGTAACAAATGTTACTAAAAAGCGAAAGTGGCTCGCTTAGAATCTTTGGACATTGGAACTCCCGACAGAGAAGCGCTTTTTGCTTCGTCCGAGGGAGTGAAATGGCCAACAGATTCTAGCCACTGGAGCTGGATTATACAAAAAGCGAAAGTGGCTCGTTCAGAATGTGAGGTGGATGGAGCTTCTGACCTTGAGGCGCTCTTTGCCTCTCGGGAAGAAGCGAAGCCGCCGAACATTCTAGCCACTGAAGCTGGATTCCAACAAAAAGCGAAAGTGGTTCGCTCAGAATGTGAGGTGGATGGAGCTTCTGACCTTGAGGCGCTCTTTGCCTCCCTGAGAAGAAGCGAAGCCGCCGAACATTCTAGCCACCAACAAAAAAGAAAAAGCCTCGCTTTTCATCAAAGCGAAGCCATCCTTTTCTTACTTACGCTTTTTCTTCTTCTTCTTGAATCCTGGTACGTTTTCGAAGAATGCTTTTTTCTTCTTACCGTTACCATCTTTTTTCCCTGGTTGGCTAGCGGACGCGGATGCAGATCCTCTTCCTTTACCTTTGCCACCACGGTCAAATTTTCTACCTGTGCCACGTTCTCCGCCGCGCTCATTACTACGCTCGCTACGTCCACCGCGTTTCTTTCTGCCTGTTCTTGGCTGTTCGATAACGACTGGGCGGTCTTTGAACTTACGACGAGGCGTACCTTTCATGCCAACGATTTCAAAGTCGATTGCACGCTCGTCTTTGTTTACGTTAATAACGCGAATTGTGATTTCGTCACCGATGCGGAATACGTTACCTGTACGTTCTCCGATCATTGCGAAATGCTGCTCATCATAACGGTAGTAATCATCCGTTAAGTAGCTAACATGTACAAGACCTTCAATTGTATTTGGAAGCTCTACGAATAAACCGAAGTTTGTTACAGAGCTAATCATACCGTCATACTCTTCGCCAATCTTATCAAGCATATATTCTGCTTTTTTCAGTTCGTCTGTTTCACGTTCTGCTTCAACAGCACGACGTTCCATATTAGAAGAGTGCTCTGCAATCTCAGGTAATTTTTCACGCCATTTTGCTTGCGTTTCATTATCGACTTTACCGTTAATGATGTATTCACGAATTAGTCTATGAACAATCGTATCTGGGTAACGACGAATTGGCGATGTGAAATGTGTGTAGAACTCAGTTGATAAACCAAAGTGACCTAAACTTTCTGCATCGTAACGTGCTTGCTTCATAGAACGAAGCATTACTGTTGAAATAACTACTTCTTCAGGCTGCCCTTGAACCATTTCAAGAATTTGTTGCAGCGCGCGAGGATGCACTTCATTCGCACGTCCTTTTACGGCATACCCGAAGTTCGTTACAAACTCGAAGAAACGCTCTAGCTTATCTTCTTTCGGATCTTCATGGACACGGTACATGAATGGTACGTTCATCCAGTGGAAGTGCTCTGCTACTGTTTCGTTCGCAACAAGCATAAATTCTTCAATTAACTTCTCTGATACAGAACGATCACGCATAACAACGTCTGTCGGTTTTCCTTCTTCATCTACTAATACTTTCGCTTCTTTAAAGTCAAAGTCGATTGCACCGCGGCGCATACGTTTTTCACGTAGGATTTGTGCTAATTGACCCATTTCTTTAAACATCGGTACAAGCGGCTCATAGCGTTTAATTAATTCTTCGTCCTCATCTTCTAAAATGCTTCTTACGTCAGCATACGTCATACGCTCTGTCGTTTTAATTACACTTTGGAAAATCTCGTGCTTTACAACATCACCTAAATTGTTGATTTCCATTTCACAAGATAACGTCAGACGGTCTACTTTCGGATTTAATGAACAAATACCATTAGATAGACGATGTGGAATCATCGGAATTACACGGTCAACAAGATACACACTCGTCGCTCTCTCCGCTGCTTCTACATCAATTGGAGAACCTTCTTGAACGTAATGGCTTACATCCGCAATGTGAACGCCAAGCTTGTAGTTACCGTTCTCAAGCTTCGTTACTGTAACAGCGTCATCTAAATCTTTCGCATCTGCACCGTCAATTGTTACAATCATTTGGTCACGTAGATCACGGCGATCTTTTAAATCTTCTTCTGAAATCGTTTCTGGTACACTGTTTGCATGTTCCATCACTTCTTCAGGGAACGCTAAAGGTAAGTGATGTTTATGAATGACAGATAAAATATCTACTCCTGGATCATTTTTATGACCTAGAATTTGAATAACTTCACCTTCTGCACTTAAACGATTCTCTGGATAGCTCGTAATTTTCACAACTACTTTATGACCTTCTACAGCGCCCATTGATGCGCTTTTTAATACGAAAATGTCACTTGTCCAGCGTTTATTGTCAGGTATAACAAATCCAAAGTTTTTCGATTCTGTATATGTACCAACTAATTCTTTCGTGCCACGCTCTAAAATGCGTACAATGGAACCTTCTTGACGCGAACCACTCGATTGGGAACTAAGGCGTGCTAATACTGTATCGCCATGAAGTGCACCGTTTAATTCTGTAGGTGGGATGAAAAGATCATCATCTCCTGTTTTCTTCTCGTCTGGTACAACGAATGCAAAGCCACGTGCATGTCCAATTAACTTACCACGTACTAAATTCATCTTTTCAGGAAGACCGTAACGGTTGCTACGAGTACGAATAACAAGTCCCTTTTCTTCCATCGTTACAAGTGCCTTTACGAAATCTTTAAAGCCCTCAGAACCTTCAATCCCAAATGCCTCTTCTAACTCTTGTATCGTTAGCGGTTTATACGCTTCTTCTCTCATAAATAATAACAACTTATCAATATGTTCTTGTATGATTTCTTCCAAGCAAAAATACCTCCTTTAAAACCTTATATTATTTAGTGTATCCGAAAGATAGGGGATGTATAAAGCGAAACTTCAATACTCCCCTTATGATTTTTACAGTTTTCACAAAAAATTCCTTATGAAAAAAAGAGGCAACTAGATCTTACCAATCTAGTTGCTCCAAGAAGTTATATACATCCTCATGTAGCTCGTCACGCTGCTTATCAAGTGTAATGACATGCGTAGAGTCTTCATACCATTTAATGTCTTTTAACGTTGATTCTACACCGTTATAAATAATGTTCGCACTATCTGTATTAATCATTTCATCATGACGCGCTTGTACAACAAATGTTGGGGCATAAATCATGTCCACATTGTTACGCACGTCAGCAATTAATTGTTGTAATGCTTTTAATGTATTCATCGGTGTCTTTTGGAATTCCAACATTTCTTGCTCAATTTGCTCTGGTGATTTTTGCTCACGCTTTTTATATTCGCGGGCATATGCCAATATACCTTGGTACATCGTTTCTTCACTCTTAATATACATCGGTGCACACATTGGCACTACACCTAAAACCGGTACTGTATAACCTAATTTTAGAGAAAATACGCCGCCAAGTGACAATCCAACGACAGCAATTTTCTCAAAGCCTTTATCTTTTAACAGCTGATATGCCTCTGTTACATCTTGCCACCAGTCTTCAGGACCTGTATGAACAAGCTCTTCTGGTGGTACACCGTGCCCTTTATAAATTGGAGCATGACAAGTGTAGCCTTTCTTTTCTAAGAAACGCCCTAACATACGTACATCAGCTGAGTTTCCTGTGAATCCATGTAGTAATAAAACAGCGCGGTCTCCACCTTCAAATGTAAATGGTTTCGGAGATGCTAATTTCATCATGTATTTCTCCTCTTTCTCTTCTGTAATCTAGTCGTATTCTTTCTATATCTAGTGTACCATATTTATATTTCCATAATCTAATTAGAAACTTTTTTCAAATAACAAAAAAGAAGAACCATTAGAATAATCTACTAACGCTTCTTCTTTCAATTCTATAAGTTTAAGTACGTAACACCAATTGTTAATGCGAAGAACAATACAGCTAAAACAATTGTAATACGGTTTAATACCGCTTCAATTCCACGTGCTTTTTGCTTACCAAATAATTGCTCTGCACCGCCTGAAATTGCACCTGAAAGGCCTGAGCTATTACTAGACTGCATAAGTACCATAACAATCATTAAAATCGATACAATAATAAGTAAAACAGATAATAACGTATGCACTTGGCGTACCTCCTACAAAGATTCAGTTATTGTAACTGTAGCATAAATTCTATAGAAAAGCGAGAGCTATAAGGTTGCTCTCGCTTTTCTTCCATTACATGAACATCATTGCAAATAGCGGCCCGAGCAAACATGTCAAAATCGCTGTTAATGTCATTGTTACCGATCCAATAACACCTTCATGTTCATTATTTTTCATCGCTCTCATCACGCCCATAATATGAGAAGCACATCCAAATCCGATACCTTTACCAACTGAGTTTGTAACGCGGCTCCATTTTAATAAAAGCGGGCCGGTAATCGTTCCAGTAATACCTGCAATAACAACGAAAGCTGCTGTTAATGACGGTACACCACCTACTTGCTCTGAAACACTCATCGCAACCGGCATTGTCACCGACTTTGGTAAAGAAGATAAAATTAAACTTTTATCTGTTCCCATAAGTGACGCAATAGCAAAGTCACTTGCAATGGCAACTGTTGTACCTACTAGTACCCCGCCGGCAATCGGTACAACATATTTTTGAAGAACGTGACGTTGTTTATAAAGAGGAATTGCAAATGCTACAACACCGGGTCCGAGCAGCTTTGCAATCCAGCCACCACCACTTTCCATATAATGTTGATACGGTATATCAAGCACGATAAATAGGAAAGCCATTAATCCTGTTGCTACAAGCATTGGAATGGTGAATGGTGTTGGAAATACTTTATAGATTTTTTTAGATAATTGATATAATAGCACCGTAAAAAGAACCCAACCGATTCCGATTAATATTTTGCTCATCGCGACTCTCTTTCCTTTCTATTCGCAAGATATTGTCCTGTATGTCCTGCGACAATAATAATTAAAAATGTACTCGCTACAACTGTAATGAAAAGAGAAATTCCTTTACTCATAAAAAAAGCACCGTAATTCATTAGGCCAAGCGTTGGCGGAATTAATAAAAACGGCATAATAGCAACGAGTGTTTCTGCTCCTAAATCGAACCATTTCACTGGAAGAACTTTTAGGCTAAGTAAAACAAGTAAGAAGAACATTCCAATCAAACTTCCTGGGATCGGAATATTTAACATTTCTTGTACCCAAGTTCCAACCATATAAAAAACGTAAAGAGCAGCAATTTGGACAAGAATCTTTGTAAATTTCATGTTCATCATCCCTCTTGTTTATACGATCTTCTGTTAATATCTTTATCATAGTATAAATTGTAAAAAGCTGCAATTTATCAACTTGACAGCAAAAAACGCCTATGTTATACGCTTACAACCTTGATATGACTACATTTTCAAGAGGGAATTAAGTCAAAAACCTTGACCTAATATAAGAAGTTTTTATTTTCTGAATTTTAAAGGTTATTATTTCAATAAAATAATCTTTTTACCTTTAAGCTTACATATATATAAACAAGATAGGTGGTGAACATATGCCCAAAAAAGTTCTTATTTTTTGTGATCCTGGCATTGATGATACGATGGCTCTCCTATTAGCGTTCTTTATCGATGAAATAGAAATCATCGGCATTGTTGCAGATTACGGCAATGTTCCAAAAGAGATGGCCGTACAAAATGCTCATTTTCTTAAGAATGAAACAAGGAATAGAAATATTAAGATATTCGGTGGTTCAGAACGCCCTCTTACTGGTGCCCCGCCTGCTTTTTTTACAGAAGTACACGGGAAACAAGGGCTTGGGCCAATTATTCCAAATGGGAATGTGACTAACGGAGAAATGGAGAATTTCTTTGAAGTGATTCCTCTTATTGAACAGTATAAAGATGAATTAATCATTGTAAGTTTAGGAAGACTTACCTCTCTAGCAATTTTATTTATCCTGTGCAAACAGTTAATGAAACAAATTAAATCTTACTACGTAATGGGCGGTGCCTTTTTACATCCTGGTAATGTCACCCCTATTTCTGAAGCAAACTTTTATGGCGATCCTACTGCCGCTAATATAGTCCTTCAATCCTCACCTAACATGTACATCTATCCATTAAACGTCACCCAATATTCCATCATTACACCAGAAATGGCTGAATATATTGAAGCAAAAGGAAAAGCCCCACTCGTCAAACCGTTATTCGATCATTATTACTACGGCTATTATAAAAATGCTCTACCACATTTAAAGGGTAGCCCCTTCCATGACACAATGCCAATACTCGCTTTACTTGATAACTCTATGTTTACGTATCACAAATCCCCTATCGTTGTCATGACAGAATCCTCTGCACAAGGAGCAAGCATAGGGGAATTTCGTTCTTTAGTGAACCAAAAGCCATTTATTGATTGGCCGGGTCATCAAATTGCAATTGATTTCGATTATAACCGTTTCTTTAAACATTTCATGTCACTTATGACGGGGGAACAATTTTAGCATAAAAAAAACAGACCGTGATTTCTCACGGTCTGTCGTTATTTTCTACAATTATCGTTTGATGTTATAGAAAGATTTGATACCATCGTAAACAGCGATTTCGCCTAGTTCGTCTTCGATGCGTAATAATTGGTTGTACTTAGCAATACGGTCAGTACGGCTCATAGAACCAGTTTTGATTTGGCCAGCGTTAGTTGCAACTGCGATGTCAGCGATTGTAGCATCTTCAGTTTCACCAGAACGGTGAGATACAACTGCTGTGTAACCAGCACGTTTAGCCATTTCGATAGCTTCGAAAGTCTCAGTTAAAGTACCGATTTGGTTAACTTTAATTAAGATTGAGTTAGAGATACCTTTTTCGATACCTTCAGCAAGTTTTTGAGTGTTAGTTACGAATAAATCGTCACCAACTAATTGTACTTTGCTTCCAAGACGCTCAGTTAATAATTTGTGACCATCCCAGTCGTTTTCGTCTAAACCATCTTCGATAGAGATGATTGGGAAGTCTTTGCAAAGCTCTTCGTAGAAATCAACCATTTCTGCAGAAGTTAAGCCAGTACGGCCTTCGCCTGCAAGGTCATATTTACCAGTTTCTTTGTTGTAGAATTCAGAAGAAGCAACGTCCATTCCTAAGAATACGTTCTCGCCAGCTTTGTAACCAGCTTTTTCGATAGCTTCGATGATTACTTCTAATGCTTCACGGTTAGAACCAAGGTTTGGAGCGAATCCACCTTCGTCACCTACTGCAGTGTTAAGACCTTTGTCATGTAATACAGCTTTAAGTGCATGGAATACTTCAGCACCCATACGGATTGATTCTTTGAATGTTGGAGCACCAACTGGTAAGATCATGAACTCTTGGAAGTCTACGTTGTTATCAGCGTGAGAACCACCGTTGATGATGTTCATCATTGGAGTTGGTAATTGTTTTGCATTGAATCCACCAAGGTAACGGTATAATGGAAGACCTACGAAGTCAGCTGCTGCGTGAGCTACTGCCATAGATACACCAAGGATAGCGTTAGCGCCTAGTTTACCTTTGTTTGGAGTGCCATCTAATTCGATCATAGCACGGTCGATACCAGCTTGGTCAGTTACGTCGAAACCAACGATTTCTGGAGCGATAATTTCGTTAACGTTGTTTACTGCGTTAACAACACCTTTACCAAGGTAACGAGACTTGTCACCGTCACGTAATTCTACTGCTTCGTGTTCACCAGTAGATGCACCACTTGGTACGATAGCGCGTCCGAAAGCGCCGCTTTCTGTGTAAACTTCTACTTCTACAGTTGGGTTACCACGAGAGTCAAGGACTTCGCGAGCATAAACATCAATAATTGTTGACATAATAAATTCTCTCCTTTTTATATAAGCAAATTATTTAATAATTGTTTTACCTGTCATTTCTTTCGGTTGCTCAACACCAAGAAGTGTAAGCATAGTTGGAGCGATATCACCTAAGATACCACCTTCACGTAATTCTACGTCGTTCTTAGTAACAATGAAAGGAACCGGGTTAGTTGTATGAGCTGTCATTGGCTCTCCGTCAGAAGTTAATTCTTCGTCAGCATTACCATGGTCAGCAGTAATAAGTGCCACACCATCTTTTGCAAGAATCGCTTCTACAACTTTTCCTAAACATTCGTCAGTTGCTTCTACTGCTTTAATCGTTGGTTCCATCATCCCAGAATGGCCAACCATATCACAGTTCGCAAAGTTAAGAATGATAACATCATGTTTATCATTTTCGATTTCATTTACTAAAGCGTCCGTTACTTCGTAAATGCTCATTTCAGGTTTCAAGTCATACGTTGCAACCTTCGGTGAGTTAATTAAGATACGCTCTTCTCCTGGGAATTCAGCCTCACGACCACCGCTAAAGAAGAATGTAACGTGCGGATACTTTTCAGTTTCCGCGATGCGAAGTTGCTTTAATCCCGCTTGCGCAACAACTTCACCTAAAGTGTTATCAAGGTTCATTGGCTTGAATGCCACGTAACCATCTACTGTTTCACTAAAGTGTGTCATACATACGAATTCTGGAATGTGAGGTACTTTTTCACCACGATCGAACTCACGGAAGTCTTCGTTTGTAAATACACGAGCAATTTGAATTGCACGGTCTGGACGGAAGTTATAGAAGATAACTGCATCATCATCATTGATTGTTGCAACTGGCGTGTTATCTTCGTTAACAATTACAGACGGCAATACGAATTCATCGTAGATACCATTTGCATAAGAGTCTTCTACACACTCTTCTGCTGATTTATAAGTAGGTCCTTCACCATTCACCATAGCACGGTAACATTTTTCTACGCGATCCCAACGCTTGTCACGGTCCATGGAGTAATAACGACCAGAGATAGTCGCGAATTGTCCTACTCCTGTTTCTTTAATTACTTCATTTGTTGCATCAATATAGCTTTGTGCTGTTTTTGGTCCAACATCGCGGCCATCTAAGAATGCATGAATGTATACTTTCTCAACGCCTTCTTTAGCTGCTAAGCGAAGAAGAGCAAACATGTGGTTCATGTGACTATGCACACCACCGTCAGAAAGTAAACCGAATAAATGAAGTGCAGTACCTTTTTCTTTTACGCTTTTAATTGCACTTTGGAACGTTTCGTTCTTATCAAACTCACCTTCACGGATTGCAACGTTTACGCGTGTTAAGCTTTGATATACAATGCGGCCAGCACCGATATTTAAGTGACCAACCTCAGAGTTACCCATTTGACCTTCTGGAAGACCTACTGCCTCGCCACAAGCTGTAAGCGTTGTGTGAGGGAATTTGTTCCAGTAACCATCAAAATTAGGTTTCTTAGCTTGTGCTACAGCATTCCCGTAAGTTTCTTCACGAAGTCCGAAACCGTCAAGAATAATTAGAGCTGTTGGCTTTCTCATTTTACCGCCTCCAGAAGACCTAAGAACGAAGCAGGCTCTAAGCTAGCACCGCCAACTAAAGCGCCGTCGATGTCAGATTGTGCCATGTACTCTTTAATGTTTTCTGGTTTTACGCTACCGCCATATTGAATACGAACAGCTTCTGCAGCAGCTGGAGAAACAGCTTCTGCAACAACTTTACGGATGTGCGCACATACTTCGTTTGCATCTGCAGAAGAAGAAGATTTACCTGTACCGATAGCCCAGATTGGCTCATAAGCGATAACAGTTGCTTTAACTTGCTCTTCAGTTAAACCTGCAAGTGCTTTTGTCACTTGACCTGCTACTAGATCAAATGTTTTTCCGCTTTCGCGCTCTTCTAAAGTCTCACCACAACATACGATTGGTGTTAAACCATGTTCAAATGCTGCGATAGTCTTTTTGTTTACTGACTCATCTGTTTCAGCAAACATTTCACGACGCTCAGAGTGGCCAAGTACTACATAGCCAACTTTTAAGTCGCTAAGTGCTACTGGGCTAATTTCGCCAGTGAATGCACCATTTTTTTCGAAGTGCATGTTTTGTGCACCTACTTGTAAATCAGTTCCTTCAGTCGCTGCTACAAGGCGCTCTAAGAATAGAGCTGGAGAGCAAACTACTGCATCAACAGCTGAAGCTGCTGGGATTTGACCTTTAACTTCCTCTACGAAGCTAACTGCTTCAGATAGAGTTTTATTCATTTTCCAGTTACCTGCGATAATTGGTTTACGCATGCTTTGCACCGTCCTTTTTCTTTGGCTGCTACTTATTTGTCGTTAAGACAAACTACACCTGGAAGCTCTTTACCTTCCATGAATTCTAATGACGCACCGCCGCCAGTAGAAATGTGGCTCATTTTATCAGCCATACCGAATTTTTCAACAGCTGCTGCAGAGTCACCACCGCCGATAACAGAGTATGTACCTTCTGCATCTGCTAATGCTTGTCCTACTGCTTTTGTACCTTGTGAGAATGGAGTCATTTCGAATACACCCATTGGTCCATTCCATACAACAAGCTTAGAGTTTTTAATTACATCTGCATAAATTTCACGTGTTTTAGGACCGATGTCCACGCCTTCCCAGTTAGAAGGGATAGAGTCGATACCAACGATTTTAGTTGTTGCAGTTTCAGAGAATTCCTCAGTGATTACAACATCAACTGGCATGTAGAAGTTTACGCCTTTTTCTTTTGCAAGTTGCATAAATTCTTTTGCTAGTTCAATCTTGTCGTCTTCACATAGAGATAGACCAATTTCATGACCTAAAGCTTTAACGAATGTGTAAGCAAGTCCGCCACCGATGATTAAGTTATCTACTTTGTCTAATAGATGACGAATTACACCGATTTTATCTTTTACTTTCGCACCACCGATGATAGCTGTGAATGGACGATCTGGGTTAGAAAGTGCTTTTCCAAGAACATCTAACTCTTTTTCCATTAGTAAACCAGATACTGCTGGTAGGTAGTCCGCGATACCTGCTGTAGAAGCATGAGCACGGTGAGCTGCACCGAATGCATCGTTTACGAAGATGTCAGCAAGAGCTGCAAATTCTTTCGCAAGTTCTGCATCGTTCTTTTCTTCGCCCGCATAGAAACGTACGTTTTCAAGAACTAATACGTCGCCTTCGTTCATTGCTGCAACCATTTCTTGTGCAACTGGTCCGAATGCTTCGTCTGCTTTTTTAACATCTTTACCAAGAAGCTCGCCTAAACGTGCTGCTACTGGAGTAAGACGTAATTCTTCTACTACTTGACCTTTTGGACGGCCTAAGTGGCTTGCTAAAATAACTTTCGCACCTTGCTCTACTAAATATTGAATTGTAGGAAGAGCTGCACGGATACGAGTTTCATCTGTAATTTTGCCTTCTTTCATAGGTACGTTGAAGTCAACGCGGCAAAATACACGCTTACCTTTTAAATCTACGTCACGAATTGATTTTTTGTTCATTGGATTTCCCTCCGACTACTAGTTAGGATTGACAAAACCCACTCAAAAGCTTAACACATTTGCTTTTAAAACGAAAGAAGAGAGAGAGGGAACAAACCCTCTCCCTCGTTTTGTCATTGATAACTTATATAATTAAGAATTAAAGACCTTTTGAAGTCATGTAAGCTGCTAGGTCTACTACGCGGTTAGAGTAACCAGTTTCGTTATCGTACCAAGAAAGTACTTTAACCATGTTACCTTCCATTACCATTGTAGATAATGCATCGATTGTAGAAGAAGCTGTACATCCGTTATAGTCGATAGATACTAATGGCTCTTCGCTGTATCCAAGGATACCTTTTAATTCGCCTTCAGCTGCTGCTTTGAATGCTGCATTTACTTCTTCAACTGTTACTTCTTTATCAAGTTCAACAACTAGGTCAACTAGAGAAACGTTAGCAGTTGGAACACGTACAGCGCCACCGTTTAATTTACCTTTAAGTTCTGGTAATACTAATGCTACTGCTTTAGCTGCACCAGTAGATGTTGGGATCATGTTTTCAGCTGCTGCACGAGCACGACGTAAATCTTTGTGTGGTAAGTCTAAGATTTGTTGGTCGTTAGTGTAAGAGTGAATTGTTGTCATCATTCCACGTTTTACGCCGAATTTTTCGTTTAATACTTTAGCGAATGGAGCTAAGCAGTTTGTAGTACAAGAAGCGTTAGATACTACGTTGTGGCTAGCTGCATCGTATTGTTCGTGGTTAACACCCATAACTACAGTGATATCTTCGTCAGAAGCTGGAGCTGAGATGATAACTTTTTTAACTGATCCACCTAAGTGTTTTTCAGCGTCTGCTTTTTTAGTGAAACGGCCAGTAGATTCTACTACGATTTCTACTCCGTAGTCGCTCCATGGTAATTGTGCTGGGTCACGCTCAGCGATAACTTTAATTTCTTTACCGTTAACAACGATGCTGCTTTCGTTAGCAGATACTTCTGCGTTTAAAGTTCCGTGAACTGTGTCATATTTTAAAAGGTGAGCTAAAGTTTTAGCATCTGTTAAGTCGTTGATTGCTACTACTTCTACCTCTGGGTTGTTAAGAGCTGCGCGGAATACGTTACGTCCGATACGTCCAAATCCATTAATACCAATTTTAGTCATTTGAATTTCCTCCTTGGGGGATTATATTAAAGGGTAATACCCTTTGTTAACTGTTTTGCTGCACCTTCATCTGTAATTAGAATTGAAGTGTGCCCTTGTTTAATTACAGCCTGTATTGCCTTTGCCTTTGAAGAACCTCCAGCGACTGCAACAACGTGAGATACATTTTGTAAATCCTCTAGTTGCATACCAACTGTTCTTACTTTATGAACAACATTTCCTTGTTCATTAAAGTAGTAACCGAAAGCTTCGCCAACTGCTTCGCTTGCCTGAATCTTTAACCAATCTGCTTCTGAAGTATTTCTGCGACGTGCCATTGTTAACGCATCACCTATTCCATGAATGACGATATTGGAAGATCGAATCAACTCAAGAACTTCTTTCACGGAAGGCTCTGTCACAATAGACGCATATGCTTCGCTGCTAACATGGTCTGGAACATACAATAAGCGATAATTACTCATCGTATTTTGCGCCATCTTGGCACAAATAGTATTGGCTTCTAACTCGACGCCTTCTCCAATTCCACCACGTGCTGGGACAAATAGCATATGTAAATCTTTGCAATCAAGCTGCATCATGTCCGCAACAGCAGCTAGCGTAGTTCCTCCAGCCACAGCAACGATATTATTCGCTGTCAGACGGTCTTTTATACAAGTCACACAAGCACGGCCCATCTCCAGTTTGACCCAAGGCGATTCATCACTATCACCAGGGACAACGAAAACTTCATCCAAGTCTAATGTTTCCTTAAGTTGCTTTTCTAAAACCTTTAACCCGGAAATTTCTTTCATAAAGTCTTCCAAAGCAAGAACTAAAGCTGTTCCTTCTTCTGTCAAAGTCATTCCAGAAGAAGCGACGTGAACTAAGTTTTGTTCTTTCAAAACTTGAACTTCACTTCGCAATACTCGTTCTGTCATACCGAGACTTGCTGATAAATTTCTTCTTCCAATCGGCTGCATAAGCCTAATGTATTGAAGAATTTGCATTCTCGTTTGCATAACAGGTAGCAGATCAGGTAATAATTTTTTTGTGTTCTGAATCCATGAGCGCATATCTTTTCTCCTCACTACATCGGTTCATTTTCCCTCATGGTCACTTTACGTCCCGTAGTGACATTTTGTGTCCCACATAGGTTAAAAAAATAATCCCTGCTACGTGTATTATTGTAACAGGAGATAGAAACTTATTCAACTCTTAACTGCATTCTTTATATAGTTTATTATGACACCTTTGTGAATGTTACCATATTCTACTTGTTTTCCGTCTATTTCTACAACCGGAATCATTAGATGATATTTTTCTAAAAGGTCATTATCTTCATATATATCTATTTCCTCAATTTGAAAAGAATATTCACATTGTACTTCCTGTAAAACTTGTTTCGCCTTCACACAAAGGCCACAATCATTTTTTGTATACAGTACAACTTTCATCTTCTTCACCTATCCGATTGTTTTTCGTAATGACGACGCTGGGATGTGCATTTGCTCTCTATACTTCGCCACTGTTCTTCGAGAAATAACGATTTCATGCTCTTCTTCTAATAATTTTGAAATCTTTTGATCTGAAAGTGGCTTTTTCTTATTCTCTGCCTCAACAAGCGTTTGAATAAATTGTTTTACACGCTTTGTAGAAACCGCTTCATCTTCAGTCGTCGAAACGGCATTACTAAAGAACGATTTCATCTCAAATAAACCGTGTGGTGTTTGCACATATTTATTTCGCGTTGCACGACTAATTGTCGATTCATGCACGCTTAACTCTTCTGCTACTTCTTTTAAAGCAAGTGGCTTTAAATACTCCGGACCTTTCCAGAAGAAATCACGTTGTTTTTCCATAATAATGGTCATCACTTGCAAAAGCGTTTGTTTTCTCTGTTTCAAACTACGCATAATCCACTGTACATGCTGATACTTTTCTGAAACGTAAGATGCTACTTCACTTTCACTATTATTAAGAAGCGCACTATATTCAGAATGAATTTCAATTCTCGGCATATTTCTCTCATTCATTTGTAAAACGAGACGATCGCCATCTTTTTTCACTGCCATATCAGGCACAATATAAAGTGGTTTATCAGAAGAAAACGCAAGACCTGGTTTTGGTTGTAATGACGTTATACAATTTACTGCATCCTGTAATTCTTCATTACTACACTTCAATACTTGAACGAGCTTTCTCCAATCTTTCTTCACGAAATAAGCGAAATGATCTTCTACAACCTCTTCTGCCAATCCATTCCGTCTTTGTAAGCGCTTCAATTGCAAGGTTAGACATTCCTGAATATTACGCGCTCCTACCCCTGCTGGCTCAAGTGATTGGACAAGCTCTACAGAACGGTCGACTACATGAAGCGGTGCGGAAAGGAGATTTGCTAACTCTTCATTCGTTTCTTGCAAATACCCATTTCCATCCATGTTCATAATAATGAAAGAAGCTACTTTTCGCTCTTCTTCCTCTATTTTATAATACTGTATTTGATTTAATAAATGTTGCTGAATCGTTATAGAATCCACACTGTAGATTTCCATCTGATTCTCGACTTGTTTGCTGGTACTTTTACTGTTGTTAGAGCTCTTTTTCTTCTCCCTCTCAAAACCACCTAACTCAATAAGGGGATTCTCTAACGATTGCTCATACAAAAACTCCGATAATTCTTGTACATTATACTGGAGCATTGTAATCGCTTGCCTTAACTCTTGTGTCATTGCCAAACGTAAGCTTTGTTCTTGTAAAAGACTTGCCTTCAAACTAATCTCCCCCTTGTTTCTATTGTACAATAAGTTTGGTAAAAGGAGAATGCTATCACAGACACCCATTCCAAAATATTATTAATTTATATGTATTAATGAGATTTACAACTTAAAACCGAAATTTGAATAATATTGAAAGAAAATAATAACGGAATTAAATTATAATCAAGTACTAATAGTAAATCTTATTATCAGATATAACAAGAGGGAAATAAAAAAGTCCTAACCTACAAAACGTAAGTTAGGACTTTTTGACGCGCCCAGAGGGATTCGAACCCCCGGCAGACGTGGTACCGGAAACCACCGCTCTATCCGACTGAGCTATGGGCGCATGATAATAGAAAACACTTCATTTTCTTCTCATAATAATAGCAATAAAATCCATCTAAATCAATAAAAATATCCCCGTAATCCTTTATGCCGCTTAGTTATGAGTATATTAACAAAGCACCCACCCCTAAATTTTCCAATCATAAATTCAACCCAACTCACAAATTATAATCTTTGAATTGATATTCCAAAGGGGGCTTCATTCAATGACTGTAATTACAAAATTAAAGCAAACTGTTTCTGGATTAAAAAGTGCACAAGCTAGCTTAGAGGGTTTCGCTCTTGATACGGATAACCAACAAGCTAAGCAACTTTTCCAAACAGCTGCACAGCAAACACAAACGATTATCGATTCTTTAAACCCACGCGTTGAAGAAGTCCAACAAGAAGAACCACAATACTCACAGCAATAACGGATTCGTCATGCTGTGAAATAGAAAAAGGATGATATGCAGTCATCCTTTTTCTATCACATTACATATTGCAATAGAAATGGAATGATAATTATGCGAAAACTCGGCCTCATAACCGCATTATTTGCCCTTCTATTTAGCTCTTTTACTGGATGTGATAATAGTCCTTTAGATAAAAAAGTGAAAGAAGAAGCGAAACGAACGGAGAAAGAAAAAGGCCCAAAGTTAACAAAGACGAGTACGGAATCCTTTAATCAATCTATATCACAAGGAGCGAAGAAAAGAGCTCTCGCTATGGATGAAATTATAAAAAGCACAGCAGTGAATTCAAACTTAGATCTCTACATAGCAGTTCTACCGGAGCATCACGAAAGGTTTGGATTAAAACCGCTGCGTAAAAAGCTTCAAAAGCAACTAAGTGATGAACACCCTACTTTCGATGTTCGTGTCAGTACAGATAAAAAAATCTTTATGTTACTCGAAAAACTCGAAAGAAAAATTAAGGAAAAAGAAGTATCTAAAGATGAAATTAATAAACAATTAAAATTCATTGGTAAAAAAATGGAGTCTAACACTTAACGCTTTTTAAAAGAAAAGGAAGGATTGCAATGTCTAGTAAAGATAAAAACTTAACCCCTGTACAACAGGAGTATAAAAAATTCGAACAAGAACGCGAACCGAAGCGTCCTGTCTTAAAAAACTGTATAAAAGCCTTTTTCGTTGGTGGTTTCATTTGCCTAATTGGGCAACTCATTTCTACTTTTTATATTACGTATTTCGATTTCACTGAGCGCTCAGCAGGGAATCCAACAGTAGCAACTCTTATTTTCATCTCGATGTTACTAACTGGGTTCGGCGTATATGATCGTCTAGGTCAATTTGCAGGTGCTGGGACAGCTGTACCTGTCACTGGATTTGGTAACTCTGTTGTCGCCGCATGTATCGAACACCGGACGGAAGGGTTTGTCCTTGGCGTTGGCGGTAACATGTTCAAATTAGCCGGCTCCGTTATTTTATTTGGTGTATTTTCAGCTTTCGTCATCGCACTTATTAAAACGATTCTCGTTCAATGGGGAGGGCTATAAATGTTACAAGGACACCGAACGTGGGTATTTGAAAACAAACCAGTTATCATTTCAACTGGAGTCGTTGGCGGACCGTTTGAAGCAAAAGGGAAAATCCCAGAAGACTTCGATATCCTTCATGAAGATTTATGGCTCGGACAAGATTCCTATGAAAAAGCACATAAAATTTTGTTCGAAGAAGCTTGTAGCCGCGCCACTGAAAAAGCAGAACTTCGTAAAGATGATATTCAATTTGTACTCGCAGGAGATTTAATTAATCAAATTACCCCTACAAGCTTTGCTTGCCGTACACTGGGCACTCCTTATCTCGGACTATTCGGTGCTTGTTCTACTTCTATGGAAGGTTTAGCACTTGGAGCAAGTATCGTAAATGCAAAAGGCGCAAAATATTTATTAACCGGGGCATCAAGTCATAACACCGCTGTAGAAAAACAGTTCCGCTACCCTACCGAATATGGTGGACAAAAGCCACCTACCGCGCAGTGGACAGTAACTGGAGCAGGGGCCGCTATTTTAAGTGATACTGGACACGGTCCTAGGGTAACGTCCGCAACAATCGGAAAAGTAGTTGATATGGGATTAACGGATCCGTTTAATATGGGAGGCGCAATGGCTCCAGCTGCCGTCGATACAATTGAGGCCCACCTACGCGAACGCCAAATTGACGCCTCTTACTACGATTTAATCGTAACAGGCGATCTTGGCCATGTAGGACGCGAAATTGCTTATGACTTACTACATAAACACGGAACGAAAGTAACGAGCGAACAGTTTCAAGATTGCGGGCTGCTCATTTATAGAGAAGGGCAACCTGTCATAGCTGGTGCTAGTGGACCAGGATGTTCCGCAACAGTCGTGTACGGTCATTTATTAAACCGGATGAAAAGAGGAGAGTTCAAAAAAATACTTGTCGTTGCGACAGGCGCTTTACTATCTCCACTTACATTCCAACAAGAAGAAACAATCCCGTGTATCGCTCACGCCGTTTCAATTGAATTCGGAGGTGCAACGCAATGATTTTTTTCTGGGCTTTCGTCATTGGCGGACTCATATGTGTAATCGGCCAACTTATGTTTGATGTCGGCAAACTAACACCCGCTCATACAATGGCAACACTCGTTGTTGCTGGAGCTATATTAGATGGATTCAATTTGTATGAACCATTAATTGACTTCGCTGGAGCTGGGGCAACCGTACCTATTACAAGCTTTGGTAATGCCCTCGTTCACGGCGCAATGGAAGAAGCTGCAAAACATGGCATCGTTGGCGTTATTACGGGCATGTTTAAAGTAACAAGCGCCGGTGTATCCGCAGCTATTATTTTCGGCTTCATCGGAGCATTGCTATTCAAACCGAAAGGATAAGGTGTTCGTATGACAGTTATCGCTAGCGTCAAAACCTGCCTTGCTAGTGTAAGGGGCGCTCAAGCAAGTTTAAGCTCCCTTTCACTACATTCACAGGACGCAGAATCAAAACGTGTATTTCATGAATGTATGTTAGAAATGGACAGCATCATCGCTGATTTACAAAATAGAGTTTCAGTATTAGAACGTGAAGAACCTCAATATAAAGGGTTTTAAGTAGACTGGAGGAAATGACTATGTCTCACCTGCCGGAATGGACACTTGTCATTCTTCGCTCTGTATTCATATTAATTATTTTATTCGCTATTACGAAATGGTTAGGGAAAAGACAAATCTCTCAGCTCTCCTTTTTTGAATACATAGCCGGAATGACAATCGGTGACATCGCTGCCCAAGTATCTACAGGGCTCGATTCAAAATTTTTTCACGGCGTCTTTGCAATACTCATTTTCGCTGTGGTACCTTTTTTAACAGGAATCCTTTCTTTAAAGAACAAAACAGCTCGGGACTTCTTTGAAGGGAAATCTACCGTATTAATAAAAGATGGAAAGATACTCGAAGATAACTTAAAGAAAGAAAAGTATACAAGTGACGAATTACTGGAACTTCTCCGTGGAAAAGATGCTTTCAGCGTAGCTGATGTTGAATTTGCTGTACTAGAACCGAGCGGAGAATTAAATGTATTACTAAAGAAAGATCGCCAACCACTCACAGCAAAAGACATCGGTTTAAAAGTGCCGAACGAAAAAGAACCACAAACTGTTATTATGGATGGCAATGTCTTAGATGAACCGCTATCCGCAAGTGGACATAACCGCGCTTGGCTACATGCTGAACTAGAAAAGCTCGGTGTTGTTATCGAAAATGTCTTTCTCGGTCAAGTTGATTCATACGGACAACTGACTATCGACATTTATAATGACAAACTACAAATGCCTTCTCCTCAAAACAAACCTTTATTATTAGCATCATTAAAAAAATGTCATGCTGATCTTGAACTATTTTCCTTAGAAACAAAGTCGAAATCAGCAAGCGAAATGTATAGTAAAAACGCGAAACAAATCGAAAAGATTTTAAATAAAGTAACCTATCTTTTAAAAGAATAGATATCGAAAGAACGCTTCAGTCAAAAGGCGTTCTTTTCTTTTTTTCTACAGTTTTTATAACGTTTAAATTTATGTAATTCGGTTATGATGTTGAAGATACATAAGCAGGGAATTTCAAAAACATAGCGAATATTTCATGGTACAACTACATATTTTTTTGATTTAAAGTGGTTTTGTTTGACCTTTATTGACCATAATTGTATTATAAGACTAAGAAAGCTTTATAAGGAGGAAATAACAGATGAATTTAATTCCTACAGTAATTGAACAAACAAATCGTGGAGAACGCGCTTACGATATTTACTCTCGACTATTAAAAGACCGCATCATTATGCTTGGTAGCGCAATTGATGACAACGTAGCTAACTCAATCGTTTCCCAGCTTTTATTCTTGGAATCTCAAGATCCAGAAAAAGATATTCACATCTACATCAACAGCCCTGGTGGTTCTATCACAGCAGGTATGGCAATTTACGATACAATGCAGTTTATTAAACCGCAAGTATCAACAATCTGTATCGGTATGGCTGCATCTATGGGTGCATTCTTACTTGCAGCAGGTGAAAAAGGAAAACGTTATGCACTTCCAAACAGTGAAGTAATGATTCACCAACCACTTGGTGGTGCACAAGGTCAAGCGACTGAAATCGAAATCGCTGCTAAACGTATCCTATTCTTACGTGAAAAACTAAACCAAATTCTTGCTGACCGCACAGGTCAACCACTTGAAGTACTACAACGCGACACAGACCGCGACAACTTCATGACAGCAGAAAAAGCTTTAGAATACGGTTTAATCGATAAGATCTTTACAAATCGTTAATAGATTTAAAGCGGAGGCGGCTCGTTCAGAATGGGAGGAGGATGGAGCTTCTGACAAAGAGGTGCTTTTTACCTCGACGGAAGAAGCGAAGCCACCGACCATTCTAGCCGCTGGAGCTGGATATAATTAAAAGCGGAGGCGGCTCGTTCAGAATCGCAGGGCGATGGAGCCCCTGATTCCGAGGCGCTTTTTGCCTCGAATGTAAAAGCGAAACAACCGCTGGAGCTGGATAGATTAAAAGCGAAAGCGCCCTATAACAGGGCGCTTTTTTTATATGCTGTTCTCCGCCCGTATACCCCACCTAGTATCAACCGAAATATATCGGCGATTTTTCAAATATATCGACCGTAACTCCAATTATATCGGCGATTATTTTAATATATCGACTTTTCGACACAACTTATCGACTTACCAACAATTCTCGACAAGAACGTACATCCCACATACCCCCACCAACAAGCCCCAAACAACAAAAAAGCTATCGCACATACGCGATAGCTTCTTATTGTACATATGCAGCTAATGCTTCTAAAGCCTCTTCTGCATCTGAACCTTCTGTTGTAATTGTTATCATGCTACCAGTTCCAATTGCTAAGCTCATAATCCCCATTATGCTCTTTGCATTTACTGTCTTCCCATCTTTTTCGATGAAAATATCTGCATGAAAGCGATTGGCCTCTTGTACAAACAACGCAGCCGGACGTGCTTGTAAACCGTTTTTTAATGAAACCTTAACTCTTTTTTGAACCACAGCTCCATTTCCCCTTTAACCTCTTATTTTTTTGCTACCGTTTCCCCCGCGCGTAATTTCTCTGCAATATCATCGATTTTACGCAAACGATGATTAATACCCGATTTACTAATTTTCCCCCCGGATACCATCTCACCTAACTCTTTCAATGTTACATCTTGATAATCTCTTCTTAATTGCGCAATTTCTCGTAGTTTATCCGGCAATATATCAAGACCAACCGTCTCATCAATATAACGGATATTTTCAATCTGCCTTAGCGCTGCACCAATTGTTTTATTTAAATTAGCTGTTTCGCAATTCACTAAGCGATTTACAGAATTACGCATATCACGTACGATTCGAATGTCTTCAAATCTTAAAAGTGCATTATGAGCACCTATAATATTTAAAAACTCTGTAATCTTTTCTGCTTCTTTCAAATACGTAATGTACCCTTTTCTTCTTTCCAACGTCTTACTATTTAAATCAAATCCGTTCATCAGTTCACATATAGCATCATTATGTTCCTTATATAACGAAAAGATCTCTAAATGATAAGATGATGTTTCTGGGTTATTTACTGAACCACCTGCTAAAAATGCACCGCGTAAATACGATCGTTTACAACATTTCTTCTCAATTAATTCTTGTGATATATTTCGAATAAATGAAAAGTCGTCTCGAACGATATGAAGATCAGCTAATATTTCGCGTGACTTCTCAACAAGCCTTACGATATATACATTGTTTTTCTTCAATCGCATTTTTTTACGAACAAGTAATTCTACCGTCACGTCATATCCTTTTTTCAAAAGCGTATAAATCCTTCTTGCAATTGCCGCATTTTCCGTTTGAATATCGATTGATAGACGACGATTTGAAAAAGAAAGCGATCCGTTCATACGAAGTAACGCTGATAATTCTGCTTTCTCACAGCATTCCTTCATCTCTAGATTCGTCAACTCTTTCTTTGTTTCTGATGCAAATGACACAGCCAACACCTCCTTATACGATTATTGTGGAACAAAAATCTTGTCCTATATGAAATGAGGAGCGTTACCTCAAACGAGGCAACGCACATCTACAACAGTGAATATAAAATAGAAGCTAGTTTTAATGTATCGTGTCTTACAACACGGTCATCATACTTCGCTAATTGATCTTGAATCACATTAATATTGTTTTCAGTAAAACGCTCTTCATCTACTACAACTGGCGCCGACATTTCTTCCTCATATAACTGACGTAATTCACAAGGAATATCACGGTTATTTACAATTGCAGTATCGATAAATGGTTCACCTAAATGATCATGTAACGCCTGCACATGGTCAAACGCAGTATATCCCATCGTTTCACCAGCTTGCGTCATAACATTACACACATATACCTTCTTTGCTTTTGCAGCAAGAACAGCGTCCCCAATTTTGTTAACAACTAAATTCGGTAATATACTCGTATACAAACTTCCTGGACCGAAAACAAGTAAATCAGCTCGTTTAATTTCAGTCAACGTTTCATGTAACGGCTCTACATCTTCTGGAGTTAAAAAGACACGGTTAATTTTCTTTCCGAAATAAGGAATCTTTGATTCACCTGTTACAATTTCTCCGTCTTCTAGTTCCGCATGTAGTACTGCACTTTGATTCGCTGCTGGCAATACACGTCCTCTAACATTTAAAACTTTACTCGTTTCTGTAATAGCATGGAAGAAGTCTCCTGTAATCGAGGTCATACCTGCCAATAATAAATTTCCTAACGCATGACCTTTCAGCCCATCTCCCGTTGTGAAACGATGCTGAAATAAAGCTTCCACCAGTGGCTCTACATCTGATAACGCAACAAGTACGTTACGAATGTCACCTGGAGGTGGAATTTCTAGCTCATCACGTAATCTACCTGAACTGCCACCATCATCAGCGATTGTAACAACTGCTGTAATATCAACAGGATATTGCTTTAATCCTCTTAATAAAACAGAGAGTCCAGTTCCGCCTCCCATAATGACAATTTTAGGCTTTCTCTCTTTTTTCATCCCTTAATGGCCCTTTCTCTTCTCCACATCACGATGAGATACATGAACACTATACTCTGGTTTCAAATGTTTCCCAAGGTATTCTGTAAGCGTAACAGAACGATGCTGTCCACCTGTACATCCAATTGCAATTACAAGTTGACTTTTGCCTTCTCTTTTATAATGAGGCAGCATGAAAGTAATCAGATCCGTCAACTTTTCTAAAAACTTATGCGTCTCATTAAATTTCAGCACATACGATGAAACTTCTTCATCTAGTCCTGTTAATGGCTTCATATGTGGAATGTAATATGGATTTGGTAAAAAACGAACATCAAATACTAAATCTGCATCAATTGGAATACCGTACTTAAATCCAAATGACATAACATTTACACGAAATGCTTGCTCAGTTTCAGTTGAAAATAGGTGAACAATTTTTTCACGTAATTCTTTCGGTTTTAAATCAGATGTATCAAGCACAATATTCGCGCGTGCCTTCATATCTGTTAATAAATTACGCTCTGCTTCGATTCCCTTTAACGGCAGACCAGTTGGTGCAAGTGGATGCGAGCGTCTCGTTTCTTTATAACGAGTTACAAGTGTGCTATCTTTCGCATCTAAGAATAAAATATGAGGAATAATCCATGTACGTTCTGATAAATCATCAAGCGCTTCCCATAAATGTTCGAAAAACTCTCGGCCACGTAAATCAATACCAAGTGCTACTTTATTCATTTTTCCTTTTGAATCCGCCATAAGCTCAATAAACTTTGGCAATAACATCGGTGGTAAATTATCCACACAGAAATATCCTAAATCTTCAAAACTTTGTAAAGCTACTGTCTTTCCAGCTCCAGACATTCCTGTAATAATTACCATTTTTATATCATTATTCTCTGTCATCGTATCCTCTCCTTGACGGTTTAACTCGGATCTAATCGATATGAAAGCAACTCAAAATCTGGGGTATATACAAATGTACCGTAGATTATTCCATTTCCTTTAATTAAATAATCAATAATGTGATAATCTCCTGGTGCCATTGCTAAATCATCAATTTTATCAAATGTATGCCAACCAATGATGCCTTCTTCGCTCTCTAGTTTGTTTTCTCCTGCAAAATCTGTCGCTAAAAAGGAGAACATCATCCATTCAGAAACAACTTTATCACCTTCTTGGATGACAAAGGTGAAGACCCCCTTTAACGCTGGGTTCTTTAAATAAATACCTGTTTCTTCACGATACTCGCGAACAACGGAATCCCTTACAGTCTCACCACGCTCCATTTTCCCGCCTGGTGCAACCCACCAATTCCGGCGAGGTTTTTGGAGTAAGAGTACTTCATTATCTCTAATTAACACACAGTTTGTCACTCTTTGCATGTTTCTTCACCTCAGCTACTTGCAGCAAATTTCTCACTGCATACTCATTTCATTATACTATCAAAAACAGTTTGCTACAACGAAGGAGCCAGTCCCCCTTTCGCTAAGCACTGCTACTCAACAATTTTAAAAAAGCTTTTTATAACAAGCAATGTAAATGCCTGGACTTTCCGTGAATAGCATGAAAAATCCCCTTAACGACTTTTATCGCCAAGGGGACTCCAGCCCTTACTTCTTACCGAAATAAGTAACAATCGCAAATCCTAAAATAAAGGTAATAATTGAACTTATAATTGAAAATCCTCCAGTTGGAATACCAGGGAACACAATTACAATCGAACCGATAACTAGTCCAATAATTGCCGCAAATGTCATACTTTTATAACGATCTAATAAGAAACTAATTCCTTTACTACTTACAACAAACCCTACCATAACACCAGCACCAATAACTGCGATTAAAGGTAAGTTGAGTGTAGTTAAAGCATTAATTGCTGTTGGATACACACCAATAATTAATAAAATAAATGATCCGCTAATTCCAGGAAGTAACATAGCCATACTAGCCATCCACCCTGCGAAAAATAAACCAATTGCATTTAAAATTGTTAACGTCGTAATTGGATCTGCTGTCTTATCTGGTTTAAAGAAAGCTGTGATCGCAACAAGAATTGCTGCAACTATTAATAAAACAATGTGCTTACCTTTAAACGACGACTTTGCATCAGCTTCTCTCATTAACATCGGTAATATACTAATAATTAAACCGAGAAAGAAAAATTGAGTCGGTTCATAATGATTTGCAAGTAAATATTTAATAACGTGACTTAACGTTAAAAACGCTGCTGCCACACCAGCTGCAAGTGGAATTAAAAACCCTAAATGTTTTTTCCATTCACGACTAAAGAATCCACTAATTGCCGCAAGCAATTGTTCATAAATCCCTAACACAACAGCGATTGTACCGCCGCTCACACCAGGAATTAAATCACTAACGCCCATACAAAATCCACGATATATATTACGCCATTCCATACTGAATAAATTCCTCATTTCTTATAGTGATTTTTTCCGTAAAGTCCAGTATATCAATAAGAAAGCTTATAATCTCAATATTTTTTGACAAAACTTTGACATTTAATTATTCAATTGCCAAATCAAATACATCATTAGTGAAAAGGGGGGTGCTTGATACAGTTTCAAATCTCTAGCCAAAAAAGGCATGACCACAAGCATGCTCCATAAAAGAAACTGCCGTGGTAATGCCCTAATAAAATCTTTTTATTCCTCCTCAAAATCGTTTTTCTTATTCATAAGAAAAACAATTTTCTCATAACTTTACTGAGTATTAAAATATAGGAGCAATATAGAATATAAGTATTTCCCCTAAGTACCAAATAAGTGAATCCGTCCACACATAAACAAGAGTTTTTTCATTCACACTATTAACATATCCCCATCTGCAAAATTTAATCTCTTTTTTTATCAAAAACCTATCTCTGAATAGCTAATGAATTTATGAGGAAAATCAATATCTTTCATCCTATTAATTTTTCTCCTATAAAATAAATTTAGAATATTGGATATACCTTTCTATTCAATAACGCTTGTCCCCTTCTGTTCTTCTATATATTTGACAATACTATTAATAGTTCTAAATACATTCATGTCAACTGCACCGATATTTAATTCATAGTCTTTTTTTAGAACATTAATAAAGATTAACACATCCATAGAATCCAATCCATAAGGAGAATCCTTCCCGAATAAAGGTATTTCGTTATTAATTTCCGCGGGATTAATAGACATTTTATACATCTCTACTAGTTTCTCTTTTATTTGCAATTTAATCATTTTCCAAACCCCTTTTCTTCATTTTTTATATATTTCAAACATATTGATCCCCAAAGAAAACCAGCTCCTATTGCAGAGAAAACTACATAATCTCCTTGTTTGATTTTATTTTCACTCATTGCCTTGTTAAAAGCAGAGAAAATAGTTGCTGATCCCGTATTACCTTGTTCCTGTACTGTAAGGGTCGTTTTATCCATTGAAGCCCCTACTGCACTCATTGCTTCTTTAATAATGTTTAAGTTAGCTTGATGAAGAATGAAGTGATCTATATTCTTCACCTCAAGTCCCGCATTCTCTATAACGGAACAAATAGAGTTTGGAAGATTTTTTGTAGCCATCTTCCATACTTCTCGACCATTCATTTTAATAAATTGACTTTTATTAATATCTTCACCTCTTACTGATTTTGTTCCTCCACCAGTAATTTCCACCGCATTAGATAAACTAGAATCAAGATTCCAAGATAATATACCACTTCCCTCTTTCGTTTTCTGAAGAATCATTGCTCCAGCAGCATCGCCCAAAAACACTCTTGTAGAACGATCTTCCGGATTGGTAATACGTGATAGCACTTCTGCCCCAATTACTAATACATTATGAATATTATCGTTTTGTAACAAATGAGCCCCTAACATAATCGAGAAAATTCCACCCGCACATCCTGTTTGATTCAAGTCAATAGGAATTGCATTGGTAGCACCTATTTTCTCTTTTATAATAAGTGCTGTCGAAGGCAACTTTTGATCTGGTGTAGTCGAAGTTAAAATGATAGCATCCAGATTCCCTGCTGAAATTCCAGCATCATTTATTGCCTGATTGCTGGCATATACACACATATCCGATGTGACGAGCCCTTCTTGCAAAAACCTTCTTTCTTCAATGCCTGTTTTCACCTGAATCCATTCATTAGTCGTCTCTAAAGTCTGTGTCAGCATCTCATTTGTAATTACTTCATCTGGTATATAAGCGCCCACTCCCTGTATTGTTACAGGAGTAACAAGACCACTTGCATTCCTAGCCCTCTCTATACCTACTGTCTCCATTTCCAATTAAACTTCCTCCTTCTCCGGAAAATCTCCATATATTTCTTTTAATGAATCTGGAACATCTTCAAGCTGAACTATACATTCTAAAATAACCGTCTTCCCTTGAGCATATTGCTCATAAACATATTTAAAAGTGCTTAACACATCATCTTTATTATCTAAAGAAAGTACTTCCAGTTGCGAAGTTTTCATCCCTACTAGTGGCAACCCTTGATTAACAAAAGAGTATGGATTTCGTCTCTCTTTATTTTTATTTTGAAATTGCAACCAACCATATCCTCCATTTTTTAATACCACATAAATAACAGGTACCTTGTTATTTATAACGGTTTCTAGCTCACTTCTGAATAAATTAAACGCACCATCACCAACGAAAGCTATAACAGGTCGATTTATATTAGTCTTCGCCACTCCAATTGCAGCACTTACTCCAAAACCAAGGCTTGTTTGTTCACTCGGAACAATTGCATTTTGTCCTTCTTTTAAGCTTAAATAAGGGAAATAATACGACCACATATCCTGCAAACCATTTTCGTGAACAAATATAGTACTGGAAGGTGCATACATTTGCATGCCGTTTAATACATGTGCAACCTTCAGGTTATCACCAGATTCTAAATATTCAATCTTTTTTGAGGTTAGCTGTTTTTTTAACTGCACAATTTTCTCAACCCATTTTTCCTTTTCTAATGGTTCCTCAATTATAGATAGGATGTAATTTACTGTAAGCTCAGCATCCCCTACCAATCTCATTCCATTAAACTCTAAATTAAAATCTTCTTCGATATTATTAATTTGGATTATCTCTTTCGTCCTAAGCGCCCGATCCCAACCAAATAAAGCTGTTTCCTCTAGCTTGCTTCCAATTGTGATTATAAGATCTGAATCTTGTATGATTGGAGACAATTGTTTAGGTGAATATAATCCTGCTAGTCCGCAAAATAACTTTTGACTTTCATCATACGCGCCTCTTCCTGATGCAGTTACAAATACTGCTGCATTTATAAGGTTGGAAAATTCAGTATATAAATGGGTGTCTGTTAAAATCTTACTCCCCCCTCCTAGTAATAGTAGCGGACGCTTAGCTTCTATTATCTTTTTCCGAAACTCTCTCAAACAATTAGGATCAGGTAAGGTTCTCGAAATTGAAATTGGTGAAAATTGCACTGATTCAAGATCTACATACAGTTCACCAATATCTTCTGGAATCTCAACATAAACTGGTCCTGGTTTTCCATTTAACGCCATAAATAATGCTTTCTTTAAAACCCAACCTATAGAATCAGGGTTTTCTAGCCGATGACACCATTTCACTAATGGTGATACAAGTGAAATCTGGTTCGCCTCCTGAAAGGCCTTTTTATCACCATACACTTTGGTCCTTGTTCCGGATGCTATTATTAATATAGGTGCATTTTGAGATTGAGCTTCTAATAATCCTGTAACACAATTAGAAACCGCCGGGCCTTTCCCAACAATACACACTCCCAAGCTTTTAGACGCTAATGCATGTCCAGTCGCCATAAATACAGCATTGCGTTGGTCCTTATTTACCAAAAATTCAATACCATACTCTTCAATAACATTCATTAAATGAAGATCATCACTTGGTAACCCATAAACTAGATCTATCTTATTTCCTTTTAAAATATTTGCAATTGCTTCATAGACACTTATTTGTCCCATTTTCCACCTCTTTTTTTCAAATGTTGCCTACAAACCAATGAAAGAAGGAGCGGTTTAATAAATAATTCACCTTCATAGTAAATATAATTAGCCATCGGTCCATACCCTCCAAAAGCTGTGTTTCCATCTTCTATATCAAATAAAGTTTGATTAACTGAAACAGTATGTTTTCTCTTCAAAAATGTAATCAATTCATGTTGCCCTTCTCCATATACAGTTGCACCCATAGCTCGTTCGAGGAAGTAACCTGTATTCAAAACTTCTTTAATTCCTTCCAATTTTTCGTAACTAACAATATTAAAAATTGGCGAGAAAAATTCATCAATCTTAAGTTTCTCTTCTAAAGAACTAACCAAAATTGTTGGCTCTATTACCTTGTCCTTATAATTTATATTGCCACCATGAATAATATAATTACTATTTTGATTTAAATATCGCGCAATAGATTCTAATGTAGACGTATAGTGAATTGATCCATAATCCGCTCTTTCATCTGAATTATCACCGAATTTCAAATTAGACAATTCCCTTTTTAATAATTGTATAAAAAGAGGTTTAATCTGTTCAGATACATAAACTACATCTGGTCCCATACAATCCTGTCCTGTATTAAACATTCTCACATCAACTAAATCTCTTGCAGCTTTTTCTAAATCCGCGGACTCCGTTATTATAAATGGATTTACCCCTTGTCCAAAAAAGACAAATAACTGATCTTTTGAAAGTTGGAATTTAATACTCTCTGCATTTTGATAAGTTCCTGTAAATAAAACTACATTTGCCTTTAAAGCAGACTCTTTAATATATTTTCTATATGAATACTCCATTAATTCAATTGGTAATTGGTGAACCTTTTCAAATAACTCATGAAGTTTTCTAACCTGATCAATTACTAAACTAGAACCACGAAACTCTATGTGCTTTACATATAATGATGGAATTATTAAATACAAAATATAGGAATACAATACGACATTGGACGGCATAAACACAGACATTCTATCAATAGTTGGTGGTTGATTCTGCGTTACTTCATCGATTGCATTTTCTAAAGCTAATAATGAACAATTAAACTCCTTCTCAGCTGTTTGGTACGTACTGATTTCTGTTAATATATCCAAAATTTCAAACTTATTACTTTTCATATATTGTATACAAAAAATAATTCTTTCTTTTCGTTCATCTAACAATTCAGGTGAATCAATGACCGGTGTCAAACTTTGCATAAGTCTTCCTCCACTCCTATATATGTCCTTGCTTGAACTTCAAGTGCAACAAGATCAATTTTTCCATTAGGGAGATAAGGAAATCCTTCCAGGAAAATAATTTTATCTGGTCTTATTAAAGAATCAAGACTTTCAAACACCAATTTCTTCATATCATCCGCTTCCTTTAATGGAATCTCAAGAAACAAAACAATATACGCTCCCTTTTTCTCATCCTGAAAACCAATAACTTTTCCTACTACACCTAAGTTATCCTCTAATTGCTTTTCAATTTTTGCTGGATTGATAACATAACCATTGCGAATAATCTCTTTTCCCTTTCTACCAATAATAAAAAGATTCCCGTCACTATCCAAATAGCCTAGATCATTCGTTTTAAACCAACCATCAACTAAAACTAAATGTGTTTCTTTGGATAAATTCAAATATCTTTCCATTACTTCTGGTGTCTTTACAATCACTTCTCCAACCTCTTTGAAATGGAGAATTTCATTCATTTCATTTACAATTTTAATTTGTACCCCCTCAAGGGATTTACCGCAGCCACCTTCCTGACCATTTACATTAAGTGCCACGTTTCCTAGTTCAGATAATCCATATCCATCTAATAGTGGCTTATCTAGCAATATTTGAAAATCCCCCGCCAATTTTTTCGATAAAGGTGCACCGCCAACACACCACATGCGGACAGATGATTGTTTTAAACTATTTTGTATTTTTTCACGTTTTTTCATAATATTGGCCAAGACATAATAGGTGGAAGGAATCCCATCAACAACAGTTACTTTTCTTTCTGTAATTGTTTTTATAATTGACCGGATTTTTTTATAGTTACAAATAACTAGTTCACATTTCATAATTCGCCATATGAATAAAATAGACAGACCATAAAAATGGGTAAAAGGAATTAAAGGTAGTAAAACATCTTCATTTCGATATTGCATGACATCCATCGTCTTCATTAAATTAGAAATAAATGATATTCCAGATTTAACAATCCCTTTAGGATGACCCGTTGATCCAGATGTATATAATATTAAAGCATCTTCTTTATTTATCCATGCAGGATTGATCTGATCTGTATCCAGCTCAAAGGAGCACTTCTCAATTGAAGGATTTAACGGAATCTTCTTAAGCTCCGTGGCCAGATTAATCGTATGATCCGAAATATACGCTTCGCTTCTGGAATCCCTTACAATCTCATTTAATTCCTTTTCACCTGTCAAACAATCTACCAAAACAATGGAAGCCTCTAACTCTGTTAGTGCAAAGAAGGCGATTAAAAAGCGATAAGAATTCTCGGCAATAAGCGCGATCCTTTTTCCAGTAACCCCAACTTCCTCTAGATAATTTGTATAACCTTTAATATCTTTTCTAAATTCTTGTATAGAATAAACCCTTTCTGGAGTATAAATTTTATATGCCATTATTTCCCACCACTCATTATAATGTAGCTATATTTTCAATTTCATCAGGACTAATCCTAACTATATTAAAATCTTGTTTTAATAATTGTGCGAATAAATTTCTAGGACCAATAACAAAAGTCTGTGATACTTCTTGCTTCTTCATTGTGTCTGTTACTAAGTCCCACCTAACTGGATTATCATACCCATCCAATAAACTTTGTTTGAATAGTTCAGAATCTGTTATTACTTCTCCGTTTACATCAGATATAATGGATGTTTTCATCGGTTTAAATCTAATTTGATTGAATAATTCATGTTCTAACTGTACTTTTAAGTCTTTTAAAAGCACACTATGGATTGGTTGATTCATAGTATGTAGTGAAGATACCTTTGGTATTGTATTAACCTTCTCTTTAAGTAATTTAATAGTCTTCGCTTCTCCACATAAACATACTACTTTTTTCAGAAAGCCAACTAACTCCAAATACATTCCCTCTGCTTGAAACTGTCGTATAATAGTCTTCGCTTCATCAAGAGACATATTATAAATAAAATGTGTTTGATAATCCTCTTTCATCTGCTTAAAAAACTCTTTTGATTTCTTTGCCGCTTCATGCGTCAACCATACTGCTTCAGCGTAAGTAAGCGTATTAGTCTGTACGGCTGCACTCATTCCACCAAAACTTACTCCAATTGTGAAATCAGGCTGATAGTTATAACGCTTATAAAAATGGTCTAACAACGCAAGCGAATTTGCTAGAAAACAGACTTCATACACTTCTTGATTTGTCTCATCCGCTTCCCTAAATGCACTCACAAGTGAATAACCTAAAACTTCACTTGCCTCTTTAAATCGTTGAATAGCAAAAGAGTCATTATTAATAAAGAATTCAACTTCTCGATAACTAGACGGCGCTATTCCCGGCAGAACAATTCCTTTCATTTCTTAGTCCCCCTTAACCTGTAATTCGCCTATCACTTTTTGCACATCTAATAAGGTTACAAGTGGTACAACTTCAAATGGAATATCAGTAAACTCTAAAGACTTATATATGAAATTCCCTGGTCCTAATACAAACAGTTTATTAACCCCACGTTGTGACAATGCCTGTAACGATTGATACCACTTCACACTATTTGTATATTGTTCCACTATGTCGTGAGATACTTGTGATTTGTTAAAAATTTCTGTTGCATCAACATTACTTATTAATGGTCTGATTGGCGTTTTCAACTGTATATTAGACATAAAACTTTCACTAAATTGCTCTTTTACATTCTCTAACAAAGAGCAATGCCCAGGAGGGCCATATGGAATTTTAACAGCTATCGCTCCATAACTTTGCACTTCTTCGGTTAGTTTTTCTAAACTCTCAAAATCTCCATTGACAATCATTTGGTTAGATGTAGCATACATACACGGTTCTAATACATATCCTTTTTGACACAAATTATAAATGCTACGCTCCAAGGTTTTGGAATCAATATTGTAAAAAAAGTATACGCCGTATTGCTTGCCAATAAACTCCCTTTCCTCAAGTTCACACATCGTAAGAACCATGTTCAAGGTGTCTTTAAAGTCTAAGCACCCACTACAATGAAATGCTGTGATTTGTCCTAAACTAGGACCAAGAAAATATTCAATACCTTCCAATCTTTCCTTAAGTAATTCATATAATGCGACAGTTATCGTCACGATACTAGGTCTTGCTATAATGCCCTTATTTATAATTTTTTCATCATCAGAGAAAAAATGGGTAGCAAGATCTATACCCAAAATATTGCTAGCCTCTTCAAATTTCCTCTGTACACTCGGAATATACTTATATAATTCATGAAAATTACCCTTTTTCAATGTCATTAATGGCGGAAACAACAATGCCGATTTCATTTTAATATTACCTCCAATTCCATTTACATCAGGCCACCATCTACTACCAATGTTTGTCCTGTTATATAACTAGCCTTCTCAGATGCTAGAAATGAAACCGCCTCAGCCACCTCTTTCGCAGTTCCTAAACGCCTCATTGCAATCTTCTTTTCAAAGGCTTCCATCTGATCCTTTGGTATTCTATTCACCATACCAGTATTTTCTGTATATCCAGGAGCCACACTATTCACCCGTACATTATACGGAGCATACTCTTTTCCAAGCGAACGTGTTAAACCAATCACTCCTGATTTACTAGCACTATATGCACTAAGCCTTTCCATTCCTGTAAGTCCTGCAACCGATGAAATATTAATAATAGAGCCCTTTTGTTCTGTTAACATATGAAAAGAAACTGCATGTATACAGTTAATTGTCCCCATTATATTTGTATTAATAATTTCTCTCCAATTCTCAAGAGAATTACTTGGAATTAATGCTCCTCCATAACTAACACCAGCATTATTCACAAGAACATCAATTTTCCCATAATTATCTATAATCCCTTGTACCGCCTCTTGGACTTGAGCATAATCATTTACATCAATTTTTACATATGTAACATCGGGATTCCCGGAACTTTCCTTAATATATTTCACTACATTTTGTACTTCTTCCAGAGAACTTCTATATCCTAGAATCAATCGGCTTCCTAATTCTGCAAAGTGATGAGAAATTTCCTTTCCTAAACTTTTAGAAGCTCCGGTAACAAACACTACTTTATCTTTCCATTCCATTTTCCTCACCTGTCTTCTTTAATCTTGAAAAAAGAGTATTTTCCCAATAATTATTAAGATACTCATACAACTCCGTTCTAATTTGTTCTTTTTCAATTTTAGGAATCATATCTTCTGGTTGTTCTCCTTCTCCAGCAGCATAATATTCATCTCTCAAAATAGAGGAAACCACTGCATCATGGTATTCACCATCCAGGAAGAAATGATCTCTAAGAATCCCCTCAATTGCTACATTATTCTTCATTAAAAACCGAATAGTTCTCAGGTTATATAAACCATTTATAAATTGAATCTTATGCGCATTTTTAAAATGAAAAAGATAGTCCATAATTAATATAGATGCTTCAGCTCCATACCCCATATCCCATAAATTTGAATCGCCAATAACACCTCCTAAAACATAACTTCCTTCATACTTCAACGGCTGCCACGAAATAAACCCTATTTTTTCCCCTTCATGTGTCAACACCGTCGCATAGCGTGTGTTACCTGATTCAATATCCATTTTAATTTCTCTCACAGTGGCAAAATCCTGAGACCCCCTGGCTAATGCACTTATTTTCGAAGGTCTAACCCACTTAGAAAACAAATTATAATCTTCTTCTTCTAAAGCCTGCAACTGAACAAAATGCCCCTTCATAATATCCCCCTTAATATATTGAAATCCTACTTCTATCATAAACATCAGCTTTTTCAAAAACACCCGTAATTCACGCAAACAGGTATTACGATAACATCCCTTTTAACCCAAAATACTGAATCCTACAGTACTAATTCCCCCACTTTTTTTGACAAGTAATCATATATATAAAAAGAGATATATAAAATATTTTATATATCTCTTTAAACGTTTATTATATATATAATAATCAAACAATGTATTCGTTTTTCTGTTCTCTTAATAAAGTTGCCCTTGTAATCTTCACAGCTAATCCTACTCGAGACTTCACCTCCAACTTTCGCATACAAGCGGCTATATGATATTCAACTGTCCTTTTACTTAAATATAAAGTGTCAGCAATCTGTTGATTCGTCTTATCATTAATTAATTCCCTCATAACTTGAAGCTCAGTCTTAGTTAGTAAATTTGACAAATTCTCTTTTGGAGAATCTAATTTATTTGATAGTAAACCATTGCTTTTCTCCGAAATTAATAACCTGAACTCATTAGATATATATAAATCACCTCTTTTAATAGCCTGTAAAGCTATTTCTAATTCATCAGGGGCTCCCTTCTTCACGATGGCTTTAATGCCTTCACTCATTGAAAATAAATGTCCTTCCTTTCTACTCATAAGAACTATTAAATGAGGAAGTCCAATTAACCTACCTTTTAAAACATTATAATTAACAATATCTGTAATCAAAAAATCAAAAGTACTTAAAAATGAAAGATCCTTCAACATGTATTTATTATTAAGAATATGAATTTGAAAACGCCCATTTCCTGCAAGTTCCGAATATACCGAGGCAACCTTCTCACTTTGAATAGCAACTAAAATCTTTTGTCTTCCTCCATTTGTATATGCCATTAATGATGCCCACCAATTATTTCATCCGAAAAAAAAACAGGATTACTTACTTCTATTTTTACATGTTCTACTTTACCATCAATACCTCTTTCCGAAACTTCAAGCATTGACGTTACACTTAACAAGACACTTAAAATAGCACCTAAAAAAATTGATTTCTTTTTATTCATATTTTTCTCCTCCATATTATTCAAAATAAAAACTCTATTATTAATGACACAGGATTAATTCTAAAGATTCAGAAATATTTAGACATATACTTAGATACTAAACCAACTAATACCTATAATTTGGAGTAATATATTTTTTTCAACTTAGTCTTTCCTAAAAGAAATCTACCCTATGACTAATATTCTAATTATGGTAGCATCTAAAAGATTTTATTTCTCATCCATATCTTCACCTCTTTATTTCTTTATCTCTTTGTTGATTTCATTATAATTAAAATTACCATAAATATACATATGCATTTATGCAACATTCAGACACATCTAATGTATTGCAGACACATTAATATATAGTAATCAAAAATATTTTATTTAGACTTTTCATTTTCTCATTGATATGTTTCTGTAAATGTCTTTTTTAAAAAAGAATATTCTGTTAATATATACGTGTATGTGTATTAATAGGAATGTATTTTATCCTATTAATACATTTCTATACAATAACCATAAAAGTAGCATATTAAGCGCTCATACTATACCACTATAAATAATTATTTTTTTCAACTTATAAAAGGAGGGACTTTATGAATAATATAGGTGAGAAAATTCAATTTTTCCGTAAAAAAAGCGGCTATTCTCGTCAACAACTTGCAGAAGATATTTGTGATACTTCCACACTATACCGTATCGAAAAAGGACTACAATCTCCAAGATTAGATATTTTACAAAATATTTGTACTAAACTCAATATACCTATTGATTACATTATTTCCTACGAGGATGAAAATACAATTAAATATCTAAATAAAATTAAATTATTATGCCGTGAAAATTTATATTATCAAGATTTCATCTCTATCCAATATCTTGTTGAAGAATGTGATACATTCCTTAACAAACATCCAGGTACAAGAAATAGTAATTTGGTAAGACTTATCGATTGGTTAAAAGGCATTATATTTCATAAAGTAGAACATAATCTTCCAAAAGCAGAAGAAACTTTCCGTACTCTTCTTCCAAATAATAAAATCATCACTGAACTTGATATAAACATCGCAAATTCACTTTCTCTTATTCTTATAGAACAAAAAAATTCAGCACAAGCTATTCCTGTACTCACAAATGCGATAAATACTTTTGAAAACTTACCATTCGTAGAAGATAAATCACTCTATCCAAGAGTTGGTTATAACCTAGCTCATACATATTACCTAAATAATCAAGAAAATTTATCGCTGGATATCGCATATCATTTACAATACTATCTTATTTCTAACCATCTTTCTTATTCGGCTGGAGAAATCAACCACATGCTTGGAATATTACATAAAAATAAGAAAGAATTTGTAGATGCTAAAAAATATTTAGAAAATGCTTTATCAATATTTACCCTTGAATCTAAATCTCAATTCATTAAACAGACCAACAACGTTCTTATAGAAGTAAATAGACAGTTAGAAGACATCCACTATAAAAAAATTAATTAAGTATAGTGGCTATTTTTCCTAAGTCTCCACCCCTAGAATTTCTTCATCAGTTGCCTACCAACTACTAAGCAAATCGAGCCTTACCTGTACTAAACTTTCATCAATAAGCAGTGCCCAGCTTAGCTGGGCATAAAAAACAAAAAAGCATACTAAAATAGTATGCTAATAAATCCTCTAAACAAGCAATTATGCTTATTTAATTACAGAACTTTTATTCAATAAGTCTGCTATTATCTTAATTGTATGTTCAATATCACTTTCTTTAATATGCCGATGAACAACAGCCCTCATCCGCCCATAGCCCATTTCAGAAAAAACAAGCCCCTTCTCTTCTGTTTTTTTCAAGAATTTCACCCAATCATAGTTTGGATCTGTTATACGGAACATCACAATATTTGTTTGTATCTCTGAGGCGTCAACTTCAATACCATCGATACTTGATAATCCAATTGCCAATCTCTTCGCTCTAATATGATCATCTTGTAAACGCCCTGTCATTGTCTGTAAAGCTACCATAGCCGGCGCTGCAATAATACCCACTTGACGCATTCCTCCTCCTAACATTTTTCGAATCCTTCTCACTTCTTCAATATATTTACGGCTTCCCACCACCATTGAACCAATTGGTGCCGATAGACCTTTAGATAAACAAAACTGAATAGAATCCACATATTGTGCAATTTCTTTAACTTCAATCCCCAAATATACTGCTGCATTAAACACCCTCGCACCATCCATATGAACTGGAATATTGCGTCTCATTGCAAACTCTTTTATTTCTTTTAAATATTTGAGCGGTAGTACTTTCCCACCGCAACGATTATGAGTATTCTCAAGACATATTAATGCTGGCAGTGCAAACTGTGGGTCTTTTACATCGTTAGGGAAAGCAGCCTCTAAATCACTCAATAACAATCGACCATCTGGCTGCGTTTTAATTGGTTGATACATAATCCCTCCACAGATAGATGCTCCACCTGCCTCATAAATATAAATGTCAGATTCATCCCCAACCAAAACTGTAGACCCCCTTGGACAATGAGCTAAAATAGAAGCAAGATTGGCCATTGTACCACTTGGCATGAAACACGCAGCTTCCATTCCTAGCATATTAGCAGCATATCCTTCTAATTCGTTAACCGTTTTATCTTGTCCATATACATCATCGCCTAGTTCAGCATTTTGAATCGCCTTTAACATTTCCTCAGTAGGTAATGTAATTGTGTCACTCAAATAATTAATTAAAGTCTTCATAGTCTTCACACTCCTCTATTTCTATATGTAAAGCATCCATACTTTTATCTAAAATATAATTTAGCTTATTGATATTTTCAGCCGCTCCAATTATATGCCCTATCCGTCCATACGCATTTTCAACCTTCCGGATAGATTCTCCCACAATTGTACGAAGTTTTACCTCTTTAATCCCTACAGTGTTTTCTATATCATTTACTCCAAAAATACTTGTTATTTTCCCATCTCTAAGTGGTATAATAAATCGTATCCCTGCATATAAAGTAGGATTCTGATCTAGTTTTGGCCTCATCCTAGTTACGACTTTTAATTGCTCTTTAAGCAAATCTATTCCGGTAGCATACTTAATTAATTCTGGTATCATCCCCCCAGCAAGCCTGCCATTAAACTCTACTAAAAATATTTTTTCTCCCTTTATCTTAATTTCTAAATGACAAGGACCGTTTTGCCAATTAACTTTTTCTATAATTTTTGTTACTCCTCTTTCAATAACTGATCTTATATCATCAGAGACTGGTGCCGGAAATATGTGACCACATTCAATAAAATATGGAGCTCCATCTACAATCTTCTGAGTCACTCCAACAATTTTACACTTACCATTGTAAGTAAAAATTTCCACACTATATTCTTGCCCAGATACATACTCTTCCACCAATATATTCTGAGCATTTTTTTGAGACCTCACATTATACTTATTGCTCAAAATTTTTTCAGTATGCCTTTTTACTTCTTCATATGAATAACACTTCAATACGTTATTAGAGCCACTATCATCAACCGGTTTAACAACACATGGAAATTTTATATTATCCTTAGCCAACTCTAACTTTTCAAGAGAATCAATAATATAAAACCATGGTTCATAAATATTCTCTATCCCTTTTAGTAACAGACGCATTTCTGCTTTATTTCTACATTTTTTAACAGTATCTATAGGATTACCAATCAGGCCTAACTCTTTTGCTAAAATAGCTACCACTTCAATATAAAATTCACTGGTTGTTGTGATAGCTTTTATTTCACCTACTTCGAATTCTGAATCAATTATTGTTCTAATACAATTTAAGTTGTTCGTATCGCATTCTAAAACTATACATTTTGTCTCTCCTAAACCTATATATCGCCCGGGATTATTCGTAAGCAATACTGGTGTAAAACCTAGCTCTCTAGCTTTTATTAAGGCTAGCATTCCAGTTCCCGTTGTGTTTGATTCAATAAATAATAGTTTCTTCATTTAGGCTCTTTCCTTTATTAAAGTGAAAATAAGTCCACTGCTCAGCATCCTGTATATTAGCAATTTTTATTGGATTCATATTTAGATTCCCCCTATTTAACTTATGGGTTAGATAAAAACTCTCGTCATAGATCGTGTCAACATAGCGATCTCCTCTATCAGGAAAAATACAAGCAATTACTTTATCTCTCTCAACTTGTGTACTTAACCATCTTGCAACTGCATATACACTTCCTGAGCTATTTCCCGCAATAATCTTCTCATGACGTGCTAATTCTAGTGTCCAATTAAAAGCCTCTTCATCATTTAACCAGTGCACATCATCGATAACTGAATAATCAACATTTTTCGGTTTTAAACTATTTCCAAGTCCACCTTGAAGACGGTACGGTCTATCCTTTTGAAAAAAGACCGAGCTTCCTACCGCATCAACGGCTAAAACTTTTAAATTAGGATTAGTAAACTTAAGCGAATTTGCAGTACCGCATAAAGAACCCCCACTCCCCACTGCTCCAACTAAATAATCAATTTTACCTAATTGTTCCACTATATCTTTAGCAAGTTGATCATAAGCTAAAGGATTTTGAATATTTTCATATTGTTTTGGCCAATATGCTGTTGGATACTTTATAAGTAGTTCCTTTAAATACTGCAATCTCGCTCGTTGCCATCCGCCTGTATCTCCCATTTTATTAACAACATGGATGTTAGCACCTAATGATTTTAATTTCTTATAAGTTAAATCATCAATTCGGGGATCGGTGACAATATGGACGTCATGTCCTAAATATGTTCCAACCATTGCTATTCCCATTGCAAGAGTACCAGAGGAACTCTCTACAATTGGAGCTCCTTCTTCTAATAACCCTGTACGTTTTGCTTCTAAAATCATTTGTTTCGCAACACGGTCCTTCATACCATACGGATTTTGCATTTCTAACTTTGCATAAACAGCTGCTTCTCTATTCTCATCATTGATACGAAGTTTTACCAACGGCGTTTGGCCAATTAAATCAATAATAGTGTTTCTCATTTCCCTCCTCCTTCTTGTGTACAAAACGATGATATAGTATGAAATATCGATGTTGGATAACCTAAAGCCCTTAATTTCAATACACCTGCCGCAATTTTTTGAGAATAAAAAGGATCTGTGTTTGAAATTAAAATTCCTACATAAGTTCCACTATGCGCTATTACAACCCCTAATCCTTCAATGGCTTCACAAATAGAACGTACCTGTTCAAATGTCTGTTTTCTATGAAGTTTTTGGTTTAATTCGGCACTTCTAGTAGTTACTTCCCCCAATAAATTGAGATCTTTATTACGTAAAGAAAACACCATTTGATCTAATAACTTTTGATACTCTTGCTTTTCTTCTAAATTAAATGGCTTTGGAAGATTATTGAAAGTAACTGTATCAACTCTTCCCCCTTCATCTAGTGCCATAATGGTTAATGGGGGACAATCAGCAATTAATTCTCGGACTTTAACTTCTTTATGATAAAAAGACACAATCCCTGGGTACATTACCCCATCGGAGGGTTCAATTCTGGATAATAATATCTCTAAGGTTGAATTAGGAATATTAATTTCAAAGCATGATTCAATCGCACGTGAAACTGCCACCATATCTGCTGTAGAACTAGCTAATCCTTTACCTTTACTTAGCTCACTGTATATTTTGATGACTCCTCCCATTGGTAAGTTATAAAATTGTAAAATCTGTTTTGCCATCTCTAAAGATTTTGTCTGATTTGAGGGATAAATACTAAGCTCTTTTGATTCGGGCATAGAAATAAACTCACATTGCGAATATCGATTAATAGGGAGTGTCACCAAAAAATCCCTATTTTCTGGTAACACTCCTTGTAGCAATTCTCCAAAAGTTCCATAAGCCTTCCCGTTCCCTTTTCTAACAACCCGAGTATACTCCTTTTCTAACAATAATTGATTTGATTCTCTCATTATATAATCTCCTCACGAATAGTTCTCCAGTCCTTAAGCATATCAATCCTATTTCCGATTTTATTCATAATGGTATAGAATTCCCTGCATAACTCTTCTCTCTCTAATTGTTGACTCTTCAATATCTCCTCTACAGCTTTTGGATTCGTAGAACCCTGTGTCGTTTTAAAAAATAATGCTTTTTCAACATTAAATACATTTCTCAATTCTCCTACTAAAACCTTATTTGAATATCCATATTCAGTACAAATTTTATTCAACAATTGAATAGAGGCTTCTGCAGGAACAATATTGCTTTCCAGGGATTTTGTAACAAACCTTCCCGCTATAACCTGAGCCTTTCGATATGGAATATTGCTTTTCTCTGTTAATATATTAGCTAGCGTAAAACCACCATAATATTCTAAGGCACAACGCTGTTTCATATTTTCTTCTTTAAAAGAAATATTCTCAAAAACTAAAATTAGTAAATCTAGTAAGCTATCGGTTTCATTAAACAGTGTGGATAGATTCCTACTTGCTTCTTTAGATACTTCGACTAAATTACTGTATGGTGTATTTCGTTGGCCTATTAAAAAGTCGATATGATAAGAAAGTAAATGACTCGTTTTCCCTCTAAGCCTCTCAACAATAGGGAAATTTCTTTTTTGAGGCATGGATGAAGAAATACCAGTCAGCTCATCTGGTAAATCTATAAACTGGTATTCGCTACTCCCCCAGTGCATAATATCAGTTAAAAACCGACTCATATTATTAGAGAAGAATGAAATGCATCCTGCAATTTCTAATACCCATTCTCGAGAAGCTACTCCACTTAGCGCATGACCAATATAAGATTGAAATCCCAAATCATTAGCCATTTGACTACAGTCCCATTCATATTCTTGACCTGACATTGCCCCTGATCCTAAAGGGCATTGATTATTCATAGCATCTAGTACGTTACTCATCTTATTAATTGTTTTTAATAAATGACGACTAATAGCAGTTAAGTAAAACCCTACACTTATAATTTGTGCAGATTGATAATGAGTATAACCAGGCATAACCGTATGGGTATACTTTTCAGCCTTTTTCATTACAAGTTGAGCAAATGAATTCATCTTTTTAGTAAGCTGAATCCATTTGTCACGTGCATACATTAACTGCGCACAAGCTTGAAAATCATTACGACTTCGATCAATGTGCCACTTTGCAATAGGTTTAGACAAATTATGCTCTATTACTCTTTCTATACTAAATGCGATATCTGTCATATTATCCCTTGAAATGTTAAGGATAGACTCCATGTCAATTTGATTGATGGATTCCCATATTTCATAAACTTCTTCTTCAGTTAAAATCCCCATTTTCTTATAAGCCTTCAAAAAAACTTTTTCAATATTCAAATAATGATGCAGATAATTTTCTAACTCAAATTCAAATTGTGGAAATAAAACGTTCTCTATATATGCCTCATCGGGGGATTTTTGAATACGTCCCGTTACTTGCGTCTTCATATCTTCTATCTCCCCTCTAAAATACTTGTAATTTTCTCACTTATATATTCAACTTGTGGAGATAGCATCAAATTATTATGATTTCCCTTAATAGGATAAATAGATACTTTTCCATTCGTTCTTTTTTTCCAAGATTCGACATCTACTAAATCATGAGAGGAATGCAAATCCCTTTCTTCACAATTTAACAAGGTTAGGTTTGATTGTATTGGTTCACTAAATTCATATTGGTCGCTTGCCATATTATTTGCTGCCATTACTTTTATAATTCGTTTTGCATCCTCTAGTTCTGCATTTTTTGGAAGTATCCCTCTCTCCTTTGCTGCTTCCAATACAATGTGATACTTTTCATTCTCATTTTTTTCATAAAATTCTTGAGGTTGGACTCCTAAACTATACGCCCAGACCGCTAACGAATCTTCACGTTCCACTCTTTTCGTAGATTGATCAAATGGATGTGCATCTATTAAACCAATAAATGAAACTTCTTCTCCTTTCTCCTCTAACAATCTAGCTATTTCTATAGCAACTGTTCCTCCCATAGACCACCCTGCTAAACGATACGGTCCTTTAGATTGAATTTTCAGTATACAATTCATGTAGAGCTTCGCCATCGAAACAATGCTTTTCAACGGTTCTCTGTTTGTTTCATATCCTCGTGATTGTATACCAAATATTCTCATATCATTGGCCATACATTTTGCTAATAGCACATAGCATAATGCACCACCACCACCCGGGTGAATAAGGAATAATGGAGCTTCTGAAGAACTTCCCTCTTTCAGAGGGAATATAAGAGCTTCATCATCGGGTGCATCTTTTATTTTTATATATTCAGATAACCCTTTTATTGTTTTGTGTTCAAATAAACAAGACAGTGGTAATTGAAGTCCTAATTTTTTTCGAATCGCCCCTATAACCTCAATAGCTTTTATACTGTGACCACCTAAGTCAAAAAAGTCATCATTTATTCCTATAGAACTTAAACTTAGTATCTCCTCCCAAATTGCTATCAATTGCTGTTCTAATACGTTTCTAGGTAGCGTTTTTTTCTGACTAATTAAATCATTTCTTCCAAACGGTAATTTTTTTTGATCAATTTTCCCATTTAACGTAATAGGAATTTCATTAATCCAACATATTACTTGTGGAATCATATAATGAGGTAACGTATTCTTAAGTCTATCCTTTACTTCATTTACCGATATATTTGTTCCCTCCGCTTGTATGATAAATGCAAATATTTTTTTCTCTCCGCCAGCCCCTTTTGCCATCACAACTGCGTTTTCAATCTCTGGTTGCTTTAATATCTGGCTCTTGATTTCATCTAATTCAATTCGAAATCCCCTTATCTTAACTTGAGAATCTCTCCTTGCAATAAAAATGAATTGCCCATTTGTTAACTGTTTAACTAGATCGCCAGTCCTATAATACAAATTAGTATTTCCGTTAATGTTAATAGAAATAAAACTTGATTCATTCAATTTATTTTCTTTTAGGTATCCTGGTGTTACACCTTTTCCACCTATTAGAAGTTCACCTATCCCCCCCCTAGGTACAGGCTGCAGATCAGCATTTAGAACAAGTAACTGATATCCGGGTAGTGGCAAACCAATAGGTGCAGAATTTTGATCACAGTTAGGTTCACTTATCCAATATGTGGAGGCCACTGTTGCTTCCGTTGGACCATACAGATTGATAAATGAAACTGTATGATCCATCTTTTCATGGAATAAGTTAACCAATTGATTACTAAGCGCTTCTCCACCTGTAAATACATAACGAAGTTTATTCTTTTCAGTGAATGAAGGAAAACTTAGTAATTTCTCTATTAGGCTATGAAACAATTGTGCTCTTGTCACAGATTCATTAATTATTAAATCAGCCAGATACTCAATATCAAATTGTTTATCGGGATGGGTAAGGATTAACGTACTTCCACCCAATAATGCGGAAAATATTTCTGTTACTGATGCATCAAAGCTATACGTAATATTCTGTAAAATCCTCTCGTTATCACACATAGGGAATACCTGGAGCATACCTCTAATATGATTAAGTAAAGAGGAATGTGTAATACCTATTCCTTTTGGCCTTCCTGTTGATCCAGAAGTATAGATAACATAAGCTAACTGTTCCTTTGGATCCTGATGCGGAACCCATTTAATTCCTTCTTTACTTCCATTTGTAAAGATTGCCTCCGAATGAAGAAACGTTACATTTACTAGCCCTTCTAATTCTATATCCTCCGTTATTACTAACTTAGTTCCGGAATCTCCTACAATAAATTTCATTCTTTCTTTAGGTAAAGCTGGATCAATTGGGAGATAGGCACAACCACATTTTAAAATACCTATTATTGTAGCTATTTGCTCTGGAGATCTCTTAAGACATATACCAATTATATCCCCAGATTGAACTCCTTGTTTTTGTAGCTCATTTGCAACTTGATTAGCTCGTTCATTCAATTCTCTATATGAAAGAGAGTATTGTGTACCTTTTATCGCTATCCTATCCCCATAATTACCCATTACCTTTTCGAACAAATGATGTACAAATTCATTCCCCTCTACTTTCCTGCTCTCTTCAATTACCAATGCACTATTCTCTTCTTTTGATAACATATTTATTGTGGAAATAGGCTCATCTGGTGATTCAAGGACTGTTTGAATACAAGATACATAGTTTTTAAAAATATTATCAATTGTTTCCCTATCAAAAAGATCAGTACTGTATTCAAACTCTCCAGTCATGTCATTACCTTCACAAGAAATATATAAAACTAAATCAAATTTTGAAGTACCGGTATTAATTTTTTCATGCTCTATTAATAATTGATGAGATAGCTTCTCTTGCTTACTTTCATGCAATGTGAAAAGCACCTGAAATATAGGGTGATAACTGTTATCACGTATAGGACTTACCTCTTGTACAATTTGTTCAAACGGCACCTCACTATTCTCATGAGCCTGAAGAAAGGATTCAACTGTATCCTTTAATAACATGCGAAAACTTTTATTAGATTGAATAACAGTTCTAATCGGTAAGGTGTTAACAAAAAAGCCTATTAATTCTTGTAATTGTTTATCATTTCTATGTGTAATAGGAGTTCCTACTACAATATCCTTTTGGCTTGAATATCTATATAACAACACATTTAGAACTGTTAGAAAAAACGTGTAATACGTGGTATTATTTGCTCTACAAAACCCCCGAATATCCTCAGACAAATTTTCAGGAAACTTAAATTTATAATTATCACCTTGATAAGAAGGTTGCTTAGGTCTAGGTCTATCTACTGGAAGATCTAAAATTGAAGGCGCATTTTCTAGATACCTCCTCCAAAAACCCATACTTTCTTCTAAATCCATCCCTTTAAAACTCTTCTTTTGCCAGACTGCATAATCTGCATACTGTAAAGGCAACTCTTCTAAATCCATATCTAGTCCTTTTTCGAAGTATGGATAGATTTTCAATATTTCCTTTTCTAATATATTAATAGACCATGCATCAAATATACTATGGTGTACATTAACAAAGAGATAATGATATTCTTCCTCTAATTGAATAAGCTTGAATTTTATTAGAGGTCCTTTTTCTAAATCGAATATTTCTGATGCAAGCTGCTTCAAGTATGGATCTAAAGGAGATTCCATCTTCTGATTAATTACTTTTAAATTAAATTCTGGAACATCTATTAAAATTTTTTGTAATATTTCTCCATCTCGTTCATAGAAAGTTGTGCGTAAGATTTCATGACGATTAATAATTGTTTGAAGCGTTTGTTCTAGTGCTTTTTTATTAAGTTCCCCCTTTATCTTAAAAATAAAGGGGATACCATAAGTAGTACTATTCGGAAAAAATTGTTCAAAAAACCACATTCGAGTTTGCCCATAGGAAGCGGGAAGCATGTATGCTTCCTTTTCGACTACCATTTTACTCATTTCATTCACTTCCTTCATTATTCTTTAATCCTATGTTTAACCCTCTCAACCCTCATAATTGCTATGTTTTTTTTCTTTTCGCTATTAAGCAAATAAGTCGCTAGCTCTTGAATGGTTGGATTTTCAAAAACTGTTCTTAAACTAATATCATAATTTAAACGCTCACGAATACTAGAAATCATTTTTACAATTAACAAAGAGTGTCCTCCTAATTCGAAGAAATTGTCTATATACTTAATATTTTTATTAATCAATAATTCTGACCAAATAGCCAAAAGCTCTTTCTCTAGAGGATGTGGAGTTCTTTCATTAAGCACCGTATCTCTCTCAACTACACATTTTATCAATTGCGACCGATCTATTTTCCCATTTTTAGTAACAGGAACTTTATCAATTTTGATAAAATGGCTAGGAATCATAGCTAATGGTAGCTCTCTCATTAACTCTCTACGCAATAAATTAAAATCGGCTTTATCTTTATCCTTAAATACTATATACGCATGGAGCCTTGTTTCCTGAGACTCTTGAACATCTAACACAATACATTGTTTTATATTTTTTTGTTTAAGGATTACAGCCATTATTTCATCTTTATTAATACGGACACCTCTTATTTTAATTTGTCCATCATTGCGTCCAATAATTTCAATTCCACCATCCAAACAAAATCTTCCCATATCACCTGTGCGATACAATTTGTCACCTGACAGTTTCGTAAAAGGATTTTCAAAAAATGCCTCCATTTTTTTATTAATATACCCTTTCGTACAATACGGTGTCCGAACGACAATTTCACCTGGTTCTCCAATCCCACAAAGTTTCCCTTTTTCATTTAAAATCAACAGCTGCGCTTGCTCAATTGGACGTCCAATCGGAATTACATCAAATGCTAATTCTTGTGTAATCTCAAAAAAGCATTTTGCAAGAGTTGTCTCCGTTTGCCCATAAAAATTACTGATTTGTGCACCCGTTACCTGCTGCCAATCCTGTACTAAATTCTTTTGCAATCGCTCTCCAGCAAAGAAAATATGACGCAAATCTTTTAGATATTCCTCTTTGGTTGAATGATCTAACCAAATTCTTGAAAGAGACGGAACTGCATGCAGTACTGTTATATTTTTTCTTTGTAACCATCCAAGAATATTCGCCTCATCCTCTATCGGGATAACAAGAGTTGCTCCACTTGTTAAAGGCAAAAATATATCTCTTAAATATACATCAAAAGCTACATGTGTTAATTGAGCGGCACGATCCTTCGAAGTTATTTGAAATTGTTTTCTTTGCCATTCTAAAAATTGCGCTAAACCATTATGCGTACCTAATATTCCCTTTGGTTCACCGGTCGTCCCTGATGTAAAGAAAATATATGCTTCTTCACTTGAAATTTCAGAAGGAATATTCATTTTCTGTTCTTTTATAGAGAAAGGTATTCTATCCGTTCTAAGTACCAATATTCCAAGCTTCTTAACAATTTCCTCATGTTCCATCGACATTGATTCAGTTGCTAAAATGCATTTCACTTTTGCTAACTCTAACATTTGCTTCATTCTCCGCTCGGGTACCTGATGATCAATGTTAAGAAAAATAGCATTTGCCCGAAGAACTCCTAAAATAGAGGTAATCATTTCAAAACTTCTTTTTCCATATACAGCTACCACTGTTCCAGCCTCTACACCCTTACTTACAAGTGTTTTTGTAATTTGGAAAGTTCTATGTTGTAAGTGGCCGTATGTATATTGACTATCCCCCTCTTCAACAGCTATATGATATGGCATCTTTAAAGCCCATTCCTCAATACTATCAGTAACATTCTCAAACTTTTCTTCCTTCAGTTTCTCTGTTGGATCTGGCAACACTTTTGTAGCATGGTGAGTAATCAAGGAAAACTCACTCAATGGACTTACCGAAATTTGTAATGTCTGTTCAAGAAGATAAATATACTGATTCAGTAACTCCTCCATTCTCTCATTGGAGAATCTATCATTTTGGAACGCTAAACTGATATTAAAATCTTCTAAAGTCTCTTCAATATAAAGTGTCATAAAGAATTTTGATTCAATGGAATCCACAAGAACTTCTTTCGCCTTCAAATCCCCTAATTTATATATTTTCTCTTCTTCAAAATTTCTATAATTTATTAAAACATCAAATAATGGATTTCTATTTAAGTTCCGATCTGGTTGAATTTCCTCAACAATTCTCTCAAATGAAACATCTTGATTCTCAAAGGCTTCCATAACATTCTTCTTTGTTTGCTGTAATAATTCCAAGTATGTTACCTCATCCTTAATATCCGTTTTCAGTGGTAACGTATTTAAATAAAGACCAACTGAATTTGAGAGTTCTTCTAATTTCCGATTTATAACTGGAGTTCCTACAATTACTTCCTTTTGCCCCGATACCTTACTCAATAACATATTAAATACAGTCAAAAAGCACATAAATGATGTTACCTTTTGTTCTTTACTAAATGACCTAATTCTCTTTGAAGTTTTTTTGTCAAGCACTTTATGAATTGTATAATTACCCTGCTTATAATTATTTACTTTTCTATCTTTTGGTAATTGCAGCAAAGGAATTGGACCCCTAAATTTTTCCTTCCAGTATAAAACCTGCTTTTTATAATTCAATTCTTGACTCTGCTGTCTTTGCCACACAGCATAATCGGGATATTGAATAGGCGCTTCCATTAACAAATCTAATTTACCCATATACAGCTGAAGAAGTTCTTCTTTTAAAACTGTTAGTGACCATCCATCACAAATGATATGGTGAAATACTAAAATTAATGTATCCTCTGTAACACCTCTCACTAATACACCCCTCACTAGAGGCCCGTGTGATAAATTAAAAGGTTTTTGCAGTTCTTCTTGAATAATCCCTTGTGAATTATTTCCTTTAAAATGTTTTATTTGCAAGGGAATGTTACCTTTAGATAATACTTTTTGATAAGGAATACCCTCTTCTTCAATAAATATAGTTCTCAAAGATTCATGTCTAGATATAAGTTGATTAATACAATTATTTAACCTTTTCTCATCTATTAACCCACTAAAATTTAATACAAGAGGCATATTGTATTTAGTATCATCATTTAATTGATTTAAAAACCATATTCGCTTTTGAGCGTCTGACAAAGGAATGTTTTTATTTCGATCAATCTTATCAATAAATTTTTCAATCGCAACTTCCCCTTTTCCCTCTTGAATATTATTACTGATTCCTTCTATTGTAGGATTCTCAAATAATAACTTAACCTGCATATTAGTTTGAAACTCTTTATTAATGTCCGCTGTAATTTGTACAGCAAGTAGCGAATGCCCTCCAAGTTCAAAGAAGTTGTCCTGAATACCAATACGTTCTACTCCTAATCTTCTATTCCAAATTGACACCAATTTTTTCTCAACGTGAGTTCTTGGCATTACATATTGAGAGTTGATTATTAAATGTTCTTGTAAAGGATCTGGGAGTTTATTTCGTTCAATTTTTCCATTTGCATTAAGTGGAAAATTTTCCATCTCTATATAGTAGCTTGGCACCATATAATCCGGTAGAACTTGTTGTAACTCTCGCTTTATAATCCAGGAATCCTGATTCCCCTGTTCACTTGTGTAATATGCAACTAAATGTTCAATATCATCATCCGTCTTCCTTACTACTGCTTCCTTTATCCCCTTCAACATTCTCAAGTTATTTTCAATTTCACCAAGTTCAACCCGCATCCCTCTTAATTTGATTTGATTATCCTCTCGACCAACGAACATAATATTTCCATCAGGTTGCAAATATCCTCTATCTCCTGTTCGATACATAGACTCTCCTGGATAAAAAGGATCTGAAATAAAGGCCTCCGCTGTTCTTTCGGGATTATTCAAATATCCTCTTGCTAAACCTATGCCTGCAATGTATAAATCACCAATAGTTCCACAAGGAACAGGTCTCAAATAGCAGTCAAGTACATAAACACGATTATTATCAATTGGTTGACCTACTGATACAACCTCTGGCAATTGATCATAAACTGGCTGACAATCAAAACAAGTAGAATCAATAGATACCTCTGTTGCGCCCCATGAATTAAATAGACTCCCTGGCATTTTTTCATAGAAAGTATTAACAAGCTCCGTCTTTAAAGCCTCACCGCTTGAAACAACTACTCTTAAATTAGATAACAATTTTTTTTGTTCTGGTTTAATCAACTCCAAAACCATTTCCAACATACTCGGAACAAATTGTAATACTGAAGTCTTATAATGAATCGCATAGTTTATTATGCTATTAGGGTCTTTATGAGCACCCTTAGGAATGAGTGCAATAGTTCCACCGACCATCAACGGCCAAAAGAATTCTACTGCAGCATCGTCAAATGTCAAAGTAGTCTTTTGTAAAACGACCTCTTTCTCATTTAAACGATGCTTATTTTGCATCCAATTCATTCTATTTACCCAACCCTTATGTGTACTACTAACTCCTTTTGGCTTCCCTGTAGACCCCGATGTATAGTAAACTGATACAAGGTTATCTGTCTTTAACGCAACTGGTGGCTTATCACCCGGATAACAGTTAAATTTCTCTTCTTCTAAAGAAAATTCTACGTATTCGATATCCTTGCGTTGTAAAGTAACTTCTGAATTCTGCGTCAAACATAATGATGTAGAAGCATCATTGAGTATAGAATACACACGGTTTTCCGGAAGTTCCGTATCAATTGGAAGATATGCTCCACCCGCTTTTAGAATTCCTAATATTGCTACAACGAGTTCTAAAGATCGATCAATTCTTAACCCAACTGGTTTATCTGGAGCAATCCCTTTATCGATAAGAAAATGTGCCAATTTATTAGATTTTTCATCTAACTCCCTATATGTTAGTTGTTGCCCTTCATACTTTACTGCAATATATTCAGGTGTACGACTTACTTGTTGCTCAAAAAGTTCATGCAAACAAACATCTGGAAAATTGTTCTGATCTGGATTTAACCCTTTTATTAAAAATTCTTCTTCCTGTTTAGTAAGTAACGCAAGCTCCTCTACAGGTAGATTAAAATTATTGACTACGGCAGATAGTATATTTAAAAAGACATTTGTAAAACATTCGATTGCTTCCTCACTGAAGACAGCAGTTCTATATTCCCATTTCCCGTAATAACCATCACTGTCCCTCTCAATAAATAAAGTTAAATCAAATTTAGCTGTTCCATTATGAATAGGTACTGGATTACTAATATCTAAATTATGAATGTCCACTGATGATACAGGAAATTCCTGAAAAGCAAACATATATTGAAATAATGGCATTTGATTTATAGACCGTTGAGGCTGAATCTCTTCTACAACCTTTTCAAACGGCACATTACTATTAGAAAATGCTTCGATTGATGATTTTCTAACACCTTTTAATACATCTTCAAATGACATACCTTCTTCAATTGTATCGCGAATAACTAATGTATTAACAAAGAAGCCTATTAACTCCTCTAATTTCGAATGATTACGACCAGCGACAGGTGTTCCTACAGCCAATTCATTCTCAGATGAAAGACGATATAAGAAAATTTTATATATAGAAAGCATGGCCATGAATAATGTACTGCCCTGCCTCTTACAAAATCTATCCAATTGACCTATTAATTGATTTGATAGTTTAAACACCTTTATATTCCCTTTATGATTATCAAATGGGACTTTCTTCTGATCTGCAGTTAACTGAACAATAGGTACCTCAGCGGATAACTTCTCCTTCCAATAGGCCAACTGTTTTTTGTATAACCCACTATTTTCCGATCTATTCTGCCATTTTACATAATCAATATATTGAATTCCCTCTTCTTCCCTAATAGCTTTCGATTTACATATTTTTTTGTAATTTTCCAATATTTTATCCCTTAACAAGTTATGCGACCATCCATCTGAGATAATATGATGCATATTGAAATATAAAATATAACGATTTTCATTAATTTTAAATAATTTGAAACGATATAATGCCTCTGTCTCAAGATTAAAAGGGATACTAGCATCCTCTTGCATTTCTTTCATTGCTTCTTTCTTTCCGTTCTCTTCTCCATATAGAGAAAAGTCACTAATATCCAAAATAAGCTCCTTATGAGGGTTAATTTTCTGATATGGTACACCTTCCCTTGAAAAAAAGTTACTCCTTAAAATCGATTGATGCTCTATTATCTGATTTAAACTTTTTTCCAAACTTGAAACATGTAAATCTCCCTCAATCTCCATATAATTAGGTAAACTATATAAAGAACTTAAACCTTCTAGCTCATTAATAAACCACAATCTTTTTTGTGAATATGACAGGTCCATCTGAATATTAGATGAAGTATTCGCAACTAATTCTATATGCTCTGAATCGAATTTTCCCCCTTCAATAAATTCACTAATCTTACGAACTGTTTGATATTCAAATACATGTTGTAAATTTATAGAAACATTTAATTCTTCCTTTACCCGCGCCACAAATCTTGCAGCAAATAAAGAATTCCCTCCTATATTAATAAATGCTTCATTAAGACCTACCTGCTCTAAGTTAAGAAATTCCATCCACAAATTAGCTATATATTTTTCTGTATCAGTTACAGGCTTTTCACTTTCTTCAATAACTCTTAGAATTTTTGGATTCGGTAGCTGACTTCTATTTATTTTTCCATTTAAAGATAAGGGTAGGGTTTCTAGTTTCACAAAAAATGAAGGAACCATATATTCAGGAAGTAAATTCCCAATCTCTATTCTCGTCGCCTCTTCATCCCAATTCTCCCCTTTAACTAGTGTTATATAGGCTGTTAAATATGTATGATCCTTTTCATAAAATGCAGATACAATACACTGTTTAATATGAGGGAAACTTTCAATAACGGATTCAATTTCTCCCAATTCAACTCTTATACCACGAATTTTAACTTGGAAATCACTTCTTCCTACATACTCGATTACACCATCTCGACGAAATCTACAAATATCACCTGTTCTATATAACCTTTCTCCATCTTTAAATGGATTTCCAACAAATTTTTCCTCTGTCAATTTAGGATTTTTATAGTATCCTCTCGCAACACCTATTCCACCAATATATAGCTCACCATTAACCCCTGCTTCTTCAATGGGTTTCTGATTTTCATCTAGTATATAAAGTTGTATATTACTAATGGGGTTTCCAATTGGTACTACATTCGCAACTTCTTGTCCATTGCATTTCCAATAAGAAACATCAATAGCTGCTTCAGTTGGTCCATATAGATTATAAAGCTCTACTTTTTCCATTTTTCCAAAGAACATTTTTTCCATTGACTTAGGTAGCGCTTCTCCACTACAGATTACCCTCTTTAAAGATGTTTTTTCTTGTTTTGAACAAGCATCTAAAAAGATTTGTAACATAGAGGGTACAAAATGAACCGTTGTAATTTGATATTCCTCAATTACTTTCAAAAGGTATTTTGGATCTTTATGCTTATCTGGCTTTGCCATTACTAGGGTTGCCCCAGAAAGCAACGGCCAAAAGAATTCCCATACCGAAACATCAAAACTATATGGAGTTTTTTGTAAAACACGATCCATTTCTCCTAAATTAAATTCTTGCTGCATCCATTGAAGACGATTATTTAGAGCTGCATGTGTATTCATTACACCTTTAGGCTTACCAGTCGAACCAGATGTATAAATAATATACATTAGATTTTCTGATTTAACTGGTACATTAGGATTAACTTTAGCTTCAACTTCTAATTCTTTACATGCATCCAAATAAATACATTTTTCTTGATCGAGAGATGATATAAACAATCCATTTTTATCTTTTGTCGAGATAATAAATGCTGGACTAGAATTACCAAGCATATAATCCAATCTTTGCTTCGGGTACGATGGATCCAAAGGTACATACGCACCACCAGCCTTTAAAATTCCTAATAATGTAACTACTAAGTCTATAGAACGTTCCATGCAAACCCCAACCGGGTCTTCTATTTCTAAACCTTTTCGAATTAAAAGGTTCGCTAATTGATTTGCTCTTTCATTTAGTTGTTTATAAGAAAGCTTTTTCCCTTCAAACATAACTGCTATTTTGTCAGCTGTTAATTCAACCTGTTTTTCTATTAACTCATGGATACATAAATCCATATTTAAAAATCTTTCCAGGTTATCCTCTCTATACCCCTTCTTCATTTTACCCATTTCCCTCCTTTAGTTTATTTATTATATTTTTTTGCAACAAGGCAAGTGTTATGTCCACCAAATCCAAATGAATTGCTCATTACCGCACTAACCTTTTGTACTTGTGCCACATTAGGTACATAGTTCAAATCCATTCCCTCATCCTGTTCCTTATAATTAATCGTGGGAGGAACAACATGCTCTTTTAAAGCTAAAATACTTGCAATTAGCTCTACTGCTCCAGCACCTCCAAGCAGATGACCAGTCATAGATTTGATAGAACTAACTGGAATTGATTTAGCCTTTTCCCCCATCATTTTTTTTATTGCCATTGTTTCACAATAATCATTAAGTCTAGTACTTGTTCCATGAGCATTGATATAGTCTAAATCATTTGGCATCAAACCAGCTTCTTTTAAAGCCAATTTCATTGCCATGAACATGCCTTTACCATCTGGTGTAGTGATATGATAGGCGTCCGTTGTCGCTCCATATCCAGATAATTCAGCTAGTATATTTGCCCCTCTTTCCCTTGCAAATTCTTCTGATTCTAGAACTAAAACCCCACCACCTGTACCAATTACAAAACCATCTCTATTTTTATCAAAAGGTCGGCTTGCTTCTTGAGGAGAATTGTTCCTAGTAGAAAGCACCCTTATTTTAGAAAAAGAAGCTACATCAATCTGAGTAAAATCCCCTTCTACTCCCCCAACAATCATGATATCTGCCTCGTCATGCTGTATAGCACGCATTCCTTCACCAATACAATTAGCTGCAGTTGCACAAGCAGTTACAAATGCTCCACTCTTTGCCTTTGCGCCTATACGAATAGCAATTTCATTCGATAAACTGTTAATTAAAATTCCAGAGGCTACATAAGCACTTATAGCTCTAGGTCCTTTTTCCAAAAGTTTCTTGTGATTATTCAGGAGCATATTCATGCCACCTGCTCCTGAACCTACCATAGTTCCAATTCGGTATGGATCAATTTTATCTATATTTAATTTAGCTTCCTCAATCGCCTGCCTTGCGGCCACTATTCCATATTGTGTAAATTTATCCATACGATTGATTTCCTTAGAGTTAAAATAAATGTTAGGATCAAATCCTTTCACCTCAGCACCTATTTTAGTTATATAACCTTCTGTATCAAAAGAACTTATATAACCTACTCCACTTACACCCTGCAGCAAATTATCCCAAAAAGATTTCACATCATTCCCAATAGGTGTAACAACTCCCATACCAGTTACCACTACACGTCTTTTCACAGCAATCTCCTTTTACTTTCAAATTTACTATTATTCTACAAATTTATAGATATAACTACATCCGTATTTTCCGCAACCTTAAAAAATAAAAAACTATAAATAGCAGACTCTAACATAAATTAAACATTCCCCTATAAATCTTGGCGCCATAGTAAAATTTCAGAAGCATATAAGGCAGCCCTCACACAAAGAGGACTACCTTAATTATGTTCATATTTACCTCGACTTCTTATACTAAAAAAAGAATAGACTATAACCATAAAAGGTTATTCCGACATACAATTCTAATTTTCCAGAAAAAACAAACCAATAATAAATAATTAATATAAATTAATTTAACATTTTTATACCTTCTACTTATCAAAAATACAACTCGTTCAATTCTACTTACTTATTGCACTTGCTCCTTCTATTTGATTAATAATTCCTTCAAGAAAAGGAGCATATTTGTCTTTATCAAAACGAGATTCTAAATGTTCTTCTAAATGATTTTCTTTAATATCCTCTTCTATCTTCACATGAATAACAGGGTGAATATGAACACTTTCGGCAGCATCTCCTGGAACACGCGGTATATTCAAAACATCATGAAATTCATGAATATCACCATATTCAAGGGTTACAAACACAAGTGACTCCCCTTCTTTCACTTTCATCTCTTTGAATTCATATGATGTACGATGCCCCAGATTATTCCACTCATCATTCTTTTTTCTTAATAAAAGACCCACTAAAGCTGGTTGAAGCCAAAGCTCCCCTGAATTATTTAATTCATCCAAAATCAAATCCACTACACAGCCTTCCACAGAATTAGCTTCTCTCTCCACCATTCCTAACTTTTCAGCTATGTGGTGAGCAAGAATCTTTGAATTATAACGGAAGCCATGAATAAAGCCACTTGTAGATGTACTTTTATAATCTAAACCATGTGTTTGCGCCCCCGCAAAGTATAAATTTTTAACTTCAGTAGATTCAAACACTCCTGTAATAGAAGGAAATTTATTGTGAATGATATTAATATCAAAATCGTGAATAAGCAACTCCACATTTGCTTCAAAACCAGTTGCAGCAATAATTTCATTAAAAAACAGCGTCTCAACCTCTCCTTTGGCATGTACGTATGCTACAGTAACTTCAAACCCGCTCTCAACTTTCTCAATATTCTCAATTTTACAATCAAGAAGAGCCGCCTGATGTTTTAATTGATAATTCTCTGCAATAATAGAGTTAACAGCCCGTAGATTGCCAACATAATGTGTTTGATAAGCTAATTTAGCTGGCGTAGGACTGGCTAACATAATAACATTTGCTTCATTTAAGATGTCTAACGCACTTTCACTCCCACTATTCCCTTTTCCAATGATCATTACTCTTTTATCTCGGTAATATTCTTTCGGTTTCATGTCTTCATACATCGTGACCATTTCAATACCTTTAATCTTGGGCTTACTTGGTTTTAGTCCTGTCGCTACAACCACTATCCGTCCTAAAAACACTCCTTTTGTTGTTTCCACTTCAAATAAATCGTCTTCGTTCTTTTTTGTCCCTATCCATTTCGTACTATATTGAACTGGTAACTCATACTTACATACTAGATCACCTAACATTTGAACAACACTTTCTCGACGTGGATAAAAATCCTTACTATAATTACGCATTAGAATATCTTTATCTTTTGTAACTAAGCTATTCCAATCAAATCTCTCTGCATACCGACTCTTGTAAGACTTTCCTGAATATAATTTATTATTACTAATTAAATTACCATGGACCGGGAATTTACTAAATGAATGTCCCACCTCATGAGAAGCCTCAAGAATTACCATGTTAGGCTCTTTTCCCTGTTCCCTACATAATTCTTTATAAGTTAATGCTAATTGTATACCACCAGGTCCTCCACCAATAATTATTACATCATGAATAAATTTCTCCATTTCTAAATCCCCCTATATGTTTTGAAATAAATTTTAAATAGCAACAAACAAGTAAAAAATCAACTAACTCTCAATTCTTTATTTTTCACTTTCACTTTTTTCTTTAATGAAAAAGAAAGATTATATACTGGCATCGCCAGGGCTGTTGTAATAATAGCCATCCAGACCAGCAAAGAAAATAATTCCTGAGAAATTATTCCATAAGCAAGTCCTACATTTAAAACAATCAATTCCATTAATCCTCTTGCATTCATAAGGGAACCGATGGCAGAAGATTCTCTCCATCCAAACCCCATTCTTTTCATTACTAAAAGACAAGCGAAATATTTACTAGCAACAGCAATTGACAAGATAGCAAGAAAGGCGACAAAAAGAGAGTAATTTAAAGTTGCAAAACTTGTATTAATTCCAGAATAAGTAAAGAAAATAGGAACTAGAAATACTACAACTATATCCTCTAATTTAGAACGAAGCTCTCTTTGGAAATTGGGATTTTTCGGCATAACAAGCCCCAACATAAAACCACCAAATACTGAATATACCCCGATGTAGTCCGTTACAGCCGCAGCACTTAATACAAGAGCAATGATAACTCCTAAATGACCTTGTGATAAATTCCCTCTTTCTTCAACAAGGTTTCCAAACTTATTCATTAACGGTTTAATAACAGTTAACAATACTAGCATAAAAACTAGCGCCCCTCCTGCAGCAATCAAGCCACCTCTAACTGAATTAGTCGTCACTAAAGCAGTTACAATAGCCAATGCAATCCAACCAAGTGCATCAATAATGCTAGCAGCTAACAAGGTAATGTTAGCAATTTTTGAATTCATTAGTTTTCTCTCTTGAAAAATTCTAGCTAACATTGGAAATGCCGTCATAGAAATAGCAATCGCGAGAAACAAACTAAAATGTAGCCAGTTACTTTCCTTGGAAAATTGATTGTGTAATAATAGGGCCAGAAAAATACCAGATACAAAAGGAGTAATAAACCCAGCTGATGCTAAAGCAACTGAATTTTTATAAAAACGCTTGTCAAATTCTCCAAAGTTAAGCTCCGTCCCAACTAAAAACATATAAAGAGCTAGACCTAGATTACTAAGCATATACAATACCATTTTAATGTCAGCTGAGAATAGCACTGCATGTAAATCTGGTACAAGGGCTCCAAACAAAGTCGGTCCTAATAAAACTCCCGCTATCATCTCCCCTAAAACACGTGGCTGACCAACACGCAAACATAAATATCCTATAAACCGCGATACTGCAATAATTATTACTAGTACAACAAGTAGTGTTACAAACAAATGTAAATCCTTCAAATATTAAATCCTCCTTTATTCTTATGTACTTACTCAACAAAATTGTAATATTTCTCAACATTCTACACATCCGTATAAAGCGCAAGAAATCCATAACTGTATTGACTCCTATATATTTTTTCAATACGTTAAAAGAAAACAATCTTAAAAGGAGAGATAAAATGATTATACTTAATGATTACTTGAAAAATGTTCCAGTTTTATCCAAAACTAATGCTCATATTTGGTTATTGGAATTGGATAAATCTTCCTATCCGTTAAATAGTATCCTTTCAGAAGATGAAAAAATCCGAGCAAACCAATTTATAAATCAAAAGTCCAAACAGACTTTTATTGCTTGTCGTGGTATTTTACGTACTTTATTAGGTATATACCTTAAGATAGACCCACAAGAAATTAAACTAGAATATAATTCATATGGTAAGCCGTACGTATCTTCTTTACAAAACTATCAAGATATAAATTTTAGTCTCTCACACTCTCAAGATATTGCCGCTTTCTCTTTCTCTCAATATCAAACTATCGGTATTGATATTGAGAATATAAATTCTGATTTCAATCCTAACGAACTTAGTCCCCATATTATGACTAATACAGAATTAAAAAATTTTCATAAACTCAGCCAATCAGAAAAAGTCCATGCATTTTATCATCTTTGGACTCAAAAAGAAGCCATTGTTAAAGCAAAAGGAACCGGTTTTCAAAAAGCCCCAAATAAAATTTCAGGTTATTTAACACCAGACATTAATTTGAATAATTTTCATATTGAAGATTGGAGACTCAATAGCTTTATTGTTAAAAATAATTACTCCACATGTATTTGCACAAAAAACAACATATTTTTTCACCCTATTCAACTCCCGACTATTGCATCTTTATATTCAGCTCCCCAAAAATAAAAATAATTTTCATTTTTTTTTGACATCTTCTATTTACTTAGTATATACTCGGTATACACTTAGTATATACTGAGTATATACAATGAATAGGAGGTACTTTATGATTAAAGGGCAGAATATAAATAAAAATTATCTTCTTGGAGAATCGATCTTTCCTGTACTACGTGATATCAATTTAGAGATTCCTAAAGGGGAATTTATAGCAATAATGGGGCCATCTGGTTCTGGAAAAAGCACATTACTAAATTTACTTGGTGGTCTTGATACACCTGACGAAGGAGATATTTTTATCGATGGAAATACCATAAATAAATTAAACGAAAGAAAGCGTACATTATTTAGAAGAAAAAATGTAGGGTTCATATTTCAGAATTATCAATTATTACCTAACATGACTGTTACAGAAAACATCGCTTTCCCTATGCAGGCTGCTCATTTAAATAAAAATACCATTAATGAAAGAATTTCCTTTCTTATTCAAGCCGTAAAACTGGAAGGAAAAGAGAATAATTTCCCTTCTCAGCTAAGCGGTGGCCAACAACAACGTGTATCAATTGCAAGAGCACTGTCAATGCAGCCTAAGTTGATTTTAGCTGATGAACCAACAGGAAATTTAGACCGGAAAACTGGTACTGAAGTCTTACAATTATTATCCTCTCTACATCGTAACGAAGGATTGACAATCGTTATGGTTACTCACGACATATTAGCTGCAAGTTATGCAGATCGTATTATTCTACTAAGGGACGGAATAATTGAATCAGATATAAAAACGGAGGGCGATACCGATGATGTTATGGCGAGTGTCTTATCGAAGCTTAATACGTAAAAAACTAAGAGCACTTATCACGATCATGGCAATTATCATTGGAATTTCTACCATGTTTGCAGTAATTAGTACTGTAGAAACGGCTAAAGAAATAACAAATAAACGTCTACAACTCTATACAGGAAACGCAGATTATACTATTTCATCTAGTAAGCACCTATTTTCCAAAGACATATTAAATATTGCAGAACGAGAAAAAGGAGTACATAGTGCAACAGCTGTACTTCACAAGCAAGCTAGCTTTAATCTAAAAGAAGATCGAAGTTTTACTCAAACCAGAATTCGTGTTACAGGTCTTTCTTCTTTTCAAAATGAATTGCTTTCTCTTAAAGTAATTCATGGTAATTTAAATAATAAAGGAATCATTATTCCAATGAAAACAGCTGAAATTTGGGGCGTGAATGTGCAAGATACTATTACACTAAATCTTCCGTCTGGGAAAAAGCTAGTCACAATTGCTGCTATTGTTGAAAACACTCCTTTATTAGAAGGACCAAATAATTGGAAGGAAGCAAGTGATAAGAGTTGGCGAGCACTATCTTCATTAACTACTGTTCAATCATGGTTTCAACTTCCTAACGAAATACAAGAAATAAGACTAAAATTACAATCCACCTCAGATTCTCAATCAGTTGTAACATCTTTAAAAGATAACATTACTGATCCTTTTATATCAGTACAAAAGGTTATTCTAGATGAAAAACAAACTAATCAGTTAGATGATTTATATTTTATGCTTTATGCAATCGGTGGATTAGCAATGTTTATTAGCTCCTTTATTCTTTATAATACTTTGTATGTTAACATCGTAGAGAGAAAGAATGAAATTGCCATTATGAAAACAATTGGTTATACTCCTTTTCAAATCAAGCAGTTCTTCCTTATGGAAGTAATTATGCTAGCCGGAATAAGCTTAATATTTGGGGTTCCACTCGGATTTGGTTTGGCTACTATCTTACAGGGGACATTATTCAATTCATTTCAAGAAAATATGGCATATACAATCCAATATCAATTTGCTTTACCCGCAACACTATTCCTGGGAATCCTTATACCTATACTAGCTTCTATTATTCCAGTAACATATGCGAGTAAAGTTAATATAATTGCTACCTTGAAAAATGTGCCTTCTGTACAAGTAAAAAATAGTAAGCTGCGTGCTATCACTGGAATTGTTTCAACCTTAGGTATCTTCATTAATCATATTAGTTCAATATTATTCTTGTTTATAGGAATTATATTGCTGTTTCCCTTTTTAATGAGGCTAATTACAAACTTATTGGGTAAGATAAAAATTTTAGGTTATGAAGGGAAAGTGGCAAGTAACAATACTTTACTCACATTAAAACGATCAGCTAATATGTCGGCTATTTTAGCTTTAGCTATCTGCTTAGGGCTACTAGTTTCTTCTATCTTCACTTCCTTAGAAAAAAATTTAAGTGAAGACGTAACTCGTTCTTTTGGTGGCAACCTACAATTTTCAACAGAAACTCCTATTACTAATATATTGCCACAAATCCAAAGGATAGAAGGTGTAAAACAGGTTATCTCTTATAAAGAAAAAGAAGTAATTTGGAAATCTAAAAAAGAGACTCGTAATTTCACTGTTATTAGTACAGATTTAAATTGGTATAAACAAAACCCCTTATTTTATGATCCAAATCATAAAGAAAAAGAACTATTAAAAAAGCTAGCTAAAAATACAAATGGAATTTTGTTAGGTGATTATGCATTTAAAGAATGGGGAGGATCCATAGGAGAAACTATTACTATCTTGCAAGATAATAATACTACAAAGGAACTACAAGTGGTTGGGAAAGTCAGCTCTTCAGTATACGGTGGTTATACAGCTTTCATGGAGAAAGAAAACTTTGATACTCACTTCCATGGGATAGAGGCTTATAAAGGACTTATACTAACTACCAATAATAAGAATGAGGCTTACGTAAAACAGAACATTCTAAAATCATTCCAGAATGAACTCTCTGAAATTCGAACTTTACATGAAGAAATTGAAAAACAAAAACGGGCTCTACCAGGTGTAAAATCTTTATTTAACGGTTTACTTATTATTACCATCATCGTTTCTGGGATTGGAATTTTAAATGCTTTAATTATCAATGTAATAGATCGCACACGAGAAATTGCTATTATGAGAGCAGTTGCCTTTACAACTACCCAAGTGTATAAAATGATTATATACGAAGGCCTTATTATAGGAATAAACGGTGTAATTATAGGGGGCATCCTAGGAATTCTTACTATATACTTAAACACTTCACTTGCGTCTGATCCTTTAATTGAATTTTCCATGTCACTTCCTACCTTAGTAACTACAATTATTTTCGGTATTCTCGTTAGCTGTCTGTCCGCTATTATACCGGCTTACAAGGCAGCGAATACTAAACTTGATAGAGCACTAAAAGAAGATTAGTGGTGAATAAATATGTCAGTAAAACATGCGATATTAACATTGTTATCTCAATCCCCTCGACATCGTTATGATTTGAAAGTCTCTTTTGATACGATGGTTTACAAACAATGGGAACTAAATACTGGACAAATCTATACAACAATAGATCGACTAATTAGGGATGGATTTGTAGAAGAGATATACGAAGAAAGTGAATCTGATTTAAAAACTTATAAAATTACTAAAAGCGGGGAAGAGGAACTTCACAACTGGCTTCTCTTCCCTGTAGAAACGTCGATCCTAAAAGACGAATTTTACTTTAAGTTATTATGCGCAAAAAGATTACACTACTCTCAACTATCCAGTATGATTAGACAACAAAAAGAATCTATTATCAAAACAATATTACAACTTCAAAGATTACGGCTCAATATTGATTCTACTAAAGAAAGTGAAGGGATGTCATTCCTAATTGAAGGGAAACTTCTTCATTTAGAGGCTGATTTAAAATGGCTAGATATGTTTCAAAAAGATTAAGGAGGATCAAAAATGAATTTTATTCTAGAAAATAAATGGACATTTCTCATTATGGCTGAGGCTATATTCTGGATTTCTATTATATGCTTCTTATTACTACGTTATTGGTTTGAATTTAAAAAATTAAGTATCGCATTCTTCATACTATTTATTGTAAATGATTTATGGATTGCTACTATGGGGTTTTTTGATTATTTAAACACAGGTAAATTTTCCAATTATCAACTTATCATAGTAATAATTATTGTATATGCACTCACTTATGGAAAAACTGACTTTAGAAAACTCGATGCTTTTATTCAAAAAAAGGTTGCAAAATGGAAAGGAAATCCTATACCTGAACTTCCGAATGTTAAAAAACTATCCGGAAAAGAGCATGCAAAAATGGAACGAAAACACTTTTCCATCCATTTACTTATTTATATAGTAGCTCACGTTGTACTAGTTTCCATATTCGGACTATCTGATCAGCTCACCGATATTCATAGTATATGGAATACACTAGTAACTTGGTTTGAAGAAAAGCAGCCACATTTCCCATCTAATAACATCGCTTTTAATAATTTAAGTAGGGTTTGGTCACTTATACTAGCTATAGACGCAGTAATCTCTCTATCTTATACATTCTTTCCTAAAAAAGGGACATCAAAAAATACTTCTTATTAAATATAGAAAGTATTTGCACTACTAAAACACTTTTTGTAATTGTTAACCCCCCCCTTTTAAAATACTTAGTATTTTAAAAGGGGGGGTTATAGCAAAAAATCAACTTAATGCATAAGAACTTACAGTGGCATGTTCCCATGTTTTTTCATGACTTTTTCCTCTTTCTTCGTTCGTAGCATATCAAGTGCCTGTATCAATTTTATACGTGTTTCCCTTGGATCTATAACATCATCAACAAATCCATACTTTGCAGCAATATATGGATTTGCAAATTTATCACTATATTCCTTACCCAGCTCTCTACGTTTCATATCAGGTTTATCGCTCTTTTGAATATCCTTTGAAAAGATAATATTTACTGCCCCTTGTGATCCCATTACTGCAATTTCTGCATTTGGCCATGCATATACGACATCCGCTCCGATAGCCTTGCTATTTAATGCAACATACGCTCCACCATAAGCCTTTCTCAAAATCACTGTAATTTTCGGAACTGTTGCTTCAGAATAAGCGTATAAAATTTTAGCACCGTGACGAATAATACCATTATGTTCTTGCTTTACACCCGGAAAAAAACCCGTTACATCTTCAAATGTAATCAATGGAATCTGGAAAGAATCACAAAAACGAATAAAACGTGCTATTTTATCAGACGAATCAATATCTAAACTTCCAGCTAATTTCTTCGGCTGATTACAAACAAGACCCACTACTTCTCCTTTTATACGAGCAAACCCTATTACAATATTTTTCGCAAAACTTTTTTGCACTTCAAAAAAAGACATAATATCAACCACTTGTTCAATAACATGACGTATATCATAAGGCCTTTGTGTATCATCAGGGATAATATCAGCTAAATCTTCACGATAATCTTCCACTGATTCTTCTTTAATTATAGGTGATTTCTCTTGATAATTTTGTGGTAAATATGAAAGAAGTGTACGAACAAGATACAATGCTTCATACTCGTCCACTGCAGAAAAATGCGCATTTCCACTGATTTGATTATGAACCATCGCTCCACCTAAATTCTCAGGTGAAATTTTTTCTCCTGTTACTGCCTCAATTACTTTTGGTCCAGTAATAAACATCTGACTCTTCTCTTCAACCATAATAACAAAATCTGTAATAGCTGGAGAGTATACCGCGCCTCCTGCACAAGCTCCTAAAATTACTGATATTTGAGGGATAACTCCTGAATATTTCACATTTCTATGAAAAATTTGGCCATATCCATCTAGAGATAGCACTCCTTCTTGAATACGTGCACCACCTGAATCATTTAAACCAACAATGGGAATACCATTTTTCCCAGCCAAATCCATGATATTTGAAATTTTCTTCGCATGCATTTCTCCGAGCGCGCCACCAAATACAGTAAAGTCTTGTGAAAATAGGTAAATTGGACGACCATTTACTTTTCCATATCCTGTAACAACTCCGTCACCAGGACCTACTTTTTTATCTAACCCAAAATCTGTACACCTATGTTCAATAAACGGTTGTAACTCTACAAATGTATCTTTATCTAATAGCAATTCTATACGTTCTCTCGCTGTCAGTTTACCTTTTTGGTATTGCCTTTCAACTCTTTCATAACCCCCTCCAATTTCAATACTATTCTTTTTGTCATATAATTCAGTTATTTTACCGTAAATATCAATCATATTCTCCCCCCTTATCACATAGCTCGTACAATGTACCATAGCTTGAACTAGGATGAATAAAAGCAATTGACGTGCCTTTTGCCCCTCTTTGAGGGATTTCATTAATCATTTGTATTCCACATTCCTTCATATGCCGAATCCTTTCCTCAAGAGAGGTTGTTCCTAATGCTATATGGTGTATCCCCTCCCCATTTTTCTGTATAAATCGTGCGATTGAACTTTCTGAACTTAATGGTTCCAATAACTCTAATTTACTGTCACCAATAGCTAAAAAGGCAACTTTTACTTTTTGTACCACTATCTCCTCTATCCCTAATAATTTTAACTTTAGAACATCTACATAAAAAGGTAATGCCCTTTCCAAAGAATTTACTGCTATTCCAATATGCTCAATTTTTTTGATCATTTCTTATCCTCCTGTATGTCAACCTATATTTCCTTTTTTTAATTCATTCAATCAAAAATGTTTTTACTATATACTTACTTTCATATTTCTAACTATTACTTAACAATTTATATTCTAGAATAACTTATTCAACATAACGTATTCCTTGACGTAAAGAATAAAAAACAATCGCTACAACAAATACAGAAATACCACTCCAAAATATAATATTTGAAATCCCAATGTTATACATAAGAAGCATTGACGTAACCCCATAAGAAAGCGGTGTTAGCCCCATCGATGCTAAAGTGAGTAAACTCATAATTCTTCCCAAATACTGTTTTTCTGTATACTCCTGAATAATACTAATTACTGGAATTATTATCATTTGTGTGAACAATCCAACAAGAAACAACATAATTACACTATACAAAAATTCTATAGATGTACTAAAAATTATAAAACTTATAGATAAACACATAAGAAGTATAAGAATTAATTTTCCTCTTTGCTTTTTTACATTGAGTAATACCATAATAATGGATCCAATAAATAAACCTAATGATAAACTCGCCTCTAAAAAACTATAGTCAAATGCCTCTCCATTTAATACGGTATCAACAAAAATAGGTAATCCTATAAATAAGGGACCAACTATAAGAAAATTAACTAAAATAGAAATGAATACAAGAGATAACAAAATGTTAGATTGGCGTAAATATTGGATACCCTTTTGGATTTCTGTTCCAATCCTAATTCTCTCTACACTTTTCTTTTTACCATGCTGAACCTTAATAAAGGTAACCATAATCGTACTTATTAGTAGCATACTAGCAACAAATATAAATGCTATCATATAATTGTATTTCCCTATTAATATCCCAGCAATTACAGGTCCTACGATTACTGTAAACTGATTTGTCGTATAAATAATAGAATTTGCTCTTGCTAATTGAGATGCTCCGACTATTAATGGTATGAATGAATCCCTAGCAGGATAGAAAAACGCGTTCAATATTCCAAATAAAAAGGAGTAGGCAATAAATATTATAAAGTTAACTTTTGCGAATAGTAGGAATAATAAAACAATTGAAGCTACAAGAATCGTTCTCATAAAATCTGACCATAACATAATCTTTCCCTTGTTCCGGTGATCCGCAAGCACACCTCCTACAAATAAAAATAATATTTGTGGAATACTTGCCCCCATCATTACCCATCCTACAGCTTCTCCTAAATTTAAAAACTTTACTATATACCATGTCTGTGTAAAAAGAAACATTGATGAACCTAAACTAGAAAATCCTGCTGCCATCATAATTAACATAAAGGGTTTATTTCTAAATAAATTTGATGAATATTCTTTCTCCTCAGCTATCGCTTCCATATTACTCCCTCTTTTTTTCTTGTTTTCATTTTAAAAAAACGAAATAATAATTTGTAATTAAAATTTTTATTTATCCCTCACTTATAAAAAAGAGGGGCTTAGCATATTTCACTAAGCACCAATTTTAAATTCATGTTTCTTCTTACGACTTTTTGTCCATTTATATTTTAATTTCATTAAACTTTCGTATACAATAGGTACAATAATTAATGTTAGTAACGTTGAAGATGTCAGTCCACCAATTACAGTGACTCCTAGTCCCTTTGAAATAAGCCCGCTGCTATCAGAATTTTCCGTAAATAACAATGGCGATAATGCACCTACCGTAGCAATAGCAGTCATTAGAATAGGTCTCAACCTAGTTACTCCTGCTTCAAGAATTGACTCTCTTAACAGAATACCTTTTTGTTCATTTTTAATTGCTCTATCTATTAGAACAACAGCGTTTGTTACAACGATACCTATTAACATTAATGCACCGATCATTACAGAGACACTAATTGATTCATTTGTAATTAATAAACCCAATAAACTTCCAATTAAAGCATATGGCAAAGAGAATAGTATTGCTAATGGAGCTAATCCGCCTCCAAAAGTAACCACTAAAACAAAGTATACAATTACAATTGCAATACCTATTGCAATTCCTATCTGTGCAAAAGACTCATCAATTTGTTCTGTCACCCCACCAACATTAACTTGTACTCCTGACGGTACTGATAATTCATCGATTTTCTTTTGAATATTCTCTGTAACTTTTCCAACATCTTTATCAGTTATTTCAGCTGATATTTTTGTATATACATCTCCATTTCGCTTAGTAATGAACGCCGGGGTATCCGCCTCCGCTTCACTCAAGATTTCTCCTAACTCCACCTTTTGATTTGAAATTGTAGTAACTTGCTGTTTACTAAGTTCGGACTGTTGTACTATACTATCTCTTTCCACAGTCCTAATTGGTATTTTTTGTCCATCAACTTTTAATTCACCAATCTGCTCTTCCTTAGCTGAACCCAGTTTATTATATATTTGTATTGGCTGAATTCCTAACGAAACCATTTTTTCTGTATTTAATATAAAATTCACCTGTCTTAAAGAATCTGATAAATCTAGCTTAACGTTTGTAACCTCCTGATTATTCTCCAAGCTTTTTTTCACCGAATCTGCAACTGGTCTAATTTCCTCAATTGTTTTTCCATAAACAAAAACATCTACATTCCCATTACTATTTCCTGAACTATTGAATCCCCATTCACCCATTCCCAACTTTTGTAGATCATTAAAAATAATATCTTTCTCTTTAGTTAAATCTTTCAAACCATCTTTATAGGTAATAAAAAACAAAACTTGTTTCTTGTTAGCTGGATGTAGCGGATTACCCTCTCCATAAGATGACTGTATCATCTTTATGTGATCCCGTTTGAGTAGATATTCTTCTGCATTTTTAACATCATTCTTAATTGTATTGTCTGTAGCACCAGGTACCGGATTATAAGTTGCTAATATCATTTTATTCCCACTAGAACCGATGAAACTGACTCCAATAGACGGTATTAAGAATATACTTCCTATAAATAGTGCGCTGGCCAAACAAAAAGTAATTAATTTATGATTTAAACTCCAATTTAATATCGCATGATAGCTGTTAGTTACTCGACTCGAAGATGTTTTCTTAGTAACTTCCACTTTCCTCTTAAGCATTAAATGCGCCATCATTGGAACAACAGTAATTGAAACAACTAGAGAAGCTAGCAAAGCAAATACAATTGTAACCCCAAATGGCATAAATAACTCTCCAACAGGTCCATCAATTAAACCTAATGGCAAGAATACTGCAATAGTTACAATAGTAGATGACATAATTGATGAAAACATCTCAGAAGTTGCTGCCTTTATTAAATTAACTCCACTTAATTTTTCCTCAGTTAATGTCATGCGTCGGTAGATATTCTCTATAACTACAATAGAATCGTCTATAACCCTTCCAATTGCCACCGTCATGGCGCCTAATGTCATTAGATTTAATGTCATATTTAACTGTTTTAACATTATTAAAGAAATGACAAGTGAGACCGGTATAGAAATAACAGCAATAATTGTAGATTTTATATCTCTTAAGAACAGTAAAATAATTAGTACCGCGAAAGCAGCACCCATCAATGTTTTATTTATCATCACTCCAACAGATTCCTTAATTGGCTCGCCACTATCTAAAATGGATACAAACTCTAACGAGTTATGCTTCTGTTGTAATTTTTTCATTTTATCTTTGATACCATCCACTACATTTACCGTATTACCATTACTACTTTGTAATATTTGGATACCAATTCCTTCTATCCCGTTAGCCCTAGAAACAGATTGAGATTTTTGAACAATATTTACATCTGCAACCTCTTTGAGAGCAACCGAAGTTTCTCTTCCATTAGGATTATTATTTTGTACTTTTAAATTTATAGGAATAGGTAATTCCTTTATCTTTTCAAAACTATCTTCATTGCCATTAACCTTTATGATTTTTTCTTTACCATCAAGTACTTGCATTCCTAAATTCATATCAGTTTTAATAGTTTTTAAATATGCTGTTACGTCTTTTGCAGACAACGCATATTGATCTAGCTTATCTTGTTTATACTTAATCTCCACTTCTTTGTTTTTCTTCCCAATAATTTCAACTTTAGAAACACCTTCCACCTCTTCAAATGCAGGCATTATCTCCTTTTGAGCCAAAACACTTAAATCCTCTATTTTTTTAGTATTATCAGTTAAAGATAACACCATTACAGGCAAATCATTAAAGTTAGCTCTTGCTACGTCTGGATTCATAACTCCTTCAGGAAAATGCAATCCAGATACCATTTCCTTAATTTTATTTTCTGCTTTTTCCATATCAGTCTTGAAATCGTACTGAATTTCGATTGTAGAAGCACCTTCAAAAGAAGTAGAAGTAATATTTTTAACCCCTTCCAAGTTAGACACCTTTTTTTCAATTGGTTCTGTTACATCACTCAGTATCGCCTCTGGTGATGCTCCAGGGTATACAGTTGTAATGTTTACAACTGGCTCATTAATATTAGGGATGGTCTCTAGTTTCATAGAAAACCCTACATATATTCCAAACACAATAATAAAGCACGTTACAATCCAAATGGCTAGCTTATTTCCAATTGAAAATCCAATAATTGATTTCATATATTGTCTCCATTTACATATTTTTTTATTATATCTACATCACCTAAAAATCACCTATTACAGTATAGTAACTAGTACTCTTACCTTACAATGTAATGCAATTTTCACAATACAAGAGTTGCAGAGATATTATCTTATTAAGAATAGAAATAACCTTTCCTATTTTTTATGAATTAAGCACGTATCCTATAGGTGATTTAGTAGTATTAAAAAAATACTTTTCTCCTTTTGAATAGTCACTTAATATATTAGTATTCATATCGTTATATCTATTAATTCCCCTTAATTAATTCTTCACTTTTTATTTTTATCGAATATAAGCCATATTATTGATAATAATATTCCTTTAATATCATCCCCCCTCATAGCAGCCAGATTTTTTTACTCCTACTCCCCTCATATAAGCTCTTTTCCAGTTCATTATAAGAAATATAATTTAAGAAAACCCCAGTGTATCACGCATATTTCTTATTGTGACCTTTCTAACTTACAAATGATTTTTAATATGCCATATTTCATCTCACCCATAAAGGAAACGTTCATAAAAAACTACATTTATACAAATGGATTAAATATTTTTGTTTTCATAACTGAATAAATTTTTTACATATTAACGCAAAATAAAAAAAGGTAAACTCGATACAAGATCAAATTTACCTTTTAAATCAACATCTCTAATATATTTTTTATTTCTCTCTTACAGTTTTTAATTCCTCTAATAATTCTTCTACGTAATGTTGTGCACTTTGTGCTGCGATACTACCATCACCTGTTGCAGTTACAATTTGACGTAGCATTTTTTCACGAACATCACCTGCTGCGAAAATACCAGGAACTTTCGTTTCCATACGCTCGTTTGTTTCAAGGTAACCATTTTCATTTGTAATACCTAGTTCAACAAATGGTTTTGATAGTGGTAACATACCGATGTATACGAATACGCCGTCAGTTTTGACTTCTTTCTCTTCTCCACTGTTTACATCTACAAGTGTTACACTTCCTACTTTACCATTTGCTTCGTTAATTTCTTTTATCGTGTGGTTCCAAATGAAGTCTACTTTTTCGTTTTGGAAAGCACGATCTTGTAAAATTTTCTGTGCACGAAGCGTGTCACGGCGGTGAACGATTGTTACTTTTGATGCGAAGCGTGTTAAGAACACACCCTCTTCAACAGCAGAATCTCCGCCGCCAATAACTACAAGTTCTTTACCTTTAAAGAATGCGCCATCACATACCGCACAATATGATACACCGCGGCCGCCAAGTTCTGTTTCACCTGGTACACCAATTTTTTTATACTCTGCACCACTTGCAACGATAATTGCACGTGCTTTATATTCTTTTTTACCAGCAATAATTGTTTTGTATTCTTTACCATCGATGACTTCTTTCACATCACCGTATGCATATTCAGCACCAAATTTCTTCGCATGCTCGAACATTTTATTTGATAAGTCTGGTCCTAAAATAGACTCATAACCTGGGTAGTTTTCTACATCTTCTGTATTTGCCATTTGCCCGCCTGGAATACCACGCTCAAGCATTAATGTGCTTAAATTCGCACGAGATGTATATACTGCAGCTGTCATACCAGCTGGTCCTGCACCAATAATAATGACATCATAAATTTTTTCTTCCGACACACTATTCACTCCTATCCATTCCTACACAATTAAGTTACCCTCATTATACTGTTCGCATCATTTTTTTCCCAATGATTTGCTTATCTATGTGTGCGTACGCTTAACAGCTTGCACATACTTTCGAACAGTCGCTACAGATACATTATACACATCTCCGAGCTCCGACTGTGTCATCTTATTTCCTTGTTCACTGCGTACGATATATTCAACCGCAGCTGACCAGCCGTATACATTTGTAAAAACTGCCCCAGATGTATATAAACGTATGAACGTACAAAACCAAAATTGTAAACACTCTTCGATTAATTCATCATCTTTTTTCGTATAATTGTATAAAGCATCCGCGATTCGCGCGCACTGTTCAAATTGCTGTAAATCAGCTGGAATACTCTTATGGCTATTCAGTAAAAAGAAATACTTTGCAAGTTGCGATACGATCGGAACACCATTCTTCGCCTGCGTTACATCAAAGAAGAATCCAACCTTCTCTGGCGTTGATAATTCATTCATTAAATATAAAGCTAGCATTTGTTCCTCTAGCGTCGCACTTTGCTGAAATGATTTTCGTAATTCTTCAAATAACACGTTTTGTCCTTCATCCGCTAAATTCAATGCATTCCACGGTTCTTTTCCCTTTTTATCAGGGTGCAATTCTACAACATGTTGCCACATTTTTTCAGCTACTTGCTGATCTTTTACCATATACGCAGAATATGCAAACCAATAATAAAAACTAACGTCTCCCTCGTATCCTTGACGCTTTAATAATTTAAACCATTTATACGCAGGCTCGAAATGACCAATTGTTGCAAGTGTCGTCCCAAGTTTCAAACGATGTTCAAACGAAATCGGATATACCGAAACTAACTGAGCAGCTAACGCCTCTACTTGTTTATGCTCTCCAATTGAATATAGAAAAATAAGCGTATTACAAAGCGCATGTATATTACCAGGATTTTTCTCTAAAATCATTTCCGTTAATTTCAGCGCCTTATCTACATTACCAGATTGAAAATGCGCAATGGCTAAATTATTATGCCCCGACCAAAATTCCGGATAATCTTTCGTAACAATTTCTAATGTAGCAATTGCTTCTTCCAATTGTCCATTACGAATATAACGATTGGCTTCTTCCTGCATAACAATTAAATCATCTTCATCCTCAATCTCTTCCGCACCCATCGCTTCTTCTTCCATAATTTCAAGTAATTCTAATGTATCTTCAACAAATTCCTTCTCTTCTGCAACTTCTAAATAGCGATCCGCATACTTCTTTGCCTGCTGAAATAGCCCCATATATGCATAATTATTTGCAATAAAATAATAACACTGTTCAAGTTCTGGATTAGATCTAACAAGCTTAAAGAAGGTTTGATTTGACTCTTGATATTCACCAGCCTCAGATAATACTGTTGCTAATTGACATAAAATAAACGGCTCCTTCTCGCTTTGTGCCGCTCTTCGAAAATATTTAATTGCATCTTGCAATTTTTGTCCTTTGTAAGCCCTCATCCCTTTTTTATAAAAGAAGTCCGCTAATTGATTAAAAGAGATAACTTGTCCGTTCTCCTTATATATTCTTTGATTTTTCCCCATATATCCTCCAGTTTTTTGTTTTCTTCGTTCACACATTCTTCTATCTATAAGTATAAACGATTCCGTAAAAAACAAAACAGTATATTATACTCAATTATTTCCTTTTTATTCATTAAAAAAGAAGAGAAATGTTACATTTTTAGCATCAACCTTCTCTAGCATCTATTTCTTCTTTTGTATAAATAACACGCATTGGATTTCCACCTACGAAAGCACCGCTCGGTACATCTTTATGAACGAGTGTGCCAGCTGAAACAATCGCACCATCTCCAATTTTCACACCTGGTAATATAGTCGTATTTGCTCCAATCATCACTTCATTTCCTATAACGATCTCTCCAAGTCGATATTCTCGAATTAAATATTCATGTGCTAAAAGCGTTGTATTATAGCCTATAATCGAATTTTCTCCCACAGTTATCTTTTCCGGGAACATAATGTCTGGCATTACCATAAGCGCAAACGATGTTTTCTTTCCTACTTTCATCCGCAAAAATGTGCGGTATAACCAATTCTTGACCGATAAAAAAGGTGTATAACGTGCAATTTGGATAATAATAAAATTCTTCATTACCTTCCAAAAAGACACTGTTTTATACACGTTCCATAATGAATTTTCTCCTGAAACAGGATAGCGCGTTGTCCGTCGCACTTGACTCGCTCCTCTACTTATCTTTACGAACGATTCATGTCGGACAAAATCGGCAATAAATCACTCATTTTATCTAGCATAAAGTCTGGCTTGTAAGCCTCTAAATACGCTCTACCTTTCAATGTCCATGAAACCGCAGCTGTTTTCGTACCCGCATTTTGTCCGCCAACAATATCATGATGATTATCCCCAACCATCAATGCTTCTTCCGGTTTCGCATTTAATAACTGAAGCGCTTTTTGAAGTGGCTCTGGATGTGGTTTCACATGCTCGACATCATCAATTGTCACAACAACATCAAAAAACTCATCAAGCTTCGATAACTTTAATCCCATCTCAACAGTTTGTCGTGCTTTCGTTGTAACAATACCAACTTTATAACCTTGCTTCTTCAACTCTTGAACTGTTTCATATACAGTTTCATATTCTTCTACTAATTCATCATGATGATCATGGTTAAATTGACGATAGCTCGTAATTAACTCTTCAACCTTACTTTCATCAATCTTGCTGAAAGTATCATGTAAAGATGGACCGATAAATGGCAATACATCCTCACGCTTATATTGATTTGGATAATATGTATGTAAAGTATGTAAAAAAGAAGAAATAATAAGTTCATTTGTATTAATTAACGTTCCATCTAAATCAAATAACACTGTATTTATTTTCATTGCCTTAGTCCTTTCTCTTTCCTGAATATGAAAGAAGCAGCATCTTATAATAAGATGCTACTTTTCTCTAATTTTCTAAATATCTTTTATCAGCTTGCCCCATTTTTCGTCTCACAATAATGAAAATAATAGAAATAACAACAAGTCCAATTGACATTACTTGTGCAATACGAAGTGGCCCTAGCATTAAACTATCTGTACGTAACCCTTCTACGAAGAAGCGTCCTACTGAATACCAAATTAAATATGTGAAGAATAATTCCCCGCGGCGTAAATTTACTTTTCTTAATGCAAGTAATAGAATTACTCCCGCAAAATTCCATAACGATTCATATAAAAACGTCGGGTGGTAGTACACACCATCAATGTACATTTGATTAATAATGAAATCCGGTAAATGAAGGCCTTCTAAAAACTGTCTCGTTACTTCATCACCATGCGCCTCTTGGTTCATAAAGTTTCCCCATCGGCCAATTGCTTGTCCTAGTAAAATACTTGGTGCAGCAATATCCGCCAACTTCCAGAATGAAACCCCGCGACGTTTCGCAAAAAGAATCCCTGTAATAACAGCTCCGATTAAACCACCATGAATCGCCAAACCACCTTGACGAATATTAATAATTTGACTCGGGTTTTGCGCGTAATATTCCCATTCAAAAATAACATAGTACATTCTCGCAAATAGAATAGCGATCGGTACTGCAATTAATACAAGGTCAACAAATGTATCTTTTGGAATACCTAGCCTTTCTCCTTCGCGAGTTGCTAGCCAAAGACCTAATAGCACACCTGTACCGATAATAATCCCGTACCAATAAACAGGAAACGGTCCAAGTTGGATAGCTACGCGGTCAAGCTGTGGTACAGAACCTAACAGCATATGTATGACCTCCCTCTCCAATGTTTACTCCTGATTTCCTAACTCAATCGCACTCATTAATCGTTCTGAGAACTGCTGTGCCGCATTGACTCCCATACGTTTTAAACGGAAGTTCATCGCTGCCACTTCAATAATAACAGCTAAGTTTCGACCAGGACGAACTGGAAGTGTAATCTTCGTAAGTTCTGTATCAATAATCTTCATCTTCTCTTCATCAAGACCTAAGCGATCATAATTTTTCTTTTGATCCCAAATTTCAAGATTAATAACAAGTGTAATACGCTTATAATTTCGCACTGCCCCTGCACCGAATAACGTCATAACGTTAATAATGCCTAGACCACGAATTTCTAATAAATGCTCAATTAAATCTGGTGAGCTTCCGACTAACATGTCTTCATCTTCTTGGCGAATTTCTACACTATCATCCGCAACAAGGCGATGACCACGTTTTACAAGCTCAAGAGCTGTCTCACTTTTACCGACACCACTTTGTCCTGTAATTAAAACACCAACGCCGTAAATATCTACTAACACACCATGAACAGCTGTTGTTGGTGCTAACTTACCTTCTAAATAATTTGTTAAACGACTTGATAATCTCGTTGTCGTTTGAGAAGAGCGTAATAAAGGCATGCCCGATTCACGCGATGCTTGCAACAACTCATCTGGTACATCTTGATTACGAGTTACAATAATACATGGCGTCTCCTCAGTACAAAGCGCTTTCATTCTCTCTTGTTTTTGCTCTGACGTTAACGTGTCAAAGAACGTTAGCTCCGTCTTCCCAAGAAGCTGCACGCGATCAGCTGGATAATATGTAAAAAATCCTGCCATTTCAATTCCAGGTCGTGATAAATCACTTGTATCAATCGGACGATGAATTCCTTCTTCACCACTTATTAACTCCAATTGAAATTGTTCAATTAAATCTTTTGTCCTTACTTTCGGCATATGTATAAACCTCCACTCCGCTGCGGGTTCAGTCTCATTTGATGTAAAATTCCATTCTACCGGATATTGTACCATTTTTTTCTGGAAACAAGAAATACGGTTTCTAATAAATAGAAAAAAACATTTCATACATATCATGAAATGTTTTTCTTTTTGTCATTTTCTCTTTTTTTCATATAAAGGTTCCACAATTGCCTTTTCAATAATCATATTAAAAATTGAAATACAAATTGCCGCAACGATTGCTACACCGAAACCTGATATATTAAATGCGTCTCCTAATAATGAATCTGCTATTTTTAACGTAATCGCATTAATAACAATTAAGAAGAAACCGAAAGTTACAACAGTAATTGGTAGCGTAATTAAAATTAAAAACGGTTTTACAAACACATTTAAAACAGCCAAAATAATACTCGCAATAATTGCAGTTTGTATATTTGCTACGTAAAACGCGTCTGGTGCAATCCCTTTTAAAAGTCCCGATACAGCGATTAACACAACGCTATTTACAAGAAGTGATACAATCCATCTCATTTTCTTACACATCCTTTTAAACATATATCTTTCATCATACGCTAATAGATAATAAACGCAAGTATCAGCAAACACTTATATCAACTTATTCTACTCTTCACGCTTGTATACCTACCAACATCTCTTTGTGAAATAGGGACCACACCACCTATGTTCATGAGTTTTCACAAAGGTCCAAGTGAAATCTCTGTCTACAATATAGATATCGCCTCTATACATATCATCTGTTTCACGTAATATATCATCCGTACTTAATACACTCGCATCTTTTATTAATAGTACATCATTACAGTGTTGATAGAAGATGTAGCACTCCTTTTTCACTTCATTATGAAACACGTTTTCTGCTTGTTTACCTTCTAAACACTTCTTTTTCTCATAACTAAATATGTGCCATAGATAACCACATGCATACTTATCTCCATAAAGAAAAATATCTTCTTTTTCTTCATCACTTACATGATTTGCAAAATGATCCTCCCAGCGCTTCCGAAAATATACACCCCAATTTTGAAACTCTCTTACCTTCATAGTTTTCTTTCGCAACACATCTAAAAACTCCATCTTCTCCCCCTATGAACAAAAAACCGAGTGTCATTCCCATTCGGTTTTTAGTAATACCCTTATTGAGATAGCTCTACTTCTTTTATTCTCTCTTTCATTCTTGCTTTATCACGATCTAAAATCTCTTTTAAATACTTACCTGTATACGAGCGCTCTTCTTTCACTACTTGCTCTGGCGTTCCGGAAGCAACGATTTGTCCACCTTTGTCTCCGCCCTCTGGTCCAAGGTCAACGATATAATCCGCTGTTTTAATTACATCTAAATTATGTTCAATTACAAGAACCGTCTCACCGCTCTCAACAAGACGTTGCAACACTTCTAACAGACGTGCAATATCATGCGCATGTAAACCAGTCGTTGGCTCATCTAAAATGTATAGTGTACGACCTGTAGAACGACGGTGTAATTCAGAAGCTAATTTCACACGCTGTGCTTCACCACCAGATAACGTCGTAGCTGGTTGGCCTAATTTCATATAACCAAGTCCAACATCTACAAGCGTTTGAAGTTTACGCTTAATTTTTGGGATGTTAGCGAAGAACTCTACCCCATCTTCAATTGTCATTCCTAATACTTCAGAAATGTTCTTATCTTTATATTTCACTTCTAACGTTTCACGGTTGTAACGTTTACCATGACAAACTTCACACGGCACGTATACATCTGGTAAGAAGTGCATTTCGATTTTAATAATTCCATCACCACGGCATGCTTCACAACGTCCACCTTTTACATTAAAGCTGAAACGTCCTTTTTGATATCCACGCACTTTCGCTTCATTCGTTTGGGCAAACACATCACGAATATCATCGAATACACCTGTATAAGTCGCAGGGTTAGAACGTGGTGTACGACCGATTGGTGATTGATCAATATCGATTACTTTATCTAAATGCTCAAGACCTTTAATCTCTTTATGCGTACCTGGCTTCGCTTTCGCTTTATATAACTTTTGCGCTAACGATTTATATAGTACTTCATTAATCATCGTACTTTTACCAGAACCAGATACACCCGTTACCGCTACAAACGTACCAAGCGGGAATGACATTTTCGCGTTCTTTAAGTTATTCTCCTTTGCACCGACAATTTCCACTTTTCGTCCGTCACCTTTACGTCTTTCAAGTGGAACTGGAATAAACTCTTTACCGCTTAAATACTTCCCTGTTAGCGAACTCTCATCCTGCATCACTTCAGCTGGTGTACCTGCTGATACGACTTGTCCACCGTGAATACCTGCGCCAGGCCCGATATCAAGTAAATAATCAGCTGCCATCATCGTATCTTCATCATGCTCAACGACAATTAACGTATTACCTAAATCACGCATTTCTTGCAATGTACGAATAAGACGATCGTTATCGCGCTGATGCAAACCGATAGAAGGCTCATCAAGAATGTAAAGTACGCCAGTAAGACGAGAACCAATTTGCGTTGCTAAACGAATACGTTGCGCCTCACCACCTGATAAAGTTCCTGCGGCACGACTTAACGTTAAATAATCTAAACCAACGTTCACTAAGAACCCAACGCGCTCCTGAATTTCTCTTAAAATTAAATGAGCAATTTTTTGTTGTTTCTCTGTTAGCTCCACACTTGAGAAGAATTCCTGTACTTCTTGAACAGAATATTTCGTTACATCAGCAATCGTTTTTCCACCAACGAAAACAGCTAAACTCTCAGGTTTTAAACGTCCACCCTTACACTTCGGACAAGCTTGTTCTGCCATATACTTTTCCATTTGCTCACGGATGTAATCAGAACTCGTTTCGCGATAACGACGTTCAATATTTGGAATCACACCTTCAAATAAAATCTCATTTTCCTTTACTTGACCAAATTCATTTACATAGCGGAAATAAACTTTCTCTTCATCGCTTCCGTGCAACACTTTATCAAATAAATCTTTCGGTATATCTTTCACAGGCACATCCATATCAACACCGTAGTGATTACATACAGATTGTAAAAGCTGTGGGTAATATTGTGAACTTGTCGGCTCCCAAGGCGCAATCGCATGCTCATTTAATGATAGATCCCAGTTCGGAATAACAAGTTCTAAATCTACCTCTAACTTTGAGCCAAGTCCATCACAAGAAGGACATGCACCGAACGGACTATTGAATGAGAACATACGCGGCTCTAATTCTCCGATTGAAAAACCACAATGCGGACAAGCATGATGTTCACTAAATAGAAGTTCCTCTTCTCCCATAACATCGATTAACACTCGTCCCCCGCCAAGCTTTAATGCACTTTCAAGAGAATCTGCAAGACGGCTTGCGATTCCTTCTTTTACAACAATACGGTCTATTACAACTTCAATGGAATGCTTCTTATTTTTATCTAACGCAATATCTTCAGACACATCAAGCATTTCACCATCAACACGTACACGAACATATCCTTGCTTCTTAATATCTTCAAGCACTTTCACATGTGCACCTTTACGGCCAGAAACGATAGGAGCTAACACTTGTAATTTCGTACGTTCAGGATATTCAAGGACGCGGTCTACCATCTGCTCTACTGTTTGTGATGTAATTTCAATGCCATGATTAGGACAAATTGGCGTACCAATTCGCGCAAATAATAAACGTAAATAATCATAAATCTCCGTTACCGTTCCAACAGTTGAACGCGGATTACGACTCGTCGTTTTTTGATCGATTGAAATTGCTGGTGACAATCCTTCAATCGTATCTACATCCGGTTTATCCATTTGTCCTAAAAACTGGCGTGCATACGCAGATAACGATTCTACGTATCTGCGCTGCCCTTCTGCATAAATCGTATCAAATGCTAATGATGATTTCCCCGAACCAGACAATCCCGTTACAACGACAAGCTGATTTCTCGGAATGGTTACATCAATATTTTTTAAGTTATGTGCTCTAGCACCTTTTACAACGATAAAATCCTTGCTCTTACTCACTCTTTTCACCCTTCCGCTTTTAATTCTAATAGTAAATCTCTTAATTCAGCTGCACGCTCGAAGTCTAACGCTTTTGCTGCTTCTTTCATTTCTGCTTCCATCTTCGCAATTGTCTTTTCACGCTCTTTTTTCGTCATCTTCTTAGCTGGCGTTGCTTCATACGTTTCTGTTTCTTCAGCAGCTGTCGTTGCACGAATTACATCACGCACACCTTTTTGAATCGTTTTCGGCGTAATACCATGCTCTTCATTGTAAGCTTCTTGTATACTACGACGACGCTTCGTTTCTTCAATCGCAATTTCCATCGATCTCGTTATGCGATCTGCGTACATAATAACGCGGCCGTTTTCATTACGTGCTGCACGACCGATTGTTTGAATTAATGAACGTTCTGAACGCAAGAATCCTTCCTTATCAGCATCTAAAATCGCTACAAGTGATACTTCTGGAATATCTAACCCTTCTCGTAATAAGTTAATACCGACAAGAACATCAAACTTACCAAGACGAAGATCCCGAATAATTTCAATACGTTCTAATGTTTTCACTTCAGAATGCAGGTAATTCACCTTAATCCCTACATCTTTTAAGTAGTCTGTTAAATCCTCTGACATCTTCTTCGTTAAAGTTGTAATTAATACACGTTCATTTTTTGCAATGCGATCTTGAATCTCTCCTAATAAATCGTCAATCTGCCCTTCAATTGGTCGTATATCAATTGGCGGATCTAAAAGCCCTGTTGGACGAATAATTTGTTCTATTACTTCTGGCGACTGCTCTAATTCATACGGTCCTGGCGTTGCTGAAACGTAAATAACTTGATTCGTTTTCTCTTCAAACTCATCAAATGTGAGCGGTCTATTATCTAAAGCTGATGGCAGACGGAATCCATGATCCACAAGCACTTGCTTACGCGCTTGGTCCCCGTTATACATCGCTCTTACTTGCGGCACTGATACGTGCGACTCATCCATAACGATTAAGAAATCTTTCGGAAAATAGTCTAATAACGTATACGGCGTTGCTCCCGCTGGACGGAGTGTTAAATGACGGGAATAGTTTTCAATACCTGAACAAAAGCCCATCTCACGCATCATTTCTAAATCATAACGTGTACGCTGCTCTATACGCTGCGCTTCTAACAACTTGCCGTTATCATTTAATTCCTTTAAACGCTCTTCTAGTTCTTTTTCGATATTTTCAATAGCGACCTTCATTTTTTCTTCACGTGTAACGAAGTGAGATGCTGGGAAAATTGCTACATGATCACGTTCTGCTAATACTTCCCCTGTTAACGCATTTACTTCGCGAATACGATCAATTTCATCACCGAAAAACTCAATTCGGATACAATGCTCGTCAAGTGATGCCGGGAAGATTTCAACTACATCTCCGCGTACACGGAATGTACCGCGCTTGAAATCAATATCATTACGTCCATACTGCACATCAACAAGTTCACGAAGCAATTGATTGCGATCCTTCTCCATACCAACTCGAAGTGAAACAACTAACTCGCGGTATTCTTCTGGAGAACCTAAACCATATATACACGAAACACTCGCAACGATAATTACATCATCCCGTTCAAATAATGCAGACGTTGCCGAGTGACGCAATTTATCAATTTCATCATTAATCTGTGCGTCTTTTTCAATAAACGTATCTGTTTGCGGCACATACGCTTCTGGTTGATAATAATCGTAATAACTAACAAAATATTCAACTGCATTATTTGGGAAAAAGTCTTTCAACTCACTATATAACTGTCCTGCTAACGTTTTATTATGAGCCATGACAAGTGTTGGCTTTTGCACTTCTTTAATGACATTTGAAATCGTAAATGTCTTACCCGTTCCTGTCGCTCCAAGCAACACTTGCTTTTTCTTTCCGCTATTAATTCCCTCTACAAGCTTCTCTATAGCTACCGGCTGATCACCTTGCGGGGAATACGCTGAGACAATTTCAAATTGACGTTCCAAGAAAATCCGACCTCCTCATAAAAATCTGTATTATTATTTTACCACGAATGCCTATAAAAAACCTAAAAAAACGAACAGATATTCGGTAAAGTTTTCGACAATATATACATAAAAAAGGAAGGAGTACATACTTCCTTCCTCTACTAACTCTATTTTTTAGATACATATAATAAGTCATATCCATTGCGCCCATCTTCATTCATGCAATCTATTAACCGATAAGTACTTTCTGATTCGCGCTGCTCTTTAACAATACTTTTACAACTATCTTTATGTAACCCTTTATCCTTCCCAGCAAATTTGTCTTTTCTATTATCTGACACATAAAATATATCGTTCCCACTATACTCTAACGTTTGAAAAATTGGGTCCCCTTCAAGGGTATACTGTACAATTCTTATTTTATCAACTTCCCTTTGCTCGACATTCAAAACGAACTTTTCAAATTTATCTAGATTGAGAATTCCTGCTCCCTTTACAATGACATCATTCTTCTTATCAATTGTTGTGCTTGATGGTGAGCATGCTACTAAACTAAAGAGAAATATCCATATAAAACTGGTTCTTTTTCCTATTGTCATCCTCTCCTATAAAAATTATTTGTATACCGCAAAAGCTACTTCCCCTAAGAAAGTAGCTTCTTGTTCCCTTTCTCCTTCTTCGGAAAAAGAACATATGAAAATGAAATAGCTGCATCCACTAAAAGTATAATCGCCCAAACTTGGCTAACCCGACTCGCTGCTTTATTTAAAACAATTCCCGTTTCTAACCAATTACGCCATTGTTCAACCGGGGCAAGACCGTACAGAAAGAAAAAGAAAATATGCACAACAACAAACAAACTAAGGTGCAATACCCAATTTTTTATTTCCTGCTTCGCATAAGCCATACCTGTTAATTCTACCTGTTCTTCTATAATAGGCGCCGGCTCATTCCGCCATTTCGCAACTAGCTTTTGCGCAAATATATCAAGCTTCTTCAAATCCTTTTTTCCGTAAAAGACTGCATACAATAAAATGATTACCGTAATGATTTGAAAGTTAGAGAACTTTCCTGTTTGATAATAGTCCACTACCCCTAAAGTTAAAATAAACACTTCATTTATGAGTAGTACAATCCCCATAATAAAACTCGCCTTTTTCAAACGGAATCCGTAACGTAGTAAAAAGAAACCGATAGCCGATAACCAAAATACAATCTCTGCCCCAATTAAAAAATACCAACGATATTCTGCGAGCATACTCATTTATCCCTCTCCTTTTCATCATACATACGAAAAGCTTCACCCATATATAGTAAAAGTTCTTCTTCAATCGGATACAGGCTCATTTTCTGTGAATCTTCCTTCGATTTTCTAACTTCCCATAACTTATCTAAAAACACTTCATCACCATTAGCCATTTCTCAAAACTTCTGCATTAATTTCTTCATTGCCCCTTGTACCTCATCACTCGCTACTTCTTTACCGTCCTTCATAAAAGTACGGAATTGCTTTAATAAATCTACCCATTCTAAAACATTCGGATCTTCCTTACTCATGTTTGGTAAATTATGAAGCAATTTTTGTTCCTCCTTTGAAAACACTTCATTTTAAAATATTTCACGTATACGGGAAGACTGCTTCGAAAGCTGAATCAGTTCAAACATAACTTTCCAATCAAGTTCTCCTTCCACATCTACCGAATAAACAACCGCTTGTAAAACTCGCTCCATTCGATTAAATTTCTTTTGTTCTTCCTGTACAAATCGAAGTTGTTTTTCAAGAGAATTCTTTAAATCCAACTCACCTTTTACTAACATATTCGCAGTTTCTTTTAACGAAAATCCCATTTCCTTTAAAAACAAAATTTGTTGCAAACGAATAACGTCCGCTTCACTATATAACCGATGTCCACCCTCTGTTTTACCACTCGGCTTTAATAAATCTATTTGATCATAATAACGTAATGTACGTACCGTAACCCCTGTTTCTCTCGTCAATTGTTGAATTGAAATCACTATCATCACCTCTTCCCCTTCATTATAAAAGATGACGTTACGTAACTTTCAAGTGTTTTGTAAAAAAAATACAAAAGGCTGTTTATACGCTTCGTATAAACAGCCTTTACGGAAATAACCCCTTTTGTACAGCACGACCACAAAATAAAATAAGTGCTCCGACAACAACGCTCGTTGCTGTTTTATGATAATGAGCTGAAACTAATAAATAATACGATAAACCTACAGTACCAAGCATAATACAAATACTCGGCACTGGATTATGAGAGAAGTTCTGCATTCCCCAAAACAAAGCAAAAATAGCCGTAGCGACACATAATACCGGTAATCCCATCCCAGTTCCCCTTTTTCTATCTATTCCTTGTTGCTAACACGCTCGTCGATGCCCTACTTATTAATAGACCAAAAATAGCAATATATAATAACTCATTTACATGTACTACTGGCCTGTCTAAATACTTATTTACACAAAGATATATAATGAACAAGAAAACAAAGCTTGTCATACTAATCGTAAAATATGACTTCACCTTGTTCACAACTCGCTCATCAATCGACGGTATTCCCTCTTCTTTCAAACGCTTCTGTTCTCTATATTCCGCAATGCCCTATAAAATGACTAGTGCTACATTCGATATGAAAATAGTTCTCCACGAAATACTTAAAATCATTAGACTCACATTTAAAACAAACCCCGCTAAACACAAACTTCCTATAAATCGTATAACCTCTTGCTTACTCATACACGATCAGCCTCTTTACTATTTCTATATCTCCATTTCGGCCAATAGTTCACAAAGAAATAAACAAACTGCCCTAGTACAAATAACACAAACGGCATACCAGCACTTCCGTAAACGATTAAATTGTACAAACTCCATATGGCTAAACTAATCGCTAAAAACAACCCTAAATATTTAAACGCTTTATCTGACTGAAATCTCTCAAACTCATCCTGCATTTTTCTCTCCCCTTACTCTAGCGTAAATATTTCTTCCACCTTCACTCCAAAATATTTGGCGATTTTTAAGGATAACTCTAGACTCGGATTGTAATGATGGTTTTCAATCGCCACAATTGTCTGCCGTGTCACTTGCATCGCCTTTGCCATTTCAACTTGTGTTATATGATGTTGCTTTCTTAATTCTTTAATTTTATTTTTCACACCCATAGGCTCCACCTTCAAAAGTAAAGATATCTTTACTTTAATTATAAATATTTTCCAGATGCAAGTAAAGATATCTTTACAAATTTTAGAAAAACATTTCACTGAACATCTTTTCTAACAAAGTACAGGGGGAATGAAATTTATATCAGCGATTTCCTAAATATATCGGCGATTCCCCCAAATATATCAGCGCAACTCCATCTATATCAGCGATTTTCCAAATATATCGACTTACCGACAAATACCAACATCCGTAGCAAAATAAGCATAAGAAAAAGCTGTCCCCAAATACCTTCGGGAACAGCTCTCTCCTCTACTACATAAACCCTAACACATATACAAGAACGTATCCAAGAACCGATAAGCAAACCGAACCGATTAGCCCCGCCACGAATGCTTTGCTTCCTAACTTCCGGAACGTTTTAAACTCTACATTTAAACCAAGCCCGGCCATCGCCATTGCGATAAGCATATAAGCAATGACAACAATGTATTCGGCAACAACTTCTGGGATAATACCGAGCGAATGCACTGCACTCATCGCTAAAAATCCGAAAATGAACCATGGAATTGGAAGGTCACGCCACGATCTTTTTTCCTTGCTACCTTCACTCTTTCCAAACCATAGGCCAATTAAAATCGCTACTGGTACAAGCATTGCAACGCGCGTTAACTTCACGATAACTGCAATGTCTACAGCCGTACTTCCTCCTGGCGCCGCAGCTGCGATGACATGAGCGATTTCATGCAACGTGGCCCCTGAGAATACACCGTAACCGTATGGAGATAGACCAAGTACTGGATATAATAACGTATAAATAAGCGTAAATATCGTACCTAAAATTGCAATGATTGCAGCCCCAACTGCCGTTTCATCATCTTTTGCTTTCACTTGCGGCGCAATTGCCACGACCGCTGCCGCGCCGCAAATTGCTGTTCCACATGCTGTTAAAATCCCAAGTTTCTTTTCTACCTTAAATACTTTCGTTAGTCCATATACAACGAAAATCGTAAATGTAATAACAACCGCAGCGATAACCAATACTTTCGGTCCCGCCTTCGCAATATCAACAAGATTTAATCGCATTCCAAGTAAGATGATCCCAAAGCGCAGCAACTTCTTACTCGCAAAATTCGTCCCTGCAATCGCATCATGAGGAACTCCAATTGCCGCACGCCAAACCATCCCAATTAGAATAGCAATTACTAATTGTCCCATAATATTTAAAAATGGAAGCTCCGCTAAATATTTCGCCACAATTGCGATTAATAATGTAATCCCAATCCCTTGCGAAAATCCAAAACGCTTCTTCTTTTGTATAACAAGTGTTTGTTCCACTTTGAACCACTCCAATAATCGTATTGGAACATGCATGTTCTTTCTACTTACATTATAAGAGAGTTTCTATAATAAGTTTAATACCAATACTAAATCTCTATCATCAGAAATACTTATGATAAGATGAAAGAAAAACGAAAGGAGCTCATTACATGAACGTAGACATTTTAAAAATTTTTGTTACGGTTGTTGAACAGAAACACTTCTCTCGTGCAGCGGAATTATTAAACCTTTCACAGCCTGGCGTAAGTATGCACATTCGCAACTTAGAAAACGAATTTGGAACTACACTCATTCAACGATCCCCGAAGCACGTTCAAGTGACCGAGGCCGGAAACATCTTATATATACATGCAAAGCAAATGCTCTCTCTTTACGAAGACGCTAAGCAAGAAATTAACGAACTACATAACGTTGTAACAGGAACGCTTCGCATCGGTGCTAGTTTTACAATTGGCGAATACTTACTTCCAAAAATACTCGCTAATTATGCCAATGAAAATCCACACGTCGAAGTTCATACCTTTATTTCAAATACAGAAGACGTTTTGCAAAGCCTTCGCTCTAATCAAATTGATATCGGCTTAGTGGAAGGGCAAGTCGTATACGCTGACGTTGATGTTGAAACGTTTATGCAAGATGAAATGAAACTCGTCGTCCCGCCAAACCATCCACTACTCCGCACAAATGAAATAAATGAAAGGACACTCCAAGATCAAGTGTGGGTATTAAGAGAAAGCGGTTCTGGAACACGTGCTTATAGCGATCGCTTTATTCATCAACACCATTTAAAAATGAAACGATTCTTTACCTTTAGTAGTATCCAAAGCGTAAAGGAAGCTGTCGCTGCCGGGCTTGGCATCGCTATACTTTCTGATTGGACTGTACGAAAAGAGCTACTGGCAAAAGAACTATTCCACGTCGAAGTTCCAAATGAACAACTCATCCGTCCATTCTCCATCGTGCGCGGCAAATATTTTATTCCGTCTAAAGCTATTCAAGTGTTTTTAAATCATGTAGATTACTTTGCGAAAAAACAGAGTTGACCTTCACATTAGTGTGAAGGTTTACAATACATGTAAAAGGAGTGAAACGCATTGCGAATTGGGAAGTTATCAAAAGAAACTGGCGTAAGCGAAAGGTCACTAAGACATTACGAAGAAAAGGGATTGCTCCCTTCGAAGCGCCTCGCAAATGGCTATCGTGATTTTGACAAAAGTGCCATCGAAAAAGTGGAGCTTATTCAAATGTACTTACAAATTGGCTTAAATTTAGAAGAGACGGCAAGGATGCTGCGCTGCCTTGAAATAGAGCCGCACCTATATGACAATCCGTGCAGCAGCATCCTTACGCTTTATGAAGATAAACTTAATGAAGTAACAAAGCAAATCTCATTGCTTTCCAATATTCAAACGAATTTGCAAAAACACGTTTCACTCCTAAAAAAAGCAAAAGAAAAGGAATGATTACATGTTTGTTATACACGGCAGTTCAAGACAAAATGGAAATACGGAAGCTTTAACACATATGATGATTGATGGAATTGAAACAGAACAAATTTATTTACGTGATCACACAGTCTATCCTATTACAGATCAGCGTCATGATGCAGGAGGATTCCAACCTGTAGATGATGACTACGAGCAGTTAACGAAGCGCATGTTAGAGCACGACACAATTATCTTTGCTACACCATTATATTGGTACGGGATGAGTGGTCATATGAAAAACTTCATCGATCGCTGGTCACAAAGCTTGCGTGATACATCCCTTCATTTCAAAGAAAAAATGAAAGGCAAAAAAATGTACGTTGTTATCGTTGGCGGCGATAATCCGAAACTAAAAGCATTACCGCTTATCTCCCAGTTCCAATACATCTTTGATTTTGTTGGTTCATCATTTGAAGGTTATATTATTGGGGATGCGAATGGATTAAATGAAATTCAAAATGATGCTGAGGCGCTAGCGAAAGCACAAATTTATAATAACGAATTCAAAAATCACAAGCTGAAATAAGTTTGACAAACTATTTAGACTTAGCAACACAAGAAGAATTAGAAAGCATGCTACAAGAATATCCTGGCACTATACTTTTCATTAGCCATGACCGTGCCTTCATTCGTTCTGTTGCAGACCATATTCTACAAGTAGATGAAAGTGAACCAAGGGTATTCCACGGTAATTACGAGCAATACACAAACCGAACAGCCGATGCTTCTGTAAACGTTACTGCACAAGAATTATTACGATTACAAACAAAATTAACAGAAATCATCGGCCGAATTTCCATACCAAATCATCACGATGACATCACATCTCTCGAACAAGAATACGAAACATTATTAGTTCAAATCCGAAAATGTAAAGAAGCGCTCTAATGTCTTCCCTATATATCGACAAGGCCTTCCACATTTCCCAAGAAATATAGAAGCTTCGACATGATAACAAAACAGCCGTGCATCAGCACGGCTTTTCATTTTAGATACGGACAGCAGTCCCGCTCACTGCAACCATTAGCATCCCTTCGCGAACTACTTCGTAATCCACGTCGATACCAACAATTGCATTCGCATTTTTTTGTCTTGCGAAAGTTTTCATTTCTTCCATTGCGATGTCGCGCGCTTCTTTTAATTTACTTTCGTAAGCGCCCGAGCGGCCACCGACAACGTCACGAACAGAGGCAAAAAGGTCACGAACGATATTCGCGCCCATAATCGCTTCTCCATTGACGATATCGATGTACTCAATAATTTCTTTTCCTTGAATTGTAGACGTTGTAGTTACAATCATACTTTATTACCTCCCATATGAGATTTTTTACCTACTTATGGTGCACTAATTCCGTACAAATTATATTTACGAACTAAACTGAGCTTCGTATAGCCTACTGTATCCTCCGCCTTGTTCAATTAATTCATCATGTGAACCTTGTTCTGCAATACCATCTTTATTTACAACGACGATGCGATCTGCATTTTTAATCGTCGCAAGTCTGTGAGCGATAACTAATGTTGTACGACCGACAGCTAGTTCAGCAAGCGATTTTTGAATCGCAAGTTCTGTCTCTGTATCTAGTGCAGAAGTTGCTTCATCCAATATTAAAATTGGCGGGTTTTTCAAGAACATACGAGCAATAGCTAGACGCTGCTTTTGTCCACCTGAAAGTTTCACGCCGCGCTCACCGATAACAGTATCTAAACCGTCCGGCTGTGAGTAAATTAAATCTTCTAATTGCGCACGTTTTACTGCCTGCCAAATTTCAGCTTCTGATGCTTTTAAATTTCCGTAAGCGATATTTTCACGAATTGTTCCTGAGAATAAGAACACGTCTTGCTGCACAATTCCAATTTGCTTACGAAGTGAAGATAATGTCATATCTTTCGTATCAATTCCATCAATTTGAATCGATCCAGATGATTGCTCATAAAAACGTGGTAATAGGCTACATAACGTCGTTTTCCCAGCTCCAGATGGTCCAACGAATGCAACTGTTTCACCTGCATGTATTTTCAAGCTAATGTCATTTAAAATCGGTTCTTTATTTTCATAACCGAACGTAATGTTGTTATATTGAATATCACCGTGTACATGCTTCACTTCCATCGCATCTTTAGAGTCCACAATATCTGGCTCTGTTTCAAGAAGCTCTACATATCTCTTAAAACCAGCGATTCCTTTCGGATAACTTTCGATTACCGCATTAATTTTTTCAATTGGGCGGAAGAAAATATTCGTTAATAGAACGAATCCGATAAATCCACCGTACGTTAATTCTCCTTGCAGAACAAACCACGTACCGCATATTAAGACGAAGAGCGTTACGAGACGCATAAGCATATAACTAATTGACGAATTTAGCGCCATAATTTTATACGCCATTAATTTCGTTGTACGGAAACGAGCGTTGTTCACAGCAAATTGCTCTTTCTCAAACTTTTCATTTCCGAATGCTTGTACAACGCGAATACCACCAACGTTGTTCTCAATACATGCATTGAAATCAGCAACATCTGAGAATAAACGTCTAAATGTACCTGTCATTTTTTTATTGAAGTAAAGTGCCAACCATAATAAGAATGGAATAACGAAGAACGTTAATAGCGCTAACTTCCAGTTGATCATCATCATAAATGAAAATGCCCCAACTAAAGTCATAACGGCAATAAATAAATCTTCTGGCCCGTGGTGAGCAATTTCCCCAATTTCCATTAAATCGTTTGTAAGGCGGGAAATTAAATGACCTGTTTTATTATTATCAAAAAATCTGAATGATAGCTTTTGAATATGATCAAATAATTTCTGTCTCATATCTGTTTCAATGTTAACACCAAGCATATGTCCCCAATATGTAACGACATATTGTAAGCCTGCATTTAACATATAAACTGCGAGTAAACCGAAACAAGCCCATAAAATAAGCGTCCAGTTTTGCCCTGGCAATAACTTATCAATAAATTGATTTACGATAAGCGGAAAGCCGAGTTCTAATAATCCTGCGACGACCGCACAAGAAAAGTCGAGTATAAATAAACCTTTATACGGTTTATAGTAAGAAAAAAATTTACGTAGCATATCTTCCCTCCATTTTCCAAAATCAAAAAGACTCTCTAAATGATAACCATTATCAAATAATTATTCAAGTTATCCGTCTATGAAACTTCAAAAGAAGGTTTGCGATAGTTGTCGTTTTTTGCCGGAAAGTCGATATATTTGAATAATCGCTCATATATTTTCAGTTGCGCTGATATATCCCAATAATCGCCGATATAATTCGAGTTGCGCTGATATATCCCAATAATCGCTGATATAAATTTCATTTACTACCCTACTGCCCTCACCCATCACAAACAAAAAAGGCATCACCACAAGATGATACCTTTTCTTCTATTACATCGCTTCCGAATCCCACTCATGCTCCTGCTGAACAAACACAATACCTAATTCGTGATGTCCACCAGCGTATAATGCCGTTTGAGCAAGGCGAAGTTCTCCATTTGTATCTAATACTTCTAATTTACAAAATGCTCCTGTCGTCTTCGTTTGAAGCGCATCATAAAATTCCTCAGCACTTCTTGGAATGACTCCATTTACTTTCGTAATCATTTCTCCAGGCAGTAAATTCAGCTCTGCTCCAATTGTATTTGGAATTGTATCTAGTACAACGAGTCCGTCATTACGTGCAGCGAAGTACGCTGGTCTTGTTTCATCCGCAATTTTCTCTTGCATGGAAATTGTAAAACGTCCAAGCATTGCAACGCCCATTGCAATAATGGCAAGTACGTGCCACCAATAACTTGCGATTCCTAAAACAAGCACAAGTCCTGCTAATCCGTACACACGTCTTCCTGTAAATAATAAAGCTTCCGTCGGCTCATAACTTCTAATCCTTCTCATAAATCCAATTAAAAATGGAACGAGGAATAGAGAATATGTATGTGAACCGATTGAAACGACAGGCCACCATGAAATAAACTGCGTTACTGCGTCACCTGGTACAAGAATAAAAATAGGAACGATCCATAAACGCTTTGATTCGTGTAAACCAATCTTTAATCCGCGCTTCCCCTTCCTAATCTTCGGCGTCGAATATCCTACTGCATTTTTAGAAATCAACAAGCCCTCTACAACGAGCATAATGCCTAGCAAAATAGCAAGGGATACGATTGTATTCTCTTCACCTTCTCCAAGCTGTAAGAAAGAAACTGGTAGCTTAGAAGATAATAGAACACATACAATCGCAATACTAAACGTATAAGCCGCTGATAAATATCGATACATAGCAGTTAATCCAAATAGTAACGTCCAAAGTAAAATGGCCCATAAGCTCGCCTTAGAAACAACAAGTCCGAGCCCAATCGTAATGATAGATACGATTAATCCGTATTTAACTCCCGCCAATAAAGATGTTCGCAGTTCAAACCAAATATCATAAACTTTAAAAGAAAAATCTTTTCGTTCTCGTAACATACGTAAGTATCCAACGAAGATACTACTTATTAAAAATACATAGACAGCAGGGTGTAAGAAAAAACGTCCAACCGCCCGCATTATTTCAAAAATCCATGCCTCCACGAACCCATTCACCACCATTTATATCATTCTTTCTTTTTATATTATCATAACTGGACAAACGTTTGTTTAACACAAAAAAATACAGGCAGCAAACTGCCTGTATTTCTTTTTACTTCGCCATTAATTTTAATGCTGACTGTAATTGTAGATCATTTTCTCCAGAACGGATTTTTTCAATAATTTTCGTTTGAATCGCCTCAGCTGTCTTTTTATCGAGCTGTCCTGTCGCTTCCATCTTATTCGCATTTTGGAATGCTTTCAGTGCTGATTCTGTCTCTTTACTAAAGTATCCATCTTCACGTCCTGGTACATACCCTAAACTCTTAAGCATTTCTTGGGCATGTTTTACTTGTACATCATTTGCATTGTATGAAAGTGTCTTTTCAATTTGAATTGGTGTCGCATGATAATAATCTGGTTGTTTCACTTCTACAGTTGGCTTGATTCCTTTTTTATGAATCCAGTTTCCATCCGGTGTTAACCATTTGAACATCGTTAATTTGATGTTGCTGCCATCTTTAAATGGAACAGCTTGCTGAACAGTACCCTTGCCAAACGTTTTTTCACCAATTAAATCATATCCTTCTCCCTCTTTTAGCGCACCCGCTAAAATCTCTGAAGCAGAAGCACTTCCGTTATCAATTAATACTGAAATCGGATATGGTTTTCTCTCTTTCAGTTCCGTAGAGAATTTCTTCTTCTCACCATTTCGTTGCTCTACTTGTAGCATCGGCTTTTTATCCGTCATAATTTCTCCTAGTATCTCTTCTACACTATTTAAGTAGCCACCAGGATTACCACGTACGTCAATAACTAAGCCTTTTATGTTTTTCTTCTCTAACTCTTTTAACTGATCCTTAAATTCTTTCGCTGTATTTTCAGCAAAAGAAGTGATTTGCATATAACCGATATCTTTTCCGCTCTCTTGTTTCACAGAGCTAAACACTGTGAAGATTGGAATTTTTTCACGCTTAATTTTAAACACAATCGGATCAGCCACTCCTGCACGCTTAATTTCAATCGCAACAGTCGTTCCTTTTTTACCACGAATCTTTAATACTGCTTCTTCACGTGATAAATCTTTCACACTATTTCCATCTACAGATAAAATTTGGTCATTCGGTTTAATTCCAATCTTTTCTGCCGGTGAGCCTTTAATTGGAGATACGATAATAAGCTTACCGTCCGTTTTGTTCACCTCAGCCCCAATCCCTTCTAACTCGGGATCAAGCGATTCACTAAACTGTTTAGCCGTTTCTTTATCCATATACGTGGAATAAGGGTCCTTCAGCGTAGACAACATGCCTTGTATTGCACCTTCGACTAATTTTTCATCTTTCACGTCTTCCACATAACGTGAATCAATTAGTGCATACGCCTCATTAATTTTTGCCAAATTCCCTTGCGCAGTGCTAGCGTTTCCATTCGAAATTGTTTGCGTTACTTCTGCTGGGTTAACCCCAAATAAAGACATACCCGCAAACATTCCGCCAGCACCAATTAAAAATGCAACAACCATTCCAATAATTGCAACTCTACGTTTCAATGCGGAATTCCCCTTTCCAAAACACACAGGTGGTGTAGCAAAAGGCATCACACAGTGTGTGATGCCTTTACCTATTTCTACTATATGATAAGCTTGTACGAATTATGTTTGCAACTTTTTATACTTTTAAGAAGCGACGAATTGACATTACACTTCCCCACATACCGATTAAAGCCCCGATTAACACTAGTAAACCAGCTAATTGGAATACGAATGGGCTGTATGGTAGAAGTTCGAAAATTGTTCCGCCAAGTTTTTCGTTAAACACACCTTGCAACGAATTATACGTAACTAGAATTAAGCCAATTGGAATAATTGATCCTAATACTCCTAGGAATAATCCCTCTAATAAGAACGGCCAACGAATAAACCAGTTTGTTGCACCTACAAGTTTCATAATTTCGATTTCTGTACTACGAGCATAAATTGTAATTTTAATTGTATTAGAGATTAAGAACATCGCTGTGAATAAAAGACCAGCAATTAACACAATCCCGATGTTACGACCAGTTTTTACAGTATCAAATAATCGTTCAACTTGCCCTTTTCCGTACTGAACATTACTTACAAACTGCATTTTTTCAATCTTTTTCGCAATTGTTGCTGTATCTGTTGGTTCTTTTGCTTTTACAACGAATACGTTTTTAAGTGGGTTATCTTGTTCAAATAACTCAAATGTCTTTCCGCTATCGCCTAAGCTTTTAATTAAACGTTTTAACTCTTCTTCTTTAGAAGAATATTTAATAGAGTCTACTTTTGCAATCTTACTCATATCATCTTCTAATTTCTTTTGATCAGCTTCTTTTGCTGCTGGATCAATGTGTACACGAATTTCTACATCTTGCTCTACTTTCGTCGCAAAATGGTTCATATTCATAATCGCTGTTAAAAAGACACCTACAAGTAATAATGTAACTGTTACTGCACTAACAGAAGCAAACGTCATCCATCCGTTACGTGATAGATTCTTTACACCTTCTCGCAAATGTCGACTAAGGGTCTTAGCCTTCATATCCGTATCCTCCCTCCATCTCATCTCGAACAATTTTTCCGCCTTCAATCGCGATTACACGATGACGGATTGTATTTACGATATCTGCGTTATGTGTCGCCATAACGATCGTTGTACCACGCTCATTAATGCGCGTGAAAATCTTCATAATATCAAGAGCTGTTTCAATATCTAAGTTACCTGTTGGCTCATCGGCAATTACAACCTTTGGTCTATTAACAATTGCTCTCGCAATCGCAACACGTTGCTGCTCCCCGCCTGAAAGTTCGCTTGGAAGTGCGTCTGCACGATCTTCAAGACCTACAAGACCTAACACTTCTGTTACACGCTCACGAATTGCATCTGGCTCTTCTTCAATTACTTCTAAGGCAAACGCAACATTCTCATATACCGTTAATTTAGGTAGTAATTTAAAGTCTTGGAAAATCACGCCTAATTGACGACGGAAATATGGAACGTCTCTTTCTGCTAATGACTCGATAGTAAGACCATTTACATTAATTGATCCTGTAGATGGCTTCTCTTCACGATACATCATTTTAATAAATGTAGATTTTCCGGCTCCACTCGGTCCAACTACGTATACAAACTCGCCTTGTTTAATGTTAACTGTGAGACCAGCAATGGCTTTCATACCATTCGGGTACTCCTTATAAACATTCGTCATTTTTATCATTATTTATCACCCAATACTTAATGATTTTTTTCGAAATACTTTTCTGTACATTTGAAAATAAAAGCTAAACCTTTATTCTCTTTTAAACCACTCTTGTTGAAGGTAGTCTACTTATACTCTTTTTCTAAGCAATACTACTCTATGTAATATATTTCAGCAAAATTCTACAAACCTCATTGTAACATCAAACGGTTTCCAGTTTGGATACATTTTTGTTACAGTTATGTTACATTCCAAAAAAAGGGAAACGAGTTGATTATATGAATCAACTCGTCCATTTTACCCCTTTTTATTTATGTTCAGCTAACCACTCAGCTACTTTTTTCGCATCTTCACCTTGAATAAGTCCTGGCGACATTGAACCGCGACCTTTTTTAATAATTTCTTCGATATCTGCAGCGTCGTACTTCCCGCCTACTTTTCTTAAATCAGGTCCAGTTGCTCCTGATAAATCTGTTGCGTGACACCCAGCACAACTTCTTTGGAAAATTTGTTCTGCACTGTCTGTACTTGCAGACTGGTTCGAAGGCTTACTCTCTTCTTTATTTCCACACGCTCCTAAAGCAAAAACGACTGATGTTCCTAGCGCAATAGCCAATAATTTCTTTTTCACTTCTATCGCTCCCCATTGTTGATATTCTTTTCATTCCTAACACACTCATTTTCATTATAAGCATTATCTTTATATAGAAAAACTAAGGTATATTTCATATTCTTCAAAAATAAAGTGAGAACCCTAATGATATAAAGCTTTTATAAGTTGTTTCAATTCTGTGAACAACTTATAAACTTCTATAAAGGATTCTTTTTGAACGGGAATTTAGAAAAATTCTGTAGAAAGCCTTACTCTATTGCCAATCTGTTTTACTATTTTCTACTTTTTACAAAACAATATACAACATTGTATGCTACATATAATCCCATCAAAAAGAGAAGTTGTCGTTTCCAACTTCTCTTCCTCTGTACTTCATCCATATAAATAAAATAGCACTCTTTATGTCCTCTATATCCTCAACGTGCGCCAACAATTTTGTTGGCTTTTTTTCACTTAGCTTATTAGATGCGAGAACGTAAGTAAGCATCAATAAATGGATCAATTTCTCCATCCATAACTGCTTGCACATTACCAACCTCTGTATTTGTACGGTGGTCTTTCACAAGAGAATATGGGTGGAATACGTAAGAACGGATTTGGCTACCCCATCCGATTTCTTTTTGTTCTCCGCGAATTTCATCTAACTCCGCTTGTTGCTCTTCTAATTTCTTTTGATATAATTTCGCTTTTAACATCTTCATCGCATGCTCACGGTTTTTAATTTGAGAACGCTCTGACTGACACGTTACAACCGTATTTGTCGGTGTATGCGTAATACGAACTGCTGAATCTGTCGTATTAACGTGCTGTCCACCCGCTCCACTTGCACGATACGTATCAATTTTCAAGTCTTCTGTACGCACTTCAATTTCAACTTCATCATTGAACTCAGGTACAACTTCACAAGATACGAACGATGTATGACGACGGCCTGAAGAATCGAATGGTGAAATACGTACAAGACGATGTACACCTTTCTCAGCTTTTAAGTAACCGTAAGCGTTATGACCTTTAATTAATAAAGTAACGCTCTTAATACCAGCTTCATCACCTGGTAAGTAGTCAACAGTTTCTACTTTAAACCCACGTTTTTCAGCCCAACGTGTGTACATACGTAGTAACATAGAGCCCCAGTCTTGTGACTCTGTTCCACCAGCACCTGGGTGTAATTCTAAAATGGCGTTATTTTTATCATAAGGATCGCTAAGTAGTAACTGCAGCTCATACTCATTCATTTCTTGAATTAAGCCTTTTACTTCTGATTCAAGTTCCTCATGTAAATCTTCATCATACTCTTCTTTTAAAAGCTCATGCGTAATTTCTAGGTTTTCGAACGTCTCATCTAGCTGACGGAACTTTCCAACCATATCTTTCAGTGCATTTGCTTCGTTAATTACAGCTTGTGCGCCTTGTTGGTCATCCCAAAATCCTGCGCCCATCATTTTCTCTTCTAATTCTGCAATTTGTTTCTCCTTAGTAGGGAGGTCAAAGAGACCCCCTAAAAGCCGCTAATCTCTTAGCCATTTTCTCTAATTCCTGTCTAATTTCTACTAATTCCATTTCCTTCACCTCTATGTAATTGCTGTTACTTTCGTATGAAAACAAGGGAAACTCTCTCCACTTATGACGGAGAGAGTTTAATCCTTCTTAATTATACATTTTTGATGTAAAAGTTTGCAAAGCAGCCTGGGCTACCGCCCTATATTACTTCCCAATGCCACAGCAGTTTTTATATTTTTTACCGCTACCACATTTACATAAATCGTTGCGGCCCACTTGGTCACCTTTTACAACTGGTTTTTTCTTCGCCTCTTCGCCATCGCTAGATGGGTGAACAGCTTCACCTTGAACAACTTCTTGACGCTCTAAGTTTTGTTCAATTTCAGCCTTCATAATGTAACGAGAAATTTCCTCTTCAATAGAAGCAATCATTGATTCGAACATTGCGAATCCTTCCATTTGATACTCACGAAGTGGATCAATTTGACCGTAAGCACGTAAATGAATACCTTCACGAAGGTGATCCATCGCATCGATATGCTCTGTCCATTTCGTATCTACAACACGGAATACAACAACTTTTTCGAATTCACGCATTTGCTCTTCTGGCATAAGCTTCTCTTTTTCGTTGTAACGCTCTATTAATTTCGCGATAATTGGCTCGCTCATTTCCTCTGGAGCAAGGCGACGTAATTCTTCTTCTTTCACATCTCCTTCTTGCAGAAGGTTCGTATTTAAGTAGTCAACAAGACCTTTAATGTTCCAATCTTCTTCAATTTCCTCTTGTGTATGAAGTGCAACCGCACGCTCTACTGTAGATTTCATCATACCTTCAATAATACCGCGTAAGTTCTCAGACTCCATTACCTCTTGACGCTGTTTGTAAATAACTTCACGTTGCTGACGAAGTACATCATCATATTGTAGTAACTGCTTACGTGCATCATAGTTATTTCCTTCTACACGTTTTTGCGCAGATTCTACTGCACGAGAAACCATTTTACTTTCGATTGGCTGAGAATCATCCATACCAAGGCGATCCATCATCGCTTTCATATTATCAGAACCGAAGCGACGCATTAGTTCATCTTCCATTGATAAGTAGAACTGCGTAACACCTGGGTCCCCTTGACGACCAGCACGACCACGTAACTGGTTATCAATACGACGACTTTCGTGACGCTCTGTACCGATAACGGCTAAACCAACGTTTTTCACATCGTCTCCAAGCTTAATATCTGTACCACGACCTGCCATGTTCGTCGCAATCGTTACAGCGCCTTTTATACCTGCTTCTGCAATGATATCCGCTTCACGCGCATGGTTTTTCGCATTTAAGATGTTATGACGTACACCTTTACGTGTTAACATTTTTGAAATAAGTTCTGACGTTTCGATCGCAACTGTACCGACAAGAACTGGTTGCCCTTGTTTATGACGATTTACAATATCCTCAACAACAGCATTAAATTTACCTTCCATTGATTTGAAGATTAAATCTGCACGGTCATCACGAATAATCGGTTTGTTCGTTGGAATTACGATAACGTTCATATTATAAATGTTACGGAATTCCTCTTCCTCTGTTTTCGCTGTACCAGTCATACCAGATAACTTTTCGTACATACGGAAGTAGTTCTGGAATGTAATTGTCGCAAGCGTCATACTTTCATTTTGAATTTCTACGCCTTCTTTTGCCTCGATAGCTTGGTGTAACCCTTCGCTATAACGACGACCTTTCATAAGACGACCAGTAAATTGGTCTACAATTACGATTTCGCCTTCTTGTACAACATAATCTGTATCACGATGCATAACAACGTGCGCACGAAGTGCCTGATTAATATGGTGAAGAAGCGCTACATGTTTTAAATCAAATAAGTTTTCAATATGGAAAGCTTTCTCCGCTTTCGTAATACCATCTTCTGTTAACATTACATTTTTCGTCTTCACATCAAATGAATAATCTTTTTCATTTTCTAACGTACGAACGAATGCATTTGCAAACATGTACAGCTCTGTTGATTTTTGAGCTTGTCCAGAAATAATAAGTGGCGTACGCGCTTCATCGACTAAGATAGAATCGACTTCATCGATAATAGCAAAGTGCAGTGGGCGTTGAACGCACTGCTCTTTATATAAAACCATGTTGTCACGTAAGTAATCGAATCCAAGCTCATTATTTGTGCTATACGTAATATCAGCAGCATAAGCCTCTTGTTTCTCTTCGCGTGACATACTGTTTAAATTAATTCCTACTGTTAATCCTAGGAACTCATGAAGTTGTCCCATTTCGCTCGCATCACGTTGCGCTAAGTATTCATTGACTGTAACAACGTGAACACCTTTTCCTGTTAAAGCATTTAAATATACAGGTAATGTAGATGTTAACGTTTTACCTTCACCCGTTTTCATCTCAGAGATATTCCCTTCATGTAAGGCAATACCACCCATTAACTGTACACCATACGGACGCATTCCAAGAACACGAGTCGCAGCTTCACGAACAACCGCAAAAGCTTCAGGTAGTAGATCATCTACTGTTTCACCTTTTGTTAGACGTTCTTTAAATTCAAGCGTCTTCCCTTTTAATTGTTCATCAGTTAATGGCTTAATAGATGGCTCTAATGCATCAATTTGCTCAACTGTCTTCTGCATACGTTTAATTTGGCGTTGATTTACATCAAATACCTTTTTTAAAATACCGATCATAGGAAATACGCTCCTCTTTTTTATTAAAATAAAACTTCCGATTGTTTTTCTTTTTCTCTATTACAATCAGTCGTTATAAAAATCAAATGTATGTTATGCCAATTTTTCTCCTAATTAAAAAAACTAAAATGTATATACCTAATGATAATTGTAACACTTGTCTTATAACTATGACAACAATCGGCAAAATGTCGGGCCTTATATTCAAAAAAAGTTTTTATTTTATTTGTTACGTTCCTTTTCTCTGTCTCGCTATTTCAATTTCACGTTACAAATTTCGTATTAAATCTAAGTCCTATTCTTTCAAGTTTCCTTTTAAAGAACATGACTACCAGAAATTCCTTAATAAAATCTAAATCGACAATTACAAAAAGCCGGAAATTTCGCAGGTGCAGCATCCATGGATACTTACACCTGCAAAAAAACTCCGACTTTAAAAAATATTGTTATGTTGCAAGATCTACAAACACCATTAAAATATAGCTGTACCAATCATAAATTTTATTAATTTATCGGTATTTCTAATTCATGATACTTCCCTTTCTGATCCTTCATAAAAGAAATGAATTTCACTTTAGTTGATTCATTTGAAAAGTTTTTATAATTTTTATAAGGATCATCTCCTATAAAATAATTTGTCCCTATATATCCTCGCACTGTTTTGCCAGCAGGTATTACAGGCTCAAACTGATATTTTTCAGGTAATTCCATTGAATATGGAATTACATTATAAAACTCTCCTATTTTAGAATAAAACATTGTATTAGAAATAGATTTATTACTAAGCAAATTAATATCCCGATTCGTTGTATTTGTAATATCTAAAGGTAATACATACGTCACTACTTCACGGTCTTCATAAGGATCATAAACTTTTGTAGGATCCAGAGGATTAAGTGCATGAAAAGTAACTCCTTGCCCATCTTCAAAAGTTCTATTAGATAAAAACTCATCTTTTACCACTTTATAAGATTCATTATTAAGATTTAATGTTTTAAATCTTAATAAACTAGCAAATATACATAGCAACAGACACAATCCAACGCTTATTAAGACATATTTTCTTGTCACTCTTAATCTACCAACTTTCCATTATTAACATGTACAATACGATCTACCATTTCATTATCTAGAACATGCACATCATGACTGGCTACAACAATAGTCGTTCCTTTAGACTTTTCTACTTTCAAAATATCCAAAACATCTTTTATCCCATCACTATCTAAAGCATTCGTTGGCTCGTCTAATAACAATAGTATTGGTTGCTCCATTAAAGCTTGCGCTATCCCTAAACGTTGTTTCATACCTAAAGAGTATCTTTTATACTTTCTCTTATCTGTTTTATCAAGTCCAACCCTTTGAATAATATTATAAATTTCCTCATCAGATATTTTATTGTTAATCGATGATAAAAACTTCAAGTTCTGAAAACCAGTATACCCTGGAATAAAACTTGGATATTCAATCAATATCCCCATAGAATCAGGGAATTGCTTTTGTTTTCCAATCATTTCATTATCTATATAAACAACTCCAGAATTTAAACGCATTAATCCTGATATAGCACGTAAAATCATTGTTTTACCAGAACCATTATGCCCCTTCAAAACTAAAAACTCTCCTTTTTTTACTGACAAACTAATATTATCTAACACAATATTTCCCTTTAATCTTTTCGTCATACATTCACATTTAATATAATTGTCCATAAATTATTCACCTATCACATCTAGTTTTTTAAAACAAAAACTACCTAATAAAATCATTACAACAACAATTACTACTCCTATTAGAAGTAAATCATTCCATTGAATAGATTGATTATTACCTAAAGTCAATTGAATTGAACTGTGATCAACAAAATACCAACGATTTGGCATAACAAAAGATCCTAAAAAATAAATACTATGAAAGAAAATAGACAAAAATAGGTACAACAACATTAGTACAAAAACAATAGTTATTGGTATATAGAACGTTAAAAGCTCAAAAATTAAAGCTAATAAAAAGCTGATAATGATTTGAATTAGCATAGTACCTAATATCTTATAAGGAAATTGACTATATAAAGAACTCTCGCCATAAGGAAGCAAATAGTACACCGTAAACCAAATAAAATACATAACAACCCAAATACAAACTATGTAAAAAAACAAAGATAGCATTTTCGTTAACCACAGAAAATGCTTCTTCTTAACACGAGGAAATAAATAAACACCATTCTGTTGAATATCTGAAAGGGCAAACTTCCCTACTAGCAACAAAGGAACGATTTGAAAGAATATCCAATAAAAAGGGATAGAAAATCGCCCCTCCTTATAAAAATAAGATAAATCCACAAAGTCTACTCCATGAAAAAATCGATAAAAGGTAACATCTACTAATACAGTTTCTTTACCATTACTAAGAGGCTGATTGTATAAAAAAGTAACTACAATCATAGCGTAAATTAAGAATAAAAAAGCCATTATCTTGATGGAATCTCGAAACCTTACATGTAAATCTCTTTTTAACAAATAATATAAAATCATAATGTAAACTAGATCACCTCTGTCTCATCATTCATAGAAATATAACTTTTTTTAGATAAAATCCATACACTTATAAAAAAGATAAAAAAACATCCAAATAAGCGTATAAGTAAACCAGTAGCATCTTCAAACACATTTATATAAAAAGCATTTGTAAATAAAAATCCATGTAATATAAATCTATCTAATAAAACAGCAGTAATCATACATATTATTACAAGTAAACTAGGTAAAAATAATTGCAAGAAAGCACTTATCATGCATATAAAAATATTCGCAAATAGTTGAATGCAAAATAATAATGGATAATTTACATCAACACTAGTTACAGCCATCATATTCGACATCAAAAACAACTGTAAAATCATACTCCCAGCAAAAAAGCAAACAAAAACAATTAGTTTCAAATAATAAATAGAAACTAATTTCAATGCATTATTCACTCGATACACTACATAAATACTAAAAAAATTTGACATAGAATATACAGAAAAAACGATAGTTAAAGGAATAAATATGGTCGACAAATTATAAAACGATATAACCTTATACAAGGTTTCCAATTCGTTCATTTTCTCTTTTACAATTCCAGGTTCAAAATAATTGAACAAACAACCTATGATACTGACATTAAGTAAAAAAAGAATACTTAACCAAATATATTTCATCCTTATAGTTTCTTTCATTACATTATAAAAGAACATGCTTCCTACTCCCCCGTAAATAAAGAACTACAGAACAAAACCAAATACATAACAATACACTAAGAAAAATTTTTAATTCAAAAAAGCCGAGATCTTTAATTAAATAATCTTTAGGATTGAGAATTCCCTTTCCAATACCAAGCCAAAAAATATGTAAAATAAATGGCACTAAATAAATAAAATAAACTCGTTTTATAAAAAACGAAACTGATAAAGCCAAACTTGACAAAACCGCACCGTATAAACCATTTAAAAATACATACATAAGAAAATATAAAGTAGGATACTCATAATAAACCGTATGAAATTGAGCTGTTGGTGAAACAGTAGCAGCCATATAATTTAATACCGGATGCGGAGCAACTGTTGGATAAGTCATTGCATATAAATAAAAGTTAAATAGTAAAGGGACACTTATAATAAAGAAAGATACAATAAAATTAATAAAATAAAGTAGCTTAAAATAATAACCCGTTCCCATTTTAGAAATAACAGGATAAATAAATCCATAATTTTTATCGATTCTATAAATCCCTGCTACAGCCATTGCAGAGATTATAGGAAATATAAGTAGATAAAACTCACTATAAAATGGTAATCTAGTAAAATATAAAATATTAGATAAATATGGTGATACCTTTATAATCCCAGTATCATTAAATCCTTTAGTTGTTACTAGCATAGAAATATATTGAGCAGTAATAATTACTAACATAATAAATAAAGACAACCAAAACATTTTACCTTTTAAAATCCTTCTTAAAAAGTAACTCATCTACAGCTCCTCCATAAACCATTAATGAAATTCAAATCTTTTTTAATATGAACAGTTGATCCGCAACACCATAACATTTATTTTCTTTATTTAACCAGATGTAACGAAAAGAAACATTTGCTCTCTCTCCTTCAAATTTAGGAAACTCAACTTCATACTGATAAACATCATTTGTACCTTTTCTTTTTACACTCTTAACTTCTTGTTTCCACCGAATTATTTTTCCATCAATTTGTTCAATCCGTCCCAAAAGATACGTTGGTTTTTTCTTATTCGTAACACCTGTCAAAAAAACATAATAATTTTCTGGTATAACTCCTGACTTTATTTTTTTATTTGAAAGATTATCTTTTATTGCAATATCATTTCTATCTATTTGCCCTTGAAAGAAATCATCACCAGTTTCATTTTCCAAAAATACTTGTTCAAAAACAGTATTTTTATTAATTTCTTTCAACTGAATACTTTTCAAATTATCTTTTTCCGTTAAAGTATCTTCAATATTTACAATAGGTTCATCTACTTTCTTATGGCAAGAGGCTAATAAACAAATAATCAATATAAAACAACAGAATAAAATATATTTTGAAATAATCTTCATTGCAGCCCCTCCTATTCAAAAAATGAAATAGTAGAAAAAGTCGTATAATCCAGATGATGAACTAGACGACTTTTTCTAACGTTACACAATAAATAATTTTAATTTATAATTTCTAAATCAATATTCAGTGTAAGGTCCACTAGGTCTTACACTATCAGGGCTCCAAGCAGTAGGATAAGCATTATTTTCTCTAGAATAACCACCGAATCTCACAGGTACATTTTTTCCATAGTTTTCATATGCGTAATTTTGGAAAAGATACGTTTTACCTGGTCGCACCGTTCCTTCATGCTTACCTGACTCACCTGAAACATTTACCCAATCTCTATCACCTTTACCTTTATTTTTATCTGCTTCTGTCCAAACGTTGAAAGAACCACCGCCCTTTTCACTACTCTTCACACGCATATACATAGAAGTAGGTGTCTCTTTAGGACGTGCATTAGTATAATCATATGCATTCCAAAGTCTAAAGGTAAATTCTACATGATCATCCCTTGTATCAGCATTAGCTGGTTCGGTTAAAACGAAAGTACTAGCTAAAATACCTAAAGATAAAACAGATCCAAGCATGAAACGACTTTTTTTCTTAATGCTCACTAAAAGCACCTCCGATAATTTGTAGCATTATATTGATTTTATTTTTTCACTGGAGTAATAGAATCCATATAATACGATATTATAGTAACAACACCTCAACATACCTTCAATTGATTTCAGAATATTTAATATTACTTTTACACTTGCGAACATTTTGTTAAATTTTCAAAAACAATAATATACTCCTAGCAAAGAATTACTTGTAAAGATAGCTACATTCCTATGCTTGTTCCAAATAATAACGAGTAACTCACTTCTCTAAGTTTTGAATTTTCTCATGCGATTTTAACGAAATAATGCCTAAAATCACTTCTTAATGAAATCGGCTACTTACAAAGTTTTTTAACCTTGCTGCGAAAAATAAAAATACAAAAAAAGCGCAGCCATTTCGGCTGCGCTTTTGAATTATTATTTAGTTTCAATTAAACCATATTTCCCATCTTTACGGCCATATACAACGTTAGTTTCATTTGTATCAGCATTTGTGAAGACGAAGAAATTATGTCCTAGCATATCCATTTGTAGGATTGCCTCTTCAACGTCCATCGGTTTTAAATCGAATCGTTTTGTACGTACAAGTTCTAGTTCATCCTCTTCTACCTCATCCAGAACAGCTACTGTTTCTGGAAGGATAAAGTTCGTTTTCATAGAACCTTTCTCACGTAACTTACGATTTACTTTTGTTTTATGTTTACGAATTTGTCGCTCAAGTTTATCAACTACTAAATCGATAGCAGCGTACATATCACTATTAGTTTCTTCTGCACGAAGTAATAAATCAGTAAATGGAATTGTTACCTCGACACGTTGCTTGTCAGAGTATACTTTTAAATTAACTTTAATCTCTGGGAATGTATCAAAATAACGCTCTAACTTACTTAGTTTTTTCTCTACATATTCCTTTAATGCTGGAGTTACTTCAATATTTTCACCACGAATGTTGAATTTCATAGATGAATTCCTCCTTTCAAGCCTATGTACTATAATTTCGACACCGGCTTAAAAACTCCTTCTAACTTTTTTAAAAAAATTAGTGGAATTGCGATTTTTTTATCGTTTTTTGTTGAAATGAAAAGATGCATCGTTTCTATCTTTATTTTATCCTATTAACATCGTGAATAACGAATATAACTGTGGACAATTCGTTACAGAAAAGAAACAACTTTTTGACAACTCCATTCATAACAAAAACCCCTTGCAAAAAAACAAGAGGTTCTACCATATATATAACGTTGCCACAAGCGCAGCTTTCTCTTCCCAAAAACAATATACCTACAGTTTTACAACATTAGCTGCTTGCGGTCCACGTGCTCCCTCTACAATATCAAACTCAACTTGTTGCCCTTCTTCTAATGACTTATATCCATCTTGTTGAATAGCAGAAAAATGAACAAACACATCATCACCGTCTTCACGCTCAATAAACCCAAATCCCTTTTCTGCATTGAACCATTTTACTCTTCCTTGCATGTTCATTCCATTCCCTTCACTCTAAAAATCAGGGCATTTGCCCCATAATTTCACTATAACGAATGACAACATACGAAGTCAAAGAAGACTTATCGTCTTTTTATTATCTCTTTCGACAGTTACAGATTAACTTCTACAAAGCGTCAAACTAGAAACTTCGCTTGCTCCTTTATCATAGAAAAGACTTCCAATTTGTCTCACTGTAATTCCTGTCGTATATACATCATCAACAAGTAAAATGTGTTGACCATGAAACATCTCTTCTCTCTGAAAATAAAAAGGATTACTTCCCGAAAGCCTTTCTTTACGCGATTTCTTACTTTGCTTTTCTGTGTCCTTCCTTCTTAATGATGAATAAAAATTTTTGACAGGCAAACATGCTGCTAATAACTCTGCTTGATTAAAACCTCGTTCATATTCCCGTTCCCTACTAAGCGGAACAGCAATAACGGTTGAAACGTCCGTAAAATACTTTTGAAATAACTCCCGAAAAGATTGATAAAAAATATGAACTAACTCCGCATCACCTCGAAACTTAAACTGCGCTAGTATACCTTTCATATCATCATTGTACACGTACAACGAACGATTTTTAAAAGGACGATATCCTTCCTCATTCCTCCATCTTACACAGTCCATGCAAATATCATTTTCTTTATATCGGGTAGGTAAGTCATCTAAAGGACGACCACAATCCATGCAAATTCCTCCTATAATATAGGAAAGTTTTTGCTCACATCTATCACATACATATTTTTGGTGGGACTTTACAAAGAAGGTGTACCAACTAACTGTTTCCACCATATACTCATCACAAAGTAAACAATGCATTAATCGATCAATCCTTGTTCTTTCGCATTTTTGTTCATACTTTGAATATGTTTTTTCGCACGTACCATTGCCTCTGTCTTACCGTAATGAAAATACATAACCTCACCATATGGCTCTTCAAAACTACGCCCCGCTCGGCCTGCAATTTGTACGAGCGCACTCTCTGAAAAAATTTCTTCTTCAGCTCCTAACACAGCCACTTGTAAGTTCTTCACAGTTACTCCTCTTTCTAAAATTGTCGTTGTAACTAATAACGGAATGTCTCCCTTTCTGAAAGATGCTACTTTTTCTTTTCTCATCGAATCTTCTGCATGCACGCCATCGATTCTATTATCCAACCCTTTCAACAACTGACTTATTTCTTCTATATATCGCACATGAGGAACAAATAAAAAAATAGGATACTTTTTATTTAAGTTCATTTTTAACCATTGTAGTAACACGCGAGGAATTTTTCTATGATGGAGGCTTTTCTTCCAATTTCCGCACCAACTAAATAGAGGAACTGGTAACGGGTGACGATGGTATCGTCCTGACACAATAACACCTTTTTGTTTCCCCTTTCTGAAATTACGCTTCCACTTTTCATCAGGGGTTGCAGTTAAATAAATACGCGCTGCTTTCTCTTTCATTGCTTGCCTAACTGCATACTGTAACATTTGATCTGCATGATACGGGAAGGCATCAATCTCATCTACAATCATCACATGAAACGCTCTATAGTAACGTAACAGTTGGTGAGTCGTTGCAACGACTAACGCTGCATCTTTTTTATGATCTACACTCCCTCCGTATAAAGCAGCTACAGTTATACTTGGAAACACTTCTTGTAATCTCGGCGCTAATTCCAGTACAACGTCAGTCCTTGGCGTTGCGATACAAACTCTTTCTCCTTTTTGGAGCGCCTCTTCTATACCGTAAAATAACATTTCTGTTTTTCCAGCCCCGCACACAGCCCAAATAAAAAAAGATTCTTTCTGCTTAATCGCTTCTATAACTCCTTGCGCCGCCAACTCCTGACCAATCGATAAAGCCCCATTCCACTGTAATGGATTTAGCTCCCTGTCTCCGTTTCTTTCATGAATCCCGCGAACAAGTACAGTACATTCGCTAACTCTCCCCATCGTGATACACTTCCGGCAATACGCGCATGCTTTACCGCACCTTTTACATAAAAATGATGCAAATAGCCGCTTCTCTATATTTCCGCAGCGCTGACATATATATTTAGAAGTATTCTTTGTTATACCTTGTACACATACAACCTCTCCCTTCTTTTTCAAATCACTTAATTCTCTCCGTAAATCTGAAGAGAGTTCTTCTAATAGCAACTGTTTTCCAGCAAGCATTAGCACTCACCTCCAGCACTACTATAAGCCTTTCTTATAATCTCGTAAAAACGCAAAAAAGCCGATAACCTACTTATAAAATAGTAAGCTATCGACTTTATACACATGTTTTATTCGATTATAAATCCTAGAATCTACCGTATCCTAAGAAATGTTTTTGGTTGTAGCTACTGCTTAAGCTAGAGTAAGCAATCCCTTTGTCACCAGCATGAATCATTTGGCCATTGCCAACGTAAATACCAATGTGAGATGGACCTGGTTTATAAGTACCTTGGAAGAATACTAAATCTCCAGGTTGTGGGCTACTTACTTTAGAAACTGAATTCCAGTAACCTGCAACGTCTTGACGACCTACACCGAATACGTAAGAAATGAATCCACTACAGTCAAAACCACCGTTTGATGGAGATGCACTTCCCCAAACATATGGTAAGCCTAAGTATTGTTGCGCTTTACCAATTACGCCAGGAGCTGGAGCTGGGCCTGGTGTCGGTTCTGGTTTTTTATCTTCTTTTTTAGGTGCTTCTTTTTTAGGCTCTTCCTTTTTAGGTGCTTCTTTTTGAGCTTGTCCACCGTTGTTTGCTGGTGCCGCTGGCTGAGCAGGTGCCACTTGTGCTGGTTGAGCTTGCGCATCTTTAGCAGCTTGCTCTGCTTGTTTTTGAGCAGCAGCTTCTTGTGCAGCTTTTTCTTGCGCTTCTTGTTCAGCAATACGTTGTAATTGTAATGCTTGTTTTTCAAGATCTTTCAATTGACTTTCCGTACTTGTCATTGAAGTTACAACTGTATCCATTTTACCGCTTAAATCGTTTACTGCCGCTGCTTTTTTCTCTTTTTCAGCGTCAAGTTCTTTCTTAGCAGTTTCAATTTGAGCTTGTGCTTCTTTTAATTCTTTTTGCTTTGTTTTTACCGTTTCAACATCTTTTTTCACGTTCGCTTGATCTTCTTGTTGTGTTTTCATGATATCTTCGTCAGACTCAAGAATTTTAGAAACAGAAGTTAAACGATCAACTAAATCTGCAACGTTTTTAGAGTTTACAAGAACTTCTGTTACAACGTTTGTGTTTGGTTGCTCTTGAAGTGCAACTAAACGTTTTCTTAATAACTCTTCACGTTTTGCAATTTTCGTTTGTAATTCTGCAATATCTTTATTTTTCTTTTCGATTAATTGCTCAGTGTCCGCAACTTTTTTCGTTGTTTCATCAAGCTTTGCAGCATTCTCTTGAACAGACTTATCTAAACCTTGAATTGTTTTGTTTAAGTCATTCATTTGTTTTTGTAATTCATCACGTTCTTGTTGTTGTTTATGTAAAGTGTCATTTTGTGTATTAATTTGTGATTTCACGTCAGAAATTTTATCTTCAGCAAATACATTTGGTGTTAGTCCTGAAAACATTAACCCTGCCACTAATGCGCAAGATGCCATTTTTAGCTTTTTCATTTTATTTTTTACACCGCTTTCTTTTTTCTTTTTCCGTATATAACCTATAAAATTTATACCATAATTCGGGATTTTTTTTGCTAATGTTACGCTTTTGTAAAACAAATGTAATATTATATGTAACACTATCGCAAAATATGCATATTTTTGTACGTATGTGTAGAATTTTAAATACTTTTTTGTAAGCAAAGAAAAAAACGCAAGGTTTCCCTTACGTTTTATTAAATATACTAATACGGATGAAATCAAAACGTTATTTCATCCATTTCTCAGCCCAATTTTGGACTTCATCCATAACACTTTCTAACGCTTTTCCCTTGTCCGTTAAGCCGTACTCGATTCGAACTGGTACTTCTGGATAAACATTACGAACTACAATGCCTTCGCTTTCCAATTCCTTTAAACGCTCTGATAACATACGATCGCTCATATTCGGTATAATATCTGCGATTTCTCTAAAACGTTTTGACTCTTCCAGCAAAGATTTAATAATTAAGCCAGTCCATTTCTTACTAAGCAAAGTAAAAGCTGACTCAAACTTTGGACATAAACAAGAATTATGCTCCATATGTTTCACCTCTCTTCTATTATAATATAGTTTCTTGTAAAAAGTAAGTTATAAAACTTTCCTCATTATTTTATTTTACGTACATTTTACCATTTCCAAATATTAACTTGTCAACTTCACGTAAAATATCCGTAAAAAAACCCTCTTCCGAAAGAGAGCTTTTTATATCTTTATTACTTCGTATACCATCCAAGACCTAGTGCACCTTCACCTAAATGCGTTCCAATTACAGCACCGAAATACCCTGTGCGGATTGTAACATGAGGATATTTTGCTTCTAATTCTGCCTTCCATTCATTCGCTTCCTCTTCACGTTGTGCATGAATGATAACTGCTTCCATAGGTAAACCTTTACTTGCTTGCTCATCAAAAATTTCAATGATACGTTTTAGCGCTTTTTTACGCGTACGAATCTTTTCAAACGGGATAATGATTTTGTCCCTAAAATATAAAACCGGCTTTACTTGTAACAGACTACCGATGAAAGCTTGCGCACTATTTAATCGGCCTCCACGTTGTAAATGGTGTAAATCATCTACTACAAAATAAGCGTCCATCGTTTTCTTCATTTCATCAAAACGGGCGATAATCTCTTTTGGATCCTTCCCTTCGCTTGCTAGCTTTGCACCTTCACGCACGTAGAATCCTTGTACTTCACAACTAATTTCAGAGTCGTACGTATATACATCAATACCCTCTACCATTTGACCAGCTGTCGTTGACGTTTGATATGTACCACTAATCCCACTTGAAAGATGAATGCTAATAACTGCATCATAATCCTTAGATAATTCTTCATATAGCTCAACAAACTTTCCGATTGCTGGTTGAGAAGTTTTTGGAAGTTCTTCTTGCTCACGTACTTTTACATAAAAATCATCTGCTGAAATTTCAGCTTCTTCTTGATAAGATTCCGTTCCAAACACAACGTTTAATGGAATCATATATATATTGAGTTCATCACGAATATGCTTCGGTATATATGCTGTACTATCAGTAACAATAGCTGTTTTCATTTTCGTACCTGCCTTATAAAAAAGTTTTTATTTCCTAATTTTACACGAAAACTAAAAATGGTGCATCCATACATGAAAATGCGGGTTTGAAATTATACTCATCATCTCGACAAATTACAACAAAAAGGTAAAACACTCACCAAAAATTTCAGCTTATTTATAAAAAATGTTTGAATATAAAAACGCCCGCTTTTAAAATGTAAAGTACTAGTCATTTTGATGGATAGGAGCGTATACAAGTGTTATTACAATATTTAACAATAAAAGACTACGGTGAACACGAAATTGTCATTCAAAAATCAAGATTCATCTGTTATGTTAGTCGTGCTACAACCGAAGAAGAGGCTCAAGAATTCATACAAAAAATCAAAAAACAAAACTGGAATGCAACACATAATTGTTCTGCTTATTTAATTGGCGAACAAGATCAAATTCAAAAAGCAAATGATGATGGTGAACCTAGCGGTACAGCTGGCGTACCTATGTTAGAGGTACTAAAAAAACGCGGTTTAAAAGATACCGTCGTTGTCGTTACCCGCTATTTTGGTGGCATCAAACTGGGCGCTGGTGGATTAATTCGCGCATATGGAAAATGTACAAGCGAAGGCATTAATCATGTCGGTGTTGTCGAGCGAAAATTAATGCGTGTTATACAGACCGAAATTGATTACACATTACTTGGCAAAATTGAAAATGAATTACGCAATTCAAAATATGCCATTAAAGATATACATTACCTCGAAAATGTCACATTTGATACGTATGTAGAAGAAGATGGAAAACAAGCATTCACGGATTGGATGATTGAATTAACAAATGGGAAATGTACAATTACAGAAGGAGATATGTTGTACTTAGAACAAGATGTTATCTAAGAATAACTACTGTATCGCCTTTAAAGATTAATGTAGTGAATTAATTTCCTACAAATGAACTAAGGAGATTATATATGGAAGAACGTTATTATCATCTCCAAAATAGCAGAATAAAGAAGAAACGAAGAAGAAAGTTTTTCTACTTCCTTATTTTCTTATTTTTATTTGGTAGTGTAGGACTTTATATATTAAATTCCTACTCTTCTCTCATGGGGATGTATAGTGGTTTTACTCGTGAAAAATCGGATTTGAGAACCGAAGATGTAGAAATTACAAAGGAGCCTTTTACACTCCTTATTATGGGTATAGAAGATTATGCAACAGACGGCCAAAACGGTCGTACAGATTCATTAATGTTTGCGACAGTCAATCCGAAAACGCAAAAGATTTCGCTTATGAGTATTCCTCGGGATAGTCGCGTTCCAATTGTCGGAAAGAATAAAGAGGACAAAATTAACGCTGCGCATGCTTACGGCGGAGAAGAAATGGCAATCAAAACTGTCGAAGGTTTTCTAAAAGTGCCTGTCGACCATTATCTTAAAATTGATTTCCAAGGCTTTAAAGGTATTGTTGATGCTGTTGGCGGTGTGACTGTTGATGTCCCCTTCGACTTTTGGGAGCGTTCAGACGTGGATTACTACAAAAAAATCGAATTTAAGCAAGGACAACAAGAATTAAATGGTGAAGAAGCACTCGCTTACGTTCGTATGCGAAAGCAAGATCCGAATGGTGACTATGGTCGTGCCGCTAGACAAAGACAATTACTAGCTGCTGTTGTTCAAAAACTAAATTCCACCTCTACCGTATTTAAAATTAAAGATTTGACAGCAGTCGTTGGAAAATATATAAAAACTGACATTCCTATTTCTGATGGCCTTGCTCTTTACAAGAAACTTTCTGGGTTTGATCCTTCCACAATACAAACACTCAAACTTGAAGGAGAAGACAAAAAAATAGGTGGTATTTATTACTTCCTTCCAGATCCAAACGGTGTTGAGGCAGTACGTAACGAAATTAAAAAAGAACTAGGAGAAAAGGTAACCACGCAAGAAAATTCAACAACAAAAACGGAATCCACTCCTTCTTCAAATTCGAACTCTAACGAGAAAGCGAAGAAAGAAACGAATCAGAACAAAACACCAACTGATCCCCCTCCTTCTACGAATGCTCATGCAGAGTGGATTATGAGAAATCAGCAATAAAACAGCCAAATCGCATGCGATTTGGCTGTTTTTTTATTTATTAAAATGTTTTAAGATTGCTTCTACAATACGCTCTGATGCACGGCCATCACCGTACGGATTAGATGCTTTTGACATCTTATCATGAGCTTCTTTGTCTGATAACAACTCATCAGCAAGACTAAAGATTGTCTCTTCGTCTGTTCCCGCTAATTTCAACGTACCTGCTTCAATACCTTCTGGACGCTCTGTTGTATCACGAAGAACAAGAACCGGTACACCTAATGACGGAGCTTCCTCTTGTACACCACCAGAATCAGTTAGCATTAAGTATGAACGAGCTGCAACATTGTGGAAATCAATTACATCTAGCGGCTCAATTAAATGAATGCGGCCATGATCGCCTAAAATATCATTTGCAGTTTCACGAACAACAGGGTTCATATGAACAGGATACACAACTTGTACGTCTTCATGCTTATCAACAAGACGCTTAATTGCACGGAACATATTACGCATTGGCTCTCCTAGGTTTTCACGACGGTGAGCTGTCATAAGTACAAGACGATCACTTCCAAGTTTCTCTAGTACAGGATGACTATATGTTTCTTTTACAGTCGTTTTTAGTGCGTCAATCGCTGTATTTCCTGTTATGAAAATACGTGATTCATCTTTATTTTCTTTCTGTAAGTTCGTTGCTGATTTTGCTGTAGGTGAGAAATGAAGATCTGCCATTACGCCTGTTAATTGACGATTCATCTCTTCTGGGTATGGAGAATATTTATCCCATGTACGAAGTCCTGCCTCGACATGACCTACTGGAATTTGATTATAGAAAGCAGCTAAGCTTGCAATAAACGTTGTCGTCGTATCACCATGTACAAGTACGATATCCGGCTTTGCTTCTTTCATTACTTTATCCAAACCTTCTAAACCACGCGTTGTAATATCGATTAAAGTTTGGCGATCCTTCATAATATTCAAATCGAAATCTGGTGTAATTCCAAAGATACTTAATACTTGGTCTAACATTTGACGATGTTGTGCTGTTACAGTCACAATTGATTCAATTTTCTCTGGATGCTTTTGCAACTCTAATACAAGAGGTGCCATTTTAATTGCTTCTGGACGTGTCCCGAAAATTGTCATTACTTTTAAACGTTCAGTCATTTCATTGCCTCTTTTCTTTCACTAGTTACAAATCCTATTATGACATATAAGAATATACATGAATACATACCTTTTTAACGAATAACGGAAAAATCCCTCTTATGAATACTTTCTCTTCCAACAGAATAATAATCTATTCCCTGTTTCTTAACATCCTCATTAGTATAACAATTTCTTCCATCAAATAAAATAGGTTCTCTCATAAGTTGTACGTACTTTCCTAACGGATACGTTCGGATAGCCTCCCATTCTGTCACGATAAAAGCCGCACTCGCTCCTCTAATCGATTCATCTATACATTCGCTATATTGTATAGTCTCCCCAAAGATATTTTTCATATTTTGAATCGCCTTCGGGTCATATAGTACTATGTCTGCACCTATATTCATTAATTCTTGTATCATAATAAGGGACGGTGCGTCTCTTATATCATCTGTATTCGGTTTAAATGCTGCTCCCAGCACTGCAATTCGCTTCTTGTTCATATTTACTACTTTCTTCGCTTTCTCAATCAATAATAGCTGTTGTTTATTATTTACTTCAATAACGGCTTTTAACAAACGAAAATCATGTGCCACATTCCCTGCAATTTGCACAAGCGCTTTCGTATCTTTCGGAAAACACGATCCCCCGTAACCAATGCCCGCATTTAAAAAAGACGACCCAATTCTCTTATCCATTCCCATTCCTTTTGCAACATCTAATACATTAGCTCCTACCTTCTCACATATATTTGAAATTTCATTGATAAAACTAATTTTTGTCGCTAAAAAGGCATTCGATGCGTATTTAATCATCTCTGCACTTTTTATATCTGTAACATACGTTTGCAAATGTAATTTACTATATAAATTCTCAACTTTTCGCGCCGCTTCCTCATTATCAGCTCCAATTACAATACGATCTCCCTGAAAAAAATCGTAAATCCCTGAACCCTCCCGTAAAAATTCGGGATTCGATACAATATGTAACTCATGCCTATTTTGTAATGTCTCCTCAATCCATCCCCTCATAGCACCATTCGTCCCTACAGGAACAGTACTTTTTGTAACAACAATAATGTCTTTAGTCGCATATGCTCCAATATCAAAACATGCATTTTGAATATATGTTAAATCTGCTGTCCCATCTAATAACGATGGCGTTCCAACTGTAATAAATATAAATTCTGCATCATGAAATGCTTCTTCTTTACTTGTTGTAAAAGTTAAACGATTATTCTGACACGCATCATGTATTAATTCATATAAGCCAGCTTCATAAATAGGCAGATTCCCTTGTTTTATCCGTTCCATTTTCTCATCATTTATATCAAAACATGTAACCGAATGTCCCAATACTGCCAATCCTACTCCTGTAATCAATCCAACGTATCCGGTACCTATTATCGTAATTTTCATTTCCTTTTCGCACAGGAATATACAATAGAAAATATACGAATACATAGAATTTCCCCTGTGCTTCCCCCTCTCACATTAAAAATGAGAAAACTCTTTTACTTCTTTATTATATGAATTACTTTCTTCATTCTTTTTTAAGTTTTTGTAAAATTAAATATTGTCCATAAAACCAATAGAAATTTTACCGAGATTAAAGCTGCACGTTCAGGCTTGAAAAATTCCCACATTTTAACACGGAACTTACTCATTTCTACGTGTAACACTTATAATATTGAAATAAAATTATTCGCTATTAAAGAGAAAGAGAAAATGTCATATTCCAAAGCCCAATACGATTAACCTTCTCAAACGATTCAACATTCTGTATACCATTGTCATATATTCTATCTGCTTCCATTTACCATAAAACGAAAAAAAGATTGAATTCTAATCTTTTTGTGATACCATATGTTATGAGCCTGTAAATAAACATCATAATTTTCAGATAAATATATTTAAAAAAATTACGTTAGACTATAAAAGGGTGGGGTATTAATGGACTCACAAGTGATTTATGCCATTTTGGCATCTTTCATCACTGTACTCGTCGTTACTCCTTTAGTTATTAAGTTAGCTTTTAAAATAGGAGCAACAGATAAGCCAAACGCGCGTAAAGTGCACCAAAAGATTATGCCTCGTCTTGGCGGGTTAGCAATATTTATTGGTGTGGCTGTTGGATTTGTTGTCGGTGGCTTATACGAACAAAGAATGTTATCGATAACGCTAGGTGCGATTATCATTGTAATCATCGGTATTTTAGATGATATGTACGAGTTATCTGCGAAGGTAAAATTCGGTGGACAACTATTAGTTGCCATTATGATTGTAAAAAGTGGATTATTAGTGCAAGTATTATATATTCCAATCCTCGGGGATACTGAACTTGGATGGCTTGCTTACCCAATTACAGTATTTTGGATTGTAGGTATTACAAATGCAATCAACTTAATTGACGGCTTAGATGGATTATCCGCTGGTATTTCATCTATCGTACTGGCAACGCTAGCATACATGGCCTTCACTAGCCCATGGGGTACTGGAACGGCTATCATTTTACCTCTAGCACTAATTGCACTTGCAAGTACAATTGGATTTTTATTCTACAACTTCCATCCAGCAAAAATTTTCATGGGAGATACAGGAGCACTATTTTTAGGATACTGTATTTCTGTTATATCGTTACTCGGATTATACAAAAGTGTAACGCTATTCAGCTTTATCGTTCCAGTTATCATTTTAGGCGTGCCTGTATTTGATACGACATTTGCAATTATCCGTCGTATCGTAAATAAAAAACCTATTTCAGCACCAGATAAGTCGCATTTACATCACCGTTTACTTGCAATGGGCTTCTCTCATCGTAAAACGGTACTAATTATATACGCATTCGGTATTTTCTTTAGTGTAAATGCAATCATTTTCTCTAGTGCGACATTATGGTTATCCATTATTCTTCTTTTCGTTTTAATCTTCTTTACAGAGATTATTGCTGAAGTAATTGGACTTGTACATGAACGTTACAAACCACTTATTTCCTTTTATAAAAAAGTGAAAAAACGCGAAGACTAATTGTAGTATAGCCTTTACTATTATGAAATATTCAAATAGCATCCTCTTTCTTATAAGAGGATGCTATTTTTATTCATTATTTTATATTTCCAAAATATAGCTTGTTTGAGAGTTCCACTATTGGAGAAAGATATACATAATAAGAAAAGGATTATATTTTCTTTTTTACATCTTGATTGTCAAACTGAGGGTGAATGTTATGATCAAGCGAGTATTTCAATACATTATTTTATTTTTAACGATTACTATGTACGCGTCATCTCATGCAGGAGCAACTACCATTCCCCCTGCTGAACATCATCCAAATACCGAAACTACCTCTTCTACCCAAAAAATCGCGTACTTAACATTTGATGACGGACCAAACAAATATACTACGCAAATTTTAAACATCTTAAAAGAAAAGAACGGAAAAGCAACTTTCTTTGTTATTGGTGGAAAAGTACCACATTATAAAAAGACAATGCAACGATTAATTAAAGATGGACATTATATCGGACTTCACAGTATGTCCCATGATGTAAAACGCCTTTACACTGGTGACCCATCTACTTTAATTACAGAAATGGAACAAGCACAAAGCATCGTTCAGCAAGTTACAAAATTAAATTCACATCTCGTTCGTGTCCCGTATGGTAGCATGCCTTACTTAAAAAAGAATTACCGTGATGCACTTGTATCAGCCCAGTATAAAATGTGGGATTGGACAATCGATACATACGACTGGAAAAGCTATGATAATCCTTCTGCCATACTAGAAAGGGTACGTAACCAGAGCGATGAACAAGTCGAAGTAATTTTAATGCATGATTCGAGTGTAACCGTACAAATACTGCCACAAGTAATTGATTACTTACAGTCACAAGGATACAAGCTTCTTCCCTATAATCCATCTTCTCATCTCGAAGTAAACTTTTGGAAAGACACAAGATTGTAACAGCTTTAGTGCCTATGTGCTAAAGCTGTTTTATTTTTCTCTTCCCACCCTTCCCATTTTTGTGTAAAATTTTAAATAGTGATGAAGTTTCGAGGTGAATAGAAATGAAACGAATAGATCTCATTTTTAACGCAATACAAAAAGGCAATTATACAGAAGGTGTAACTGCATCAGAACTCGCTACCCTGTTGCAGCTAGATCGAGCCAATGTAAGTAGCGACTTAAACAAACTCGTAAAAGATAAACGTTTATTAAAAACAAATACGCGTCCTGTTCGTTTTTATATAGAAACGAACACTTCGTTGGAAACGCATTCAAAAGAAGTAACTTCATTAGATACATTTGCAGTTGAAAATACGAGCCTTAAAATCGCAATCGAAAAAGCGAAAGCTTCTATTCTCTATCCTCCAAACGGTATGCATACTTTACTGCTCGGAGAAACAGGCGTCGGAAAATCCATGTTTGCTTCTTTAATGCACGAATATGCAATTGAAGTTGAACAGCTTCCTAAAAATGCACCATTTATCGTCTTTAACTGTGCTGATTATGCAAATAACCCACAGCTACTACTCGGGCAATTATTTGGGATTAAAAAAGGAGCGTATACAGGGGCAAGTGATCAAAAAGGGTTAATTGAAAAAGCACATGAAGGAATCCTTTTCTTAGATGAGGTACATCGCCTTCCTCCAGAGGGACAAGAAATGCTTTTCACCTTTATTGACCGCGGAGTATATCGCCGCCTTGGAGAAACAGAAAACGAACGTAAAGCACAAGTATTGATCATTACTGCAACAACAGAAGAACCAAATTCATTTTTATTAAAAACATTTACAAGACGTATACCGATGACTGTCACGCTACCACCACTTCGTGAGCGTACACATAAAGAACGTTTTGCTTTACTGCAACTATTTTTCACAAACGAAGCAATTCGCTTGCGAAAAGAAATTCACGTTAGTCCGAATACAATGCGTGCTTTCGTCTTTTACAATTGTCCCAATAACATCGGCCAATTAAAAACGGATGTACAAATTGCCTGTGCGAAAGCCTATTCTGACTTCGTGACAAAGAAACGTGATTCTGTCTATGTTTCAAGCACAGACTTACCTTGGTATATGAAAGAAGGACTATTCATTGAAAGAAAGAGCCGTCATCTATACCAAATACCGAATGAAACATTTATATTTACAGGTGATGAAGGTTGGAGTAATCATAAAATAGAAAATGAAAAACAGTCTTCTATTTACGATTATATTGACTATAAATATGAAGAACTTCAAGCTCGTGGTATTGAAGAGGAAGAATTAGAATTACTAATAGAAAATGATATTCAAAGCTTTTTCGTACAATATTTTAACCAAATGTCAAAAAAGACAAGTCATGAAAATGTTTTTAAAATTGTAGATCGTAATATCGTTTCCGTTTGTGAAAAAATTGCTGAACTTGCTGAAAAACATTTATCCAAGACGTTCGATGAAAAAGTATTTCTCGCTTTAAGTTTACATGTACAGACAACTCTACAACGTTTACAGGCTGGAAAACAAATTCATCACCCACAATTAAATCAAATTCGTACGAAATATAAAGAAGCTTTTTCCGTAGCTATGCAATGCATTCAACTACTGGAAGACGAATTACAAATAACAATGCCTATCGATGAAGCAGGCTTTTTAACAATGTTCTTCGTTGTTGATCCAATTCCTGCCTCACAAACAGAAGTAAAAGTATTAATATTAGCGCACGGCAACGGCATAGCAACAGAAATGGCAAACGTCGCAAATGAACTGCTCGGCATTGAAGAAGTAACCGGTATCGATATGCCGTTACATGAATCGCCGAAAGATTTCTTAGAGCGTGTGAAAGTGTATATGAAAACACTCCAAAATGTAAACGGGCTTCTCTTACTCGTTGATATGGGATCTCTCGCTTATATTGGTGATATATTAGAAACTGAGTTCAAAATTCCAGTGCGTGTTCTTTCCATGACAAGCACTCCACATGCACTAGAAGCGGCTCGAAAAGCTCAGCTTGGCTACTCGTTAGATGCATTATATGAAACGGTGAAGAACTTAACACCGTTTTACTTAAACGTACAAGAAGAAAAGAAAAAACCACTATCACCAATGAAATCTGTTATTTTGACAGCTTGTTTAACTGGGGAAGGCAGTGCTTTAGCTATTCAAAAAATGTTGGAGAACTATTTGCGATTTGACAAAGACTTAATTGAAATCATTCCGATTAGTATCGTCCATGAAAAAGATTTAACGAAAATGATTGAGAACATAAAAAAAGAGCGGAACATTATTTGTATCGTCACGAATTTCGATGTACAAGTGCCATGCTTAACATATCATTTCCAAGACATTGTAAACTACACAGCGATTCAGCCAATTCAAGAATTAATTACGTACGAAGAAACATATGCAAAAATGGCTGATATTCTTGAACAACAAATGCAGCGTAACGACGGAGCATTACTTATTAAAACGATCCGTTACGCATTGAATACAATTCAAGAATTAATTTCCTTACAGCTAACTCCTGACAGTTTAATGGGTGTTATTCTGCATATGAGCTGTATGGTTGACCGTCTTCAAAAGGGAGAAAGCCTCCTCCCTCATCCAGATAAAGAGAAACGAAGACAAGATGAATACTGGATGTATATGAAAGTAAAAAAAGCATTGCAGCCAATTGAAAATACATTTGAAATACAAATACCTGATGACGAAGTGTTTTATGTTATGGACTTCTTCATTAAAAATCAGCCTGTAAAAAATTAATCGTGGCAATTTTTAGTATATCGACTGTAACTCGGATTATATCAGCGATTTTTCAAATATATCGGCGCAACTCGGATTATATCAGCGATTTTTCAAATATATCGGCGCAACTCAGATTATATCAGCGATTTTCAATATATATCGATTTACCAACAATAATCGACAATATTAGCAACTTATAGAAAAAGGCTGTTCCAAAATATGGACAGCCTTTTTTCTACTTCTTTACCTTCCTGATTCTCCCCCTGATTTCACCCTTCTTATTGGGCTTCGTATACACATTTACATATGCATTCGCCTGAATGATTTCTTGCAGTAAGCTATCAAACGCTCGCCCCTGTAAAGGCCCTTCAAAATCCCCCACATTAACTACACCAGTGACGACTCCTTCATTAACACTAATACCTTGCTTTAATGGACCAAATAAACTTAAAACAATTGGACCAATTTGATTTGCTTTCCCTAAATGAATTTGGCATGATGTAACTTTTTCGATGTTTTTCAATATGATCCGGTACTGCAACTTCTTTAAATCCTCACTAAATATAAACTCTGCTACGCCATAAGCTTCTGTATTTACAGGAGGTATTTCCCTCTTACCTGTTAACCTCGCAAAGAAATGTGTTGTCATACGGGCATTCTCCTTATATAAATTTCCCAGCACTACTTCTACTACTTTATGGTTTATACATAATCATTTATGACTTTTTCAAGTGTTAATTACGAAGAAAAGATTCACATAATCTTTACATTAGAATCATTCCTTTTGCTTTACTACCTCTTGTATAATGCACTTAGAAAAACATTCTAGGAGGTCATTTTGAAAAAAAACAAATACATTTTTCATACATTATTAGAGATTTTTCTCGTTTCATTTAAATTAGGAATTACTTCATTTGGTGGCCCTGTAGCCCATCTTGGGTATTTCCACCACGAATATGTGCAAAAAAGGAAATGGATGGATGAACGGAGCTATGGAGATTTAGTAGCACTATGTCAATTCCTCCCTGGTCCTGCTAGCAGCCAAGTCGGTATGGGCGTTGGATTATTAAGAGGCGGGGTATTCGGAGCTATTATTTCATGGATTGGATTCACTTTACCGTCTGTGCTTGTTTTAGTTTTCTTCGCCTCATTCCTTAATCAGTTCGACCTTGGAAGTGCTGGCTGGATTCATGGACTAAAACTTGTAGCAGTCGCTATTGTCGCTCATGCAATATGGGGAATGGCGCAAAAATTAACGCCAGACCGAAATCGTGCGACGATTGCAATTGCAACTGCCGCAATCGCCTTATTATGGCCAAGTAGCTGGACACAAGTCATTCTCATTATCATATCTGGCTTTATCGGCTGGTTTTTATATCGCAACCAACCAATTAGTCAATCTCAACATATAAAAGTACCTATTTCAAAAAAGATAGCAGTTTCTTGTCTCGTCTTATTCTTCGGATTATTACTACTGCTACCAATATTAAGACCGTTCTCTTATTACATCGCTTTATTTGATAGTTTCTATCGCTCTGGCGCACTTGTATTTGGGGGCGGACACGTCGTACTCCCCCTTCTTGAAGGTGAGTTCGTACAAAACGGAATGATGACAAAAGAACAGTTTCTAGCTGGATACGGATTAACACAAGCAATGCCAGGACCACTGTTTACATTCGCTTCTTATATAGGAGCAGTGTTAAACGGAACGCTTGGAGTAATACTCGCAACAATTGCGATCTTTCTTCCTGCTTTCTTACTCGTTATTGGTGTTTTACCCTTTTGGGACAATGTGAGAAAAATATCTTTCATACAAGGCGCACTACTTGGAGTCAATGCGGCTGTTGTTGGTATTTTAATTGCCGCTTTTTATAATCCGATTTGGACAAGCACAATTATGAACGCTGTAGATTTTGTTTTTGCGTCTCTTCTATTTTGCTTGCTCGCTTTTTGGAAAACACCACCTTGGGTTATCGTTATACTTGGAGTCTTTGGCGGATATATTCTATCCATTTTGTAAATAAAAAAAGACGGCATAATGTAGCCGTCTTTTTTCTATTAAAACTTTACAAGCTCTATTCCTTCAGGCAACTCACTCTCTGTTAAAATACGCAATTCTTTCACGCGATCCATTACGTAAGAAGAACGCTTCACAAGCTCTGGGTCAATATAAGCTGGATGAACCATAATTTCTACCGTTTGTTCACTTTGTACTCTTTCTTTTAACTTCACGAAGTAATCTTCCGTCACACCATCTGCGTAAAAATCACTATAAAACACGTCAGAAAATGGACGCACCGCTCGCTCTTCTTCACAACGACGAATTGGAACATTATATATAGCAGCTAACCTTTCCAGAACATCGTGCAAAATCGGTAATCCGTGCACATGGTGATGACTATCTAAATGAGTTGGCGTTAATCCGTAAGATAAGAATTTCTCAATTTGGGCAGTCCATTCTCGCTCGACTTCCTCTGGATTTACGTTCCCTTCCCATACGATGCTTTGTTTATGAAACAATCCATCGCTACTTACAAGTGATGGTACGTCTCCAAGAAGCGGCTTACCTGCTGTTAATACGAGATGTACGCCTACTCCTAATGTTTTATACTCTTTTGCTAAGCGTACCGCATGCTCTGTTCCTGGCATATTCATCATCATCGTCGTTGAATTTACAAGTCCATTTATATGCCCATCAATAATACCGTAATTTGTACCTTCTGTAAGACCGAAATCATCTGCATTTACAATTAATTTAATCATCGTAATACCTCCTAATAAAGTGAAACTTTAATCAGTGGGGGGTCTTCACCCCCCACTGATTATTAGTTGAACCAATCGGACTTTTATGGGCAGCCCGACCCCCACCTAATTTCTTTGCTTTCGCTGAATTTTGAGGTAGGGGTCTTACTGCCCATTAAAGTGGGATAGAATAAAAAAAGCGGGCTAAATAGCGCCGCTTTTATTTCTCTACCTTTTTGAAGAACTGCGGAAGATATTCTTTATGCGCTTCCAACATTTCATCTAAAATTTGTTTTGCCACTTTATCTGATGGTACAAGTGGATTAATTGTCATAGCAAGCAGCGCTTTATGATAATCCCCTGTAACAGCAGCTTCAATTGTTGTGCGCTCAAATGATTTAATTTGTTGTACTAAACCGCGAACTGGTACTGGAAGATCTCCAACTGCAATTGGTTTTGGACCTTCTTTCGTAATAATACAGTTCACTTCAACAGCCGAATCATGTGGCAAGCTTGCAATTGTTCCGTTGTTTCGTGTATTAACAGGCTGGATATCACCTTTATTATTATAAATAGACGTAATTAAGCTACATGCTGCGTCACTATAATAAGCGCCTCCACGTTTTTCTAATTGTGGTGGTTTAATATCTAAATTCGGGTCTTTATATAACTCGAATAAATCATCTTCTAATTGTTTTACTACTTCTGCACGTGTACCTTTTTCAACCGAAGCTTCTTTCTCTTCTTCTAGCATTTCACGTGTTTTGTAGTAGTAACGATGGTATGGACATGGAATTGCACGAAGGCCGCGAATAAAGTCTGGCTCCCAGTTAAGCGCAGCGATATTTTCCATCGTAATTTGCTTTTCTGGATCTGTTACAAGTTCTAACACACGATCCATTACACTTACGCCATCTAAATATACGTCTAATCCATATACCATGTGATTTAAACCTGCGAAGTCAACGTGTACACGACTCGCATCTACTTCAAGTAATTTTGCAAGACCCATACGAATTCCGATTGGAACGTTACATAGACCAACTACTCTTTCAATATTTGTATAACGAAGAACAGCTTCTGTTACCATACCAGCTGGGTTTGCAAAGTTAATTAACCATGCTTTCGGACAAAGTTCCTCCATATCCTTACAAATGTCTAAAATGACAGGAATCGTTCTCAACGCTTTGAATAAACCACCAGGACCATTCGTTTCCTGACCGATTACATCATATTTTAACGGAATCGCTTCATCTTTTGCACGAGCTTCTAATAAACCTACGCGAAGCTGCGTCGTTACGAAATCAGCATCTTTTAATGCTTCGCGACGATCAAGCGTTAAATGTACCTCAATTGGTAAACCAGATTTTTTCACCATACGTTTCGCTAAGTTACCAACGATTTCTAACTTTTCTTTTCCTGCCTCAATATCTACTAACCAAATTTCACGAACAGGAAGCTCATCATAACGCTTAATAAATCCTTCAATTAACTCTGGTGTATAACTAGATCCACCGCCGATTGTAGCAATTTTAATTCCAGTCATGCTTTATTCCCCTTTCGCTTCAAGCTTTTTATAAAGATCGATAAACTCTGCTGCTAATTCTTTTACTGTAATCGCATTCATTAAATGATCTTGTGCGTGAATTAAAAGAACACTAATCTCTGTTTTTTCTCCTCTTGCTTCTGATTGTATGAGCTCCGTTTGAAAATGATGCGCTTCATTAATCGCTTCTTTCGCCTTTGCCATCGCTTCATCAGCTTCTGCCATTTTCCCCTGTTTGGCAAATTGAAGTGCCTCCATTGCAAAGCTTCGTGCATTACCACTATTTAAAATCAATTGGAATGGAATTTGTTCTGCTGTAGTCATCAAAATTACCGCCCTCTCTATTATCGTTCAACCGACTTACATACCCCTTCAGTTTGAACATTTCTATTAAAATATTAATTTATGAATGATAGTTTGGTGTTCTTGTAGATGAGTATCATCTTTTTGAACATGATATAAAGGTTAGTTGTTCTGACGAGCTATAAAAACTCGTCAGAACAATACTTTTTAAAGTGATACTGAATTGTCATTTCCTTTTGTTTCAGCTTTTGCAGCTTGTACATAAGTACGGTCACACATTAATACAAATGGATAGTAAATTACTACCGCAATTGCAAAGTTCACTACTTGTAATGCTGCACCAGCAATGCTTCCGCCCGCTACAAGATAACCACTAAAGATTGGTGGCATTGTCCATGGAACTAAAGCAACTGTTTTTGGTACCCATCCTAAAGAGATTGCTGTATAAGAAGTAATAACTAATACCACTGGTGTAAGTACAAATGGAATAATTAATGCTGGATTTAATACAATTGGTGTACCGAAAATAACTGGTTCGTTAATATTGAAGAAACCAGGTCCGATAGATACGCGACCTACACCGCGAAGCTGCGCACTTTTTGCAACAAGCATTACTGCAACTAAGAATGCTAATGTTGCACCAGATCCACCGATATATACATATACATCAAAGAATGGTTTTGTGAAGATGTGCGGTACATCATATGCAGACATACCATCGTTAAATAATTTAATATTCTTTTCTAATGCTGGTAAATAAATTGGGTCAATAATACCACCAACGATATTAGGACCATGTAATCCGAAGAACCATAATACGTGAATAAGTAATGCTACAATAATTGCACTTGGTAATGTACCTGCTAAACCTTGTAATGGTACTTGAATTGTTTCAAATACGATTTTATGAATGCTTGTTCCTGCTAATTTCACTGCTAATTGAATACTTGCTGTTACGATTAAAATAACGAATGCTGGAACTAATGCTGCGAATGATTTCATTACTGCTGGTGGAACACCATCTGGCATTTTAATTGTAATATCTCTTTGAACAAAGAATCTAAATGCCTCTGTTACAAGAAGAGCTACAATTATAGAAACGAATAAACCTTGTGATCCAGTCCATGCTAAATCAATACCGCCTTCTTTTGGCGTTGTCGGAGAAATAATGATTAATGCACCGAATGTAATGATTGCTGCTGACAACGCGTCAACGCCGTAAGATTTCGCTAAATTATAACTTATCCCTACTGCGACTATGAGGGCGAGTATAGCGAAGGAACCTGCCCACATACCGCCGCCGATATCTTTCCAAACTTCCCCGAATGCACCTTTCATAAATTTTTGGAATGCATCCACTGGTAAGTTATTAATAAGTATTGCAAATGATCCAACTAAAATAAGTGGCATAACGGCGATAAATCCATCACGGATCGCAACTAAGTGGCGCTGCGATCCAATTCTACCTGCGATTGGGACTAAATATTTCTCCATAAATGCAATAAACTTTTGCATTTTACTTCCCCCCTAATTATTTTTTAAGTGTTAATGCGTGATCTAAAACTGCTTCTCCATTCATCATGCCGTAGTGCATTGGATTGATAACGTCGATTCCAACGTTTCTCTCATCAGCGAGCGTTTTCATTGAAGAAAGCATGTAACGAACTTGTGGTCCTAATAATAATACGTCTGCTTGATCGATATTTGTTTTTACTGCATCCCCAGATACAGCCCAAATCTTTCCTTCTAAACCGCGAGCTTTTGCAGCCGCTTCCATTTTTGTAACTAGTAAACTTGTAGACATCCCTGCTGAGCAACATAATAAAATATTCATTTGAAAATCCCCCTTGTGTAGTATAAAAAATTTATATTTTATTTATTTTTCTTTACGCTATTTATTAATGCAATTAGCGTGCCAACTTTTTAAAACCACTAAATTCAGCACTTTTTCGACCATTTTCTTTGTGTGTTAACGCTTTCAATTAGTGTGTCGACCAAAAAACACACAGTGTGTTATAAAACAACACGCTTTTAACACATAACTGTATGAAAATAGATTAGTGTTTAGTTGTCTAGTTGTGCTTAAAACAAAAAAACACTAAAAAAATTTTTTTAGCGTGAAAATCTATTAAAAAAACTCCTCTATCTATTGTCCAAGCAAACTCTACTAAATCACATAGAATAGAGTAAAGTAACACAATTCGAAAGGGGATTCCTATGCCAAAACATAGAAAACAAAGCAAAATAAAGATTTATAGAATAACAAGCTATAAAAAAGACAAACGTTCTGAATTAGACTCTAACAAATTTGAACTAGAACAGCAGGAAATAGAAAATAAGCAGGACAAGCACGGTAAACAAGGCAAACAAGACAAACAGGATAAACAGGACAAGCAAGCACAAACGGAAAATGTAGTCATAGTACCCACGGATTCACACAACCTAGATATATGGGATGAAATTTCTTTAAAAGAAATACAAGCTGGTGAACATACAAGTTTATTGAATGAAAAAAGCAATTATCAAAATATTCATTTGCTACAAGTAAGCGATATCCGTTTATATTTGGACAAGCAACTACAATTCAGTTCCGTCGATGAGCAAATTTATCATGAAGCACTTGTACATCCAATTATGTCAAAAGTAATTGATCCAAAACGTGTTCTCATATTAGGTGGTGGCGATGGTCTTGCCCTGCGAGAAGTTTTGAAATATGAAACTGTGCTACATGTAGACCTTGTTGATTTAGATGAGGCAATAATTAATATGGCACGTAATGTTCCAGAAATAGTATCTTTAAACAACAATGCATTTTTGGATAGTCGCGTGAATGTGCACGTATGTGATGCGAAAGAATTTCTAAATTCTCCTTCATCCTTATACGATGTAATTATTATTGATTTTCCTGATCCAGCAACAGAAATTTTAAGTACTTTATATACAAGCGAACTTTTTGCTCGGATAGCTACATTCTTAACAGAAGATGGTGCATTCGTCTGCCAATCTAATTCACCTGCTGATGCACCTCTTGTATATTGGAGTATCGGTAATACAATTGAACATGCGGGATTAACTGTGAAAAGTTATCATACAATCGTTCCTTCTTTCGGAACTGACTGGGGATTTCATATTGCCGCTAATTCTGCCTATGTACTCGATCAAATTGAGCAATTATACGTAGTGCCAACACCTCGAACATTACCTTCTCTTCTTTCTCCTTTATTTCAATTTAGAGAAGAACATTTAGAACAACGTAATCTCGCTCTTTTAAACTCAGAATCGAATCTTGTCCTACATCAATGTTACAAACAGGAAATGGAATTTTAACAACATTATAGTAAGGAGCGTTACCTTATGGAATATTCTACTTTCGGTAAGCATATAATAGTAGATTTATGGGGAGTGGATTTTTCCCTATTAGATGATATTTACTTTTTAGAACATCATTTAGTCCACGCTGCTGATCAATCTGGTGCCCACGTTTTAAACGTAAGTACAAAAGAATTCGATCCACATGGTGTTACTGTTTTAGTTTTACTATCTGAAAGCCACCTTTCTATTCACACTTATCCAGAAAAAAATTTTGCAGCCATTGACTGTTACACGTGCGGTACAACCGTTGAACCGCAAATAGCGATTGATTATATCGTAAGTATATTGAAACCAAATGAGATGCATATAAAAAGATTAATTCGTGGTATAGGAGAAATTGTTACTGTCGATTAAATATCACTCTTACTCATTTGTAAAAAGGAGGATTGTAAATACCATCAGTGGAACACATATTCCACTGATGGTCCAGACACATACATAAAAAAACCTTGCATACGCAAGGTTCATTCAGCTACCGACATCTTCTTATATAATTCTACAAATTCACTCGCTAATTCCTTCACCGTAATTGCATTCATTAAATGATCTTGTGCGTGCACCATCAAAAGGGTAACTTCGGTCTTTTCCCCACCAGCTTCTTTCTGTATGAGATCCGTCTGTACACGGTGCGCCTCTTTTAATTCTTCTAACGCTTCTTGTAATTTCGCTTCTGCTTCTGTAAATTCTCCACGCTTTGCGCAATCAATTGCTTCCATTGAACAACTTCTCGCATTTCCCCCATGCAAGATTAAGTGAAAGGCCTTCGTTTCTATCGTATCCATTTTAGTTCTTTACTCCCCCTTTTCTTCCGCTACTTTTTGTTTATCCCATATTTTTAAGAACGGTAAATAAATGAAGAATGCAAGCGCAAAGTTAACAAGTTGTAAAATAACACCTGAAAGTTTCCCGCCCGATCCTAAATATCCACTAAAAAGAATCGGTGTCGTCCAAGGTACAGCAGCTCCGCTCGGACGAGCAACTAATCCCCATTCCATTGCAAAGTAAGAAACAATTGTTAATACAACTGGAACCAAAATAAATGGAATTAATAAAATTGGGTTCATGACAATTGGCATCCCAAAAGTTACCATCTCATTAATATTAAATATACCAGGCGCAATTGACAATCTACCTATACTTTTTAATTGCTGACTTCGCGCGAATAATAACATTCCTACAACTAAAGCAAGTGTTGCACCGGAACCGCCCATATAAATCCATAAATCAAAAAACTGCGCGGTAATCGTATTGGGTACATCTTGACCGGCTTGAAAAGCAATTCGATTTTGATCCATTAACGATAACCAAATCGGGCTCATTACACCCCCAACAATTGCAGCACCATGAATTCCGCACGCCCAAAGAACATGGACAATAATAACTGCAATTACTGCGCCCCAAAGACTAGCCCCCAGTACACTAAGCGGCTCTTGCAACAACTTCCCTACAACATTATGAATACTACCAAAAGTCGTGTGTTCAAAAATTAATCTAATAATCCAAACAACTGTCACAACAATAAATCCTGGAATAAGTGCTGCAAATGAACGCGTTACTGCTGGTGGAACTGTCTCAGGCATTTTTATAATCATCTTTTTCTGTACAATAAATCGATAAATTTCAGTAGATATAATTGCAATAATCATCGCCACAAACAGTCCTTGACTTCCCATTAATGCAGCCGGGATTGCTCCATCTACAATTACACTTTCTTTCGTGCTTGGTATGATATATGCAACTTGAAAGGGCGTTGCAAGTAAAAATGTCACAAGCGACAATGCCCCGGATGCTAAAGCATCTACTTTATAATATTCTCCAAGCCTGTAAGCGATTCCAAAAACAGCTATTAAAGCCATTATATTAAAAGTTGCACTAACTGGATACCCTAATGCTATGTTCCACTTTTCTCCAAACAAACCTGCCATAAAATCATTATATCCTGGTATCGGCAACGCACTAATGATAAGGAAAAATGATCCAATAATTAAGAATGGCATCGTCAAAATAATTCCATCACGAATTGCTTGCAAATGCCTCTGTTCTGCAACCTTTCCTGCTACCGGCATTACATATTTCTCTAAAAACCGTATCATCTATCCCACTCTCCTCATGGTTTCATTGACAAAGCTGCTTGCAAGATAGCTTCTCCATTACAAAGTCCGTAATGGACGGATTGAATGACATCAACAGGTACTCCTTTCTCCTTACATAATTCTTTCATTTTCGGTAATAAATAACGTACTTGTGGCCCAAGTAAAAGTACATCGGCTTTATCAATATGGCTATTTACTTCAGAACCTGATACAGCCCAAATCTTTACCTCTATTCCTCTTGCCTCTGCTGCTTTCTCCATTTTCGTAACAATTAAACTGGAAGACATTCCCGCTGCACAGCAAAGCAAAATATTCATCCCTTTTCCCTCCCCCTTTTTCCAAACCTAAGTCACGGTGCATCCTTTGCCACCACTAGGTTACAAATATATATGTCTAGATTTCCTACTGTATGCCGAGCTTAAAAACAAAAATTTCTCGGTTTTCACGCTATTCCATCTATCATTATTCTCCTAGTAAAGAAGACGCTAACTCGCTATAATAATTCAGTATGATTTTTTAATTGATAGGAGGATATATTTATGAAGGCATATCGCTTTCCACTTATTTTATTATCTTCTATCCTAATTGGTGGTTTCATTGGTTATTTCATGGGTGCCGATGCAGTTGCTTTAAAGCCGCTTGGTGACATTTTCTTAAACTTAATGTTTACGATTGTTGTACCGTTAGTGTTCTTTAGCATCGCGTCATCTATTGCTAATATGGATGGATTAAAACGTTTCGGTAAAATTATGTCTAGTATGGCTGGGACTTTCTTATTTACAAGTATTTTAGCTGCTATTTTTATGATTATTGTCGTGAAAGTATTCCCGCCAGCACAAGGTGTTGTATTAGAACTAACCCAACCTGACAAAGCTGAAAAAGCAATTAGTGTTGCAGATCAAATCGTCGGTATTCTAACAGTATCTGACTTCTCGAAGTTACTATCTCGTGAAAATATGTTAGCTCTTATTTTCTTCTCTATTTTAATGGGGATTGCAACTTCAGCAGTTGGTGAAAAAGGAAAACCATTCGCTACATTCTTACAAGCTGGTGCAGAAATTTCAATGAAAGTCGTATCTTTCATTATGTACTACGCTCCAATCGGACTTGCTGCTTACTTCGCAGCATTAGTTGGTGAATTCGGACCGCAGCTTCTTGGAACTTACTTCCGAGCAGCAATGGTATACTATCCAGCATCTCTCATTTACTTCTTTGTCTTCTTTACGTTTTATGCATACCTTGCAGGTCGCAAGCAAGGTGTACAAGTATTTTGGAAGAACATGGTCTCTCCTACAGTTACATCTCTTGCAACTTGTAGTAGTGCTGCAAGTATTCCAGCGAACTTAGAAGCAACGAAGAAAATGGGTATTTCTTCTGACGTTCGTGAAACAGTTATCCTTCTTGGATCTACACTTCATAAAGACGGCTCTGTTTTAGGGGGCGTATTAAAAATTGCTTTCTTATTCGGTATTTTCAACATGGAATTCGAAGGACCGAAAACATTAGCAATCGCACTTGTTGTTTCTCTATTAGTAGGAACAGTAATGGGCGCTATTCCAGGCGGCGGTATGATTGGTGAAATGTTAATCGTTTCTCTATACGGCTTCCCGCCAGAAGCATTGCCAATTATCGCAGCAATTAGTACAATCATTGATCCTCCTGCAACGATGTTAAACGTAACAGCAGATAACGCTTGTGCCGTAATGACAGCTCGCCTTGTAGAAGGTAAGAACTGGATCAAAAACAAATTTGCTTAATAGATAGAAAGAGGATGCTCGGTGTGAGCATCCTCTTTTTGTCGTTATTTGTTGATAAGTCGATATCCCTTGTCGAAACGTCGATATATTGAAAAAATCGTTGATATATTTGAAGTTATGAACGATATATCGGTTCCGTCAAGAAGTCTGTGTAATTTGATAAGGCCCAATACATTGGTTTATCCAGTATGAATTTATAATGATT
>NZ_VEPX01000011.1:0-204983 GCF_006349665.1 Bacillus sp. CD3-5 | reverse complement strand
CTCGGTAGCTCAGTCGGTAGAGCAGAGGACTGAAAATCCTCGTGTCGGCGGTTCGATTCCGTCCCGAGCCACCATTTACTTTAATAAAATACGCCGGCTTAGCTCAATTGGTAGAGCAACTGACTTGTAATCAGTAGGTTGGGGGTTCAAGTCCTCTAGCCGGCACCATGTAAGTTTCGGAGGGGTAGCGAAGTGGCTAAACGCGGCGGACTGTAAATCCGCTCCTTCGGGTTCGGCAGTTCGAATCTGCCCCCCTCCACCATTTACATAGGGGCATAGTTTAAAGGTAGAACTGAGGTCTCCAAAACCTCCAGTGTGGGTTCGATTCCTACTGCCCCTGCCAAATATATTTACACAACATGGCGGTTGTGGCGAAGTGGTTAACGCACCGGATTGTGGCTCCGGCATTCGTGGGTTCGATTCCCATCAGTCGCCCCATTTTTATTTTAAAAATTATAAATAATCTAATGGATACTTACATATAATTAAGTAAGAATTCGATGGGCTATAGCCAAGCGGTAAGGCAACGGACTTTGACTCCGTCATGCGCTGGTTCGAATCCAGCTAGCCCAGCCATTTTTGCGGAAGTAGTTCAGTGGTAGAATACAACCTTGCCAAGGTTGGGGTCGCGGGTTCGAATCCCGTCTTCCGCTCCAGTAAAATTTTATATGGCGGCATAGCCAAGTGGTAAGGCAGAGGTCTGCAAAACCTTTATCACCGGTTCAAATCCGGTTGCCGCCTTTTCTTTTGTGCCGATGTGGCGGAATTGGCAGACGCGCACGACTCAAAATCGTGTTCCTTCGGGAGTGTCGGTTCGACCCCGACCATCGGTATCACGAACGGCGTAATAAAAAGACTCTACACCAAATGTGTAGAGTCTTTTTATATTTTCATCACACTACAAAATAAGCATAAATAGTGTGTTGGTGAAATGGTAGAATTTTTTTGCTAAATTATGTTATGTGCTTCTAAAATTCGTAATAAACGTAGGAATTCATGTATAATATAACTTGTCGAAAGAACAAAATGATAGTGATTTATATTATGTCTGTAATATGAATCAAAAATGAACTTTTTATATTTCTTTTAAAAATGTGTTGAACACACATGATATTTCATATTAATATTTTTATGTAGATTTAAAACGGGAAAGAGAGTGGAAAGTATGGGTCGTAAATGGAATAATATTAAAGATAAAAAAGCATCAAAAGATGCAAATACTAGCCGTATATACGCGAAATTTGGACGTGAAATTTATGTAGCGGCAAAACAAGGCGAGCCAGATCCGGAATCAAACCAAGCGCTTAGAGTTGTATTAGAACGTGCGAAAACATACAATGTTCCAAGAACAATTATCGATCGTGCAGTTGAAAAAGCAAAAGGTGGTTCAGAAGAAAATTATGACGAGCTTCGTTATGAAGGGTTCGGACCAAATGGAGCTATGGTAATTGTAGATACACTTACAAACAACGTAAACCGTACTGCAGCAGATGTACGAGCTGCATTTAGCAAAAACGGTGGTAACATGGGTGTAAACGGTTCTGTAGCTTACATGTTTGATGCAACAGCTGTTATCGGCCTTGAAGGGAAAACATCAGATGAAGTTCTTGAGATTTTAATGGAAGCAGATGTGGATGCACGTGACATTCTTGAAGAAGAAGATGCTGTTATCGTGTATGCTGAACCAGATCAATTCCATGCAGTACAATCTGCTCTTAAAGATGCGGGTGTTGAAGAATTTACAGTTGCCGAATTAACAATGCTTGCACAAAACGATGTAACACTTCCTGAAGATGCACAAGCACAATTTGAAAAAATGGTTGATGCATTAGAAGATTTAGAAGATGTACAACAAGTTTATCACAACGTAGACTTAGGAGAATAATACGATAAAAGCCCCTGTTCGTTTAACGAATAGGGGCTTTTTTAATAAAGGTATTTTATTGTAAACAGGGAATATGCTTATAGGGATATATGAAATATTCATTATTGCTAGGAGGCTTAACATGGAACAAAAAACACCAAAACATATCGTTGCTGTAGCAGGCTATTTAACAAATGAAAAAGATGAAGTGTTATTAGCAAAGGTACACTGGCGAGCTGATACGTGGGAGTTACCAGGAGGACAGGTGGAAGAAGGGGAAGCACTCGATCAAGCAGTTTGTAGGGAAATGCTTGAGGAGACGGGATTAACTGTGAAGCCTATCGGAATTACAGGGGTCTATTATAATGCTTCTATGCACATTTTAAGTATTGTATTTAAAGTGGCATATGTGAGCGGTGAAATAAAAATTCAACCTGAAGAAATACAAGAGGCTAAATTTGTGGCTTTAAACGAAGAGAACATAAATGAGTATATAACGCGTCCTCATATGAAATCCAGAACGCTTGATGCGATGAGAGCAACACATTTTATTCCGTATGAAACGTGGGAAGTGCAGCCGTATAACTTAATAGGAAGATTGTAAAGAAAAGAGTAGTCGATTTGAGACACAATCAAATCACTACTCTTTTTTGTATACTGTTTAAGAAAAAGGTCAAAATAATAATAGCGTTAGTATTGATTTAAAGAACGTTTGTTCTGTATAATATATGATATATTATGTACATTTAGATTACTAGATACTCAAAAGTATATATATTGGTAGATGATATAATGAAAATAGGGTGCTTTAATAGAGAAAGTATAATAGCCTTAAGATTTAATCTGCTATTGATTTAGCATAATCTATATTCAATATTTCAGATGAATAGTAGATAAAAAAGGACTGTGATACAATACTTTTTTATCCCGCTATTTGCCGGGCAGCCAGATTGGTGGGGGTCTGATGAAAGTTTCAATTTATACCTTACAATGATGTAAGGTACGTGTAAGAGAAATCGATGGGATATTTTTTTACAACAAGGTATTCTTAAAGTAAGAGTTATACGCTGTGTGGAAAAGAGGTGTTTAAGATGAAAGAACGAGTATTATCTAGGGTGAACTATCATCAAAAAGTTGCATTAAATCCAATGACTAAGTTTTTTTATAAAGCCATTATTTTATTATTATTGTTAAGTTTTACGTTATTATTCATTGGAAATGTAATGATTGAGAAAAGTGATATTAGTAAATTACATGTACCGGCTAAGTTAGAGGTACCAGAATCATTGACACATGCATTTATTGCGACAGAAGATAAAAGGTTTTATCATCATAACGGTTTAGATTATATAGCGATTGTCAGAGCGTCTGTTGAAAATATAAAAGCTGGTGGTGTTGTGCAAGGTGGAAGTACAATTACACAACAGTTATCTAAAAATGCTTTTTTAACGAATGAACGTACATTTTCTCGTAAGTGGAAAGAGATTTTCTATACGAAAAAAATTGAACGTACATTTACGAAGGATGAAATTTTAAAATTGTATGTAAGCAATATTTATTACGGAGAAGGAGCATGGGGAATTGAAAAAGCAGCAAACCTATACTTCGGTAAAAAGGTAAGCCAATTAACGTTGGCTGAAAGTGCAATGATGGCTGCTGTAGTAAAGGCACCTGCTTATTACTCACCTGCACAAAATTATGATAAGGCCGTAGAGAGACGAAATGTCGTTTTGAGATTGATGGAGAAAGAAGGCTATATCAATCATGATGAGTATGTGCAAGCAGTTAGTGAGAAGTTAGTAATTCGGCATGATATAAAAACAGAGCAGTCAATGTTAAATAGTGCTCGTGAAAAAGCAGTAAGCTAAAGGAAGTTCCTACATAGGAGCTTCTTTTTTTGAATAAATTGTGACAAATTGTGACACAATATCGTCACAATTATTGTGTTTTTGTAATTTATGTGAGCGTGTTCATTGCGTGATGTATATAAGTGTTGATATTATGTGTATTGTGTACAATGCTGTATACAGAATATGAATTTAAAGAGGAATGTATATGAAATCAAATAAACTCATGGCCCTTGGTATAGTTTTTTCTATTGCAGTATTGATTGTAATCGGAACAATTGCGTATAGCATCATAAATGACAAAAAGGATAAAGGGAATGAGATGTTTGCTTATTCCACACAACAATCTTTAGGGAAAGATGATGCCCCAGTTAAGGTAGTTGAATTTGGAGACTTCAAATGTCCTGCTTGTCGTACTTGGGATGTAACAGTATTACCACGATTAAAAGAAGAGTATATCGATAAAGGAAAAGTGCAGTTATACTTTATTAATTTCCCATTTATCGGAAAAGACTCTGATTTAGGTGCAGCAGCTGGTGAAGCAATTTATAAACAAGATAAAGATTCATTCTGGACTTTCTATGATGAGATTTATCAAAGTCAAAAGAAAGATACGGAAGAATGGATTACAGAAGAATTGCTTCTTAATATTGTGAAAGAGAAGCTTCCGAAAGTTGATGTAGCGCAATTTAAGAAAGATTTACACAGTAAAGAAATAAAAGAAAAAGTACGTAAAGATTCAGATCGTGCTCAAAAATTAAAAGTTCAAGGTGCTCCTTCGGTATATGTGAATGGAAATCTTGCAAATCCTGATTTTGATAGTATGAAGGCGGCAATTGATAAAGAATTGAAAAAGTGATGAGTCCTCTCATCACTTTTTCGACTTTTTTCGATAAAATTCTTGCTTCCGCTTTTTGTACATGCTATACTACTTTACATAAGTTATTCTAATATCTTATATGTATTTCATATTTGCGGGTGTAGTTTAGTGGTAAAACAAGAGCCTTCCAAGCTCTGGTCGAGAGTTCGATTCTCTTCACCCGCTCCAAATTTTATTAAATGTTTTTCTATAAATTGTGATCAACGCAGTGTTTCGTTTCCGAGATAAACGAGGCATTGCGTTTTTTAATGTTTTAAAAACATCATTGTATGCGAAAATAGAAGTAAAGAATAGTATTCCAAAAGTGAATTGCTAACTAATAGATCGTTACATAAAGGATGGATTCATCTGAGGAGGGCGATTAGGAATGGATTTTGAACAATTAAAGCAAGATGTTATTGCGTATAGTAAAACGATTGGTATAGATAAAATAGGCTTTGCTAGTGCTTCACCATTTGAAGAATTAAAGCAGCGGTTAATCCAGCAGCAACAATTAAATTATCAATCTGGATTTGAAGAGCCTGATATAGAAAAGAGAACGAACCCACAGCTTCTATTACCTGGTGCAAAATCAATTATTGCGATTGCATTAGCGTATCCTTCAAAATTAAAAAATGCACCATTAAGTAAGCGTGGAGAACGCCGTGGGATTTTTTGTCGTGCTTCTTGGGGACAAGATTATCATCTAGTTTTACGAGATCGTTTGCAGAAATTAGAAGCATATTTAATCGAAAAACTTCCCGATATAGAAGTTAAGTCAATGGTTGATACGGGTGAATTAAGTGATCGAGCTGTTTCAGAGCGTGCTGGTATTGGATGGAGCGGTAAGAACTGCTCTATTATTACACCTGAATTTGGTTCGTATGTGTATTTAGGAGAAATGATTACAAACGTTCCATTCCCACCAGATCAGCCGATAGAAGATCAATGCGGGAGCTGTACAAAGTGTATTGATATTTGTCCTACAGGTGCTTTAATACAAGGAGGACAGTTAGATTCGAAGAAGTGTATAGCATTTTTAACACAGACGAAAGGATTCTTACCAGAAGAGTATCGCGACAAAATAGGTAATCGTATTTATGGATGTGATACGTGTCAGACAGTTTGTCCGAAAAATAAAGGAATGGATTTTCATAATCACCCTGAGATGGAACCAGATCCTGAGTTAGTTAAACCGTTATTAACACCGCTTTTAACAATTAGCAATCGTGATTTTAAAGAGAAATATGGAATTATGTCTGGTTCATGGAGAGGTAAAAAACCGTTGCAACGAAATGCGATTTTGGCACTTGCACATTTTAAAGAAGCATCAGCAATTCCAGATTTAATAGGTGTTATGAAAGATGATCCAAGACCAGTGCTTCGCGGGACGGCAGCGTGGGCGCTTGGGAAAATTGGTGGAGACGGCGTGGGCGAAGCTATTGAAAAAGCGATGCAACGTGAGAAAGACGAAGAGGTTCTTCATGAAATGAATCGCGGACTTGAACTGTTAGCGCAGAAAAAAGAGTAGATAATATCTCCCTTTTTCATATTGTAATATGGGAGGGAGACGAAATGGTTGTAAAAATAAATATTGAAAAGCAAGTCCAACACTTTTTAGCATATATAACAGAGAAACGAACAAATGTAGATGGTATTGCTGAAGATTTATTACAAATAGCAAAGAGAAAGAAACAATTATTTCAAAAGCGTAATGCAGAGATAGTAAAAGCAACTGCGGATGTTTCTTTTATGAGGCAATTAAATAATAGCAATCATCAAGAAATTGATTATCAAATACATTTTAAATATTTAATTAAGCATAAAGAATTATTTTATATTGAAGAGGAACAATTAAAACGAAGAGTTTGTTTAAATAATAGCCGGATAATAGGTGATTATGCTATTGAAGTGCCAGAAGCAGTTGGAATGAGTGAGACATTAGAAAGGGAAGTTACAAAAGAGAAGTACGGTTCCTATCAGTACAACCGTTTAGAGGCAGTTAAATATGCAGAGCGTTGGTGGGATGATCGAAACCCTGCATATCGTAATTTCCCTGATAATTGTACGAATTTTATTTCTCAATGTCTTCATACTGGAGAAGTACCAATGAATGGATATCCTAATATTCGCAAAGGATGGTGGCAAAGGGAGAATCAGTGGAGTTGGAGCTGGGCTGTTGCACACTCTTTTTATTGGTATTTGTCAGGTGCTACATCAGGACTTCGAGCTGAAGCTGTAGAAAGGCCAGAGGACCTTATTCTTGGTGATGTCATCGCTTATGATTTCGAGGATGATGGTAGGTGGAATCATACGACGATTGTAGTAGCAAAAGACGCAGATGGTATGCCACTTGTAAATGCACATTCAGCGAATAGCCGTCGGCGTTATTGGAACTATGAAGATTCTAGTAAATATACACCACAAATGAAATATAAATTCTTTCATATTATTAATGGGTAGAGATTTTTCGCTCAAGTGGTATAATACGTAGTAGACAAAAAACAGAGGTGAATATCGCGTGGGAGTACATGTTGTTTTATATCAACCAGAAATTCCAGCAAATACAGGAAATATTGCTCGTACTTGTGCAGCAACTGGAACAGAATTACATTTGATTAGACCGCTTGGATTTTCAACGGATGATAAAATGTTAAAGCGTGCAGGATTAGATTATTGGCAGCACGTGAAAATTACGTATTATGATTCAATTGAAGAGTTTTATGAGAAAAATAAAGACGGTGAGTTCTTCTATTTAACAAAGTATGGCGAGAAAGCTCATACAGCGTTTGATTATAGTAAACGTGAGAAGGATTACTACTTTGTATTTGGAAGAGAAACGAACGGTTTACCAGCTAATGTAATCGAAGAAAATTTCGATCATTGTTTACGTATTCCAATGACTGATAAAGTGCGTTCATTAAATTTATCAAATACAGCAGCTATTTTAATTTATGAAGCGTTCCGTCAACAAAATTATCCAGGATTAGATTTAGAAATTGTTTATTAAAAGTCGCCATATGGCGGCTTTTTTTCTAAAAATAAAAGTAAATATGGAATCATACATTTAAAAAAGGGTACATAGTCATATAGAATGGTGATATATGAATAAAAATAGATTAGACGGGTTGAGATAAATATGAAGGAACAATATCGTAATCAAAATACCTTTTTAAGTATGATAGATATGGATTTAATAAGAAGAGGATTATTACATGCTATTCAAGATTTAGTATTTATTGTGAAAGTTATGGATGATGAAACCTTTACATATATTTATGTAAATAAGATAGGTATGGATTATGCAAAGCTAAGCGAAGAATGTTATGGAAAAACGTTTTCTGAAGTATTGCCGAAAGATACGGCGGAAATATTGCAAGTGCAATATGCAAAAGTAGCGAGTGAAGCAAAAGCACATACCTTTTGTGATGTAGTTAGTTTACCAACTGGTAATTTACATTATGAATCTTCACTTAATCCTGTATTTGATGAAGAAGGGGTATGCCAGTTTATTATTTGTATTACGAGGGATATTACAGCTCAAATTGAGGAGAAGATTGAAATAGAGGAAAAACAAATGTTATTTAAGTCATTACTAGAATATAATAATGACTCCATTATATCTATAGATTCTATAGGTAGAATTACATACGCGAATCCAGCAACGTATGAAATATTTGGATATCGATATGAAGAATTAAATAATAAATTTATCTTTGAATTTATTAATAAAGAATATGAAAAAGATTTTCAAATTATATTTAAAGGATCCATGCAAGGAAAAGCGAAGCAAATTGTTTCAAAGAAGTATGTTCATAAAGAAGGGTACGAGCTATATATTTCTCTGAGGACGATTCCGATTATTGTAAATGGTGAAATTGTTGGAGTATATATTGTTACGAGAGATGTTACAAGGCAAGTATTAAATGAGATGAGAACGGAATATTTAGCTTACTATGACCAGTTAACAGGATTAATGAATAGAATTTCATGTGCAAATAAGTTAAATACTTTGTTGAATGATAATACAGAGTTTGCGCTTGTTTTTATAGATTTAGATGAATTTCATCTTATTAATGATACTTTTGGCCATAAAGAAGGAGATAAAGTATTACAAAAAGTTACAGAATGTTTAAGCAGTTTTGAAATAGCTGGTATGCACTTATTTAGAGAACACGATGATCAATTTGTTATGTTAATAGAAAATATAACGAAAGAACGTGTAGAGGGAGTTTCCAAAAACATACTGAAAAGGATTAGTGAACATTTTGTAATCGAAGAAGAGGACGTGTATTTAAGTGCTTCAATCGGAATTGTAATGGCTCCAACAGATGGAGAAGATGAAAAGATATTATTCCAAAGAGTTGATGCTGCTTTGGAAAAAGCAAAAGAAAAAGGAAAAGGACATTATCATTTTTATTGCAGTGGGTTAGATTGTGAGCGTGAACAAAGATTTATAATAGAAAACCAATTACATCGTGCTATAGAAAAAAATGAATTCTTCTTATATTATCAGCCGCAAATGAATATTGAAACGAAAAAAATAGCTAGTATGGAGGCTTTAATAAGGTGGGAGAATAAAGAATTAGGATTTGTCTCTCCCAATCAATTTATTCCGCTAGCAGAAAGAACAGGGTTTATTATTAAGCTTGATGAATGGGTAGTAAATGAAGTGTGTCGACAAATACGCGAATGGTTAAATAAAGGATATGAAGTTGTCCCAATTGCAGTTAATATTTCAGCCAGGCATTTTCGCTCTATTACATTAATAGAGATGATTACACGAGCTTTACATAAGTACAATGTACCAGCTCATTTATTAGCGATAGAGGTTACAGAAGGAGCCCTTATACATAAAGATATATCGAAAAGAGTATTGCTACAATTAAAAGAACAAAATTTAAAGATTCATTTAGATGATTTTGGTACAGGGTATTCATCTTTGAGTTATTTAAAAACGTATCCAATTGATACTTTGAAAATTGATCGTTCTTTTATGGAAGGTATACATGTAGATGAACGCGATACGAATATTACGGCTGCAATTATTCATCTAGCTCATACGTTGGAATTGAATGTAATTGCAGAAGGAGTAGAAAAAGCGGAACAAATACAATTTTTGAAGGAAAAGAATGTGAAGTTTGTACAAGGTTATTATTATAGCCGCCCTTTATCAAAATATGATGTGGAAAATGTGTATTATAAATAATTGATAAAAAAAGTGATGTGCTAAGAAGCACATCACTTTTTATGTGTACCGGGTTTATCATTGTAACCAGATGTAAAAATAGCTGTAAGAAATGTGAGTGATACACCTAAAATTAATAATAATTTCATACTAATATCCCTCCTATTTTTTCAGTTTACGAATCTGAAATATGAATCGAAATGTATGTAATGTTCTTGGAAGAAAAGAATTTATTTAAAGTGAATAGAGGTGTAAAAACTTTAATACCTATATTATACAGAATTTTCTTTGAATTTTGGAGAGAATTTTATAACACTACTGTATATTTCATTTTGATTTAAAGAATGTTTAAGGACATCCTAGCATACCTTTTATAATAATCCGATTGAACAAGGAGATGGGGGAGGAGCTATAATGGATATTCTAAAAAAAATTGAACAGCATCGAGAAGCAGAAGAACGCTTACAATGGGAAGGTACGTTTGCGGAGTATTTGGAGCTTGTGAAGGAAAGACCATGGGTGGCTCAAACAGCACACTCTCGCATTTACAATATGATAAAAGATGCTGGAATTGAAGAAGTTGATGGTAGAAGAAAGTATAACTTCTTTAGTAATCAGCTATTTGGGTTAGAGGATGCTTTAGAACGTCTTGTAGAGGAATATTTTCATCCGTCTGCAAAACGATTAGATGTTAGAAAACGTATTTTATTATTAATGGGTCCTGTTAGTGGAGGTAAATCAACATTAGTTACGATGTTGAAACGAGGATTAGAAACATATTCAAGAACAGATCGAGGAGCAATTTTTGCAATTAAAGGGTGCCCAATGCATGAAGATCCACTTCATTTAATTCCGCATCATTTACGAGATGATTTCTTTGATGAGTATGGAGTAAGAATTGAAGGGAATTTATCACCACTCAACGTTATGCGCCTAGAGCAAGAATATGGTGGGAGAATTGAAGATGTAGTTGTGGAGCGTATTTTCTTCTCTGAAGATCGCCGAACTGGTATTGGTACATTTAGCCCTTCTGATCCTAAATCACAAGATATTGCAGATTTAACAGGTAGCTTGGACTTTTCTACAATTGCAGAATATGGTTCAGAATCAGATCCACGAGCGTATCGCTTCGATGGAGAATTGAATAAGGCAAACCGTGGGATGATGGAATTCCAAGAGATGTTAAAATGCGACGAGAAGTTCTTATGGCATTTATTATCGCTTACACAAGAAGGGAATTTTAAAGCGGGAAGATTTGCACTTATTTCAGCAGATGAATTAATTGTAGCGCATACGAATGAAACAGAGTATCGCTCTTTCATAGCAAATAAGAAAAATGAAGCATTGCACTCAAGAATTATTGTAATGCCAGTTCCATATAATTTACGAGTGAGTGAAGAAGAACATATTTATGAAAAAATGATTCGTGAAAGTGACGTGTCCGATGTGCACATTGCACCGCATACACTTCGGGTTGCAGCAATGTTTACGATTTTAACTCGTTTAAAAGATCCGAAGCGTCCAGATATTGATTTAATTAAAAAGATGCGTTTGTATGATGGAGAAACGGTAGAAGGTTATAATGCGATTGATGTAGAGGAGTTGCAACGCGAATATCAAGATGAAGGTATGAAAGGTATTGATCCTCGTTACGTTATTAACCGCATTTCTTCTACAATTATTCGAAAAGAAGTACCATCTATTAATGCTCTAGATGTGCTTAGATCTTTAAAAGATGGATTGGATCAGCATCCATCGATTAGTAATGAAGACCGAGAGCGCTATATGAACTTCATTTCATTAGCAAGAAAAGAATATGATGAAATTGCTAAAAAAGAAGTACAAAAAGCGTTTGTTTATTCGTATGAAGAATCCGCTAAGACACTTATGGATAATTACTTAGACAACGTTGAGGCGTACTGCAATAAGTCGAAATTACGTGATCCGTTAACAGGTGAAGAAATGAGCCCAGATGAAAAGTTAATGCGCTCGATTGAGGAGCAAATTGGAATTTCAGAAAATGCTAAAAAAGCATTCCGGGAAGAAATATTAATTCGCATCTCTGCTTATGCACGTAAAGGAAAACGCTTCGACTATAATTCGCACGAACGTCTTCGTGAAGCGATTCAGAAGAAGCTATTTGCTGATTTAAAAGATATAGTGAAAATTACAACATCAACGAAAACACCAGACGAAAATCAGCTGAAGAAAATTAATGATGTTGTTGCACGTTTAATTGATGAGCACGGCTATAATTCTTCTTCAGCAAATGAATTATTACGCTATGTAGGTAGCCTGCTAAATCGATAGTTTGATAACAAAACGCTGTCTCTTGTATTTTGCGGGACAGCGTTTTATTATCCAGTCATATGTGTAAAGTGTCATACCTTGTCCAAATGTAATAAATTAAGATGCAATTTTATGAATTTATTGTCAATTATTTTTACAATATGCATATGATAGAGTAACCAACCATTCATACGAAAAAAGCCAACACAATACAATATGTTGCAAAGTGTAAATGTGTGCAACTATGCATTGTGTTTCTTTCTTATCAAAGGCTGAATGATTCTTTTCTAGTATGTGAGTGGCAAAATTTTGTTTAGGATGCTCGGAGTATTATATGAAAAACGTTATATATGTTTATGGGATGATTTTCGATGGGCAGTGACCTTTCATTCTAGCTGGTACAGTATAAAACAAAATTTCTAGCTTGCTGTTCATATAGGAAGACAATTACAGTAAGGAGGGAAAGAAATGGGTGAAGAAAACCAACCAAATTATACGATTTCACAGGAAAACTGGTCCCTCCATCGCAAAGGATATGACGACCAACAACGCCATCAAGAGAAAGTACAAGAGGCAATTAAGAATAATTTACCCGATCTTGTAACAGAAGAAAGCATTGTTATGTCTAATGGTAAGGATGTTGTAAAAATACCGATTCGTTCTTTAGATGAATATAAGATTAGGTACAATTATGATAAAAACAAACACGTTGGGCAAGGAAATGGTGACAGCAAAGTTGGTGATGTCGTTGCGAGAGATGGATCAGGTGGTCAAAAGCAAAAAGGACCAGGAAAAGGGCAAGGAGCAGGGGATGCGGCTGGAGAAGATTATTATGAAGCTGAAGTCTCTATTTTGGAATTAGAGCAAGCATTTTTCAAAGAATTAGAATTACCTAATTTAAAGAGAAAAGAAATGGATGAAAACAAGATTGAACATGTTGAATTTAATGATATTAGAAAAACGGGATTATGGGGCAACATCGATAAGAAAAGAACGATGATATCCGCATATAAACGAAATGCGATGCGTGGTAAAGCATCTTTTCATCCGATTCACCAAGAAGATTTAAAATTCCGCACTTGGAATGAAGTATTAAAGCCAGATTCAAAAGCTGTTGTATTAGCGATGATGGATACGAGTGGATCGATGGGAATATGGGAGAAATATATGGCACGGAGCTTCTTTTTCTGGATGACGAGATTTCTACGCACAAAGTATGAAACAGTAGATATTGAATTTATTGCCCATCATACGGAGGCAAAAGTAGTTCCAGAGGAAGAGTTTTTCTCAAAAGGAGAAAGTGGCGGAACAATTTGTTCTTCTGTATACAAAAAAGCACTTGAGCTAATCGATAATAAATATTCACCAGACCGCTATAATATTTATCCATTCCATTTTTCAGACGGTGATAATTTAACATCAGATAATGCTAGATGTGTAAAACTTGTTGAAGAGTTAATGAAGAAGTGTAATATGTTTGGGTATGGGGAAGTGAACCAGTACAACCGCCACAGTACACTTATGTCAGCCTATAAAAATATTAAAGATGAGAATTTCAGATATTATATTTTAAAGCAAAAAGCAGATGTATTTCACGCGATGAAGAGCTTTTTTAGAGAAGAATCAGGAGAGAAAATGGCATAACCCCTTTTTGAGGGGTTATTTTTTTGTAAACTTTTTATTTTTTTAGTTGACAATGATAATGAAAATCATTATCATTTATTCGAGAAATGATTACATTTTGAATTATATACTTTGGAGGAGATGTAAAGTTGAAGAAAAATAAAAGAAAACATATAAATGCGATGTTAGTGGCTGCGACATTATCGTTGCCATTTGCTGTTTATGCTACACCTGCCGTAGCAGCTACTGCTGGTACAGAAAATATGACTGCACAAAGTTCAAAGAAGTATGTTTTTGATGCGATAATTAAGGCGTATAAAGATAACTCAAATGAAGAGTCATATGCAACTGTATATATAAAAGATCCAAAGCTGACGATTGAAAATGGAAAAAGAATTATTACAGCAACATTAAAAGATAGTGATTTCTTTGACTATCTGAAAGTCGAAGATAGTAAAGAGCCAGGTGTATTCCATGATGTAAAGGTGCTTTCAGAAGATAAAAGAAAACATGGAACGAAAGTTATACAATTTGAAGTAGGTGAGTTAGGAAAAAGATATAATATGCAAATGCATATTTTAATTCCCACTTTAGGGTACGATAAGGAATTCAAAATTCAGTTTGAAGTGAATATGCGCACATTTGTAGAAAGCGATATAGAAGAGGAAGAAGAACAAATTGAAGATACACAAAATATCATACGTGATAAACGATTACAGCAAGTAATTAACAAAAACGTATTAAATAGAAAAGATGTAAATGAACCTATATTTGAAGAAGATTTAAAAGAAATTAAAGAGTTAAATATATATGCAGGTCAAGGAATTGAGAGTCTAAAAGGATTAGAGTATATGGAAAATCTAGAAAGACTAACGATACAAGGGTCTGATGTAAGAAATATAGCTCCTATTTCACAACTAAAACGTTTAAAAGTAGTTGATCTATCTTTTAATAAAATAGAAAATGTTGAGCCGCTTGTAAACTTAGAAAGACTGGATATACTAGAGTTACAAAATAATAGAATTGTTGATATTAATCCACTAAGTCAACTTAAAAAGGTTAGAACCGTTAACTTATCAGGTAATAAAATTAGTGATATAAAGCCTTTATATAATGTTTCTTCTTTAAGAAAGTTATATGTAAGCAATAATAAAATTACTGATCTTACAGGCATTGAGCAATTGAATAAATTAGGGACATTAGGGATAGGAAGTAACGGGCTTGTAAATATTGAACCGATTAGTGAGATGAGTAGCCTCGTGGAACTTGATCTTCAAAAAAATGATATTAAAGATATTACATCATTATCTAACCTAACTAGTTTACAAGCACTTAATTTAGAGGAAAACTATGTTTCGGATGTATCATCACTTAGTAATTTGAATAATTTATATGAATTAAAACTTGCGACAAATGAGATTCGTGATATAAGACCTATTCAAGAATTAGGAAAACGAATTAAAATTGATGTTCAAAGACAAAAAATCTTTTTAGATGAAGCATATATAAATGAAGAAGTGAAAATTCCTGTATATGATGTAAATGGGACAGCACTTCAAAATATTGAGTGGAAGAGTGAAGGCGGAAGTATTACAAATGGATTAATAAAGTGGAATAGTCTTGGAGAAAAAATGTATGAATTTAAGATGGATGCTGGTGAAAGTAAGATAAGGTTCCAAGGAAGGGTAATACAAAATATCGTTGAAAAACGAGAAGAGAGTTCTAACGTAATTCAAGATATGAAATTAAGGCAATACATGAACAAACATAATTTTGAACGTAAAAATGTAAATACCCCTATAACGAAAGAAGATTTATTAAAAGTTAAGACTTTAAAAATTACAGATGGGGAAAAAGAGGGCATAACAGATTTTTCTGGATTAGAACTCATGACAAATATGGAGGAATTGACATTAAAAAATGTTAATATGAAAAATGTGGAATTTATCTCAAATTTGAGAGGTTTGAAGTTAGTGGATTTATCCAATAATCAAATTGAAGATATGAAACCACTTCAGTCATTAGAGAATCTTGAAAAATTAAATGTTAGCAATAACAGTATAAAAAATGTTCCAGAACTATTTAAGATTCAGAAATTGCAAAATCTGGATCTATCAAATAATAAACTTGATCATGCTGCTCTTGTTGGAATTCATCAATTGCAAAATCTAGATACATTGTTAGTAAATAATAATGAAATCAATAATTTAGATGAGATTAGCAAAGTTAGTAAATTGAATAAGCTTGAAATAATGAGCAATAAAATACGAGATATTTCTCCATTAGCGAACTTGAAAAACTTACAGTGGTTAAATTTATCTGATAATAAGATTAAAGATATCTCTACTTTATCTTCTATGCTCGATTTACTTAGCTTGAAATTAGCTGGAAATGAGATCCGTGATGTAAGACCGATTATTCAATTGGCTCAATGGATAACAGTTGATATTAAAAACCAAAAAATTGTTTTAGAAGATGGACAAATGAATCAAGAAATCCAAATTCCTATCTACGATTTAGAGGGAGAAATCTTTGAAGATATTGAACTGAAGAGTACAGATGGTATCGTCACTGATAGAGGAACAGTCGTATGGAAAGCTCCAGGAGAAAAAGTTTATACATTCTCATTAAATGGAAATTACCACGGTCTAACTCTATTATACAGTGGTACAGTTATGCAAAATATAGTAGCGAAAGAAGAGCCGAAAGAACCGTCAAAAGAAGTTGAAGAATCAAAAGAAGAGGCAAAAGAACCAACAAAAGAAGTTGAAGAATCAAAAGAAGAGGTAAAAGAACCAACAAAAGAAGTTGAAGAACCGAAAGAAGAAGTAAAAGAACCAACAAAAGAAGTTGAAGAATCAAAGGAAGAGCCAAAAGAACCAACAAAAGAAGTTGAAGAATCAAAAGAAGAAGTAAAAGAACCAGGAAAAGAAGTTGAAGAACCAAAAGAAGAAGTAAAAGAGCCAACAAAAGAAGTTGAAGATCCGAAAGAAGAGTCAAAAGAACCAGCCAAAGAAGTTGAAGGTCCGAAAGAAGAAGTGAAAGAACCAGCCAAAGAAGTTGAAGAACCAAAAGAAGAAGTAAAAGAGCCAACAAAAGAAGTTGAAGAGCCAAAAGAAGAAGTAAAAGAACCAGGAAAAGAAGTTGAAGGTCCGAAAGAAGAGTCAAAAGAGCCAACACCAGGAATTGAAGGTTCAAAAGACGCAGTAAATCAATCAGCAGTAGTTCAAGAACAAAACGTGAATAATCAAGTTGTGAAAGAAAAAGTAGTAGAGAATCAAAAAATGAAAGAAAGTAAACCAGCTGTTAATAAACAAGAAGAAAGCAAGAAATCATTAGGAGCAACAGGTGGACAAGAGAATACATCAACATTACTTTCAGGCGTAGCGTTAGTTCTTTCAGCGCTGAGTATGTTTGTATTTAGAAAGAGATTATTTAAGAAATAAAAACGTTTTATCTTATTATAACGTAATATGATTATTTATGTTTACAACACTATATAATAGAGTAAAAACCCATTCGTATGAAGAGTATATTTCATACGAATGGGTTTTATTTAATTTACTTTGCCGCCCTCAGTAATAACGGATTCAGGACTAATTTGAGGACCGAATTCTTCTTTTAGATGTTTGTCATATAGTGTATGTAGGAAGTTTTCTTTTCCTAGTTTTTCAAGCTCTTTATTTACCCAATTATTTCCTTTATAATAACATATAATCCCTATAAAACAAGTAGGTTTTATTTGTTTTAGGAAAATAAATGAAATGAATGTAGAAAACACCTCTTCTAAAAGAAGAGGTGCCAATCGTTACATAACCTTTTTTATTTTTTTCGGAACTTCTTTCGTTTGCAAATTAACGTCTTCTTTTCGTAGCTCTTTAAAGAGTGAAGTAATCATAAGGACGACTACGATAGAAAATGGTAGTGCTGCGATGATCGCTGCAATTTGCAGTGCATTTAATCCTCCAGCTTGTAATAAAATAGCTGCAATGATCGCGATTGTTAATCCCCATATAAGTTTTAAACTATTTTTTGGTGATAAGCTTCCGTTACTCGTTTGCATAGAAACGACAAATGTTGCCGAGTCAGCAGAAGTAACGAAAAATGTGGCTACTAAAATTAACCCGATAATTGTTAAAAATGTAGAGAACGGTAGATGTGAAATAACAGCAAATAATCCAATCTCTGTACCATTTTTTGCGATTTCATCAGCTATACCAAGCGATTGGAACATTTCCATATGGATAGCGGTACCGCCAAATACTGCAAACCAAAATGTGCAGATGAGAGTTGGGACTAATACAACTCCAAAAATAAATTCTTTTATTGTGCGTCCTTTAGAAATACGGGCGATGAATGTACCGACGAATGGAGACCAAGAGATCCACCATCCCCAATAGAAAATAGTCCAGTTTTCTATCCAAGAAGAAGATTTTTCATTAAATGCTCCTAAATTTAATCCCATACTAGGTAAAGCTCCAATATAAGAACCGAGTGTAGATGTGAAATATTTCATAATAAATACAGTTGGTCCTAAAAGTAAAAAGGAGACGAGTAATATACCTGCAAGAGAGAAATTTAAGTTACTCAAATATTTAATCCCACGATCTAAGCCTGTTTGTGCACTTGTTAAATATAAAACAGCGAAGATGGCGATAAGTATGAGCTGTGTAAGTAAAGTGTTATGAATAGAAGGGAATAAATAGCTTAATCCTCCGGCGATTTGTTGAGCACCAATCCCAACAGATGGCACAATACCGAATACAGTGGCTAAAACAGCTAAAATATCAACTGTTTTTCCGATAGGAGAATTTTTCGATCGATTAAATAATGGAGTAACTGTAGCCCCAATTGTGCTACCTTTTTGTTTGCGGAATGTGAAATATGCAATTGTTAAAGCAACCATTGCGTATAGTGACCATGGAAAGAGACCCCAGTGGAAAAATGAATATTGCATAGCGAGCTTGGCACTTTCCTCTGTACCTGCTTTTCCTGTGAGTGGATCTGTAAAATGTGAAATCGGTTCAGCGATTCCATAAAAGAGGAGACCAATTCCCATTCCTGCCCCAAACAACATGGATAGCCAAGATGGATAACTATACTTTGGTTTTTCTCCATCTTTACCGAGACGAATAGAACCGTACTTAGAAAATGCTAAATAAGTGGCTAAAATAATCATTGCGGTCATAAGTAGAGAATAAAACCATCCAAATTTATTGAGGATAAATGAATTTAAGGAAGAGGTAACACTTTGTAAATCATAGCCTTGTATCCAACTTGCCGGGGTAATTCCCCATATGATGAATAATGTTGTTAGCAAGATGGAGATATAAAATACACTGTTTTCTTTTTTTATCATAGAATCCCACCCTTGTTTAATAAAGTTAACAATTATATTAATCATAACAATTGAAGGTTTAATTGTCAAAAAATTCGATTTTTAACATGTGTAAAAAGCCAGTTTAATTGCTATAGATTCATAACTATTAGTTGAACCAATCGGGCTTTTACGGGCAGCCCGACCCCCACCTAACTTCTTTGCTTCCCATGAATTTTGAGGTGGGGGTCTTACTGCCCGTTAATGCGGGATAAAAGTAAGATTGTTCACGATATGTACAAAATGTAAGAAGAAATAATATGAAATATTGCATTTTATATTGTTGTATCTAGATTTTATGTTAAATTCTTGGATGGAATATTAAAATAGGGGGCAAGGATATGAACAAGAAATCAAAGATCAATAAAGTGATGCTTAGCATTAGTACAATGGCTTTATCGTTAGGTGCACTTCAAACTCATGTAGTAGCGGAAGAAAAAGTACCGTATAACGTGTTGAAAACGAAACCGGTTGGAATTGAAAAGTCGGTAGATGAGATTGGGCACGTTTCTAAAGCGGAGGAAACATTATCGTTTCAAGAACGTTTAAAAGTAGGAGACTTTTCACAGCGACCAGCATCTATTCCGAACAAAGCGGCAGTAAAGCAAGTTAAGGAAAGTTATTCAATGGCTGATTTAAACAAAATGAATGATCAAGAATTAGTTGAAACGTTAGGCAGTATTAAGTGGCACCAAATTACAGATTTATTCCAGTTTAATGAAGATGCAAAAGCTTTTTATAAAGATAAGGGGAAAATGCAAGTCGTTATAGATGAATTAGCTCATCGAGGTAGTACATTTACGAAAGATGATTCAAAAGGAATTCAAACGTTTACGGAAGTGTTACGTTCAGCTTTTTATTTGGCATTTTATAATAATGAATTAAGTGAATTAAATGAAAGAAGCTTCCAGGACAAATGTTTACCTGCTTTAAAAGCAATTGCGAATAACCCAAACTTTAAGCTAGGTACAGATGAGCAAGATACAGTCGTATCTGCATACGGAAAATTGATTAGTAACGCTTCAAGTGATGTTGAAACGGTTCAATACGCAGCTAATATTTTAAAACAATATAATGATAATCTTCATACGTATGTAGACGATCGTATGAAAGGACAAGCTGTATACGATATTATGCAAGGGATTGACTATGATATACAGTCTTACTTAATTGAGGCTCGTAAAGAAGCGAATGAAACGATGTGGTATGGAAAAGTAGATGGGTTTATTAATGAAATAAATCGTATTGCTCTTCTAAATGAAGTAACACCAGAAAATAAGTGGCTCGTTAATAATGGAATTTACTTTGCTAGTCGTTTAGGGAAGTTTCATAGCAATCCAAATAAAGGATTAGAAGTTGTGACACAGGCAATGCATATGTATCCACGTTTAAGTGAACCGTATTTTGTCGCAGTAGAACAAATTACAACAAATTATAACGGAAAAGATTATAGCGGGAATACAGTAGATTTAGAGAAAATACGTAAAGAAGGAAAAGAGCAGTACTTACCAAAAACGTATACATTTGATGATGGATCTATCGTATTTAAAACAGGAGATAAAGTATCGGAAGAAAAAATTAAGAGACTATACTGGGCTGCAAAGGAAGTAAAAGCGCAGTATCATCGTGTAATTGGGAATGATAAAGCGTTAGAGCCGGGCAATGCAGATGATATATTAACGATCGTAATTTATAACAGTCCAGAAGAGTACCAATTAAATAGACAACTGTATGGATATGAAACGAACAACGGTGGAATTTATATTGAAGAAACAGGAACATTCTTTACATATGAACGCACGCCAGAACAAAGTATTTATAGTTTAGAAGAATTATTCCGCCATGAGTTTACCCATTATCTTCAAGGGAGATATGAAGTGCCAGGTTTATTCGGAAGAGGAGATATGTATCAAAATGAAAGGTTAACTTGGTTCCAAGAAGGAAATGCAGAGTTTTTCGCAGGGTCTACTCGAACAAATAATGTAGTACCGAGAAAGAGCATCATTAGTGGATTATCATCTGATCCTGCAAGTCGTTATACAGCAGAGCGTACATTATTTGCTAAATACGGTTCTTGGGATTTCTATAATTACTCGTTCGCATTGCAGTCTTACTTATATACGCATCAGTTTGAAACATTTGATAAAATTCAAGATTTGATTCGTGCGAATGACGTAAAAAATTATGATGCATATCGTGAAAATCTAAGTAAAGATCCTAAGTTAAATAAAGAGTATCAAGAGTATATGCAGCAGCTAATCGATAATCAAGATAAATATAATGTACCGGCAGTAGCAGATGATTATTTAGCTGAACATGCCCCAAAATCATTAACAGCAGTAGAGAAAGAAATGACTGAAATGTTGCCGATGAAAGATGCAAAAATGACAAAACATAGCTCCCAATTCTTTAATACATTTACATTAGAAGGTACGTATACAGGTAGTGTAACAAAAGGTGAGTCAGAAGATTGGAACGCAATGAGTAAGAAAGTAAATGAAGCTTTGGAACAACTTGCGCAAAAAGAATGGAGTGGCTACAAAACTGTTACAGCATACTTCGTCAATTATCGTGTGAATAGCTCAAATCAATTTGAATATGATGTAGTCTTCCACGGTATCGCAAAAGATGACGGAGAAAATAAAGCTCCAACGATTAATATAAATGGCCCTTATAATGGACTTGTAAAAGAAGGTATTCAATTTAAAAGTGATGGCTCAAAAGATGAAGATGGAAAAATCGTTTCTTATTTATGGGACTTTGGAGATGGAAGCACAAGTGCAGAAGTTAATCCAGTACATGTATATGAAAGAGAAGGTTCTTATAAAGTAGCGTTAATAGTAAAAGATGATAAAGGCAAAGAGAGCAGAAGCGAAACAACTGTTACGATTAAAGGTGGAAGTTTAACAGAATCAGAACCAAATAATCGCCCAGAGGAAGCAAATCGTATCGGGCTAAATAGTACGATAAAAGGTAGTCTTATTGGCGGGGACCACACTGATGTTTATACATTTAATGTAGCATCAGCGAAAGATATCGATATTTCCGTTTTAAATGAGTATGGAATCGGGATGACATGGGTACTTCACCATGAATCAGATATGCAAAATTATGCTGCTTACGGTCAAGCAAATGGAAATCATATAGATGCAAAAATGAATGCAAAACCAGGTAAGTATTACTTGTATGTATATAAATATGATAATGGCGATGGAACATACGAATTATCAGTAAAATAAGTGCTTTTCCAATGTATGTTTAACTTTACTTTTTGTGGAAAATAGTATATTATATAGATATATAATATATCGGTTATTTTCTAGGAGGAGCCTGTCACAATGGGTTTCTCCTGTTCTTTTTTAGAGGCCTGTATTGCAGGCTTTTCTTTAAAAGACAAATAACTGAAAATTAAGAACAATAATCTTTGGAAGAGGTGGGGCATACACATAACAAAAAAGGGATTGTTTAAGAGAGGGGGATAAGAAATGGTTTTGTTTGGTTATCCACTTGAGACAATTTATTTATATGGATTTATTATTGCTACTATACTCACTGTGATTTATATCTTTTTTGGGGATATATTTGAATCCATATTTAGTTTTGGAGGCGGATCGGTATCCGTTGTTACTTTATTACTTAGTTTTTTCGCTATGTTATGTGGACTTTGTTATATAGGAGAATATTTATTTTCCTTTAATAGTATTCTTATTTTCGTGGCTGCATTTGCTATATCCTTTATTGGTGTATTCATAATGAAAATATTAATTTTAAAGCCGATTGCAGAGGCTGAACAAAATACTGTGCAACGTATGGATGAATTCATTGGTTGCAAGGGAGAAGTCATTACGACAATTCCTACAGAAGGATTTGGTGAAGTATTAATATCCTCCCAATTTGGAAGTAATGCAATTCCAGCTAAAACAATTGGAAAAAAAGATATTTCACAAGGAACTGAAGTTATTATCGAGGGAGTCCAAGATGGTGTTTTGCTTGTACAAAACATCGCTTATTCTTTAAAAAAACCAAAATTGTAAGGGGGAATTTACATGACGATTCCATTAATTATTGGTGGAGTTTTACTCGCAATTTTAATTCTACTCATTTTAGTATTCATTACGAAGTATCGAACAGTTGGACCAGATGAAGCGTTAATTGTTACAGGGAACTGGCTTGGTGGTGGGAAAAATGTAGTTACCACTGATGATGGAAAGAAGATTAAGATTATTCGTGGTGGCGGTACATTCGTAGTTCCAATTATGCAAAGAGCAGAACCTTTAAGCCTACTAAATTATAAGTTAGAAGTGGGTACACGCGATACGTATACGAAGCAAGGTGTTCCAGTTACAGTAAATGGTGTTTCTATTATTAAAGTAGGTTCTACAATTGAAGAAGTATCTACAGCAGCTGAGCAATATTTAGGAAAAGAAACAGAAGAGTTAAAGGTAGAAGCAAAAGAGGTTTTAGAAGGTCATTTACGTGCGATTTTATCCTCTATGACAGTAGAAGATGCGTATAGCAATAGAGAGCAATTTGCTCAAAAAGTGCATGAAGTAGCTTCTACAGATTTAAAGAAAATGGGGCTTCGCATCGTTTCCTTTACCATTAAAGAAATCATGGATAAGAACGGTTACTTAGATGCACTTGGTCAGCCACAAATTGCGACGGTTAAGCGTGATGCAACAATTGCAAATGCAGAGCGTGAAAAGGAAGCTCGTATTGAAAAAGCTCGTGCTGAGAAAGAAGCGAAAGAAGCTGAATACCAACGTGATGCGCAAATCGCTGAAGCTGAAAAACATAAAGAATTAAAAGTACAATCTTATAAGAGAGAGCAAGAACAAGCTCGTGCAGACGCCGATCTTTCTTACGAATTACAACAAGCGAAAGCGCAACAAGGTGTTACAGAAGAGCAAATGCGCGTTAAAATCATTGAGCGTGAGAAACAAATTGAATTAGAAGAAAAAGAGATTGCGCGTCGTGAAAAGCAATACGATGCAGAAGTAAAGAAAAAAGCAGATGCCGATCGCTATGCTGTTGAGCAATCAGCGGAAGCAGAAAAAGTAAAACAAATTAAAAAGGCAGATGCGGATCAATATAAGATTGAAGCTGAAGCGAGAGCACGTGCGGAAGAAGTACGTGTGGAAGGTTTAGCGAAGGCAGAAATTGAAAAAGCACAAGGTCAAGCTAAAGCGGAAGTACAAAAAGCACAAGGTACGGCGGAAGCCGATGTTATTAGGTTAAAAGGTTTAGCAGAAGCAGAAGCGAAGCAAAAAATTGCAGAGGCATTTGAGTTATATGGCCAAGCGGCAATTATGGATATGGTACTTAAAATGCTTCCAAGTTATGCGAAGGAAGTTGCTAGCCCACTTAGCAACATTGATAAAATTACAGTTGTCGATACAGGCGGCGGTGGTAAAAATAGCGGCGCCGGAAAAGTTGCAGGTTATGCGACTGATTTAATGGCAACGATGCAAGAAACATTAAAAGCTTCTTCTGGCATTGATTTAAAAGAGTTATTAGAAGGATTTGCTGGAAAAGGAGCGGTTCAACAATTATCAAACGATAAACCTATTGTATCTGTAGTAGAAGATGAGAAAAAAGAAGTAGAAAAAGATAAAGATAAAGAATAGTATAGTGGGAAGAACCTCTAGTAAGTGAGATACTAGAGGTTCTTCTGTGAATTATTCGAATAATGTACATTTTAATATATTGTTTTAATTATTTAATTTATATAGAATGAAAAGGGTATGTATTAATTCTTTAATAGAAAAAGAGATAAAGAGTTGATACATTTTAATCGTATAATTTATATAAAGAAATTAAATGTAAGGTAATTACATTTAAAACGGTATGGAGGGGTAGAAATATGCTTCAAGGGAAATTAAGGAGAAGTAGTTTAAAAGCAAAGTTACTTGTATCATTTGTTATTGTTTTAATTCTTCCAAGTATTGTAATTGGTTGGACGTCTTATCAACAAGCGAAGACAAATTTTAATGAAACAATTTTACAATCAGCGGAAGATAACGTAAAGATTTTAAATAATGTTATTAACAAAGAGATAGACAGTAAAAAGGTAGACGCAGTATATTTTACAAAGTTATTTAATGGAGTAAGTTACGGAACTGATCAGCTTCAAAATGTGCAAAATAGATTAGAAGAATATAATAAATTACATCCAGAAATAGAAGCAATTTATACAGGATCTAGTACGGGACAATTTATTCAATCACCGTCTATTCAAATGCCGGATGGGTATAATCCTACCGAAAGAGATTGGTATAAAGAAGCAGCGAAAAAAAGCGGAGAAGTGGTTATCACAGCTCCATATAAGTCAAGTACAACAGGGAATATTGTTATTACAATAGCAAAACAGAATGAGGATAAAAGCGGTGTTCTCGGTATTGATTTAATTATTAATGATATTGTAAATACTTCAAAAATGGTCAATATCGGTAAAAAAGGATATGTAGCAATCTTCGACCAATCTAAACATGTAATAGCACATCCGACGATGAAACCGGGTGACAAAATAGAAGAAAAACTTGAGAAGGAATTGTACAAACAGGAAACAGGCGATTTTAAATTCAAACTCGATGGTGATGATCGTAATGTTACCTTTATAACAAATAAGCAGACTGGATGGAAAATAGCAGGAATTATGCCTTCAAAAGAAATTATTGAAGCAGCTAATCCTATTTTCTATAAAACGCTAACTGTTATTGGTATTTCATTAATAATTGGTGGGATTTTAATTTACTTCATAATTGCTTCTATCATTAGTCCGTTAAAACAACTTGTTATATCATCGAAAAAGATTAGTGAAGGCGATTTAACAGAAACAATTACAGTTCATTCTAAAGATGAAATTGGACAGCTAGGAGAAAGTTTTAATGAGATGGCGGCATCATTACATCAGGTCATTTCCAATATAAATACTTCAGCAAGTCACGTGGCGGCATCTTCAGAAGAATTAACAGCTAGTATGAAGCAGACAAGTGAAGCGACGGAACAAATTACACAAGCAATAGAGCAAGTGTCGAGTGGGGCTGAAATACAAACGAAAGAAGTTGAAGAAGGCGCAACATTATTAGAAGAAGTTACAGAAGGAATTCAGCGTGTTGCAGATAGTTCTTCATTAGTATCCACAGCATCTATGTATACGAAGAAAAAGGCTGAAGATGGTGGGAAGTTAGTTGAACAAACTGTGAATCAAATGCAATTAATCCATGAGTCTGTTTCACAATCAGATAAAGTTATTGTTTTGTTAGATGATAAATCAAAACAAATTGGAGCAATTCTTGAGGTGATTCAACACATTGCAGAGCAGACCAATTTATTAGCGTTAAATGCGGCAATTGAGGCTGCAAGAGCTGGAGAGCAAGGAAGAGGATTTGCAATTGTAGCAGATGAAGTACGAAAATTAGCTGAGCAATCAGGACAGTCTTCTACGGAAATTGGAAAACTAGTGAAAGAGATCCAATTTGATATAAAGGAAACGGTAAGTTCTATGAAGCAAGTTGGGACAGAAGTACAATCAGGGCTTGTAGTTGCAAATGAAACGAAGCAAAGCTTTGCTGAAATACTGAAATCTACGGATGATACAGTTGTACAAATTGATAACATGGTAGATGTAGCAAAGCAAATGACAGTAGATGCAAGACAAGTAAGTGCATCCATTAATGAAATTGCAGCTACGATTGAAGAAAATGCAGCAAGCGTTCAAAATATTGCTGGTTCCTCTGAAGAACAATTAGCTTCAGTAGACGAAATAAATGCAGCAGCAGTTCACTTATCACAAATGGCAGAGGAATTACAAGAGATGATTGGTAAGTTTAAAGTGTAATAATAAATGTTAAGAAACGAGGTAATAATTTTACTTCGTTTCTTTTTTTACGAAGAGAAAAAGAAAGAAATATAGAGTAACCGTGTTATGATTTAAGTATAATTAAAAAAGACTGTATATTCTTTAAATTATACTTTTAATCATGTTAGGGGAATGGTTTTGAAATTGAAAAAATTAAAACTACAACCGAGAATTACTTTAACAATTAGTACACTTATTTTAGTTGTACTTCTGTTAACAAGCTATTTATTCTATTACATATTGTCTGAAACGGTAGAAGAGCAAATTGGGAAACGTGCTTTGCATGTTGCGAAAACCGTTGCTGCTATACCTGAAATAAAAGAAGCTTTTCAAAAAGAAAACCCAGCTTCTATCATTCAGCCAATAGCAGAGAAAATTCGAATTGATACAGATGCTGATTTTATTGTAGTTGGAAACAAAGAGGGGATTCGATATGCGCATCCAGAGCGAGATAAAATAGGAGAAGCAATGACTGGTGGAGATAATGAAGGGGTTCTATTAGAAGGGAAATCTTATGTTTCGAGAGCAACTGGATCATTAGGCCCTTCATTACGCGGGAAAGTTCCAATCCGTAATCAGGAAAATGAAATTATAGGTGTAGTGTCTGTTGGATTTTCAATGGATGATATTCATGGAGCAGTAGAAGTATATGGAAAGCGTGTATTTTGGATTACAATAATAGGTCTTTTAATCGGGGTAATTGGTTCTATATATTTAGCGGGAAGTATAAAAAGAATGATGTTTGGGATGGAGCCAGAAGAAATTTCATCTTTATATGAAGAGCATAGTACAGTGATTCAATCTGTACGGGAAGGGATTATTGTTATTGATCAAAATGGAATGATTAGTTTAGTCAATCAAGCAGCTTACGATATTCTTTCGCTAGATGAACAACGAAATATTATTGGAGAATTCATTTTAAATATAATTCCTAATTCAACGATATTAGATATACTTCAAACTGGTGAAGAACAGTTTGATCGTCAATTAAATATAAACGGGCAGGCTGTTATTGCGAATCGTTTACCGATTAAAGTAAAGAATAGAGTAACGGGTGTTGTATCGAGCTTACGTTTGAAATCTGAAATGGATCAGTTAACAGCAGAGTTATCTCAGACGAAGCAATATACAGAGGCATTACGAGCGCAAACACATGAATATAACAACTTATTGTATACGCTTTCAGGACTTATTCAGTTAGAATCATATGAAGATGCTTTAGAGCTAATTCATAAGGAAACAGCGATATATCAAGATTTTGTCCAATTCATTATGAAGCGAATTCAAAATCCATGGTTAGGTGGAATTTTAATTGGATTCTATAATAGAGCAAGAGAGTTGAAGATTGATTTTATGCTAGATCGTGAAAGTAGCTTAGAAAAATTAAGCCCGCATATTGAGAGTAATTATGTCGTTTCTATTTTAGGAAATTTAATTACGAATGCATTTGAAGCAATTGAAGGAAATGAAGAGAATGATAAGAAAGTAAGAATGTTTGTAACTGATATCGGAGAAGAAATAGTAATTGAAGTGGAAGATTCAGGAGAAGGGATTCATGATGAAGTCATTACTAGCATATTCTATAAAGGCTTCTCGACGAAAGAGGGCGGGAAGCGAGGATATGGGTTAGCAAAAGTGAAAGAGTTAGTAGAAGATTTAAATGGAAGTATTGCAATCGAAAAAGGGGATTTAGGTGGCGCATTATTTATTATCGCATTACCAAAAGAGAGAGGCGAATTGTAATGGGTGAGGAGATTGAAGTATTGATTGTAGAGGATGATATTCGAATTGCGGACATTCATCGTCGTTTTACTGAAAAGGTTGAGGGGTTTAAAGTAATTGGAACAGCAACGACTGGGGAACAAGCGAAAGAATGGTTAGATCTTGTGAAACCACAGCTCGTTTTATTAGACGTGTACTTACCTGATATGCAAGGAACGGAACTTGTCACATATATTAGGCATCATTTACATGATACAGATATTATTATGATTACAGCTGCATCGGAAACAGATGTAGTGAGGCACGCCCTGCGGGGCGGAGTAACAGATTATATCGTAAAGCCACTTATGTTTGATCGATTTAAAGCAAGTTTGGAAAATTACCAAAAAAAGCTTGTGCAGTTAAAGAAAAATAACCAATTATCTATCGAACAAATAGAACATCTATGGTCTCAAAGAGGCGTAAAGGGAAATGAAATAGAATATGCGCCGAAAGGTATAGACCCTTTAACTTTAGCAAAAATAAAAAAGCATATGTTAACAGTGAATGAAGAAGGAATTACAGCAGAAATGTTAAGTGCGATGGTAGGAGTAAGTAGGTCGACAGCGAGGCGTTATTTAGAGTATTTAATATCAGGAAAGAAAGTACATGCGGAACTTACATATGGGAGTGTAGGGAGACCGGAGAGACGGTATTTTCTTGTTTCTTCATAATAAAAAAGAGAGTAGAGGATATATGTCCTCTACTCTCTTTTTGTCTTATATTGGAATAATCCCAATTACTATCCCAGTAATCAACATCACCATTGTCGTTCCAACTGCCCACAATAAAGTGAAGCGTTGATGTTCACCAAAATCAACTTTGGCCATTCCGACTAATAAATAAGTGGATGCGACAAGAGGGCTTAATAAGTGAACAGGTTGCCCGAGTAATGAAGCGCGTCCCATTTCGGCTGCACTAATTCCGTAAGCAGCGGCAGCTTTCGTTAAAATAGGTAATACGCCGAAATAAAAAGCATCGTTGGACATGAAAAATGTGAATGGCATACTAAGAAGAGCTGTAATAATTGGTAGTTGTGGTCCAAGAGCGTCTGGTATAAGAGTTACTACACTTTTAGCCATTGCATCTACCATTTTTGTTCCTGATAAAATCCCAGTGAAAATCCCAGCGGCAAATACGAGAGAAACAACCGCTAATACGTTTCCTGCGTGAGAAGCAATACGTTCTTTCTGTTGCTCTAAGTTCGGATAGTTAATCATAACAGCAATAGCGAAAGCGATTGTAAATAAAACAGGTAACGGCATAACTTCTAGTATGAGACAGACAAGTAAAGTAGCAGTTAATAAAAAGTTAATCCATAGAAGTTTAGGGCGCTTATGAACAGCAGCTTCTACTGTTGCAGCTTGCTCATCTGTTGTTTGCATTTGTTTTAAATATTGTATATCCATAATTCCTAAACGCTTTCTTTCTTTTTTTCCAAGATAGTAAGCAACGAAAACGACCCAAAGTGTACCAGCAATCATTCCTGGTATAAGTGGTGTAAAGAGCTCTGATGCGTCTAGTCCAAGTGCACTCATAACACGAGCTGTCGGTCCACCCCACGGTGTAAGATTTGTCACCCCTGCACCTAACATAACAACCCCAGCTAATATAAGTGGATTCATTCCAAGGCGTTTATATAGTGGGTACATTGCGGAAACAGTAATCATATACGTTGTTGTTCCATCTCCATCTAATGAAACGATAATCGTAAGAATTGCTGTACCAACAACAATTTTTAAAGGGTCTCCTTTTACAAATTTCAAAATCCGACTAATGACAGGATCAAATAAACCGCTATCAATCATAATTCCAAAATACAAAATAGCGAACATAAGCATAATACCAGTAGGTGCTAGTTTTTGAATTCCTTCTAACATCATAGGTCCCATATTTGCATAAAAACCACCAATTAATGCGAAAGTAATTGGAATTAATATTAATGCGACTAGTGCAGACATACGTTTCGTCATAATTAAAAACATAAAGACAAATACCATCGCAAATCCAAGTAGTGCTAACATGTAATCTCCCCCTCAAAAAATGATTGCGCTTTCAAAATGGAATGAAAATTCAGAAAAAGATTTTTTGTTTATCATAAAAGTATCCATCCAAATGGTAAATAATTTGAAAAATAACATCATTAGAAGCATAATTTTTATTTTGGTCATTTTGTTCACGGTAGTTAATTTGAATTTTTAAAAAGTAAGCTGCTCTCCGTAAGAATGGTAGAATAAGATGAAAATATTGAAGTGTGAAATAGGGAGTAGGTTTTATATGAAAACAAGAATGGAAGAGATTTGTAGTTCTTATGAAGGAAAAGTAGAAGAGATTTTTGTTAATGAATCTTCTTACGTATATGAGTGGGAAAAATTAATGATGATCCGAAAAACTAACGGTGAGCTTGAAAAGGTTGCAGTCGGCATTAGTGGAAATATAAGATTAGTAAATGTAGTTGTTGGGCAGCAAATTTATACAGGTACATTATTAGTTAGGTTGGAAGATGATTTATTAATTACAGGTTGTGAATGATGAGAGGTGTGTAGAGAGGACTACACATCTTTTTTGTTCCATATATTACAAAAGACACATCATTTTTTCACAAATCGCACACAAGTTTTTGATATGCTTCTTGTAGAAGATAGGGTTAGGGGGGAAATAATACAATGAGAACAAAGTATGTAATGCTTGCTATATGCTTATTCTTTGTCTTTACAATTGTAGGATGTGGTAAGAAACAAGCAGAGGCTGTGGCAATTGATGAGAAGCATGATAAGTGTGATATTTGCCAAATTGGGGTAATGGATAATCAATTTGCAACAGAAATCATTTTAGAAAATGGAAAAGCATTAAAGTTTGATGATATCGGTTGTATGTATAAATGGATGGAGATTAATCCAGGTGAAAAGACGAAAGAAAAATTTGTTCGAGATTATGATTCGAAAGATTGGGTTTCGTTAGAAGACGCTACTTATGTATATGATAAAACAATTACAACACCAATGGCTTATAATGTCATTTCATTTAAAAACAAAAAAGATGCAGAGAGCTTTGTATCTAACTATAAGGGGAAAGTTCTCTCGTATAAAGAGCTAGCAGAGCATAAATGGGAAATGAATAAAGAAATGATGGGGAACCCGAAAAAGGGAAATCACGGTGGGCATCATTAATACTAGAAAAAGACAACTGCATAGTTGTCTTTTTCTAGTATTATTCAGGTGCAAATATAGAAAAGGTGTAAAATTTTTAGAAGAACGGTTACAATGGAATATAGTAACCTAAAGCAATCATTTACCCCGTATTAACGGGCAGTAAAACTCCCACCTCAGAATTAGGCAGGAGCAAAGAAGTTAGGTGGGAGATCAACAGCCCGTAAATACCCGATTGGTTCAACTAATAATCAGTGGGGTGAACCCTCCCACTGATTAAAGTTTCACTTTATGTACTTTTTAGAAATGTATACAAATGCGGTAAAATCGTGCTAAACTAATTGCTTCGCTAATATAAGTTGAGAAACTTAGGTATAAGTTTAGATAATCCGATTAAAGAAGGAATATAAAGGGCTTATGGATAAATGTACTCAAGAAGAGTTATTGTATGTGATGGAGGAATGGTTAAGAAAACATTATCTTTCATAGGAGCTGTAGTTGTGAGAAAACAAAAAATTTTATTATGTATGTTATTAGGACTTTTAATGACGGTAGTGGCTTGCGATAAGCAAGAGGAGCCAGAATCGAAACCGGTTCATGTGAAAAACGAAAAGAAAAAAGAACAGCATAAAGAACAGGAAGAATCTAAAGAAGAAAAAAGTATAAATTTAATGGACAAACAGTTACTACTTTCTGCGACCCTTGGAGACACAGAAACAGCTATGAAGCTGATTCAAGATGGGGCTAATATAAACGTAGAAGGTGACAATGGAGAAACACCTATCCTTGCAGCAACGTATCAAAATCATGTAGAGACAGTGAAAGCATTAATTGGTGCAGGTGCTAATATTGAAAGTAAAGATGAGAAACAAAGTAATCCATTTCTTTATGCAAGTAGAGAAGGATATACAGACATTGTAAAGCTACTAATTAATGCAGGAGTTAATACGAAAGAAACGACTAAATCAGGTGGAACAGCACTCATTTCTGCATCTGAGCGTGGCCATGTAGAGGTCGTAAAAGAATTGTTAGAGCATACAGATATTGATGTGAATTATAAAAATGCTCGTGGTGGAACAGCTTTAGTAGAAGCAATCGTATTAGGAAATGGTAGTGAAAACCATAAGAAAGTAATTCAAATGCTTATTGACCACGGGGCAGATGTAAATATGGCCAATAAGGAAAATATTACGCCACTGCAATATGCTGAAAAAAGAGGTTTTAAAGATATTGCAAATATGTTGAGGGCAGCTGGAGCGAATGAAGTAGTACAGCCACAACAACCAGTAGAATAAAAAACGAAAAATAATCCCATTTAGATAGACAAAATGAAGAAATCAGTTAGCATGATGGATTCAGTAATGTGTATTTGAATGGGATTTTTGTTTTGGGAAAAATCATTTGAAGAGAGGGATAGATAAGGAGTTTTAAGGTAATAGTGCAGGTATTGTTGCATTATGGACAATATTAATAAGAAAAGAAACATACTTCTGAAAATAACTTTAATTCAAAAAGTGATAAGAAAATTAAACAACCTTAATTATAGAATATGAAAGGTAGTTGGGAGTTTGTTTGTACTATTCCTATGTAATGATTAGTGTAAAAAGGAATAGGTGAATATTAACATTCGATTAACAGCTAATTAACAATCTATCAAAACTGACTTAATAAATGCATACTATAGTAAAGGTAACAAAATAACTAGGGTAGAGAACATTTGAGAACACCCGCTTACATATAACGTGCCACTTTCTTAGGTGTGCTCTATTCCCTAGAGTTCAAATAAGGAGAAAGGTGTTCTATGTAAGTAGGTGTTTTTAGTTTGGATAAAAACAGAAAAGCTAGGTGGAATGAATGTTTGAAGAACCTTATATTGCGATGATAAAAGATTGGACAGGATACAACACATACAAAAAATTACCGAAAACAGTTTTTCTTATGACGGGTTCAATGCTGGAGTTACCAGAGCGTGTATATGAATTACAGAAACATGGACATGATGTCTTTCTTCATTGTGATTTTATACAAGGTTTAAATACGAATACAGAGGAAGCGCTTTTGTATATTCAAGACGTTATCGGAGCACAAGGCATTATTTCAACAAAAGGATCGACAATTCGAAATGCCAATAAAATTGGATTAAAAACGATCCAACGTATTTTTATTGTCGATACTTTATCTCTTACAAAATCAATTGAAAATTGTAAAACGACTAAACCGAATGCAGTAGAGATTATGCCTGGTATTATGCCTTCCATTATTAAGCAGTTAGCAGAGGAAATAGAATTTCCTATCATTGCAGGCGGACTGATTCAAACACGAGAAGATGCGGAAATTGCTATTCGTGCAGGCGCAAGTGCAATTTCAACGAGTCATTATGAAGTATGGATACAAGAAGAAAAAAGGAGTGCAACTTTGTGATTGAATTGAAAAATGTTTCAAAGGTATATAAAAATGCAGAAGAGACAGCGGTTAAGGGTGTATCGGTTCATATTAAAAAGGGTGAGTTTTTTGTTTTAGTTGGGCCTTCAGGATGTGGGAAAAGCACATTATTACGAATGATCGCTGGCCTAGAAGAAATTTCTTCGGGGGATTTAATTATTAATGAACGTGTTGCAAATGATTTAGAGCCGAAAGGTCGTAATCTATCAATGGTATTTCAAAATTATGCACTATACCCACACTTATCTGTAGAAGAAAATATTTTATTTGGACTTAAGGTAAGGAAAGTACAAAAAGAAGAGCGGCAAAAGAGATTAATGGAAGCTATTGAAATGGTAGGGCTGAAAGAGTATGTGAAAATGAAACCAGGTCAATTATCAGGTGGACAAAGACAGCGTGTTGCGCTTGCTAGAGCGATTGTGAGCCAAGCACCGATTTGTTTAATGGATGAACCACTTTCGAATTTAGACGCGAAATTACGTGCGCAAATGAGAATTGAAATTAGAGAAATTCAGCAGCGTTTAGGAATTACAATGATTTACGTTACTCATGATCAAATAGAGGCGATGACTATGGGAGATCGCATCATGGTTTTAAATAAAGGAAGCATACAGCAAGTCGGAACACCGCTTGACATCTATAACGAACCAGCAAATGAATTTGTTGCAAGTTTTATAGGGTCTCCTTCGATGAATATAAATGATGGAGAAGTAAACAAAGAAAAAGGTGTATTACATATAGGGCAATTGCAAATTCCGTTATCTATTGGACAGTTAAAGCAATTACCAGAAGGAATAATTCGCATAGGCATGCGTCCTGATCATATTGCCCTGTCTGAGGAAGGACAAGAAGTTACGCTACAATCTGTAGAAGTATTAGGCAACGAATCTATATTAAACTTCGCAATAAATGGAACAACTTGGAGTGCAAAAGTCATTGGACAGCTAATCCTGAACAAAGGTGACAAAGTAAAATTATTATTCTCACAAGATAAGTTATGCTTCTTTCATCAAAATACGAATGAACGATTAAAAGTGGTAGCTGAAGAAGAGTTGAAAGTGGTGGCGAAATAATGATTGAAGTAGGCAAGTTACCAGCCCAAGCAAAGGTGGCAAAAAACAAGAATTTATGGAGTAGAACGAAAGATTTAAGAATAGGATTATTATTTTTAGCGCCATCTATTTTATTGTTCTCGATTTTTCTTTTTTATCCATTATTTAGGACGATTTACTATAGCTTTTATTTAACAGATATACACGGAGAAGCTAATCTTTTCGTTGGCTTAGAAAATTATCAATACTTATTTTCTGATCCTGCTTTCTACAAAAGCATAAAGTCAACTTTATTATTTGTTGTATATACAGTGCCTACGAGTATTATACTCGCTTTATTTCTTGCATTGATTGCAAACGGAAAGGTAAGAGGTATTGGGTTATTTCGAGTTCTGTTTTCTTCGACAATGGGAATATCAGTAGCTGCTAGTGCAGTGATTTGGTTATTTTTATTTCATCCAAGTGTCGGGTTATTCAATAATATATTAGCTTCTATGAATCTTCCTGCAATTGCATGGTTAACGAGTCCGGACTGGGCACTATTCTCTGTATCAGTTACAACGGTTTGGGTGAATACAGGATTTGCATTTTTAGTTATATTAGGTGGTTTACAAAATATTGATACGTCTTTATATGAGAGTGCATCTATAGATGGTGCTAGCTATTTATATAAGCTTCGTCGTGTTACATTACCGATGCTATCACCAACTTTATTCTTTATCGTGACAGTAACGTTAATTAGTGCGTTCCAAAGCTTTGGACAGATTGATATTTTAACGCACGGTGGACCGAATGATGCAACAAATTTAATTGTATATTCGATTTATAAAGAGGCATTTGTGAATCATCAATTTGGGACAGCAAGTGCACAAGCGATGGTACTATTTGTTTTCATTTTCATTGCTACATTACTTCAATTTAAGTTTGCTGAGAGAAAGGTGCATTATAAATGATCGTTAAACAGTGGAAACAAAATTTCCTGCTATACATGCTGCTCATAATTAGTGCAGTAATGGTATTTTTTCCTGTGCTGTATGCGTTTTTAATAAGCTTTATGACACCAGACGATATTCAAATGAGAAGGATATTTCCAACTCAATTTACTTTTGATAATTTCATTAATATTTTTCAGAAAGTACCACTTTTTACATATTTATATAACAGCTTAGTTGTATCGATAGTTGTTATGATTGGACAACTTATCGTGTCAAGCCTAGCAGCGTATGCTTTTGTCTTTCTTCAGTTTAAGGGAAGAAATCTTATTTTTTTCCTGTTTATTTCAACGATGCTTATTCCGTGGGAAGCGACGATGGTACCTAACTTTTTAACGATTCAAAACTTTGGCTGGATCAATAGTTTCGCTGGGATGACAGTGCCGTTTTTTGCAACAGCTTTCGGTATTTTCTTGTTACGCCAACATTTTATGACACTTCCGAATGAACTGAAAGAAGCTGCTTTTATTGAAGGGATTGGAAATGTAAGATTTTTGTTCAGCGTTGTAATTCCGTATTGTAAAACGAGTTTTATTACGCTTGGCGTATATAGTTTTTTAACAACATGGAATATGTACTTATGGCCACTTTTAGTGACCACTGATGAAAAGGTAAGAACAGTTCAAATTGGTGTGAAGCAGCTTCAATCTCAAGAAGTTGCAACTGATTGGGGAAGCGTAATGGCTGGCGTTACGGTTATCGTTATACCAACATTGATTCTATTATTTTTAGGACAAAAGCAATTACAACAAGGATTAACAAAAGGTGCAATTAAATAACTAAGAGAAGGTGAGATTAAAATGAGTCTAGTTAAAAAAGGTGCTGCTCTATTAATGGTAGCAACAATGGCATTATCTAGTGCTGCTTGTTCAAATAGTAAAACAGAGGGAAAACCTGAAGCACAGGCAAAAGTAGCACCAGTTGAAAAAAATGGTGATAAAACTGTAATTCGTTTTTGGCATGCGATGGGTGGAAAAACACAAGGTGTACTAGATGGGCTTGTTGCAGACTATAATAAGTCACAAAATAAATATGAGATAAAGGCAGAGTTCCAAGGGACATATGAAGAGTCTTTAACGAAATTTAAAACGATGTCTGCTACGAAAGAAGCGCCAGCTCTTGTTCAGTCGAGTGAAATTACAACAAAATATATGATTGATAGTAAAAAGATTACGCCAATTGATAGTTGGATAAAAAAAGATAAGTACGATACTTCAAAGCTAGAAAAAGCAATTACAAATTATTATTCAGTTGATGGAAAAATGTATTCTATGCCATTTAATTCATCTACACCAGTATTAATTTATAATAAAGATGCTTTCGCAAAGGCGGGCTTAGATCCAGAGAAAGCTCCAAAAACATATGCGGAATTGCAACAAGCAGCGAAAAAGTTAACGATTAAAGAAGGCGGAAATGTAAAACAATATGGATTTTCAATGCTGAATTATGGTTGGTTCTTTGAAGAATTGTTAGCGACACAAGGCGCTTTATATGTAGATAATGAAAATGGTCGTAAAGATGCTGCAAAGAAAGCTGTATTTAACGGTAAAGAAGGACAGAAAGTATTTGGGATGCTAGATGAGTTAAATAAAGCTGGTGCACTAGGAAAGTATGGAGCAAGTTGGGATGATATTCGTGCCGCGTTCCAGTCTGGACAAGTTGCTATGTATTTAGATTCTTCAGCTGGTGTTCGCGACTTAATTGATGCATCTAAGTTTAATGTAGGCGTGTCATATATTCCATATCCAGAGGATTCGAAACAAAATGGTGTTGTTATTGGTGGAGCATCATTATGGATGACGAATATGGTTTCAGAAGAAACACAACAAGGTGCTTGGGACTTTATGAAATATTTAACGAAGCCAGACGTACAAGCAAAATGGCATACTGCAACAGGTTATTTCTCTATTAATCCAGATGCATATAATGAACCATTAGTAAAAGAGCAATATGAAAAATATCCACAGTTAAAAGTAACAGTAGATCAATTGCAAGCGACGAAACAATCTCCAGCAACACAAGGTGCTTTAATTAGCGTATTCCCAGAATCACGAGATGCAGTTGTAAAAGCATTAGAAGCAATGTATGACGGAAAGAATAGTAAAGAAGCGTTAGATGAAGCTGCCAAAGCGACAGATAGAGCAATTAGTATTTCAGCTCGTACGAGTCAAAAATAAGAGAAAGCCGTATCCGAAAAAGGATACGGCTTTCTTTAGGAGATAAGGGATCAAAAAAATGAAGAAGTCTTATCTCTTTTATATGAGTAAAGGGTCTAGAATGAATCTTGTCCTTTTCATTATTTGTTTAACTCCATTGCAACTTGTTTGCCATTTACGAAAACCTCTGCCACTGCTACCATAACTTCCATCACTTTTTTCATTTCTCATCTCTCCTTGTTTTTTGTTTCATTTCTTACTTTTAGTATAAGGAAATATAGCAATTGCAACTATCGAATTGGATGACAAGAGACTTACATTGTTGTAAGGATAATCGTTGTATTTGTAATAAATGTGATTTTGAATATAAGTTCAAAGGATTCTGTTGTTTTGAAATATAATTAGAAAGAGAGTGGTTGAGAAAGAAGGGGATAATATGAAAAGAATTCTTGTTATTAGTGATATTCATGGAGAAATAGAAAAGTTCGAACAGTTATTGGTAGAGGCTCAATACGATGTAAGGCAGGATCAATTAATTTTACTAGGAGATTATGTGGATCGTGGTCCAAATGCGCGTGCAGTAATTGAAAAAGTAAAAGAGTTAAAAGAAGATGGAGCCTTCGTTCTAAAGGGCAATCATGAAGAGATGATGATTAAGGCGTTAACGACAGATGAGGAACGTTCATGGAACCATTGGGTAAAAAGGAATGGTGGAGATAAGACGTTATACAGCTATGGATTTGTAGAAGAAGATATTGTGGTTAATGAGGGGAATTTCCAAAAACCGATTTTACAATCTCGTGTATTAGATGAACATGTAAAGTTTATTCAAGAATTAGATCATTACGTTGAAACAGAAGAATATATATTTGTACATGCTGGTGTTGAGCCATTGAAGCATGTTTCGGAATGTGAACCATATACGTTAATGTGGATTCGTAATGAGTTTCATAGTGGGTATAGTGGTGAAAAGGTTGTTATATTTGGTCATACGGAAACAAAAACGCTTCATGGTAGTGAGAATTGTGGCGTATATTTTGGGAGCAATCGTATTATAGGAATTGATGGCGGTGCTGTATATGGCGGCCAGCTAAATTGTTTAGAATTGCCGAGTAAAAAGGTATACGTAGTAAAAAATTGAAAGAGATAAGAAGAATCTTATTTCTTTCAATTTTTTATTAAGCTAAATTTAAGGAAGAGCTTGTATAATAAGTCTTCCAAATTTTATGTCGAGAAAAACGTTAAAATGTAATTATAAATAGAATTGAACAATATGGTGGAAGGTGAGAATATGCGCTTACTCGTAGTAGAAGATAATGCTTCTTTATTAGAATCTATTGTCGAAATATTACACGACGAATTTGAAGTAGATACAGCATTGAATGGAGAAGAGGGATTATTTCTAGCATTACAAAATATATATGACGCAATTTTGCTTGATGTGATGATGCCAGAAATGGACGGTTTTGAAGTAATTCAAAAAATACGTGATGAAAAGATTGAAACACCAGTCCTGTTTTTAACAGCGAGAGATTCTTTAGAAGATCGGGTGAAGGGATTGGATTTTGGCGGGGATGACTATATCGTTAAGCCATTTCAGGCTCCAGAGTTAAAAGCGAGAATTCGTGCTTTATTACGACGAAGCGGTAGTTTAACAACAAAGCAGACTATTCGCTATAAAGGGATTGAACTGTTTGGAAAAGATAAAGATGTTCAAGTAGATGGACAAAGTATGAAGTTAACATTAAAACAATATGAGCTTCTAGAGTACCTCGTTCAAAATAGCGGAAAGATTTTAATGAGGGAACAAATTTTTGATCGTGTTTGGGGATTTGATTCAGATACGACAGTGGCAATTGTAGAAGTGTATGTACATCATTTACGTAAAAAATTAGAGCCATTCGGTTATCAGAAAGATATTCAAACCGTTCGAGGTATTGGATATATATTAAAAGAACAATGAAAAAGGGAAGTATGTTTCAGAAGACGCGTATTCGATTGACTATATTGAATTCATTAGTATTTATCATTTTGATAGGTGTATTAGGTAGTATCATTTATTCTTACACATATAAGCGTATTTATAGTGGAGTAAATGAATCGATAGAAAAAGCCGTTCAACATAGAAAGAATGCAGATGATAAAAAACTACCTAAAAAAATTAGGGGATATCCTCCAATTGGGGATCCAAGGATAATGGAGTTAACTTGGCTGGGAAACACGGTGGAGATAGATATTGAAAACGGCAAACGTCGTTTTATCTTTGAAGATAATTTGGAAAAATTTTCTCCAAAGAAATTAGGAACTTTACAAGATATAGAAGTACAAGGACAATATTTTAGAATATTTGCATTTCAGAAAGATGCAAAAATAGTTCAAATTGCAAGGGATATAACAGCTGAAAAAGAAATGTTACATACTTTATTTTTAATTCTTGTGATAGGTTGTAGCGTAGGAAGTTTATGTGCAATAGGAATTGGCTTTTTCTTAGCTGGCAGGGCACTCGTACCCATTCAAAATTCATGGGAAAAACAGCAGCAATTCGTTTCTGATGCATCACATGAACTAAGGACACCGCTTGCAGTTATTCAATCAAAAACAGATGTTTTATTCCAGTCACCATCCGCTAGGATAGAAGAAAAAGCGATGGATATTTCTACAATTTCAAAAGAATGTAGGCGGTTATCAAAACTCGTTAGTAATTTATTATTGCTAGCGCGTTCTGATTCTAATCAAATTGAGATGGATAAGAAAACATTTGAACTCGATAAATTGTTAGAAGAAATAGTAGCTCCATATAAGGAGATTGCTTCTTATCAAAAAAAAGAAATGATATTAAAAGTAGAACGTGGCGTATCTTTTATGGGTGATAGAGAGCGGATTCATCAAATGATGGTCATACTGTTAGATAATGCGATGAAGTATACGAATGAAGGTGGTCATATTCAAATCGATTGTACGCAAATGAACAGTTCAATTCGTATACGAGTGAAAGATGATGGGATAGGAGTGAAAGATGAGGATATCCCCAAACTATTTAATCGTTTTTATCAAGGGGATAAAGCGAGAAGTACGTCAGAAGGAGCTGGATTAGGTCTTTCAATCGCAAATTGGATTGTAGAAAAACATTACGGAAAAATATCAGTAGAGAGCAAATGGGGAGATGCTACTTGTTTTGAAGTGATTTTCCCTAAAAACCAAAAAATATAAGTAAGAAGACGATCTTGTTTTTACAAGGTCGTCTTTTTTTAAGGGAAAGTTAAGAAACTATTTTTAACATGTATTGTATACGGAAAGTTCGCCCTATAAAGAAGCGATTATAAAAAGGTATTTGAGTAGATTACATCGATCATAATGTTATTTCGATTATGAATAGGGAATGATGGAAAAGAAAGTGTAAGAGGGAGGAATTAATTTTGAAAAAGAAAATGATGATGGTATTCACTATTGGAGTAATGAGTTTAAGTATATTAGGGGGTGCCTCTCCTTCTGAAACATCAAAAGGAAAGACAGATTACAAGCAGCGCAGCAAAGAACAATTAAACAATGGAAAGATACATGTTGTACATACAGAAGAAAAGGCGGAGAATTTAGGGATTGAAACGGCAGGGAAAGAACAAATTACGCTAGAAAAAGAAATCCATGAGACGGAAGTAGGAAGAGAAGCAGAACAGTTAGGAATTTTGATTGAAGGAAAAGACGTTGGAACTCTTTCAGAAGAAATCTATGAAACAAAAATAAAGCAAGAAGCGTTAAAGTTAGGCATATCTATAGAGAATACAACGATTGTAAATTTAATTAATCAAATTAATACGATTAAAATTAACGATGAAGCGGATAAATTAGGTATTTCGACAAATGGAAAAGAAATAGAGGACATTGAGGAAGAAATCTATGGAACGAAAGTAAGAGAGGAAGCAAGGAAGTTAGGGATTTCCCAAAAAGGAAAAGAAATAGAAATGTTAGCACAAGAAGTGTATGAACAAAAAGTACAGGAAGAAGCAAAAGAATATCATATCGATTTGTATGGTAAAGATATATATCAAGTATTAAGCGAAATTAATGAACAAAAGGTGTTACAAATGGCAGATGAGCTTAATATGGATAAAACGAATATGAACACTCAAGAACTAGCAGAAAAAATAAAAAAAGATCAGCCTGAAAAAGGAAAAGAACTAAATTTTGTACCGGTAATTCGCACGGATGCTGACGCGTTTTATTCTTATTTAACGAACTAAGAAGGGCGTGAGAGTGATACGAAGGTTTAAGTGGTATATATGCATAGCATTACTAGCTATAGCAGTATGGAACGTATATACAAATGGAATTACAAAGTATGTGGAGAAGTTAACATTCTTCCATATACGAAGCGGAAAACAAGTGGAGTTTGATCGTGATGAAAAGGTCATCTTATCAAATGTACCTTTCATTCAGCAGTTACCAGAGTTAGATAGAGGCTGTGAAGTGACGAGCTTAGCGATGATGTTACAATACGCAGGTATTACAGTGGATAAGATGAAATTAGCAAACGAAATAAAGAAAGTTGATTTTATGAACGATGGTATACGTGGGAATCCAAATGAAGGATTTGTAGGGAATATTTATACCTTTTCTGAATCTGGATATGGTGTATATCATGGACCGCTATTTCAATTAGCGAAACAGTATTTACCTAATAAAGCTGTGGACTTAACGGGGAAGAGTATAGGAGAACTTTATAAGAGTGTAAAATCAGGACAACCGGTAGTTATGATTACAAATGCAACATTTGCGCCATTAGATGAAGATGAATTTACTACATGGGAAACAAATACTGGAGATGTTTCTATTACGTATAATGAACATTGTGTAGTACTTATTGGATATGATAAGGAATTTGTATACATTCGAGATCCTCTAAGTGATAGTTTAGATGTAAAAGTACCGAGAGAAAACTTTGAACAGGCATGGGTGCAAATGGGGAGTCAGGCGATTAGTTATGTGAAAAGCAATTAGTAAGGAAAGGGATGTAAGGAATTGTAAGAGGAGTTTTTGTGGGGGCTTTTTGTTACGAAATAAGAGAACTTCAGCTTATATAATAAGCTGAAGTTCTCTTATTTTTTATGATTACATCTTTAGAAGTAGTGAATATGTAAAAATGCATAATTGACAAAAAAATTACATGTTATCATTATATATTGTTTTATATATGTTACTTGTATAAAATTACAAAAGTATTCACATTCCATAAAGGAGGCTTATTATGCAAAAAATATTTAACTGGGTTAAATGTATGAGTATCAAGAAAAAATTAATCATTTCATTTTTTCTAATTTTAACTATACCAGGACTTATTATCGGTGGTGTTTCATATCAAACTGCCAAAACAAATTTTGAACAACAAATCACAGGTAAAGCAAAGGAAAATATTTCGATTTTAAATACTGTTATTTCTCAAAATATAGAAGAGAAATTTGTTGATGCAGCATACTTTGCAGACATCTTAACAGAGGATACATATCCAAACGGACAAGAAGAAATAGTAAGAACAAAGTTAGCGCAATATATAAAACTTCATCCAGAAGTAGAAGGTATTTATATTGGAACGCAGACAGGAAAGTTTATAAGAGAACCATTTATCAAAATGGATGATGGGTATAATCCAAAAGATAGATCTTGGTATAAAGAAGCACATGAAAATAAAGGGAAAGTAATTGTTACTGCACCATATCAATCAGCATCTACAAAAAATATGGTAGTGACAATTGCAAAAGAAGTAAAAGATGGTAAAGGTGTTATAGGAATTAACTTGAATTTAGATAACATCTTGAAAATTTCCAAAATGATTAACATTGGTGAAAAAGGTTATGCAGTTATTTTAGATCAAAATAAGCAAATTGTTAGTCATCCATCTAGAAAACCAGGTGCAAAAGTTACTGACCCTTGGATTAAACCGATTTATGAAGAAAAACAAGGAAATGTCTCTTATACAGAACAAGATGATAAAAAGAATTTAATCTTTGCAACAAATGAGAAAACGGGCTGGAAAGTAGTTGGAGTTATGTTTGATGAAGAAATTACCCAAGCTGCGAATCCAGTATTTTATAAGACTTTTATTGTTATTGCTATCGCTATTGTATTTGGTAGTGTATTAATTTATTTCATTACAAAGTCTATTACAAGACCATTAAGAAAAATAGCTGACTCGGCACATAAAATTAGTAAGGGAGATTTAACAGAGAAAATTACAATCTATTCCAAGGATGACATAGGGAAATTAGGGAATTCCTTTAATGAAATGTCTGCCTCTTTACAAGATGTGATTACTCAAATTAGTTTTTCAGCAGAACATGTGGCGGCATCGGCTGAAGAGTTAACAGCGAGCGTACAGCAAGCAAATGATGCGACAGATCAAATTACAATTGCAATGGAACAAGTATCAGGTGGGGCTGAATCACAAAGTCAAGGTGTTGAAGAAGGTGCGGCTACATTACAACAAGTAAATACAGCAATTCAAGATGTAACTGGAAGTGCAGAATCAATTTCTATCTCCTCATTGCATGCGAGAGAAAGAGCTGAAGAAGGGGAGGAATTGGTTGAACAAACAGCAAAACAAATGCAGTCTATTTCTAGGTCGGTATCCGAGTCAGATGCCATTATTAAACTTCTTGATGAGAAATCAAAGCAGGTAGGAGCTATTTCTGAAGCAATTCAAAATATCGCTACTCAAACGAACCTTTTAGCTTTAAATGCGGCTATTGAAGCAGCAAGAGCAGGTGAACAGGGCCGAGGGTTTGCTATTGTAGCAGATGAGGTTAGAAAATTAGCGGAGCAATCAGGAGAATCATCTGGAGAGATTGCGAATTTAATTGCAGAAATTAAGGCTGATATTGAACATACTGTTAAAGCGATGGATAATGTGAATGAGGAAGTTCAACAAGGTCTTGATGTTGTAACAAAAACGAAAGTAAGTTTTACGGAAATTTTAAGTTCTACTACACATATTGTTTCTCAAGTGAATGAAATGGTAGAAACAACGAAGAGAATTGCTGGAGATGCAAATGAAGTGACAAATGCTATTGATGAAATTGCAGCGGCTGCAGAAGAAAATACAGCTAGTATGCAAAGTGTTGCTGCTTCAACAGAAGAACAAGTGAATTCAATGGAAGAAATTAGTTCAGCTTCACAAAACTTAGCTGAGATGGCCGAAGAACTACAAGCGATGACTAGTAAATTTAAAGTATAATAACAGCAGATAAGTAAGGTGAGAATAATATCACCTTACTTATTTTTCTATTCAGCAATTAGGGGAGTCATTAACGGGATGAAAAAAAGAAAAAGACTATGGAATTTATGGAAAACGATTACATTGTTAGTTTGTACAGTTGTAATTTTTTCTTTACTTGTGACAGATATATTAATTAGTCACAATGTAGAACGGACAACGGAGGATAGCCAAGCAGAGAAAGCAAAAACAATTGCACACATTGTGGCGAATGATTCAATTGTAATTGATGGTTTAATTGGGAAAACAGATACTGCTGCAATCCAAACGTATACAAATAGAATATTAAAAAACACAGGTGTTCAATTTATTGTAGTTATGGACATGAATGGAATAAGAAAGTCACATCCAAATCCTCAAAAAATAGGTCATCATTTTATTGGGGGAGATGAAGGGCCTGCATTGAAAGGAAAGGAACATGTATCGCTGGCAGAAGGAACTTTGGGTATTTCAATGCGAGTGTTTGTACCTATATTTTCTGAAACAGGTGAACAACTTGGAGCGGTGGCCGTTGGTATTTCAGCAGATAATGTAAAAGAGAGAGTTAAGGAAAGTAGACATATCATTTATATTGGAGTTGGAGTTGGGGTACTAGTCGGAATGATAGGAGCAATATTGCTAGCTAGACATATAAAGAAAAGTTTATTTGGTCTTGAACCTCACAGGATAGCGAAAATTCTTGAAGAAAGAAATACGATGCTACAATCTGTAAAGGAAGGTATTATTGCTGTAGATAAAGAGGCCAATGTAACTTTAATAAATAATGAGGCAAAACGATTGTTTAAGAAAAGTGGACTTGAAGAAGATTTTATCGGTAAAGACGTTGAGTTGTATATGCCTAATTCGCGTATAAAGGAAGTATTACAAACTGGAGAGGTACAATTAAACGAAGAACAAAATATTTATGGAATTACGATTGTAACGAATCGTGTTCCTTTATATGTAAAAGGAGAAATAGTTGGCGCGATTGCAACATTTCGTGATAAAACAGAGATTAGAAAATTAGCAGAAGAATTAACTGGTATTAGGTTATATGCAGAAGCATTACGGGCACAATCGCATGAATTTATGAATAAAATGCATGTCGTATTAGGGCTTACACATATGAAACAGTATGAAGAATTACAAAAGTATATAAGTGGTATGGTATCAGAGCATCAATATGAAATTGGTGGGATTATGAAAAGAATAAAAAGTCCAGTATTTGCTGGTTTTTTACTCGGAAAACTGAGCTATGCTAGAGAGAAAAATATAAAATTAATTATAAGTGAAGATTCTTACATGCCAGAAATAGATGATGAAAGTATTACTCATGAACTAATTACGATTGTCGGAAATTTAATTGATAATGCATTAGAGGCAGTGACGAATTGTGAAAAGAAGCAAGTTGAAGTTGAGATACGATATGGGAATACATTAATTATTACAGTGCAAGATACGGGAAAAGGTATACAAGAAAAAGAAATAGAGGCATTATTTACGAAAGGTTATTCCACAAAGGGAGATAACCGTGGTTATGGTTTGTATCTTGTAAAAGAAAGTATACAGCGAATAAATGGGGAAATTCATATGTATTCATTAGTAGGAAAGGGAACAAAGATAACAATTGAAATACCTAAAGGTAGGGATGAGAGGCAAATATGATTAAAGTTTTAATTGTAGAAGATGACCCGATGGTAGCAATGTTAAATACGCATTATTTAGAGCAAGTAGGAGGGTTTGAACTTGTTCAAGCAGTTAATTCGGTAAAATCGGCGATAGAAGTATTAGAGGAATCAAGAGTAGATTTAGTATTACTTGATATTTTTATGCCTGAAGAGACTGGATTTGAGCTTTTAATGTATATTCGGAATCAAGAAAAAGAAATCGATATTATGATGATTTCAGCTGTACATGATATGGGGAGTATTAAAAAAGCATTACAATATGGCGTAGTAGATTATTTAATTAAACCATTTACATTTGAACGATTCAAAGAAGCATTAACTATATATCGAGAAAAACTTACTTTCATGAAAGAACAACAAAAAATTAGTCAATCGGAATTAGATTCGTTAATTTTGCAAAAGGAAAAAAGAGAGCCTACTGTTACTAAAGAGCTTCCGAAAGGATTAACGAAGCAAACGTTGCAATTAATTTGGCAGAAGATCGAGTCGCTGAATGGACGAGCGTTTACAACAGATGAGATGTCACAATTAGTTGGGATTTCAAGAGTTTCTATTCGGAAATATGTAATGTTTTTAACTGACATTGGAGTGTTAGAAAACGAAATGATGTACCAACATGTGGGGAGACCTGTAAGTAAACTAAGATGTGTTGATCAAAAGAAAATAGAGTTTTACGTATAAGCGACTTATTATAAGTCGCTTATACTTTTTTTAATTACAAAATCAATTACAAAACTTACAAAAACTATTTTTACTATTGAAAGCGTTTTAATATTGTTATTAAGAAAATAAGGGGGTGCCATATGGGAATTCAAAAGAATGTGGAAGCGGTATCATTTTCTGAAGGAAATGAAGTACAAAGAGAATCTTTCGCTTCTAAAATTATGAATGTAAAAATCGGTGTTATACCTTTACCGTTATATGTAGTATTGGCTGCTATTATTTATGGGGCATCTGTATATAATAAATTACCAGCAGATATGATTGGTGGATTTGCGGTTATTATGATCATGGGTATTTTCTTAGGTGACATTGGGATGAGAATTCCAATTTTAAAAAATATCGGTGGTCCAGCAATACTTTCGTTATTTATTCCATCATTACTTGTATTTTTTAACTGGATGAATCCAGCTTCAATGGAAGCTGCGACTATGTTAATGAAAAAATCGAACTTTTTATATTTATATATTTCTTGTTTAGTAGTCGGAAGTATTTTAGGAATGAACCGTAAAGTGTTAGTACAAGGTTTCGTTCGCATGTTTATTCCTTTAGTGGTAGGAACGTTAGCTTCTGTAGCGGTAGGATTATTGGTCGGTTCATTATTTGGATTTGAAATGAAGCAGACATTCTTCTTTATCATCGTACCAATTGTGAGTGGTGGTATCGGGGAAGGGATTTTACCATTATCGCTAGCTTATAGTGATATTTTAAACGAATCATCAGCAACATTTGTATCACAGCTTATTCCAGCGGCTATTATTGGAAATATGTTCGCTATTGTGAGTGCAGGGTATATGAAGCGTTTAGGTGAGAAGAAACCGGAGCTTAGTGGTAACGGTGTATTAGTAAAAACAGATAATCAAGCCGAGTTATTAAAAGAACAAAATACAGAGAAGCCAATTGACTTCTCATTAATGGGAGCAGGTTTATTAATCGCGTGTACGTTCTTCATCTTCGGAGGATTTGCTTCTAAGTTCATCGGTATCCCTGGGGCAATCATTATGATTTTCTCAGCAGCACTTGTGAAATACTTTAAATTAATGCCCGCAAAAATGGAGCAAGGAGCATTCCATTTATATAAATTTATTTCGAAGAATTTAACTTGGCCGTTAATGGTTGGACTAGGATTGCTATATATTCCGCTAAAAGACGTAGCAGCAGTTCTTTCAGTAGGATATGTTGTCGTATGTGCATCGGTTGTTCTTACAATGGTAGCGTCAGGTTTTCTTGTAGGGAAAGTGATGAAAATGTATCCAGTTGAATCAGCAATTGTAACTGGATGTCATAGCGGTTTAGGCGGAACTGGAGATGTTGCTATTTTATCAGCTTCAAATCGAATGGAATTAATGCCGTTCGCGCAAATTTCGACTCGTTTAGGCGGGGCAGCAATGGTTGTAACAGCGACAATTTTATTAAAAATGTTTTCATGATCAAACAAGCTAGCTATATAAATATAGCTAGCTTGTCAAATTAAGGGGAGATTATAAGTATGTTAGAAAATCAAATTAATGAGAGATCATTGTTATTGCATAAAGAATTAGTAGGAAAAATTGAGATTACAAGTAAAGTAGAAGTAAATTCAGCGGATGATTTAAGTCTGACATATACACCAGGTGTAGCGGAGTCTTGCAAAGCAATCGCAGCAGATGAAGAAACAGTGTATGACTATACAGCACGTGGAAATATGGTGGCAGTTGTCTCAGACGGAACAGCGGTACTTGGTTTAGGAAACATTGGACCAAAAGCGGCTATGCCTGTTATGGAAGGAAAAAGTATATTATTTAAAAAATTTGCGAATGTAGATGCTTTCCCGTTATGTTTAGGTACGACTGATGTGGATGAAATCGTTACCCTTGTGAAAAATTTAGAGCCTACATTTGCAGGGATCAATTTAGAAGATATTGCAGCACCGCGTTGTTTTGAAATTGAAAAACGATTAAAAGAAGAAACGAATATTCCTGTATTCCATGATGATCAACATGGAACAGCTATCGTCGTCTTAGCAGCTGTTATTAATGCATTAAAAGTTGTTAGCAAACAAATGGATCATGTGAAAATTGTTATTAACGGTGCTGGTTCGGCAGGAATTGCAATTGGAAAATTATTATTAAAGGCTGGTGCAAAGCACATTACGTTAGTTAGCTTAGAAGGTATTGTTTGTGAAGGTGAAGCATGGATGAACGAAGCGCAAATTGAAGTTTCAAAAAAGACAAATCGAGAACATGTGCGTGGAACGTTAAAAGAAGCGATTTATCAAGCTGATATTTTTATCGGTGTATCTGCCCCTAACGTATTAACGAAAGAACTTGTACAGATGATGAATGAGAAAGCAATTGTGTTCGCTATGGCGAATCCAATTCCAGAAATCTTCCCAGAGGATGCATTAAAGGCTGGGGCAGCTGTAGTAGGAACCGGGCGCTCAGATTATGCGAATCAAGTAAATAATGTATTGGCGTTCCCAGGAATATTCCGCGGTGCGTTAGATGTGCGCGCGACTGATATTACAGAAGAAATGAAATTAGCGGCAGCGTATGGGATCGCTAACATCATTACGGACGAAGAACGTAATGCGAATTATGTAATCCCGAATCCATTAGATAAAAGAGTTGTTCCAAGTGTTGCTGAAGCTGTAGCGAAAGCAGCCATTGATTCAGGTGTGGCGCAAATTACGAAAATACCAAGTTATTAATAGCTAAAAGCAGTGCCTAAAAGGCACTGCTTTTTTGAGATAAGAAATCAAAATAATGAAGAAGTGTAAAATCATTTATTTATGTTTCTTCACTATTTATTTAATTCCATTGCAACTTGTTTACCATTTACTAAAACCTCAGTTACTGCTACGATCACTTCTATCATTTTTTTCATCTCTCATCTCTCCTCGTGTCATTTCTTATTTTAAGTATAAGAGAAGAGAGTTACTTCAACTATCGAAGTACATGACGTAGAAATTACATTGTTGTAAGGAAGTGTTTTAGCTTTGTCACTTTACTCAGCAGTAATTACAAACTGATCATAATATTTTTTATTCACGTATATATTTAATACCCATAATCCAGATGAAGGTAGTGACATAGTGAGTGGGAGTTCGGTTGTAGTAGAATCAATTGTATTTGAAGTAGTCCAAGTTGGTCTAGAAGTTTCTTGTTGAAAGAGTACGGGTGTTGGGGTTACTGATCCTTGTTTTAGTGCAATAATAGATAGTTTTCCAGTTGGCATTTCAGGATCTAAAAAGTACCACATCATTTCATTTTTTTCATTTGCGATAATAGGGCTATCAGCCATTGCGATTTTTTCTTCGATACCTTTTAAAGGTGTTTTTTCTTGTATGAAGGAGGGTGTTTCTTCCCAATTTACATCTTTTAAAACGCTAAGATGAAAGAAGGAAGGTGCATTAACTTGGGTGGATGACGTGGCGATAGCTTCTTTTTTAGGTGCTTCTGAATCAGGCTGCAATTGCGAGCATCCAGTGATGAGAAAGGAGAAAAGTAGCATAGTTCCGATTTTTTTCATGGTGTCACACTCCTAATTTTTACTGTTAGTGTAATTGTATTTGCCAGAAAGAGGGACAATTCCTTTAAAGTATAAAAAGAGGTCGTAAGTTTTGTACGACCTCTTTTGACATTTTTTATATTTGTTCAGTTGAAAAGGTTGGTTCTCGTTCTTTTTGAGGCATCGTTAAGAAAATAACAGAAAGAACGATACATACGCCGCCTAGTAATTGATACGCTCCAAATGATTCATTTAGCCAAGCGATTGAAACGATAGCTGCTACAAGTGGTTCAATGCTAGATAAAATGCTCGTTTCTGTTGCTGCTAAATATTTCAGACTACCGATATAAAGGAGGAAAGAAAGGGTGCCACTTATGATGATAAGAATAAGCATAGAAAAAGTTTTTAGTGTAAAAGTTTGTGAAAGCTGATCCCATTCAAACGAACGATTACAAATAAGCAGTGCAATTCCTCCAATTAACATCCCCCAGCCAATTACTATGGTTGTTCCGCATTCTTTAATAAGAGAAGCTGGATGGAGGGTATAAAATGCAAATCCAATTGCTGTTAATAGGCCAAAAATAATGGCTTCTTTCGATAAAACAATATTTTCAATTGAACCGTTTGTAATAATAAAGTACGTTCCCGTTAGTGCAGTTATAATTGCGAGTAGTTGCATAGAAGCAGGGAATTTTCGTTGTTCAAATGCGACATAAATGGTAATGAGAACAGGACCTAGAAATTGAAATAATGTCGCTGTGACCGCATTACTAATATGAACTGTTTCGATAAAGGCGTATTGTGCACCGAGCATGCCGAGAATAGAGAAAATAATAAGCTGTATAGAATGTCTAGTGTGTTTCCAAATTTGAAAAATGTTTTGTTTCTTTATCCGTAAAAAAGATAAAATAAATATTCCTGCAAGCAGCAATCGAATTGTTAAAAAATCAATTGATGATACGTTAGTATGTTGAAATAGCCACTGAATCATCGGGCCAGATAACCCCCATAAGGTAGCTCCTGTAATAATCATAATGAGTCCAATCCGTCTACTATTGTTCATAATCATGCATCTCCTCTCGAGTATTTGATTTTTTATGTGTGACATGATAAAAGGAATTATATATATAATCTGGCACTGTAAAAAGTATCAGATTTCAGTTTTATTAAGGGGTCAGATGTTATGTTAGAATTAACGCCTAATTTAAATACGCAAAGTAAAATAGCGTTATACGTGCAATTGTATGAGTATATAAAAAAAGAAATTAAAGATGGAACGATTCCGGCTTTTACAAAATTACCTGCAAAAAGAAAACTGGCGATCTATTTACAAGTGAGTAAGAATACAGTAGAAGCGGCTTACGAGCAATTACTTGCAGAAGGTTATATTGAGTCGGCATCGAGAAAAGGTTATTTTGTATGTAAAGTTGAACAAATGATTGATGTAGAAGGAAGCGAAGCGAAAGTAGAAGAAGTATCGTTTCGGGAGGAGAACTATACATTTGATTTCACACAAACAGGGGTTGATACGAATACTTTTCCGTTCACTACGTACCGCAAGCTTATTAATGATGTATGGCAGCCACATAATAATGAGTTGCTTTTTCTTGGACACCCTCAAGGGGAATTGAGCTTAAGGGAGGAAATTGCGAACTATTTGTATGAATCTAGAGGTGTACGTTGCTCAGCTAGTCAAATTGTATTAGGAGCGGGAACACAAATATTAGTGAAACTATTGTTTCAATTGTTAAAGGGAAGCAATTATGCAGTGGAAAACCCAGGGTATCATAGGAAAATGGTCGTTTTTGAACAGGGAAAAGAGAAGGTTCAAATGTTGTCTTTAGATAGGGACGGCATTTGTATGGCAGATTTAGAAAATAGCAATGCGAATGTTGTATTTGTTACACCTTCCCATCAGTTTCCGTATGGAATGATTATGCCTATTACGAGAAGGACGCAGCTTTTACAATGGGCGAAGAAAGCGAAAGACAGGTATATTATTGAAGATGATTATGATAGTGAATTTCGCTATTCTGGAAAGCCTATACCGGCGCTGCAAGGGTTAGATACAGAGGGGAAAGTTATTTATATGGGGACGCTATCTAAAGCATTATTGCCATCGCTACGGATGAGCTATATGGTGTTGCCGAAGAAATTAATTAAAAAGTATCAACAGCAATATTTATTTTATACACAAAGTGTTTCAAGAATGGACCAAGAAGTGATTAGAAAGTTTTTAAATGAAGGCTATTGGGAAAAACATATTCATAAAATGCGTGTCGTCTACCGGAAAAAGAGGGATCGGCTCGTCTTTGAAATAGAGAAATATTTCTCTAATTGTGTTGAGGTGATAGGGGAAGATTCGGGATTACACATTTTATTAAAAGTGCATAATGGAATGCGAGAAGAGGAACTCATTCAAGAAGCTGCGAAATATAGTATTAAAATATATCCTGTTTCTACGTACTATAAAGATGGTACTGCACCTGAAAATGTAGTTTTACTTGGGTTCGCGATTTTATCAGAAGAAGAAATTGCGAAAGCGATTCAATTATTGCATAAGGCATGGTATACAAGAAAATAAAAAAACATCCTCCAAGCATGAGGATGTTTTTTTATTATTTATTTTCATCTAAGAATAAGACCATATGCTCTTCGTCCCAATATTGTCCGTTATATTTTAATGAACGTTCTTGCACACCGAATGTTTTAAATCCTAATGATTCATAAAGTTTTTTTGCTCCATCGTTGCCAACAACAACATCAAGCATAACTTGTTCCACCTCTAAAGATTTAGCAAGCTCAAGACATTCTTTAATAAGTGCTTTTCCTGCTCCAAGTCCGCGTGCTTTTGGAGATACATATACAGAACCGATTTTGGCTTTATGTTCTTGTTTTACATATGGTTTCGTTTCCAGTGTTGCAACCCCGATTAATTTTCCATCTTTGAATGCGCCTAGCGTATAGTTTTCATCTTGTGCTAATTTTTGTGCTTTATATTCAATCGCACACTCTTTATTAATAATATCTTCATAAGAAGAGCTAAAAGCTTCAGGGTTTTGCTTTAATCCTTCTACACGAAGTTCTAAGTAAATTTCCGCTTCGTCTTTTGTTAATACATGGATATCCAATTATATCACCCTCCAAATCTTTGACAAATGTATCTTTACCCCGCATTAACGGGCAGTAGACTCCAACTTTAAAATCCAGCGAATGCGCGGAAGCTAGATTGGAGATAACTGCCCGTAAATGCCCGATTGGTTCAACCAATAATCCATGGGGTGAACCATTCCATGGATTAAAGTTTCACTTTATTTTATATTGAAATAAGAATAATTTCAAAAGCTTAGCCTAAATGAGCTGATTTTATGAACAAAATAACACCAGTAGTGTTTACTACTACTGGTGTTTTCACACACATATTATTCAAAAGGTAGCTCAATTATAAAGGTTGTTCCTACCCCTAATTTGCTTGTTGCTAGAATGGCACCGTTATGCAATTCCACAATTTCTTTCGCAACAGCTAGCCCGATACCTTTTCCTCCAGTAGCTCTCGTTCTAGATTTATCAACACGATAAAAACGATCGAAAATATGCGGAATATCTTCCTCAGGAATACCTTCACCTTCATCTTGTACACTTATTGTAAAAGAATTTGTTTCTGTGAGTACGCGTATTGTAATAGTGGTGTTTTCTAGCGAATGTTGATAAGCATTGTGTAATAAATTTAACATAACTTGTTCCATACGTCTTTCGTCTATGCAAACTTCTAAATCATCTTTACAATATACATGGAGTTGCATTTGCTTATTCGTTAATGTTGTTTTTGTTTTTTCAACCATTCGCTCTAAAAAAGGCCTAAGAAGCACTTTTTGTTTTTTTATAACAAATTGGTGTTGTTCTAATTGTACAAGCATAAATAAATCTTGAACGAGATCAGTTACACTATCTGTTTCATCCTCAATGATTTGTAAGTATTCTTCTCGCTCTTCTTTCGTTAAAGTGTCTCTCTTTGCTACTTTCGCATAACCTTTCATATAGGTCAATGGAGTTAATAGTTCATGGGCGACACTAGCAAGAAATTCATTGCGTTCTTTTTTCATATAAGTTAGTTCACTGGACAAATCTTCAATCGTTTTTGCTAAGCTTCCAAGTTCATCATTCCGTTTAATACCTAATTGAATTGGCTTATTTAATTTTGACATTTTTTCTGTTGCCCTCTTCATTTTTATAAGCGGTTCTGTAATAACACGAGAAAAAACAAAGACAGAAATAGTCGTTAGAATAACAGTCAAAACACTAATGATAAGAAATTGGTTCATGAGTTTAAGTAACATATTTTCTAAAAAAGATGTTTTTAATAACATATATAACTTTCCTTGAAACTCTGCTGTATTAAGTGGGCTTACCGTTGTGATGAATTTTGATTTTTTCCAGTTCTTTTCGACAACTAATCCGTTGGCTGGAATATGTTCTGTTTTACAAGTAAGTTGTTTTTGCATCGCCTTTGTTACAGGTTCTGAAGTGGAAATGATTTTTCCATTATTGTCCGTTATAATGATAGCTATATCAGAGTTAGCAATTGATTCTGATTCAACTAAGTGTTCAGCCTCATCAGCGATATCGAACTCTGGGTATATAGGACGCTTAGGATTTTTATTGTATTCAGCGCGTTCGCCGTGTTTCTTTTCTTTAGCAAATGCACTCCACTTTGCGCGTTGTGTAATTTTGTTACTATAGCGATTACCTTTTTCTAAAAGAGCTAGTGTTTCTTCCTCAATCCGCATTGTTGAAATACTTTTGTAAAAAGATACGAAAGCAATTGTTTCAATACATAAAGCTAGTATTAAAAAGTATGTCCCAATTTTAAGTGAAAGTTTACTCATTTTCTCACCATACCTTATTTCATATAAAGTGAAACTTTAATCAGTGGTATGGTATTTTCCACTGACCGAAGTAATTATTCACTTTTCCATTTATATCCGACCTTATAAACAGTTTCTAAGTAATTTTCAACTGGAAATCCTTTTTTACGTAATTTATCACGGATATTGCGAATATGTGAATCGATTGTTCTATATTCAATGTCTGTTTCATAACCCCAAATTTTTTCGATTAAATCATCTCGGCTATAAGCACGGTTTGTATTTTGTAAAAATAGTCCAAGTAACGAAAATTCGATAGGAGTCAGTGAGATTTTTTCGTCATACACTGTGACAGTATGTTTCGTTTTATCCCACTCAATACCATTGAAGCTAACAAACCCATCTTTCTTTGTACGGCGTAATATAGCCTCAATTCGTGCAACTAATACATGTTCATCAAATGGTTTTGTAATATAGTCATCTGCGCCGATCGTAAGGCCTTTTACCATATCGTAATTTTGATTACGAGCTGTTAGCATAATGATTGGAACGTTGGAAATTTGACGGATTTGATAGCAAGTATCCCATCCATCCATATTCGGCATCATTACATCTAACAAAACAATATCAAAGTCTTTTTGTTCTATTAACTTTAGTGCTTCAAGGCCAGAGGTAGCTTTCATACAAAAATAGCCACGAGGACTTAAGAACAAATCTAATAATCGTAACATACGTTCTTCATCGTCTACTAATAAAATTTTCACCATAATCTTGTGCACCCCAAACTGTTCATTCTACTTGTATAGTTTACATGAAAATGATAAAAAACTCTTTTTATGTGATTGAGTGGAAGAGTGATTTCTCGCTCAGAGTAATTGACATAAAAAATGCACTAGTTTTGCACAACTATTTTTTATAATAGAAAACGTAGCGACACAAAATACCCTATGTTGCGACATAACGTCATGTCATTTTATTTATAAAATGACAATTCCATTCTATTGTGTATGTGAGATAGAGAGGGTTTTCGTATTCACCTCGCATCGGATAAGAAAAATTTCCTATCTCACACTTTTTTTAAAAGGAGATCATACACATGAATCCAAAAGAAGAAATTTCAAAAAAAGAAAAGCAAGATCGTAATACGGTTGTCATGTGCGTTGCCGTATCTATGGTTATTATTATAAGTTGTGTAAATAAAATTTTGGGGATTTTATAATATAAAAAAAGCTTATTGCTTCTTAAGAAGCAATAAGCTTTTTTCGTTGTTAGGGGGAGTATTTTTATATAATAAACCAAGGTAAAATTGCTAATCCAGAAGTTACAATTGCTGTAGTAAATATTAAAAGCATAGCTCGTTTGTTTTGTTTCATGTCACATTCTCCTCTACATATCAAGTACATGCGATCAGCGTGGGATGTAGTTCCCCACTGAGTAAAGTTTCACTTTATATTTTTAGTATAATGAATGGAAAGGTTTGGTACGATCGATAAAGGTGACATGAAGATTACATTGTTGTAATGAAAAAAGCATCTTTCTTAATAAAAAGATGCTTTTGGAAAACTAGATTGAAGTATTAATCATTTAAGAATAGAACCATATGTTCTTCGTCCCAGTATTGACCGTTATGTTTTAATGAACGCTCTTGTACGCCGTAAGTTTGGAAACCTAATGACTCATATAATTTTTTTGCTGCATCGTTACCAACTACAACATCGAGCATAAGTTGTTCTACATGTAATTTATCGGCATTTTCAATAATTGCTTTAATAAGAGCTCGTCCTGCTCCAAGGCCACGTGCTTTAGGGGAAACAAAAACGGAACCGATTTTTGCTTTATGTTCTTGTTTAATGAAAGGCTTTGTTTCTAAAGTAGCAATGCCGATTAAATCGTTATCTTTGAAGACACCTAGAGTATACTTATCCGGATTGCTTAATCGTTTAGCCATAGCAGCCACAGGATTTTCATGTTTAAGAACATCTTCATAAGAAGAGCTAAAAGCTTCCGGGTTCTTCGTTAAACCTTCCATACAAACTTTTAAATATATTTCTGCGTCCTCTGTCGTTAATAAGCGAATTTCCATCGTTGTAACCTCCTTGGTCGATTTTAAATCAAATAAATCCATTACATATATAAGAATGTGTATGCGTTTTGTTAGCAGTCTCTTTTAATGTGTAAAAGAATGAAAAGATATATGCTACAATATTTTGTTTTTAATTATGTAATGAAATTATATATTAACTTTATTAACTATTCAAGTGTTTAATATATTACATTTTCATAACTAAAATAACTCCTCGATTGAGGAGTTATTTTAGTTATTCGATCGATAACCATCAATTCGATGTGGATGTGTGTAAATATTGCAGGATTCATTTCTAATAAATCCTACGACTGTAATGCCTAAATCATGGGCGAGTTGCAATGCTAGTTTTGTTGGAGCGGACTTAGATAGAACAATTTCACATCCGATTTTTGAAACTTTGAGTAAAATTTCGGATGAAATACGCCCGCTAAATGCAATGATTTTTCCTTTGACAGATATATCGTTACGCAAACAATGGCCGTATATTTTATCTAATGCATTATGTCTTCCGATATCCATTCTTGATAGGAGGATATTGTTTCGATCACATAGCGCGGTATTGTGAACACCGCCAGTTTGGCGAAAGGTAGTGGAAGATTGTTGTAAAGTATTCATTAAGTAAAAGCATTCTTCAGGAGTAATTTTTACATGTATATCATGTAAATCTTTTGCTTTTGCTGCATCGTTAACGAAAATAAAACCTTGTCTACCTTTTCCGCAGCAGGAAGTGATGTATCGTTTATTATATAAATTTTGATAGAGCGGATTTATTTTTGATGATGTTACATGGACAATTCCGTTATCTTTTTGCACCCATAGTTCTTCAACATCTTTATAAGAAGAAATAATCCCCTCAGAAATTAAAAAACCAATGACCATATCTTCAATATAATTTGGTGTACATACGACTGTTACATATTCTTCACCATTCAATTTAATTGTAATAGGAGATTCTGTAACAATCTCATCAAGTTGTTTTGAAAATGTACCAGATTGATAACGTACAATTGTATACGTTTCTTGCGTAGGCTCCATATTAAATTCCCCTTTTATATGTATTTTCTCCCACATTCATCATAAAACATTGAAAAAATAAAAACAGCTGTTAGAAGGGAGGTATCAGATTATTTTGGTTATTATTGTATATATACGATATAATAGAAATGTAGAATAGTGAAATTTTCAAGCTTTCGTAGTGATGCCTTATAAACATCTAGAATCGACTTCATAAGAAAAGTATTTGGGCAGGGCGTTTCAAAAATATGTACAGTAATTCATTTATGAAAACGGATTCACAAATGTGTTGTACAGTTGGTTGTAAGGAGAGGGGAAACTATGGCAGAACAGACAGTCCGTGTAACCGTAGATGGTAAAGAATTTTCAGCATCAGGTGAAAAGACGATACTACAATTATTTAACGAGAGTAATTTGGAACATCCTCAAATTTGTCATGTACCAGAAGTAGATCCAATTCAAACTTGTGATACGTGTATTGTAGAAGTAGATGGGAAGTTAATGCGTGCTTGTTCAACGAAATTAGAGAACGGTATGCATATTGAAAGACAGTCACAGCGTGCGAAAGAGGCGCAGACTGAGGCGATGGATCGAATATTAGAGAATCATTTATTGTATTGTACCGTATGTGATAACAATAACGGTAATTGTAAGGTTCATAATACAGTACACATGATGGGAATTGAAGAACAGAAATATCCGTATGAGCCGAAAGTAAGTGCTTGTGAAGTGGATATGTCACATCCGTTTTATCGGTATGATCCAAATCAATGTATTGCTTGTGGACAGTGTGTAGAAGTATGTCAAAACCTACAGGTTAATGAAACGATATCGATAGACTGGAGCTTAGATCGTCCGCGTGTTATATGGGATCATGGTGTAAGTATAAATGACTCATCTTGTGTAAGTTGTGGGCAGTGTGTAACAGTATGTCCATGTAATGCGTTAATGGAAAAATCAATGTTAGGTGAAGCTGGATTCATGACAGGATTAAAATCAGATGTGTTAGATCCGATGATTGATTTTGTAAAGGATGTAGAGCCTGGATATAGTAGTATTTTAGCAGTTTCAGAAGTAGAGGCTGCGATGCGTAAGACGAAAGTGAATAAAACAAAAACTGTTTGTACATTTTGTGGTGTCGGTTGTTCATTCGAAGTATGGACGAAAGATCGCCATATATTAAAAGTGCAACCTGTTTCTGATGCACCGGTTAATGGCATTTCCACATGTGTAAAAGGTAAATTTGGATGGGACTTTGTAAACAGTGAAGATCGCATTACGAAGCCATTAATTCGCCAAGGAGATATGTTTGTTGAAGCTTCATGGGAAGAAGCTCTTGAAGTTGTGGCTTCTAACATGCAACATATTAAATCAGAATACGGCAGCGATGCATTTGGGTTCATTTCTTCTTCGAAAGTAACGAATGAAGAAAATTACCTTATGCAAAAACTAGCTCGTCAAATATATGGAACAAATAATGTGGATAACTGCTCCCGTTATTGCCAATCTCCAGCGACAGATGGTTTATTTAAAACTGTCGGTATGGGCGGGGATGCTGGAACAGTGAAAGATATAGCTGAAGCAGGCCTTGTCATTATCGTTGGTGCGAATCCAACAGAAGGACATCCTGTACTCGCGACGCGTGTAAAACGTGCTCATAAATTACACGAGCAAAAACTGATTGTAGCAGATCTTCGTAAACATGAAATGGCAGAGCGTGCGGATTTATTTATTCATCCGCGCCAAGGTACAGATTACGTATGGCTTGCTGGTATTACGAAATATATTATTGATCAAGATTGGCATGATAAAAAGTTCATAGCTGAAAATGTGAAGAACTTTGATGAATATAGCACAATGTTAGAAAAGTATACGCTTGATTATACAGAAGAAATTACGGGAATTTCGAAAGAAAACCTGAAAGAAATGGCTCGTATGGTATATGAAGCAGATGGAACTTGTATACTTTGGGGAATGGGTGTAACGCAAAATACAGGGGGAAGTACAACATCTGCTGCCATTTCCAATTTACTGCTTGTTACGGGGAACTATCGTCGTCCTGGTGCAGGCGCATATCCATTACGAGGTCATAATAACGTACAAGGTGCTTGTGATATGGCGACATTACCAAACTGGCTTCCAGGTTATCAAGCAGTATCGGATGATACGCTTCGTGCTAAGTTTGAAAAAGCATACGGCACAACGATTCCGAAAGAACCAGGATTAAATAATATCGCAATGTTACTTGCGGCAGAAGAAGGAAAACTACGTGGTATGTATGTCATGGGGGAAGAAATGGCTTTAGTCGATTCCAATGCGAACCATGTGCAACATATTTTAGCGAATTTAGACTTCCTAGTTGTTCAAGATATGTTCTTATCAAAAACAGCTCGTTTTGCTGATGTTATTTTACCAGCGGCACCAAGCTTAGAAAAAGAAGGAACGTTTACGAATACAGAGCGACGTATTCAAAGATTATATGAAGTATTAAAACCACTAGGTGATTCAAAACCAGATTGGTGGATTTTACAAAAAGTTGCTCGTGCACTCGGCGGGGATTGGAATTACGAAAGTCCAAGTGAAATTATGGACGAAATCGCATCGCTTGCACCGTTATACTCTCAAGCAACGTACGATCGTCTAGAAGGATGGAATAGTTTATGTTGGGGTAGTCATGATGGTAGTGATACACCGCTATTATATGTAGACGGATTTAACTTCCCAGATAAACTAGCTCGTTTATCACTAGATGAATGGGTACCACCAGTTGTAGCGCCAGATGAATATGATTTACTTTTAAATAATGGACGTATGCTAGAACATTTCCATGAAGGGAATATGACGAATAAGTCGGCTGGTATTTTATCTAAAGTATCTGAAGTGTTCGTTGAAATTTCACCTGAACTTGCTATAGAGCGCAATGTGAAAGATGGTGGTCTTGTAGAATTAGCATCACCATTTGGCAAAATTAAAGTACAAGCGCTTATTACTGAGCGTGTAACGGGGAAAGAGCTATACTTACCGATGCATGCAACGATAAATGAAGAAGCGATCAATATTTTAACTGGGACGGCAACAGACCTTTATACGTGTACACCGGCGTACAAACAAACGATGGTGAAAATGCGTGTATTACGTGAAAAAGGAAATCGTCCGTTACCATCTTCAAACCCGCGAGATAAAAAGCGTAATCCGCAAAATGGTGTTGAAATCGAGCAAAAATGGCAAAGAAAACAATACGTATCACTCGTGGACTAGGGGGCGGAGATAGTGGCGAAAGAAATTACTTTAATTAAAAAGAAAGTTGTAACAGAGGAAGAACAGAAACAGCAAGTAGCAAATGAACTTCTAAATGAGCTATCTAATAATCGTGAAGCAGTAGAAGAAACGATGCAGCTGTTAGCGCAGTTACAGAAGGCTGGAATATTAGATGCGGCGATTAGTTTACTTGCTGCGAAGGAAGATGTTTCAAAAATCGCTGTGGAGCAATTAAATCGTGAACCAGTTAAAAATGCACTTAACAACATGATGGGGGCGGGGGAAGCACTGTCCTCAGTTGACCCAGAAGTAACAAAGCAAATCACATCGAGTTTAGTCACTGGATTGCAATTTGCAACAGATGAATTAAAGAGTGGTAAAAAAACAAAAGTGATGGATTTCTTTAAAGTGTTAAAAGATCCAGATATCAATAGAGCCATTACATTCGGTTTTAGCTTTTTGAAAGCATTTGGACAAGGGTTAGAGAAAAAATAGAGTAAGTGAAAAAGTGATGGGAAATAGCCATCACTTTTTTCATTATATGTATAAGAGTGTTCATGTTAAGCGGAATATATTATTATTAAAGGGATGGATTAGAACTGGAAATGTGGAATCCATCTCAAATATCGTTTTAGAATGTGGAGGAATATATGCAACACCGTAAAAAACTATCTATACCAGGAGTAATGAGACATTCCTTTCAAACTGTTAGATTTGCCTTTTGGAATGTGTTAACATTCCAACTTGCTTATAAATTGTTAGCAGCGATTGTGTTTATCCCGCTCTTTGGTATTATTTTCAATAAGTTGTTGTACTTTGGTGGGTATGCAAACGCAACAAATGACGAGTTATTAGCATTTTTGAAAACACCATACGGAATTTTGGCGATTGTAATTTTATCTATATTGGCATTGTTCCTGATCTTTACAGAGTTTGCAGTACTTATTATCATTTCGTACTTCGCTCATAAAAGGCAAAAGGTGAGATTACGTCCAATTTTATATAAAACAGTAACGTATTTACCTTCTCTGTTTACATATTGCTTACCTGGCTTTGTTTTGTATGCAGTTGTACTATTACCACTATTAAGTATGGGATATAAATCTGCATTGATTCCTGAAATTCAAATTCCTAATTTTATTACAGGTGAACTATTTAAGACAACAATGGGGCAAGTTGGATATTATACTTTCTTTGCTGTAGTTGCCTATTTGAACCTTCGTTGGATTTTTGTTTTACCTATTATTGTTTTAGAGGAGAAGCCGTTCCGTACGGCAGCACGCAAAAGCGCAAACTTAGTAAAAGAAAGCTTCTTTAAAGTTTTGTTCTTTTTAGTAGGTTTTTTCATATCTGTAGGAATTGTTTTTCTTTTATGTGTAGGAGTTTATTTACTTTGTCTGTGGGGAGTATATGAATTTACAAACCCAGAAGGGACATTTGCACTACTAGCAGAGTCAACTATTTCAGTTTTCCTAACAAGTACATTGTATCTATTTAGCTTTATTATGACGCCGTTCTATATTATGGCGTTAACAAGATTGTATTTACAAAAGGTTCCAGTCGAAGATGTTTTATTAGAAGAAGGATTAGATTATTCAAAGACGAAGGCAGATAAATGTTTCTTCCAAAAACATCGTTGGAAATTTATTGGTGTATATATTGTAGGAATTATTACGGCTGGAATGGTTGTTGCTTTCATTGTGACCTTTATTACAAACACATATAAAGAACCGATTATTATGGCTCATCGCGGTTATATTTCAAAAGGTGTAGAAAATACGAAAGAAGCTGTGCAGGGAGCTATTGATGCGAAAGCAGACTACGCTGAAATTGATGTACTACAAACGAAAGACGGTGAACTAGCAGTTATACATGATTTGAAGTTGAAACGTCTTGCCAATGCTAATGTTCATGTTTCGGATTTAACGATGGAAGAGTTAAGGCAGCTTACCCTTAGTCAAGATGGTTTTTCAGGACAAATCAGTACGCTGGATGAAATCATTAAGTTGGCAAAGGGAAAAATCAAACTCAATATTGAAGTGAAGCTTCATGGGGGCGAAAAAGACTTTGTAAACAAAGTATTAAAAACGATTAAAGATAATGAATTTGAGAAGCAATGTGTTATTCAAACGTTACATTACCCGCTTATTAAAGAGTTTAAGCGTGCAAATTCAGATATAAAAGTCGGATATATACTATATGCAAGTAGAGCTAACTTAAAGAATGTGAAAGCTGATTTTTATGTAGCGGAAGAATATATGTTAAATAAGAAGTTAGTAAGAGAAGCAAGGAAGTTAAACAAGCCAATTTACGTATGGACAGTAAATGATATGGAAAGTTTAAAGGGATATTATAAGTTAAACGTAGATGGTATCATTACCGATTACCCTGAATCGGCACGTGAAACAATTAAGATGTTAAAAGAGCAAGAAGAGGAAGAAAGTGATCTGTTTGATAAAATTACGGAAACAACAGATGATTTATTTTCCAAGTTATTTATAAGTTACCCAGCTGCTGGCTAAATGCCTGCAGCTGTTTTTTTACAAAAAGAATATATCTCTAAAGTATTGTGTAAATTAATAACTGTATATGTATACGGCATCATTGGTATTTCTTACATTGTTACATTATTGTCGAATAATAAATGATTGCTGCTTATTTTAAAGGAGTATAATAAAAATAGAGTGATAGATAATGAGATGGAACAAAGAGGCTAATAGAATCAATGTTTTATATATTTACACTATTCTAAATATATAAACTTTAAAAATGTAGTATGTTAGCGTTTTCATAACTTTTAAGTTATGCTAGAATAAGGACATAAGTTATTAATTATTACAAAAAGAAAAAAGACTTTCTTTTTTCTGTTAATTATAAGGGGGCATTTCATTATGCGTATTGGGGTACCAGCAGAAATTAAAAACAACGAAAACCGTGTGGCAATGACACCAGCAGGTGTTGTACATTTAATTCGTAACAATCACGAAGTATTCATTCAAAAGGGTGCAGGTTTAGGATCTGGTTTCACAGATGCTCAGTATGTTGAAGCAGGAGCGAAAATTGTTGATACAGCTGAAGAAGCTTGGAACATGGAAATGGTTATGAAAGTTAAGGAACCAATTGAAAGCGAATACAAACACTTCAGCGAAGGTTTAATTTTATTCACATACTTACACTTAGCTCCAGAACCAGAATTAACAAAAGCATTAATCGAAAAGAAAGTTGTTTCTATTGCATATGAAACAGTACAATTAGAAAACCGTTCTCTACCATTACTTGCACCTATGAGTGAAGTAGCTGGTCGTATGGCTGCACAAATTGGTGCACAATTCCTTGAGAAGAACAAAGGCGGTAAAGGAATTTTACTTGCAGGTGTTCCAGGGGTTAAACGTGGTAAAGTAACAATCATCGGTGGTGGACAAGCTGGTACAAATGCTGCTAAAATTGCAGTTGGACTAGGTGCGGATGTAACAATCATCGACTTAAGTGCAGAACGTCTTCGTCAATTAGATGACATTTTCGGAAACCAAGTAAAAACTTTAATGTCTAATCCGTACAATATTGCAGAAGCTGTAAAAGAGTCTGATCTTGTAATCGGTGCAGTATTAATCCCAGGTGCAAAAGCGCCAAAACTTGTAACAGAAGAAATGATTAAATCAATGGAACCAGGTTCTGTTGTTGTAGATATCGCGATTGACCAAGGTGGTATTTTCGAAACAACTGACCGTATTACAACTCATGATAACCCAACTTACGAAAAACACGGCGTTGTTCATTATGCAGTTGCAAACATGCCAGGTGCGGTTCCACGTACATCAACTCTTGCATTAACAAACGTAACAGTACCATACGCAGTACAAATTGCTAACAAAGGCTACAAAGAAGCTTGCCTAGGCAACTCTGCATTACTAAAAGGTATTAACACATTAGATGGCTATGTAACATTCGAAGCAGTTGCAGAAGCTCACGGTGTAGAGTACAAAGGTGCTAAAGAATTATTAGAAGCAGAAACAGTATCTTGCTAATACAAGCATTATACAAAACAAAATCGAACAATATATAAACCAACATGATAAGAGCTAAGAGTGAATATCTCTTAGCTCTTCTTGGCAAAAGGGGGCATACATCGTGGCCAACCTATTTAAAAAGAAATCCGTTACGCAATTGTTAGGGGAAAGTAAAAGTAAAACTTTAACGAAAACGCTAGGGGCATTTGACCTAACAATGCTAGGGATTGGTGCGATAATTGGTACAGGAGTACTAGTATTAACAGGATTAGTAGCAGCAAGAGATGCTGGTCCAGCAGTTATCTTTTCATTCATGATTGCAGCGATTGTTTGTGGATTTGCAGCGTTGTGTTATGCAGAAGTTGCATCTACACTTCCGGTTTCAGGTAGTGTGTACACATATTCATATGCGACGATTGGTGAGTTTATTGCCCATCTAATGGGATGGACATTACTATCTGTATATGTCGTAACAACTGCCGCAGTAGCAGGTGGATGGACAGGTTATTTTAATAACTTAGTGAGTGGATTCGGATTAGAAATTCCAACAGAGTTGTTAAAGATTCCATCACAAGGTGGGATCGTGAATTTACCAGCAGTAGTCATTACATTAGTTTTAACTTGGTTACTATCAAGAGGTACGAAAGAAAGTAAGCGTGTGAATAACATAATGGTATTAATTAAAATTGGTATTGTTATTTTATTCATTGCAGTTGGTGCGTTCTACGTACAACCAGAAAACTGGACACCATTTGCACCATACGGTATTAGCGGAATCTTTGCCGGCGGAGCAGCAGTATTCTTTGCTTTCTTAGGATTTGATGCATTAGCAACTTCTGCTGAAGAAGTAAAAAATCCACAACGTGATTTACCGATTGGTATTATTGCTTCGTTAGTTATTTGTACAATTATTTATGTTGTAGTATGTCTCGTTATGACAGGTATGGTTTCTTATAAAGAATTAGATGTACCAGAAGCTATGGCATATGTGTTAGAAGTTGTAGGACAAGATAAAGTAGCGGGTGTAATCGCAGTTGGAGCTGTAATTGGTATTATGGCTGTAATCTTTGCTTACATTTATGCAACGACACGTGTATTCTTCGCGATGAGCCGTGATGGTTTATTACCAAAATCATTTGCGAAAATTAATAAAAAGACAGAAGCACCAGTATTCTCAACTTGGTTAACAGGTATTGGCAGTGCTTTAATTGCTGGATTTATCGATTTAAAAGAATTGTCGAATTTAGCGAATATTGGAGCATTGTTAACATTTGCGATGGTAGGTGTGTCAGTTATTATTCTTCGTAAAACACATCCGAACTTAAAACGTGGCTTTATGGTACCACTTGTACCAACGCTACCGCTTATTTCAATCGCATGTTGTCTATTCTTAATGTTTAACCTACCATTAACAACATGGATCTACTTCGGTATTTGGTTAGCAATTGGAGTAGTTGTATACTTTGTTTATTCGAAAAAACATAGTCATTTAAAAGACGATGGAAGTTCGCAGGATAATTTAGAACAAGCTAATTAAAAGCTTAGTTAAAAGGGATATAAGTATAGTAAGCCTTGTGCGTCTAGGGAACGCGCAAGGCTTTTTCTTTTGTGTAAAGTGTATATTCTTTTTTGTATGAGAATGTAATGGATGCGGAAAATATGTGTAGATCTTTTTAAAATGTGAACGAAATGTTCAAAAAAATGTATGAGATTTCATTGACACATATGAATGGGCGCTCATATAATAAAGGTATAAGATATATGAATGATTGTTCATATGTTCAAATAAAGAGGTGGGCTATAATGGCTGGAAATAAAGTAGAAACACCACAAGAGACATGTTCTCAAACGATAATTCATGAAGAAGTTGTTGATCAAGTAAAACAAACAATTCCAACGGATGAAAGTTTAAGTAAAGTAGCAGAATTATTTAAAGTATTAGGCGATCGTACACGTACAAGAATATTACATGCGTTATTTGAAGCTGAAATGTGTGTTTGTGATTTAGCGTATTTATTAGGAATGACACAATCATCTATTTCACATCAGCTTCGTGTGTTAAAGCAAGCGAAACTTGTAAAGAATCGTAAAGAAGGAAAGGTTGTTTATTATTCGTTAGCTGACCAACACGTAATTCATATCTTCGAGCAAGCGTTTGAACACGTAAACGAGGAAGAATAAATAGAACGCGAGGAGGGAGAACGATGGCTGAAGCATTAGTGAAAAAGAAACTGATGTTAGAAGGTTTAGATTGTGCAAACTGTGCAATGAAAATTGAAAAAGGCGTTGGGAATATAGAAGGAGTAAATTCTTGCTCTGTAAATTTCGCGACAAAAACAATGGTTTTAGAAACAGCGCAAAATAAAGCAAGCGAAGTTGTTACAGAAGCAAAACAACTTGTTACAAAATTAGAACCGCACATTAAAGTGCAAGAAGAAAAAAACACAAAAATGGCAAAAGAAGTGTTTATATTAGAAGGTTTAGATTGCGCAAATTGTGCGATGAAGATTGAAAATAAAGTTAAGGAAATGCCGACGGTTTCAGCAGCAACTGTTGATTTTGTATCAAAGAAATTACGAGTTGAAGTAGCGAATAAAAGAGAATTAGAAACGACTGTAGCGAATATAACAAATGTCGTTCAAAAGTTAGAACCAGATGTGAAAGTTGTTCGTGAAGAAAAGGGTGGTCATGACCATGGACATAGTCACGATCATGGAGAAGCAAATGTGAAAAAGATGGTAGGACGATTAGTGGTTGGCGGAATTTTGACAGCAATTGCTGCATTAGCTGGCTTACCACAAATGATCACAATTCCGTTATTCGTCCTTGCGTATGTATTAATTGGTGGAGATATCGTTTGGAGAGCAGTAAGAAACATAACTCGTGGCCAAGTGTTTGATGAGAACTTCTTAATGGCAATTGCAACACTAGGAGCTTTCGCAATTCAACAATACCCAGAAGCGGTTGCAGTAATGTTATTCTATCAAGTAGGAGAACTATTCCAAAGTATTGCGGTAAACCGTTCTCGAAAATCAATTACTTCATTAATGGATATTCGTCCTGATTACGCAAATGTAAAGATTGGAAATGAAACGAAACAAGTATCACCAGAAGATGTACAAATCGGCGATTATATTATCGTGAAACCTGGTGAGAAAGTACCGTTAGACGGAAAAGTAGTTGAAGGAACATCAATGGTAGATACTTCAGCATTGACTGGTGAATCTGTACCACGTGAAGTTGAAATTGGAAATGATGTATTAAGTGGTTTTGTGAACCAAAATGGTGTATTAACAATTGAAGTTACAAAAGAATTTGGTGAATCAACTGTATCAAAAATTTTAGATTTAGTTCAAAATGCAAGCAGTAAAAAAGCGCCAACAGAAAACTTTATTACGAAGTTCGCGCGTTACTACACTCCAGTTGTAGTAATTACAGCAGCGATCATGGCGTTTATTCCACCACTTATTTTAGAAGGAGCTACATTCTCGGATTGGATTTATAGAGCTTTAGTGTTCTTAGTAATTTCTTGTCCGTGTGCGTTAGTTGTATCTATTCCTCTTGGATTCTTTGGAGGTATCGGTGGTGCATCTAAAAGTGGTGTGTTAGTAAAAGGGAGTAACTATTTAGAAGCTTTAAATGATGTGAAATATATTGTTTTTGATAAAACAGGCACATTAACAAAAGGTGTCTTCAAAGTTACAAAAATGGAACCGAGCAAAGGTATTACAAATGAAGAATTATTAGAGTATGCAGCATTTGCTGAAGTGTATTCTAACCATCCAATTGCACAATCGATTCGAAATGCATATGGAAAATCAGTTGATGAAAAAATGATCGATGATTATAACGAAATTTCTGGTCACGGTACAGTCGTAAAAGTACAAGGAAAAGAAATTTTTGCAGGTAATGCTAAATTAATGAGAAAAGAGAACATTACATTTAAGCAACCAGAAACAGTAGGTACATTAGTTCACGTTGCTGTAGATGGAAAATATGCAGGTTATATTGTTATCTCTGATGAGGTAAAAGAAGATTCAAAACAAGCAATTCAAAAGTTAAAAGAACTAGGTATTAAGAAGACAGTCATGTTAACTGGTGATGCAAAACCAGTTGGTGAAGCTGTTGGTAAAGAATTAGGTTTAGATGAAGTTCACGCAGAACTATTACCGCAACAAAAAGTAGAAGAGATTGAAAAAATTGATGCAGCGAAGCATGGAAAAGAAAAAGTTGCTTTCGTTGGTGATGGTATTAATGATACACCGGTATTAGCGAGAGCCGATGTTGGTATTGCGATGGGTGGTTTAGGATCAGATGCAGCAATTGAAGCGGCAGATATCGTTATTATGACTGATGAGCCATCAAAAATTGCAACAGCTGTAAACATTGCAAAACGTACACGACGCATTGTGTGGCAAAATATTATCTTTGCATTAGGGGTAAAAGGATTAGTTTTACTACTTGGTGCTTTCGGTATTGCAACAATGTGGGAAGCTGTCTTCTCAGATGTGGGTGTGACACTACTTGCAGTGTTAAATGCAATGCGTGTACTACGAGTGAAAGATTTATAAAAAAGAGGACGCAATCTGCGTCCTCTTTTTTAGGTTATTCTGTTGAAATTGACTCAATAAAATAATAACAAATATTATTTTATGAATAAATAACCAAATATTAAAATTTACAAATATAAAATATTTGTCTTGTTATTTTAATATATTTTTTACAAAGATATATAGCATTGAAGAAAACAGAGAAGGAGCAGCTTCTCTGTTTTATTTTTGTATATTTTTTTCAACTTGTTCTCGAACAGTTTGAATGTAATTCATTTTATGATCCCAGCATTCTTGACTTAAATCGACAGGGTATTCTTCAGGATTTAAAGTTCGCATATATTCTTCCCAAAATAGTGCGAGACTTTGTTCATTATATTTTTGAATATCTAGTATGCCTGGTAGTTCATATGTTCTTTCACCGTTAACGAAAATGTCTTTATGCAGTTCACGCGCTTCAAAGTTTGTTACAAATTTACTTATATAAGTGTGAACAGGGTGAAACATTTTTAAGCGTTCTTCTTTTCCTGGTTCTTCATAATCTAATGCAATATAATCGCCTTCTGCATGATCATTAACTCGATTGATAATGCGATAAATTCGTTTCAGTCCTGGAGTCGTAATTTTTTCCGGATTAGATGAAATTTTAATTGTATCATTTAACTTTCCATCAGTATCTTCAATCGCAACGAGTTTATAAACAGCTCCTAAAGCTGGTTGCTCAAAGGAGGTAATCAATTTTGTTCCAACGCCCCATACATCAATTTTTGCTCCTTGAGATTTTAAATGCATAATGGTGTATTCATCTAAATCGCTAGAAGCAATAATTTTTGTATTTGTAAACCCGGCTTCATCTAGTAGTTTTCTTGCCTTTTTAGATAAATAAGCCATATCACCACTATCGAGGCGAATTCCGTAAAAATCGATGCGATCCCCGAACTCTTTTGCCACGCGAATTGCATTTGGAACACCAGATTTTAATGTGTCATATGTATCAACGAGAAAGACGCACTTTTTATGAGTTTCAGCGTATTTTTTAAACGCGACGTATTCATCGCGATATGCTTGAACGAAAGAGTGAGCGTGTGTGCCAGCTACAGGAATCCCAAAGCGTTTCCCAGCACGAACGTTGCTTGTAGATGAGAAACCACCAATAAAGGCAGCTCGTGTGCCCCAAAGGGCTGCATCGAACTCGTGGGCACGTCTTGTGCCGAACTCTAAAAGTTCATCGTTATTTGCAGCGTGCTTCATACGAGCTGCTTTTGTTGCAATTAATGTTTGGTAATTCACAATGTTTAACAGGGCAGTTTCAATAATTTGTGCTTCGCCAAGCGGTGCATCAACACGTAATAAAGGCTCGTTATTAAAGACAACTTCACCTTCTTGCATACTTCGAACCGTCCCAGTGAATTTCATATTTTGTAAATAACGAAGGAATTCTTCTTCGAATTGTAATTCTGCTAAATAAGCGATATCACTTTCGGTAAAGCTGAAGTTTTCTATGTACTCTACGATTTTTTCAAGGCCAGCAAAAACAGCATAACCGTTCTCGAATGGAAGCTTTCGAAAGTATAAATCAAACACCGAGCGGCGATTGTGAATACCATCTTTCCAATATGTATAAGCCATATTAATTTGATATAAATCTGTATGTAAGGCATAGCTATCGTCTTTATAATAAGTCATCGCGAAAACACCTCCATAATTTGGTTATAGTATACCAATTTTTCACCGCTTGTAGCAAAGAATGGATATGAAGGTGTAGTCAAGAGGGAAAAAAATGAAATAATGCATATTTTTTAGAAAATTAACATTTATCAATTTATATTTCTCAAGATTTTATGTATTATTAGAGTAATGGGGGTAAATGAGAATGGAGGAGGACAATGCAACAAACATTAGAAAAAATAGGCAAACAAGTCTTTTATAAACGGCTACAGCAAAAAATGACACAAGAAGAATTATGTCAGGGCATTTGTTCTGTCTCATACTTAAGTAAAATCGAAAATGGAAAGATCGAAGCATCAGAAGAGATTCTACAATTGCTCTGCGCAAGATTAGAAATTGCCGTGACGGATTTGAGGGATGTAGAAGAAGATGTGAAGGGGAAGCTGGATGAATGGTTAAATGCATTAGTTCATTTGGACAAGCCACAAGTAGAGCGCATATATGAAGAATTACAAGGTGAAATGAAGCATGTTTTGGATTTTGAAATTATAAATTATTATAAGTTACTTTATACGCGGTATTTAATTATGAAGAGAGATTTTCCTGCTGTCAAAGAAGAATTAGAGAGCTTAAAGAAGATGTACAAAAAGTATTCACCATTCCAAAAATTATTATATACGTATAGCAAAGGCTTGTATTATTTTTTACAACATAGATATAAGAGGGCATTGGAGTATTTGACTCGAACAGAAGTAATGGCAAAGGAACAAGGTTATCATGAAAATGGAATATATTTCAACTTAGCTCTTGTTTATAATGAATTGGAAGTTGAACATATGACTTTACATTTTGCTAATGTAGCAATGGAAGGATTTAAGAATGAATATAAATTCCGTTATGTGATAAATTGCCAGTTACTTATTGCATTGAGTTATATACAAAAAAAACAATATAATGAAGCACTAGCTATTTATAATAATATTTTGAGAGAAGCAAATTCTTTTGCCGATAAAGAAAGTATAATAGCTATTGCTTTAAATAATTTAGGCTTCTTGTACTATAACTTAAAAGATTATGCGAAAGCTAAAGACTATTATTTGCAATGTCTAAAGTACAAAAAGGAAGAGGATTTAAATTATATTGATGCAGTATATGAGATCGCTTTGCAGTGCATTGAATTAAAAGAATTTAAAGAAGCAAAAGATTGGATTGATAAAGGGATAGATGTCGCGAAGAGGGATGAAAAGTATAAAAGTATGCTATATATACTTTTAATACTTAAGCATAAATATTTTGAAACTAAAGATGTTTATAAAAAGTTTTTAGAGGTTGAGGCAATCCCGTTCTTTAGAAGTGAAGAGAATAAAAAAGAATTAAAAATGGTGTATTTAGAACTAGCGGGATACCATGAAGAATTATTAGAGTATAGGGAAAGTAATAATTACTATAAACTAGCAATTAATTTATTAGAAGAAAAGGGAGGAAAATAGTATGAAAAAGAAAATAATTATTGGTGCTTTGGCTTTGATAGCTGTATTGGTAGTATTGGAACCACAATATGCTTGGACATCGGATATCTATGGTCAAGGAGAAAAAGTAGTTGAATTGGTAAATTCTTAATAAAAAACCCCTTTCCAACCGGAAAGGGGTTTTTCAATATTTGTTCCCCAAAATTCTACAAAACTTGAGAAATAAATTATTTGAATTTTTAGTATATTAATAGTGAAAACATAATGCTAATATGAAACTACTCTTTTTCAAAAAATAATTTATTAGGGGGAAGGTTCATGAAAAAGAAAAGTTTAGCGTTAGTGTTAGCGACAGGAATGGCAGTTACAACGTTTGGAGGGACAGGCTCTGCATTTGCAGATTCTAAAAATGTGCTCTCTACGAAGAAGTACAATGAGACAGTACAGTCACCGGAGTTTATTTCTGGGAATCTAACTGGAGCAACTGGTAAGCAAGCAGAATCTGTTGTGTTTGATTACTTAAACGCGGCAAAAGGTGATTATAAGTTAGGGGAAAAGAGTGCACAAGATTCTTTCAAAGTGAAACAAGTGAAGAAAGATGCTGTAACTGATTCAACAGTATTACGTTTGCAACAAGTATACGAAGGAGTACCTGTATGGGGTTCTACGCAAGTAGCTCACGTAAGTAAAGATGGTTCTTTAAAAGTATTGTCTGGAACAGTTGCGCCTGATTTAGACAAAAAAGAAAAATTGAAAAATAAAAATAAGATCGAAGGCGCAAAAGCAATTGAAATTGCGCAAAAAGATTTAGGGATTACACCTAAATATGAGGTAGAACCAAAAGCGGACTTATATGTATATCAAAACGGTGAGGAAACAACATATGCATACGTTGTAAATTTAAACTTCTTAGACCCAAGTCCAGGAAACTACTACTATTTCATTGAAGCAGACAGCGGTAAAGTGTTAAATAAATATAATAAACTTGATCATGTAGCAAATGAAGATAAGTCACCAGTTAAGCAAGAGGCACCTAAACAGGAAGTGAAACCAGCTGTAAAGCCTGTAACAGGAACAAATGCAGTGGGTACTGGTAAAGGTGTATTAGGAGATACGAAGTCGCTTAATACAACGTTATCTAGCTCATCTTACTACTTACAAGATAATACGCGCGGAGCAACGATTTTCACATATGATGCGAAAAATCGTACTACATTGCCAGGAACTTTATGGGTAGATGCAGATAATGTTTTCAATGCAGCGTATGATGCAGCAGCGGTAGATGCTCATTACTATGCAGGTAAAACATATGATTACTATAAAGCTACTTTTAATAGAAATTCTATTAATGATGCAGGAGCACCATTAAAATCAACAGTTCATTACGGAAGTAAGTATAACAATGCATTCTGGAACGGATCACAAATGGTATACGGAGATGGTGATGGTGTAACATTCACTTCATTGTCTGGTGGAATTGATGTAATCGGACATGAATTAACGCATGCTGTTACAGAGTATAGCTCAGATTTAATTTATCAAAATGAATCAGGAGCATTAAATGAAGCTATTTCAGATGTTTTTGGTACTTTAGTAGAATTCTATGATAACCGTAACCCAGATTGGGAAATTGGTGAAGATATTTATACGCCTGGTAAAGCAGGAGATGCACTTCGCTCTATGAGTGATCCAACGAAATATGGTGATCCAGATCATTATTCTAAGCGTTACACTGGTACTAGTGATAACGGTGGGGTTCATACAAACAGTGGTATCATTAACAAACAAGCTTATTTATTAGCAAATGGCGGTACGCATTACGGTGTAACTGTAACTGGTATTGGTAAAGATAAGCTAGGTGCAATCTATTACCGTGCAAACACACAATATTTCACGCAATCTACTACATTTAGTCAAGCGCGTGCTGGCGCAGTACAAGCTGCAGCTGATTTATATGGTGCGAATTCTGCTGAAGTAAATGCGGTTAAGCAATCATTTAGTGCAGTTGGTATTAACTAAGGATTTAAAGGGTAGCTATTAAGAAAATACCTCAAAAATAAAGAAGGAGCCTATGCTCCTTCTTTATTTTTTTCTCCATTTTTTCCACAAATAATATAATCCGATACAACCTGCGATTGTCACAATCCACTTCGCTTCATTTGTTCCGTTCATAACATGATAGGCCGAATATACTTCGATTAACAAAGCCGGTATTTTCCCTATCGTACTGGCAATACTGAAGGATAGTAATGACATTTTGCCTAGAGCGGCAAATAAAGTCACGATACTTGATGGGATGAAAGGTATGAATCGAAACGATAGAACGAGTAGAAAGGCCTCTCTACCTTCTACATAAAGTAGGCGTTCTACCTTTGGGTACTTATTTACTTTGCTGTGAGTGAATTTCTGAAGGCCTATACGATAAATATAAAACGAAATAATAGCCCCTAATGCCTCACCTGCGATCGAAATAAGGGTTCCATTTGTTACACCAAAGAGCTGTATGTTAATAGCGGTCAAAAAAATACTAGGGATAACACCTAAAAGGCTAATGACTATGTTGATTAAGATACTAAGTGGAATTGCGATTGAATAATAGTCTGTTAAGAAGTTTTGAATTGTTTCAGCCATTGTTTAAAATCCTTTATCTTTTTTTGCATTACACCATATTTCCATTGTATAGGCAAGTGCAAATTTACATAATGTAGAAAACGTTGATAAAACACCATTAATATACCTTATATAGGTATTGGGTATATGTGATAAGGGGTATATTTCAGTGACTTAAAAAACACCAAATAAACCCTTTATTTAAAGGATTTATTTGGTGTTTTTATAGGTGTTTAAACTCGGGAAATAATTATGAAAATATAGGGGTATATTTATAAAAGGTCAAAAATAGCGGTTTTATGAAAAGTAGATGAGGAATTTGAAAAATGTATATGTTTTTTCGGTGTGAAATTGACTTTTAGTGAAGTTACGATAATAATCATGAAAGAGGTGATATGATGAAACGAATAAGTAGTCTTTTCTTGAGTAGTTTATTGGCATTAATACTGATCTTAAGTGGATGTGCAGGAAAAGAACAAAAAACAGAGAAACAAACAGGGAATCAATCGACATCAGTAGAAAAAATTAGTGATAATATTTTAGACGAAATGGAAGGGCCACCTAAAAATGGTCACACGATTGAAAGACATGTCGGTAAATCAGAAGAGGATTTGAAGAATCGCTTGAAGACAGATAAAGTATCAGCAGCAAGTACATACTATGACAAGGAAACAGCGACGAAAGCTGTAAAAGATAGTTTGAAGCAGCATGATAAGGAAATTCAAGATTGGTTAAAAAATTCTAAAGAGGCTCGTCTCGTATTAAATACAACACATTCATTCCCGGTTGGAAAAACGGTAATAAAGAAAAATATGAATGTAAAAGACAAGTTAGTAAAAACTGTTACTGTTTTAGCGAGAGATAAGTCAGGAGATTTAGGATATAAGATCATTACTTCTTATCCATCTGATAAATAAGAAGGGGGAGTAAATATGTATACGACATTACAATATTTTTTCAAATCGTATTGTACGTTAAGTATCCATGAAGATGAAATAGTAGGCGTGATGGAAGAGTTTATAGAGCAAGAAGACGAAGAAATTGTTTTGAAATTACGTGATGAATTATTATATATGAAGAAAAAGGATGCTTGGGAAGAGGCGTGCGTATTAGCTGCTAGGCAAGGAAATCGTATGTGGTCTTTAGAAGAAACGAAAGATCATCTTACAACCTTTTTAGTATTATTGCAAAAGAAAAAGGCGTGATTTACTCACGCCTTTTTTGTTTTTGAAATGTGTTCTTTTAATGGGGTCTTATTGTTTTGGAGCACTTTTATATACGCTTCTTGAAATTTGGCCATTAGATATTACTTCACCGTTTTGTGTTACTTTTTTATACGTAACTGCTGTTATTTTATCATTAGTCCTACTAATTACTTGAGAAGAAACTTCAACATTTTTACCAGTATTTGTGCCGAAAATACGTGTAGTAATACTACCTCCATTTGAAAATGCTTGAATATAAATATGATTGCCTGTATTGTTTTTAAATTTTAAATCTGGACCATAATCTGCTACTGCTGCATCTTGCCCAAGTGGTAAATAATTTACGGGCATAGAATGATTGCTTCGAGAAACAATTCCTAAATCTGCTCTTAAAGCTGCGCTATATAAAGTACTACTCACTTGGCAAACGCCTCCGCCTGCACTTTGTATAACTTTCCCTTGTGAATATACAGCTGCGGATTTATAACCATGAGCAGCATCCGTTACGCCAACGCGGCCATTAAAACTAAACGTTTCATCAGGTGCGACAATCACTCCACTTAAAGTATTAGCTGACTTATTTACGTTAAAGGATTGATTCCCATTACGGCCAGCCATTGGAGTTGAATATTCAGCAATTACTTCTTTAATCCCCATTTTCTGTATATCTTCTGTAGAACGTTCAGGCTTTAATAGTGTAACGGGTAATGTAACGTCAGATGTGCCAGAAGTAATGGCTTGCCGCGTTAAATCAGTTAACTTTTCTTTATCGATTTTTTCTCCATTTTGGCTCTGGCTAATATTTACTGTAGTGCCTTCAATACTTAATTCAGCATTAACGGGATTTTTTAACGTTTCATTATATTTATCCTTCATAAAGCTTTTATAAGCAGTTGTATTTAATTGAGGTGTTAATTTATAGTTACGTTTTAATTCACCGTTTTCAGCCTGCTTCCGCATTTTGTAACGATTTATTGCGTTGCCTTCTTGTTCTTTAAAGATTTTGTCGATAATATCTTTTTCTTTATAATTTATCCCTAAATCTTTCCATGTGTAAGTTTGTTTATCATTTTGGAATATGTACGTAAGTGATTTTTGATCTAGTTCAGTTATTTTTTGATTAATAATGGCTTGAATATCTTTTTTATTTTTTCCGTCGAGAGAAATACCTTCAAATGTAGTATTTGGTAATGCAGTAGTATCTAATTGATTATTTAGTTTGGATACATATTGATATCCACTAACACCGCCTACACAAAGTAATATGCCTCCAGCAATTGCAGAACCGATCAGTATTTTACTTAGCTTCATTTATTTCCCCCCAGAAATTTTTGTATAAATATATGTATTACATTTTTTGTATAAAAATGATGAAAATAACATTATGTACGTACTAGTATACTATTATTTTCACTATGTGTGTAATGTTTTTATAAAAAATGTTACACTGTTGTAATAATTGTCTCTTTTTGTCACAATATGCATGAAAAATATGTTGAAAATTATAATAAAAAGGCTGTCTAGAAAATTCTAGCAGCCTTTTTATTATAATTTTTTATGTTCATTTTTATTCGTAACACCGAGATGTTCTTGTAGTGTTGTCGATATATTATTGACGCTTTTTTCATTTGGAACGTAATAATAAATACCACCTATATATTTATCAGTACCTTCTACTTGCAATTTGTCCATTTTTAGGTTTGAACCCATTGAATTTTTTGCAATTGTCATCATATCATCAAAAGTTAAATTTGTTTTTAAGTCTTTATCGACAGCGTCTAATAGACCACCGATCTTATTAATGGAATTAAGTGATAGTGCTTTTTGAGCGATAGCTTCTAAAACAAGTTGTTGTCGTTGACCGCGCATATAATCACTATCGATATGACGAGTTCTTGCTAGTGCCAGTGCTTCCTCTCCATTTAAATGTTGACGTCCCTTTTTAAGGTGAACAGCATCTGCTTCATCTTTACTATTTTGTTCTGTGAACTCCACTGGAACATCTACAGTAATTCCACCAAGGGAATCGACAATTTTGATAAAGGATTTAAAGTTGAATTTTACATAGTAGTCAACTGGAACATCTAAAAAGTTCTCTACCGTATCAATCGTGCTATCTACACCACCGAATACGTGCGCATGTGTAATTTTATCGTATTTATCACGTGATTTAATGTATACACGTGAATCACGTGGAATACTGACAAGCTTAACAGATTTATCGTTTTTATTAATTGTGGCAAGTAATAGTGCATCTGTACGAGTTGCTTTTCCGTAATTTTTGTCCCTGATTTCACTTTCATCAACTCCCATAATGAGTACAGAAATGTTATCAGTCATAGGTTTAACGGCTTTTTCACGTTTGCTGGATTTATCCCCACGGCCCAGTTCAGAATAGGCATTACTTAACACAGACTTTGCTTTACTGTATATATGGAAGGAATAGCCTCCGACTCCAAGTGCTACAACCAGTAATGGAATAAGCAGGAACCAAAGTAGGCGTTTTTTCTTTGAGCGTCCTTTTTTGGCTCGAGTATCTTTATTCATATCGGATTTCATCATTTTTTCTCCTTTAAAACTATCAAAGTATATACATCTAGAAGCGCATTTAAACACATAAAAAATATTGTACGCTAAATAAAAGCGATTGTACATGTATAAAAAATAGATGTCTTGATTATTTATAAAGACATCTATTCGTTATTGTATACAAAAGATAGGGAGAAGAAAATGATAAAATTTTACCTAATTACAACATAATGCTTACGATAATTGCAGATAAAATGCTAACGAGAGTTGCTCCGTATAGTAATTTAAGGCCAAATCTGGCAACGACGTTTCCTTGTTCTTCGTTTAATCCTTTTACCGCACCTGAAATAATGCCGATAGAAGAAAAGTTGGCAAAAGAGACGAGGAAGACAGAAATAATACCAACTGTACGAGGAGAAAGGCTATTAGAAATTTTACTAAGATCCATCATGGCTACAAATTCATTCGTTACAAGCTTCGTTGCCATAATGCTACCAGCTGTGACAATTTCAGAACTTGGTACACCGATAAGAAACGCAATTGGTGCAAAGACGTAGCCGATTAATTGCTGGAAAGTAATGCCGAATATAATGAGGAATAGATCATTAATGCAGCTAATTAATGCGACGAATCCGATAAGCATAGCACCGACAACGATAGCTACTCGAAAGCCATCTAGAATGTACTCTCCAAGCATTTCAAAAAAGCTTTGCTTTTCGCCTTTTATTTCTAAAATATCTTCGTCATCCCTCACGTCGTAAGGGTTAATGATAAGTACGATAATAAAGCCGCTAAATAAATTGAGAACGAGTGCGGTTACTACATATTTAGGTTCGATCATTGTCATATAGGCACCTACGATAGACATAGATACAGTTGACATGGCAGATGCACAAAGTGTATAAAGACGGTGTTTTGGAATTTGAGCTAATTGTTTTTTGACCGTAATAAAAACTTCTGATTGGCCGACAATGGCAGATGCGATAGCATTGTAAGACTCTAATTTCCCAAGACCATTTATTTTGCTAAGGAAGTAACCAATCCAACGAATGAGAAATGGTAGTATTTTGAAATGTTGCAATATACCAATTAAGACGGAAATGAAGACAATTGGTAATAAGACAGTAAGGAAAAATGGCATTTCACCTTTATTGGCAAGGCCGCCAAATACGAAGTTTATACCATCAGCAGCATACTCGAGTAGCTTTGTAAACAGACTAGAAATGACCCGAATAAGTATGAGGCCAAATTCTGTATTTAATAATAAATAGGTTAAAATTAACTGTATAATAAGCATGATGAAAATAGGTTTCAATTTAATATGTTTTTTATTGTTACTAGCAATATAAGCAAGGAAGAAAACAACGATAAGTCCTACGAAAAAAGTAATAAATTTCATAGTAAGCCCCCTAATAGAGATATTCTGCTATATATGTTTTTCATTTCAAGGGAGAATATGCATCTTTGGTAAAGAAAGGAATAGAGAGAGTATGAATATATGTAGAGTACACCACGTTGCAATTATTTGTTCAAATTATGATGTGTCAAAAGATTTTTATACTAGGATATTAGGTTTTGAAGAGGTAAATGAGGTATATAGAAAGGAACGAGATTCTTATAAGTTAGATTTATGTGTAGGGGGAGAGTATCAAATTGAATTATTTTCATTCCCAAGTCCGCCTGAGCGCCCGAGTTTTCCAGAAGCGTCTGGACTTAGACATTTAGCATTTGCTGTTACAAATATAGAAGAGGCTGTAAAACATTTAAACGAATGTGGTGTTGAAACTGAGTCGATACGTATTGATGAAATAACCGGAAAAAAATTTGTTTTTTTCCAAGATCCGGATGGTTTACCTTTAGAATTGTATGAGGTTTGAAATTGGTGAATTTTATATAGGGTTGCTTTTGAGTAAATGAAGAAACTAAAGTGAAACTTCTTTTTTAAAGGAGGTGTCACTTTAGCTAAGAAAGCTAAAGGATATATGTGGATATTTTAAAATTACTGATGGTAGTCATTCTTATTGCATTAACAGGTTTTTTTGTAGCTGTTGAGTTTGCAATTATTAAGGTGCGTAGCAGTCGTATTGACCAACTCGTTAGTGAGAAACGACGAGGAGCATTGGCAGCAAAAAAAGTAACTTCAAATTTAGATGAATATTTATCAGCATGTCAGTTAGGTATTACCATTACCGCTTTAGGGCTTGGGTGGTTAGGCGAGCCGACTATAAAACATTTACTAGAGCCGTTGTTTTTAAAACTACACCTATCTTCTGCAATTGCAAGTACCGTTTCATTTATTATTGCTTTTGCAGTTATTACGTTTTTACATGTTGTTATTGGTGAACTTGCTCCTAAGACGTTCGCCATACAAAGAGCAGAGCAAGTTAGCTTATTATTATCGAAACCACTTATTTATTTTTACCGAGTAATGTATCCGTTTATTTGGGCTTTAAATGGTTCAGCAAGGCTTGTAACAGGGTTATTCGGATTACATCCGGCTTCTGAACATGAAGTTGCTCATTCGGAAGAAGAATTACGATTAATCTTATCTGAGAGTTATGAGAGCGGAGAGATTAATCAAAGGGAATTTAAATATGTAAATAATATTTTTGAATTTGATAATAGAGTGGCAAAGGAAATTATGGTGCCTCGTACGGAAGTTGTAGGTTTATATGAGGACGAACCATTTGAAACACATATTAAAATAATCGCACAAGAAAAATATACGAGGTATCCTGTATTTGGTGAAGATAAAGATGAAATCATTGGAATGGTTAATGTAAAGGATTTATTTATTCGTTATATGGATGGTAATCGGGACGAGGAGTGCTCAATTATGCCATATACAAGGCCGGTCATTGAAGTGCTAGAAAATATTCCAATTCATGATTTACTATTACAAATGCAAAGAAAACACATTCCATTAGCTGTGTTGTATGATGAATATGGTGGTACAGCTGGGATTGTTACATTAGAAGATATTTTAGAAGAAATTGTTGGGGAAATTCGAGATGAATACGATGAAGATGAACACCCGCCTATAGAGCATATAAGTGAAGGGTGTAAAATCGTAGAGGGGAAAGTGCTTATTAGTGAAGTAAATGATTTATTTGGCATACACTTAAACGCTCATGATGTAGATACAATTGGTGGATGGATTATGGTACAAAAGCAAATCGTTGCTGAAGGAGATATTATTGAAAAACACGGCTTTTCTTTTAAAGTTCTGGAAAAAGATATGCATCAAATTAAACGAGTGGAAATAAAGAAGGGAGAAGAATGATTTTCTATAAAAGGTATATATAGAAAATTAAATGTTTGCGCTTTCAAAAAAGGTACTATATAGTGAAGGTGGACACTGAAAAATTCTTCTGAATGATACTCGTATTTTTAGAGGGCGAATTTTTTAAATAGGGATTTAGAATGAAAAGTATAGGTGATGAAAATGATAGCAACGAAGGATATACGTATAGAAAAAGATTTTTTAGGTGAAAAGGAAGTACCAAGTAGAGCTTATTATGGTGTACAAACATTACGTGCGGTAGAAAACTTCCCGATTACAGGATATCGCATCCATCCGTCACTCATTACGGCAATGGCAATTGTGAAAAAAGCGGCGGCACTTGCAAATATCGATACTGGTTACTTAGCGAAAGACATTGGGCACGAAATTGCAGAGGCAGCGCAAGAAATTGTTGATGGGAAATTTCATGATCAATTTATCGTAGATCCAATTCAGGGCGGTGCTGGAACTTCTATTAATATGAATACGAATGAAGTAATTGCTAATCGAGCGTTAGAACGTATGGGATATGAAAAAGGCGAGTATGCAAAAATTAGCCCAAATACGCATGTAAACATGGCTCAGTCAACGAATGATGCGTTCCCAACGGGAATTCATATTGCAACTCTTATGATGTTAGAAGAACTTCTTATTACAATGGAAGAACTTCATGCTGCTTTCCGTGCAAAAGCAAACGAGTTCGATCATGTCATTAAAATGGGACGTACGCATTTACAAGATGCTGTTCCGATTCGTCTTGGACAAGAATTTGAAGCGTATAGCAGAGTGCTTGCGCGTGATATAAAAAGAATTAAACAATCTCGCCAACATTTATATGAAGTGAATATGGGGGCGACAGCTGTTGGTACGGGATTAAATGCAAACCCTACCTACATTGAACAAGTGGTTAAACACTTACGAACATTTAGCGGATTCCCACTTGTTGGTGCAGAGCATTTAGTTGATGCAACGCAAAATACAGATGCATACACAGAAGTATCTGCAGCGTTAAAAGTATGTATGATGAATATGTCTAAAATTGCGAACGACCTTCGTATTATGGCATCTGGTCCACGTGTTGGATTGGCGGAAATTCAATTACCAGCTCGTCAACCAGGTTCATCTATTATGCCGGGTAAAGTAAATCCTGTTATGGCAGAAGTAATTAATCAAGTCGCTTTCCAAGTAATTGGTAATGATCATACAATTTGCTTAGCGTCAGAAGCAGGACAACTGGAGCTCAACGTAATGGAGCCGGTGCTCGTATTTAATTTAATTCAATCTATTAGCATTATGAATAACGGATTCCGTGTATTCCGTGAATATTGTATTAAAGGAATTACAGCAAATGAAGAATTGCTGAAGCAATATGTTGAGAAAAGTGTTGGAATTATTACGGCAGTTAACCCTCATATTGGTTATGAAGCAGCATCTCGCATTGCACGTGAAGCAATTGAAACAGGAAAATCTGTTAGGGAGTTATGTTTAGAACATGGTGTGCTAACAGAAGAAGAATTGGATATTATTTTAGATCCATTCGAAATGACGCATCCTGAAATTGCTGGAGCTTCTTTACTAAAGAATAAGAAGATGTAATGTAAAAAAAACCGATCCATTTGGATCGGTTTTTTTTTTAAAAGATATTAAATACAGCGTTTAATTGAAGTAAGCTAATGATAGCTAAGAAGATTAGACTGTATTTCATTGCTGTTTTAAATAGGGCAGATTCTTTACCAACTAGTCCAACTGCTGCACAAGCAACTGCTACAGATTGTGGTGAAACCATTTTTGCCATTGTACCACCTACTACGTTTAATGCAACAAGAGTAGAAGGAACGATGTTTAATTGATCTGCAGTTACTGCTTGAAGCGGTGCGAATAATGAACCACTTGATACTACTGAACCTGTAATGAATACGCCAATCCATCCTAAGATTGGAGAAAGAACTGGGAATGCATTACCAGTAGAAGAGAATGCAAGTCCAAGTGTAGATGACATACCAGAGTAGTTTTCCACGTAAGCTAAAGCGATAACACTACAGATTGTATACACTGGAGCTTTTAGTTCTTTTATTGTTTCAACCGTTAATTCTTTAACCATTTTACCTTTTACGCGGTACACGATAAGTGAAACGATAATCGCTAATACGATTGCAGTAGTTGTAGATGAGAATACATCAAATTTGAAAACAGCTGCGAAAGGTGTATCAGCTTTTGTAATTGGTGTAGTTTTCATAACAGCGTTATGAAGACCAGGGAATTGAATGTTAAATACTAAGTTTGCTAGTGCGCCATCCGGAGCAAATAAGGCTTTAATTGGTTTTAAATTAAAGATTGTTACGAATGCAGTTAAGAATACGAATGGAGACCAAGCATATAAAATTTGATTGAATGTATGTGATACTTTTTCTTCTTGTTTTTCTTCTTTAGCAGAAGATTTTGGCTGCCAAACACGTAAGAATAATGCAAGAGAGATCATACTTACAACGGCTGCGAAAATATTAGTAAGTTCTGCACCTAAGAAGTAAGTTACAACGAACTGAGTAATTGCGAAAGAAATACCACTTACAAGAATACCTTGCCAAGTTTCTTTAATACCTTTCATTCCATCGACCATTGAAACAAGTAAGAAAGGTAATACAATACTAATGAATGGTAGAATAAGAACAGTTTGACGACCGATAGTTAATGCATCTAATTCAGTTAATTGTGCTGGTACTGTAACTGGGATACCCATAGCACCCATAGCACCACCAGCGATGTTTGCTACTAAACAAATACCTGCTGCTTTTAATGGGTTAAAGCCCATACCTACAAGTAGTGCAGCTGTAATAGCAACTGGAACACCTAGACCAGCTGCGCCTTCTAAGAAAGCACCGAAAGAATAAGCGATTAATAATACTTGTAAACGTTGATCATTTGTAATACTTGAAATACTATCACGAATGATGTTGAATTGCTCTGTTTTAACAGTTAATTTGTAAAGGAAAATTGCTGCGATAACGATAGTACAAATTGGGTAAAATCCGGATAAAATACCGAATCCGGCAGATGCTACTGCTACTGTTGCTGGCATTTTATAAACGAATATAGCAAGAATAATAGCGACAATCACACTGTAAAGCCCAGCGATATAACTTTTCATTTTCAGTCCCATTAAACAAATGATGAAGCAAAAAATTGGAAGTGCTGCGATTAGAGCAGATAACCAAATATTGTTTAATGGGTCATAAATTTGTGTCCAAGTACTCATAATAATGACAACTCCTATCTATTTTATGTGAAGAAATTCACATTATTTGTGAAACTATTCACAATCAACTTACATGCTTAGTATATTCTCCTTCAACACTATTGTCAACGTAAAAAAGTATAATTATTCCATAATAGTGTTAAAAGAAATGCTTTGTTCATAAAGTAGACAAAAAGCCCACTCAAATCTATTTGAGTGGGTGAGATAAATGATTTGCATATTCTTTTCTTAGAGTTGTTTATACATTATTGATCCTACAGCTCTATAATAGAGACCGTCTTTGTATTAAATATAGAGTTGCAGAATGTAGCGCTTGCCCTATTTGATCAAATTAGGAGTGGGACAGGAAATGTATTTAATAGGAAGTATTCCATCATAGTTCAAGCTAGTGAATATGAATTAAAAAGTAATAAGTTAATATTTAATGTTACGGCAGCTTTTTTTACTGAAAATTCCTTTTAGCGTAACAAAGAGGTTAAATATAACCCAAATACGTTACGATAGGTTATCAATTATAGACGGTATTTTACAATATCATTACTGCACATTGCAATGAGGTAAAAATATAACAAAAAGCCTGATAAAACAACGTTTGCAAGCAAAGTATTTGCAGCCCGTTGTTTTGCTTTTTCGTTATATCGTATAGTATAATATTCAAAATCAGCAAGGAATTTTTCCTGAGTCCTTTGCTGGTTAAGGTGGAAAAAATTTTCAGCTTTATAGGTTGATAAAGTTATGTCGTAACAGGAAATATAAGAACAGATATATAAATAAATAAAAAGAAAATAAAACGAAAATGAGGGGAACTTTATGAGCCAAAATCAATTCGAATGTCGTATTTCAGAAGAAGATGTACAAATGTTAAGAGCGTTAGCGCATCCGTTGCGTCTACGCCTAGTAATGGAACTAATGCAACGTGGAACATGTAATGTAACACAATTACAGGAAGTGTTAGAAATTCCGCAATCAACAGTTTCGCAACATTTAACGAAATTAAAACAAAATAAAGTAGTACGCTTTGAACGACGAGGACTAGAAGTGTATTATCAAATTCATAATGATAAAGTAAGTGAAGTAGTAAAAACATTATTTTCTTAAAATTTGAATATTATGGAAAAAGACGTGTGGGACCTACGTCTTTTTTTATTTGTTAGAAGGTGATATGAGAAAGAATGTTAATACGTAAGGAAAAAAGGCTAACCATTAAAATGTTGCTATATGGAATATATTCTAAAAGGAAAAGAAAAGATAGAAAGGAGTGTAATAAGTAAAAGGAGGGATAGTAGAATGGATGTAAAACGTGTGAAACAAATTTTATCTTCTTCAAGTAGAATCGACGTTACATATGAAGGTGTACCAGTATGGATTGAGAGCTGTGACGAGCAGAGTGGGGTTGCTCAAGTGTATGATGTATCTAATCCTGGAGAAAGCGTCCACGTGAACGTGACGGCTTTAGAGGAGAAGTAATAGAAAAGACGCTTCTAAATGTTTAGAAGCGTCTTTTTATTTCTTATTCCATCATATGTGCAATTTTCTTAGAGAACATAAGAAGTACTAATCCGAGTACGATTACGATAATACCGATACTTGCGAATACTTCTAAATATCCTAAAGATTGAGTGAAAGCAGCTAATTGTCCTGCTAGTAAGTTTGCAAAGCCAGTACCAGCTAACCATACACCCATTAATAATGATGCTAATTTAACAGGAGCGATTGCACTTACCATAGATAATCCGATTGGTGATAAGAATAATTCACCAATTGTATGGAACATGTAAGTGAATACAATGAATAGTAAGTTTGCTTTCATTGTAATGTTACCTTCGTCGCTACCAGTTTTTAATACAGCTAAAGTTAGAACTAAATATCCAATCCCTAGTAAAATCATACCAAATGCCATTTTTGTTGGGATTTTTAAATCACCATTTTTTGTTTTCGAAAGTTTAATCCATAATGCAGAAACAGGTAATGCTAGTAAGATAATGAATAGTGGGTTTACAGATTGGAACCAAGGTGTTGGAATTGTAAATCCACCAATTGTACGATCCACAAATTTATCTGTGTAAAGTGTTAAAGAACTACCAGCTTGCTCAAATCCTGCCCAGAAGAATACTACGAAACAAGTTAAAATTAAAATTGCAGCAGTACGTTTTTTCTCTTGTGTTGTTAAAGGTTTTTTCTCGATTGCTTTTGCGTTTTTTTCTTTAGATTTTTTCCCTACAACAGTTGTTCCGATAGACCCTAAGTAACGAGGTGCTAAGAAATTAAAGGCAAGTTGTCCAATAATCATACCGATACAAGCTGTTAAGAAACCGTATCTATAATCTGCGAAGTAACCGCAAATGAAAGGAGCGATAAGAGCACCTAAGTTAATTCCCATGTAGAAGATAGTAAAGGCACTATCACGACGAGAATCGTTTTCGCTATATAATTGACCTAATAAAGTCGAAATATTTGGTTTGAAGAATCCGTTACCAATAACTAATAATCCTAATCCTAAAAATAGTCCAGTTTTTGTGTTCATTGAGAATAGTACAAAGTTACCAATTGCCATGATAATACCACCAATAGTAATGGCATGGCGCTTCGTAATGAAATGGTCAGTTAACCAACCACCGATAATCGGTGTGAAGTATACTAACATTGTGAAAATACCGTAAATTTGAACTGCAACTGCTTTATCAAATCCTAAACCGCCGCTTACTAAGCTCGTTGTTAAATAAAGAACTAATAAGCCACGCATTCCGTAATAACTAAATCTTTCCCATGCTTCTGTAAAGAACAACAAGTATAACCCTGGTGGATGTTTTTTTGGTGATTGTTGCTCTCCAGCTTTGTCTAATTTTAAAGCTGCATCCATTTTTGTTTCCCCCTAATCCTGTATAACGGATATTTATGTAATCATTTTAATTTACAAAATATTTAGAAGTCAATAGAATTATATGGAAATAGAAAGAAAATTTCTAAAAAAGTTCTATTTTACTTCGACCGTTACTGTATTTTGCCCTGAAAACAAGATGATAAGCGTTTTCAAATGTAATAATTGAATTCTAAAAGAAAATAAAATAGTGATTAATCAGAAAATTTAGATTAAAACATTTATTCTGATATAGAGAAAATATATTCTATTTACTTTTATAATATAACATATTGGGAATAAAAATACAAAATGAAATAATGTGACATTTAAGTGAATTGAAAAATAACCAGCTCCATAGAAGGGGAGCTGGTTAGGGAAATACTATTTAACAAAGCGTTTTTCGATATCATCTAATAGTAGGTTAGCAGCCATTACACCGCCAGCAGTATTCCAAATCACATCGTCAACTTTGTATGCTTTATTATTTTTCACTGCATTTAAATTTTTAAATAGTGGATCATTGATATATTCTTTTTCTAATTCAGAGCCTTTTTTCTCATTTCCTTTATCGAATGTGAAGTAGAACAATACATCGCCATCCATTGCAGAAATACGTTCTTTAGATACGTTACGCTCTGCGAAGTCATCTTTATTTTGATCGCCAGGACGTTTAAATCCAAGTTCTTTTAAAATAACACCAGAGAATGTATCACCATGATAAATACGAACATCACCAGGCATGAAGCGAACCATAGAAATTTCTTGATTTACTTTATCACCTAGTTTGGCTTTTAAATCTTTCATACGTTTATCGTAATCAGCTAAAACCTTTTGGCCTTCTTTTTCTTTATTTAATGCTTTCGCATAAAACTTGAAGTTATCTTTCCATTCACCGCGTAATGTTTCAGAAAACACAGTAGGTGCAATTGCTTTTAGTTGCTCGTACACTTTTTCGTGACGCATTTTGTTACCGATAATTAAGTCTGGTTTTAAAGAAGCGATAGTTTCTACGTTCACTTGTCCTTCATCACCAACAACTTTTACATCTTTCATTTTATCTTTAATATGTGGATACCACGGATCACCAGTCCAAGATTTTACAGCCCCAACTGGTTTAATACCTAATTCAAGTAAAGCTTCAGTACCTTCATTTGTTAAAATGACTACACGTTTTGGATTAGCAGGAACTTCTGTTTTACCCATTGCATGTTCCACAGGAATCATTTCTTTTTTCGTATCTTCTTTTGTTTCTTCTTTCGTATTTGATTTTCCACAAGCACTTAAAAGTAGTGAAAATGCTAATAAAAATACAAATACTGTAAACGATTTCTTTCGCATGAATTTCATTATGTACCCCCTACATATTGAGAAGTTTTTTCAATAGCAAGCATGATATTAAGCCTTTATCTTCTGATTGTCAATACATATGGTTGAAAATAATTCTCATTTCCGTTGACAATGCGAATTAAGTTGAAATACACTTACAACGTATCATTATACATTGAAGGGGAAACGCTGCATGTTATTAAAAACAAATCGAGCAAAATGGATTGGATTATTTGTTGGGATCATTGCAGTCATTACTTGTATTTGGGGAAGTATTATTTTCGGATATACAAATACGAGTTGGAAATTAGCGTTAGATGCTTTTTTCCATTTTAATGGGTCCAATGAACATATTATTATTCAAAATGTGCGTCTACCAAGGGCATTAATTGCAGCGAGTGTTGGTGCTAGTTTAGCCATTGCAGGTTGTCTTATGCAAACTTTAACGAAAAATCCACTTGCTTCTCCAGATTTTATTGGATTAAATTCAGGTGCTGCTTTCTTCATAGTTGTAGCAATTGTTATTTTTTCCGTGACATCATTATCAGCTTTCACGTGGATTGCCTTCTTAGGTGCAGCAATTGCAGCTGTACTTGTATTTGCTTCTAGCTCTTTAGGAAAAGAGGGGACAACGCCTCTTAAATTAACGTTAGCAGGAGTGGCAATTAGTGCGTTATTTTCATCATTAACACAAGGATTACTTGTTTTAAATGAAAAGGCGCTTGAAGAAGTATTATTTTGGCTTGCCGGATCTGTGCAAGGAAGAAAGTTAGAAATTTTACAATCAGTATTCCCGTATTTATTAATAGGCTGGATTGCATCTATTATGATGGCAGGGAAAGTAAATACATTGATGATGGGGGAAGACGTTGCAAAAGGACTTGGTCAAAGAACGATTTTAATGAAATCATTCGTACTACTTATTATTGTCCTGTTATCCGGTGGTTCAGTTGCGGTCGCTGGTCCGATTGGGTTTATTGGTATTGTTACTCCACATTTTGCCAGATTTCTTGTTGGGGTCGATCACAGATGGAGAGTACCGTATAGTGGTTTGTTAGGTGCAATACTATTGATTTTAGCTGATATAGCAGCAAGATATGTCATTATGCCACAAGAAGTACCAGTAGGGGTTATGACAGCATTTATTGGGGCCCCATTCTTTATTTATATTGCACGTAAGAGAGGGCTTAGCAAATGAAGAAGTATATTCCGTTTCGTATAGGAAAAGGCGGGCTCTCGTTTTTAATGTACAAACGAGCTTGTCTCGTCTTATTCAGTTTACTAGTTGTTTTAATAGGAGTGTTTTTTGCGAGTGCAGGTATGGGAGACATGAAAATTGCTCCTTATGATGTATGGCAAGCGATTACTGGAAATGGCGATGCGATGTCCAATATGGTTGTAAATAAGTTTCGTATGCCTCGTATTTTAATTGCTATCCTTGTAGGAATCGCACTTGCTGTAGCAGGATGTATTTTACAAGGCCTCGTTCGAAATCCACTGGCTTCACCTGATATCATCGGGATTACAGGTGGTGCAAGTGTTGCAGTTGTATTATTTTTAGCTCTATTTAGCGATAAAAATAACGCGCTAACTGTAAGCATTCATTATATGCCGTTAGCAGCCTTTGCTGGGGCAACGATTGTAGCGCTTTTTGTATATTTATTTGCATGGAGAAATGATGGGTTATCACCGATTAGTCTTGTTTTAATTGGTGTTGGTTTTTGGGCATTAACGAAAGCAGCAACGACTTTGTTTATGTTGCTTGCGCCAATTTATCAAGCGAGCCAAGCGAATGTATGGATTACAGGTACTGTTTACGGTTCTTCATGGCAAAACGTTATGGTACTTGCGCCGTGGGTTCTCATTTTAACGGTAATATCATTTATAGCTGCTAGACATTTAAATGCGCAAGAGCTAGGGGATGATATTGCGGTAGGACTTGGTGTTCCTTTAACGAAATCACGCGTATTCATGTTATTACTTAGTACAGCTTTAATTGGTGGAGCAGTTGCCTTTGCCGGAGGAATTGGATTTGTCGGTTTAATGGCACCTCATATTTCACGAAGACTAGTTGGTTCTTTATACGGTGCATTACTCCCAGTTGCGGCGATCGTTGGTGCAATTTTAGTACTTGCTGCAGATTTAATTGGGCGTACAGTTTTCACGCCACTTGAAATTCCAGCAGGGGTATTTACATCAGCAATTGGTGCACCTTATTTTATTTATTTACTTTATAAAAGTCGGAATTCATAAAGGGAGATGAATATGCAAAAAGCATTGGAGACGAAACGTTTGACGTTGTCTTATGGTGAAACAATTATTATTGATGAGTTGAATTTAGAAATTCCAAAAGGCGAAATTACAATCTTTATCGGTTCTAACGGCTGCGGGAAATCAACTTTATTACGTTCGCTAGCTAGATTATTAAAACCAACAACTGGTGACATTTTGTTAGATAATCAAGCCATTCAAAGTATGCAAACGAAGCAAATTGCTCGCCAAATGGCAATTTTACCGCAAGGACCGCAAGCGCCAGAAGGGCTTACAGTATTGCAACTTGTAAAGCAAGGACGTTATCCATATCAAACTTGGTTGAAACAATGGTCAGAAAAAGATGAGGAAATGGTACAAAAAGCACTTGCTGCAACAGGTATGACAGAATTTGCTGAGCGTGATGTGCATGCTCTTTCAGGTGGACAACGTCAACGTGCTTGGATTGCAATGACGCTTGCACAAGATACAGATATTATTTTACTGGATGAGCCTACTACCTATTTAGATATGACTCACCAAATTGAAGTGCTAGATTTATTATTCGAATTAAATGAAACAGAACAAAGAACAATTGTTATGGTACTACACGATTTAAATTTAGCATGCCGTTATGCAGATAATATTGTAGCCATTCAAGATAAACAAATATATGCACAAGGTAAGCCAGAAGAAGTAGTGGATGAGAAACTAGTACGTGATGTATTCCGAATGGAATGTCAAATTAGTACGGATCCGTTATTTGGGACGCCACTTTGTATCCCGCATGGAAAAGGAAGACGTGTACGTAAAGAAGTTGCTCATGCAATGAGATAATGAAAAAGACGATGAGAGGTTCATCGTCTTTTTATTTTCGGCAAGAGAATAAGAGGAAGAGGGGAATACGTAAACGTCGTTCATATTCTTCCGTATTTTGAAAATAAGTTTGGTTTGGTGTAGCTTCTTTTATGTTTGTAATCGTAAATCCAGTTTGTTGTAATAATGAGAAATATTCTTCCATTGTACGATGATATTTAATAACTTCTTGATTAATCCAAGGTTCAACGCGTTTACCCAGTTTAAAATAATCATCGACGAGCCAGTTCGTTCTTTTCTCGCTCGTTTGTAAGCTTTCAAATGAAGAGGTAATAATAGGATGTTGAACGCTAAAAGTAAAGGTTCCATTTGTTTTTAAAGTTTCGTACACATTTTGAAAAATGATAGGAAGATGTTCAATATAATGTAAGGCGAGTCTAGATGTTACTAAATCAAAAGTAGCAGGAGGGTATGTGTAGTCTTTGAGGTTTAAAAAATGGACGATCCCATTTTTATCTTCTAGTTGTTTTTTAGCTTTTTTATACATAAGTTCGGAGCCTTCAATACCAGTGTAAGAGTGGCAGTCTTTTTCTAATAATTCCTTGCCAAATTTTGCGTCACCGCAGCCTAAATCGAGAATTCGCTTTCCTTTCACATCACCAATGAGTTGAAAAAAGGTTGGCTTTTCAAGTGATTCATTTGGGCTATTTTCTCGGTATCTTCGTTTCATATATTGTTCAAAAAATGCTTCGTTATTATACACATCAGATTCAGTAAATGCCATGATTGAAGCCCCCTTACATATTTTTTTATTCTACCAAATATGAAAAGTAAATGATAGATTTCTTATAATGAATCGTATATAATCTAGAATTGTAAGCGGTTACTTTAAACTATTTTTCTATAATAAATTCTGAAAACGTGTTAAGCTAGTAGAGGGATTATTAGAACTATTAAGACAATAATTCGCTTACATGAACGATGGGAGGCTTCACGATGTCTAGTAAAACACTTGCGAAATTTTTAGAAGAAAATTTAGAGGATTTAAAATCAAAGGGGCTTTATAACGTAATTGATCCGCTCGAAAGTTCAAATGGACCGATCATTACAATTGGCGGAAAAGAATATATTAACTTATCTTCAAACAACTATCTTGGATTAGCAACAGATAGCCGTTTGCAAGAAGCTGCAATTGGTGCAATTCATAAGTACGGCGTTGGAGCAGGAGCGGTTCGTACAATTAACGGTACTTTAGATTTGCATATTAAATTAGAAGAAACAATTGCAAAGTTTAAACATACAGAAGCAGCGATTGCTTATCAATCAGGATTTAATTGTAATATGGCAGCGATTTCAGCTGTTATGGATAAAAATGATGCGATTCTTTCAGACGAGTTAAACCATGCTTCTATTATTGATGGTAGTCGTCTATCAAAAGCAAAAATTATTGTTTATAAACATTCTGATATGGAAGATTTACGCCAAAAAGCAATCGCAGCGAAAGGATCAGGACTTTACAATAAATTAATGGTAATTACAGACGGTGTCTTTTCAATGGATGGAGATGTTGCAAAACTACCAGAAATTGTTGAGATTGCGGAAGAATTAGATTTAATGACATACGTAGACGATGCACACGGTTCAGGTGTACTTGGTAAAGGGGCAGGAACTGTAAAGCACTTCGGTCTGTCTGATAAAGTTGATTTCCAAATTGGTACATTATCAAAAGCAATTGGGGTAATTGGTGGATATGTAGCAGGGAAACAAAACTTAATTGACTGGTTAAAAGTTCGTTCACGTCCATTCTTATTCTCTACAGCATTAACACCAGCTGATGCTGCAGCTTGCATGAGATCAATTGAAATCTTAATGGAAAGCACAGAGTTGCACGATCGTTTATGGGAAAATGGTCGCTATTTAAAACAAGGGTTAAAAGAACTTGGCTTTAACATCGGAGAAAGTGAAACGCCAATTACACCTTGTATTATTGGTGACGAAGTATTAACACAAGAATTTAGTAAACGTCTAAATGAAGAAGGCGTATATGCAAAATCTATCGTGTTCCCAACTGTAGCTAAAGGAACAGGACGTGTTCGTAATATGCCAACAGCAGCTCATACGAAAGAAATGTTAGATGAAGCAATTCGTAAGTATGAAAAAGTAGGGAAAGAAATGGGCATCATTTAAGTAACGACATCTTTTGAATAGCTTGCAAATGAGGAGTGGGGAAAATGAAAAAAATTCTAGTAACCGGTTCTTTAGGGCAAATTGGTTCTGAACTAGTAATGAAACTTCGTGATGTATACGGCGCATCAAATGTTATTGCAACAGATATTCGTGAAACAGATAGTGAAGTAGTAACGTCTGGTCCATTTGAAACGTTAGATGTAACAGATGGACAAAAACTACATGATATCGCAAAGCGCAATGAAGTAGATACAATTATTCATTTAGCAGCTTTACTTTCAGCAACAGCAGAAAAAAATCCGTTATTTGCATGGAATTTAAATATGGGCGGACTTGTAAATGCATTAGAAGCAGCTCGTGAATTAAACTGTAAGTTTTTTACGCCAAGTTCTATCGGTGCATTCGGTCCATCAACACCGAAAGATAATACACCACAAGATACAATTCAACGTCCTACTACGATGTATGGGGTAAACAAAGTAGCAGGGGAATTACTATGTGATTATTATCATCAAAAATTTAGCGTTGATACGCGCGGTGTACGTTTCCCAGGTTTAATTTCTTACGTAGCTCCTCCAGGAGGCGGAACAACTGACTATGCAGTTGAAATTTACTATGAGGCGATTAAAAAAGGCACATACACCTCATACATTGCAGAAGGAACATACATGGATATGATGTACATGCCAGACGCTTTACAAGCGATTATTTCATTAATGGAAGCTGATCCAAGTAAGTTAGTGCATAGAAATGCATTTAATATTACAGCAATGAGCTTTGAGCCAGAGCAAATCGCAGCGTCAATTCGTAAACACATCCCGACGTTTACAATGGATTACGCTGTAGATCCAGCTCGTCAAACAATTGCTGATAGCTGGCCAAACTCTATTGATGCAACAGCGGCAATGAAAGAGTGGGGCTTTAAAGCAGAATATGATTTAGACAAAATGACAACGGACATGTTGGCTAAGTTAAAAAAAAAGCTCACAGCTGAGTTAGTGATGAATTAATAGGAAGGGTCGATTCTTAGGAATCGACCCTTTTATTTGTATTTTAGGAATATACAAATAATTACAAGTGTGATAAAATGAGTTAATTTGTGCATAAAGGGGAGAGATACAATGGAGAAATGGGAGTTAGCAAAGGAAATTTACAATACGTCACGTTTAACGGGAACATTTAAACTTCGATCAGGACAAGTATCAACTCAATACTTTGATAAGTACTTATTTGAATCTAATCCAGTACTGTTATTAGAAATTGCTAAACAGTTGAAAGAGCTCATTCCTCCTGATACAGAAGTACTCGCAGGTTTAGAAATGGGAGGAATTCCAGTAGCAACAGCATTATCTTTACAAACGGGTATACCAGTTGTATTTGTAAGGAAAGAAGCGAAGAAGTACGGTACATGTAAGTTAGCAGAAGGTGTTAATATTGTTGGGAAAAATGTTTGTGTTGTTGAAGATGTTATTACGACAGGTGGGCAAATATTATTAAGTACGAAAGATTTAAGGGAACTTGGTGCGAAAGTACACCATGTTTTAGGCGTCATTGAACGAACGAAAGAGGGAAGAGAAAACTTATTAGAAGATGGCTTACAGCTACATTCTTTATTTACAATGGATGAGTTAATTGAAGGCGACAAGCAACATGCGAAGAGTTGACGTCGTATATGCACTAATACATGATGAGGAAACGGATAAAATATTAATGGTACATAATGTAGAACAAAACGTTTGGTCATTGCCAGGCGGGGCTGTTGAAAAGGGTGAAACGTTAGGGGAAGCTCTAGTAAGGGAAGTAAAAGAAGAGACAGGTTTAACTGCCGCGCTTAGTGGACTTGTTGCGATCAATGAAAAATTCTTTGAAGAGTCAGGAAATCATGCGCTACTTTTTACATTCCGAGCAAATGTAGTAGCAGGTGAACTTATTGCAGAAGATGAAGGAGAAATTTCTGCAATAGAGTGGGTGGACCGAGCAATTGCAAATGAACGATTCCCATTCTACGATGGTGGATTCGAGGCATTATTAGAAGTAGCCATTCCATACAAGTTTCAGCCAGAAACAAGATGATTGAAAGAAAAAACAGGAGCGCAAGGCTCCTGTTTTTCTATTCAATCGTCTTCAGTAATAACTTTTTCAATAGTGGTTTAATCTTCAGACGTAAATCTTCAGCGTGATTTGCAACTAAGAAGTGATGGTTATAAATGTTCTTCATTAATTGATAAGTTGCTTCTTTCGCTTCGCCTTCTTCGATGAAAATTCCGATTACTTCCATACCACTTTTACGAGCAAGTTTGACAGCTTCATGCGTATCTAAAATACCGTCTTGTTGGTAGTCTAGCGCAGAAGGTTCACCGTCTGTGAAGACAAGTAAGAATTTATGTTTTTCTGGTCTTTTTGCAAGCTTTTCAGAAACGATACGAATAATATATCCGTCGCGGTTATCTTCTTCTTCGCGAAGCTGCATAATTTCTGGACCAACGTTTGGTAACGTTGAGTTTTTATACGTTACAACTTCATGGATAACGTTCGGCTTATCTTCAGGTTTAGCACTAGAAGCATCTTCCCAAAATCCGCTAATAGCGTGCGGGATTTTTAAAGATTTCAACGCTTCATGGAATAGGACCACACTCTTTTTCGTTTCTTCCATTTTGTTATACATAGAACCAGAGCAGTCTACTAATAGTTGGAATGCAACGTCGAGCTCTTGCGATTCTTGCCCTTTTTTATAAAACATGCGAGGCTGCTTTTCAGTATAAATACGAAGGAATTTCTTACGAAGTCTTCCGTAATATTTATCACTATTTGCATTCGTTTTATTTTCAATCGTTTTTTCGATAATTTTCTTTAATTCTTTTACATCTTTATTAACGACTGATTTGATAGCTTGGTAATCCTTTTTCTCATCAGGATTTGGTTTACGTGCTTCTTTAAATGTATGAGAAGCGCCAGTGTTATATTTACCATATGCACCATCATTTTGACTAGAAGCGTGAGAAGCTCTTGCTTCTTTTGTGTCAGCACCATCAAAGTTAGATTGTGTACTTTTTTGAGAAGTACCTTGTACAGAGCCAAGTGCTTGGTCGCCATCTTCTGATTCGCGAGCAGTGTCACCCATCATATTTGTTTTTGTTCCGCTTTCTAATTCAAAGCGTAAAAAGTTCTCGTTTTCATTGTTTTTATTTTCACGGTGCCATGTTGAGAAGCTTTCATCCATTTTGTTTTTATTTTCATCGTCATCTATGAGCTGCGTATCATCGTTTGCTAAATCTTCGACGCGACAGTTTTTTTCATCTGCAATGACAGATAAATAAAGCGGTGCATGCCCGAAATAGTTGTTCAGCATATCACTTTCAAGAAGCTCCTCTAAGCGATAGCGAATTTTCTCAACGATATACATAATATCTTCCGTATTACGAGCTTGGAATGTTTCATGCAAAATAGCTTCAATTTGCTCGAAATATTCATTATTAAACATTTCATATTTATCGCTCGTTAATGAAAGATAGCAGAGACAAAATAGACGATCACCGTGATAGTTACGAACGCGATTGATTTCATTTTGTGAGCTAAAGTAATTGCGATACATTTCTTTTCTTCTTTTAAAAACATGCTTTGTGCCAGGGCGTAAGTTTTTTACGATTTCCTCAACACGTAAATCTTCTAATAGAACAAATAATTGTGTTAAAAACTTTTTTAAGGGTGATTCTTGCAATTCAATTGCATAAGAACGAATTAAAGTCATGTCCGAGTAATGTTTATTACCAAGTGCTTTTAAAAACACTTCGCTTTTTAATCCGATTACTGTATCCTCTTCTTTTCGATCATCCCAAAAGTGACTAATGACAACCTTTTTTTCAATTTCGTCGTAGTATGCTTTATAGCCATACTCAAGGTAGGCATCATCTTCTTTGAGAAGGGCATACATTAAGTTTTCCATTTGTAGAAACAGCGACGCATCAATTTTTTTGTCACTAAAAATTTGTCTCATGAATTATCCCTCAAAGAAATAACTTTCTGCTAATTCACGGACAGTCATTTGTTCTGTTTCATCGTTTAATTTTGCGATAATACTACGTTCAATTGCACGCATAACGGGAATATATACACCTAAATCACATGCATCGATAATGCCACGAATACTTGCTGCTTCTTCACTTACGCGGCCATCACGAGCTAAAGGCATAAGATCGCTTGCAAATGCAACAAACTTTTCAATTGTTGCAACATCTTTTAGTTTTGATTCTGCTAATAATAGTTCTTTTAATGTATCACCTTGGATGTAAGGAACTTCAATAATAACGAAACGGTTTTTTAACGCTTCGTTTAGTTCACTTGTTCCAACGTAGCCTTCATTAATTGCTGCGATTACACGATACTCATCATCACCGTATACAACTTCTTGTGTAAATGGATTTGTAATCATTTTACGGTAATCTAATGCACCGTGAAGAAGTGGTAACGTTTCAGGTTTTGCCATATTGATTTCATCAATATATAGGAAATGGCCGTTCTTCATTGCTTTCATAAGAGGACCGTTAACGAATGCAACTTCAGATGCGCCATCTTTCGTTTGTAGTGTGTTGTATCCTAAAATACCTTCTACATCTAAATCGACAGAACAGTTAATGCTATGCATTGGTTTTTGGAATAAAGAAGAAAGTGTTTCAGCTAGTACTGTTTTACCACTACCAGTCGGCCCTTTTAATAGAATGTTTTTGCCAAGAAGAAGTGCTGTAATGGCATCTTCGATAATGCTATTATCAGATGCTTTATATATTTTTGTACCGATCAAATGTGCATTTTCACCAGCTTCTTGTTTATTCTTTTCGTGAATTGTAGAAAGTTGCTGTTTTAAATCAGCATGTATATGAAATTGTTCTAACATGTATGTCCCACCTAACATTATTTTCATAAAGTAATACATCTTATGATAACTTGTTTTAATATGGTATGCAAAGAAAAGGAGAGGGGACAAATATAAAAGAAAAAGCAATCAATAATACATTGATTGCTTATAGTAAAGGAGAAATGAGCCTCATAAAAGATTCTAATATTCGTTTTTTGATACTTCTCTTTTGGAAGGCGTTCCATTTAATTTCAGTAGAATGCTTAAAGTCATCTTCAAAATCACGTTTAATATCATGAACAGTTTCTGATTCATACAGTACGCTAATAATTTCGTAATTCAATTCAAAGCTGCGTACATCCATATTTGCTGTTCCAATTGTTGCAATTTTATCATCAACAAGTACAATTTTTGCATGCATAAAGCCATCTTTATAACTATAGATGGAGGCACCGGCTTTTAAAAGTGGAGTGAAGTAGGACTGGGATGCTTGATCACTAATAATACTATCACTTTTACCAGGATATAAAATGCGTACATCTATGCCAGATATTGCACTTAAACGTAATAATGTTAAAGTTTCTTGATCTGGAATAAAATATGGTGTAGCAATCCAAATAGATTTTTTTGCAGAGCCCATAATAGCTAATAACGTATTACGAATGCTTTTATCATCTGAGCTTGGTCCGCTCGCTACAATTTGCACCGCACCTTCTGCACTTGAAATTTCTTTACCTGGGAAGTATTGTCTATTCATAAATTGATCCCAAGAATAGGTTTTCAAACCACTAGATGCATAGAGCCAGTCCTCTAGAAAAATTGCTTGTAATTTATATAACGCTTTTCCTTCGATTTTTAAATGACTATCACGCCAAACGGGAAACTTTTTTGAACGGCCAAGATATTCATCACCGACGTTAAGTCCTCCAGTAAAACCGATTTCTCCATCTACAATGACGATTTTACGGTGGTTACGATAATTGACGGTTTCAAGTAACCAAGCTGAAAAAATAGGATCAAATTCAACAATTTCAATCCCAGCTTCTTTCATAGGTTTTAAAAAGCGTCTTCTTAACGTATTACTTCCTAATCCATCATAAAGGAAGCGTACAATAACACCAGCTTTTGCTTTGTTTATTAAAGCATCCCGAACTTTTGTACCAATCTCATCAGATTTATAAATATAGTATTGAATATGTATGTGATGTTTTGCTTGCTCAATAGCTTGCAAAATTTCTGAAAATGTTTGATCTCCGTTTGTTAAAAGTTTGGTAGTCGTTCTATCTGCTGCAGGCCCGCCTCCAAATTTTTGTACGACTTCTGTTAAATGGACAGAGCGTTCACTTAATGGGACTTTAAGTGATAACTCTAGTCGTCTTCCTTCTAATATTTCACGGAATAACTTTCTTTGCTCTTCTGAACGATGGAGATGCTTTTTTCTTCTCCAACGGCTACGCCCGAAAATAGAGTATAAAAGCACACCTATAACGGGAAGAAGTGCTAATACTAAAAACCAGGCTAAGGTACTTTGAGGAGATCTATTTTCGATAAAAATAACGAAAGATATTCCTATGATTGTAAGAGACCATAATACACCGAAAAAGGTATATAGTGAGAGGATAGACGTATCTAAAAGTAAGAGTACGATAGATACAATTATAAATATCAATAATAATTGAACGATAGGCTTCTTCATTGCTATAAAATTCCTCTAATCTTTCTTAAATATAGACTTCTCATATAAGAAGGTACAATCCGACATTCTTATTATAAAGTGTTTTGTTTTTTTTACAAAATATAGACATTTTCCCCATGCTTTCCGCATTTGTCCTACATACAGTATATTGTTACGTTATTAGCTCGCTATTTGCTGGTTAATAAACAGTGTAGGAGGGACAAAATCCTTGCCCCTTATATAGGAAAGGGGATAACCATATTACATGGATTCTTCCTATTATATAGGTTACCAACAAGGGCCGTACTATTCATACAATATCTATTAAGATGAGAAAATGGAAAAGGAGCGGGGAAACATGAATTATATAGAAAATAACGGATTGTATTATCGCAATCATTATCATCATCATGGGGGACACAACCATAATGGCGGACATCACCACCATGGAGGACACAATCACCATGATCACCATTATCATCACGGAGGTGGATGGGGCTGGGGTGGAGGCTCATGGGGCGGTGGCTTTTTCCCAGGAAGTTTTGCTGGAGGTGTGTTAGGTGGGCTTACAGCTGGCGCATTAACGGGTGCAGCAGGTGGAGGATACTATCCAGCACCGTACCCAGTAACTTATCCAGCACCGTACCCAGTAACTTATCCAGCGCCATATCCAGTTCCATATCCAACACCATATCCGGGGTATCAACAAACACCGTATCCGTATTAAAAAAAAAGAGGCTATCCTCTTTTTTTGTTTAATACGGTATTTATTTATAAAATACTTCCAAAATTAAGGTGAAAATATGTTAATATTTTGTTATTGTAATTCAAAAACATATATAATAATTAAAATTTACATATGTTTTTGAATAGAGTTAGCTAATTATAGCGATAAGAAACTACTATTTATAATTGAAACGGTATTATATTGCTTTTTATTACAAATAATATTATGTTATTTTAATCGACATATTTCAAAATATGATTTATGTAAAGGACGATTATTAGGAAATGAAATATCTCTATTTCTATGAAAAGAAACAAGTTGTGTTTTAGTCAGATAGGAAGCAAGGAGAGATGCGCATGCTAGAACAAAGAGGTCATGCATTATATGAATCTTCATTGCGAGATTTAAAGTTAGCATTAGATGAGTCTTCAATTGTTGCGATTACAGACCGAAAGGGTCTTATTACATATGTAAATGATAAGTTTTGTGAAATCTCCAAATATACACGAGAAGAGTTAATAGGGAAAGATCATCGTATTTTAAATTCAGGACATCATCCGAAAACATTTTTTCAAATGCTATGGAAGCGTATTTTGAGCGGAAAAGTATGGAGAGGTGAGATTCGAAATCAAGCAAAAGATGGTACATATTATTGGGTTAAAACAACAATTGTTCCATTTTTAAATGAAAAAGGAGAGCCATATCAATTTATTGCGATTCGAAATGATATTAGTAGTAGGAAAGAAGCAGAACAGAGGTTACGGTTAAGCGAAAGTCGTTATAGGGAGCTTGCGTATCATGATGCTTTAACGAGTTTACCGAACCGTTTACAATTAATAACGACTGTTAACGAATTAATTGCAGATAAAAGAGAGTTTGGTATGATTTATTTTGATTTGGATCGTTTTAAATTAGTAAACGATACGCTAGGTCATATGATAGGAGATTTACTTTTAAGCGAAGTTGCTTCACGGTTGCATTATGTGCTAGGAGAGAAAGATGTTCTGGCTAGGCTGGGTGGCGACGAATTTGTGTTGTTAACAAAAAATCATACACAAGATGAGATGAGGCAGCTAGCGACATCTGTGTTGTCATGCTTTCAGGCGCCATTTATACTTGAAGGTCATGAAGTATACATTTCAGCTAGTCTAGGACTGTGCTCATATCCGCAAGATGGACAAGATGTAGAAACTCTATTGAAGAATTCAGATTTAGCTATGTATAGTGCGAAAGAACAGGGAAGAAATGCAGCGTGTTTCTTTACAGATGAGTTACGTGCGAAAATAAATCGTAGAATGAAAATTGAATTTGCTTTGCAAAAGGCAATTCGTGATGAAGAGTTAGATGTGGCACTGCAGCCTATTATTGATTTGAAAACGAAGAAATATACTGGTATTGAAGCTTTAGCGCGTTGTTCGACAGAAGAAGGACCTATTTCACCAGGCGAATTTATCCCAGTAGCTGAAGAATCTGGACTTATTATAAAATTAGGAGACTGGGTATTAGAAAAGTCATGTCGCTTGTTTAAAACATTGCCAGAGTACGAAGAAGGACTAAAGTTATCTGTGAATTTATCCATACAACAATTAATGCAAAAGCGTTTTATTTTATCTGTACGTAGCATTTTAAGGAGAACTGGATTTCCACCGAATCGTTTAATTTTAGAAATAACGGAAAGCATTGCTGTTCGTCATTTTGATTATATTATTGCTACATTACAAGAATTAAGAAATATGGGTATTTTAATTGCTTTAGATGATTTCGGAACGGGTTATTCTTCCTTATATTATTTAAAACAATTACCGCTGGATATAGTAAAAATTGATCGTAATTTTATTCGTGAATTTCATTATGATCATGCACAGCCAGAGCGAACGATTGTAAAATCTGTTATTGAAATTGCCCATAGCTTACATTTAGCAGTAGTTGCTGAAGGGGTAGAGACAGTAGAGCAAGAAAGTTTATTACAATCTATGGGTTGTGATTATGTGCAAGGATTTTATTATGCGAAACCTTTATCTGTAGGAGAGTTAAAAGAAAAGTTAACTACAGATTTTATATAAAAAAGAGAAGCGTAGCTTCTCTTTTTTAATTCATTTTTTGTGAGTTTTTCATTAGTATTGGATAGAGAATAAGACCTAATACGAACAATCCGATTCCTAAGAAGAACGTTTTTAAATCAGCAGTTCCCGTTTTGATAACCCAAATAGAATATATGAATGCTAATGTAGTAATGATGCCGTCCTTTATTCGAGAGCCAGGCATTATATCATACGTTTCTCCTGTAATAACTAATTTGAATTGGTACAGCGTAGAAACAAGGTATGGAATTAAATAAGCTAATGTTGCTACAACGATAGCGAAATTATAAGCTTCTGATACGGTGCCAGAAATCGTTGAGAATAAGAAAATTTGCGTCATTACATTTGTAATCAATAATGATTTTGAAGGACTCCCTTTTTTATTTGTTTTTGCGAACAGCTTAGGGAAAAGTCCGTTCTTTGCAGCCTGGTAAGGTACTTCTGAACTAACAACAATCCAGCCCACTGTAGATCCAAATAAAGATACAAGTGCAAGTAAAGCCATTATATAGGCACCTTTATTGCCAATTGCTAAATTTAATGCGTCTACTAATGGTTTTTGAGACTCTTTTAAAGCATCTTGCGGGAGAGCGCCCATTGTAAGTAGAGTAATTGACATGTAAATAAGAAGAGCGATAATTAATCCAAAAATGGTAGCTTTTTTTACATCGCGCTGAGATTTTGCACGATTAGAAAGCATGACAGCCGATTCAATACCGATGAACGCCCAAAGTGTTGCAATAGCAGCTGAATTGATTTGTCCACCTAAAGAAATGGATTGTCCTGCTTCATTCATAAATGTTTGCCCGTCTCCGAAATTAGAGGCATTGAAAATGAATAATGTGATTACAATAAACATTGTAAATCCAATAATTTTTGCAATAGTAGCAAGAAGATTCATATTTCCAGCACGATCAATATTTTGAGAAAGAATATATTGAATTCCCCATAACATAAGGCTACATACGAGGAACGTTAATCCTTTTCCAAGTTCTAGTGAAAATCCGTTCGTTGAAAAGAGAATTTGCTTACTTTGTAAAACTGGAAAGAATGTTGATAAATATCCAGCAAAGGAAATAATAACAGATGCTGTTGCAGCCCAGTTCGCAGCCCAATATCCCCATGCCATACTATAGCCTGCAACTTTACCCGCTTTTTTTGAAGGGAACATCGCTTGAGCATAGCTTTGTGGCCCCGCTTTTAATTCTGGTTTTCGGATTGCTAAATTTCCAAATACGAGTGCAATCATAAATACGCCAAGTCCTGTAATACTCCATGCAAGTGTAGAACCCATTGGACCTGATACTTGTGCTAAATTCGCTGGGAGCATAAATACGCCACCGCCAACCATATTCCCGATAACAAAAGCTGTTAAAACCCATAATCCCCATTTTTTCGTTTCCATTTTTGTTAACTCCTTTGTAGTAAGATTTGCTTAAACATCATTTTTTACTAGCTTTTTGGCAATAAAAAAGAGCCATGTAGATAAAAAATACCTACATGGCTCTTTCGCCTAACGTAGGTACAACGGGAATAACCCTTGTACCTACGCGTAATTTTTCCGCTAGGTTTCAAGGGTTACGTATGATGATGATGTTTTTGTGCAAATGTAACTACAATTGTTGTATAAGTAAGCATAGTTCTTTGCTCCCTTTCTCCTCTGATTTTGAAGTTAGTATACTACATGTTTTTTTGAATGAAAAGAAAAATATAAAAATTTTTATAAAAATACGTTTTAGAGATTAAATATTTACCTTTATTTTTCTATACTGGAAAATAAGTGAGAGATTGGCAGAAGAGTGTAGCATGGTATAATACATATAGAACTAGAAGGTGACAAGGGGCTATTGTAGATGATGAGTAAGTATGAACAAATTTATACAGAAATCAGTAATTCTATTGATAATAGGCAATTAAAAGAGGGATGCAAAATCCCATCAGAAACTGAATTAATGAAGCAATATGAAGCGAGCCGCGGTACTGTAAGAAAAGCTGTAGATTTATTACAAGAACGTGGATATGTTCAAAAAATACACGGAAAAGGTGTTTTTGTTTTAAAGCGAAAAAACATTGAATTCAACTTTGGTGGTATTGTAAGTTTCCAAGAAGAAAATGAACGTTTAGGACGCCATTGTATTACAGAAGTCGTGGAAATGGAGAAAGTAAAAGCGACAAAAGAGGTTGCAAAGCTATTAAATGTGAAAGAGAAAACAGACATAGACCATATTAAACGCGTACGAAATATTGATGGAGAAAAAGTAATTTTGGATATTAATCATTTTGTATCGGAATATATTCCTGGATTAACGAGTGAAATTGCAGCGGGGTCCATTTATAAATATATTGAGAAAGAACTAGGTCTTCATATTAGTTACTCACAGAGAGTAATTGAAGTGCAACCATGTACAGAGGACGATAGAAAGTATTTAGATTTAAATGGAACAGATTATGTTGTTGTCGTGAAAAACTTTACGCATTTGTATGATGGAAGTCAGTTCGAATATACAGAATCCCGCCACCGCTTAGATATTTTTCATTTTTCGGATGTGGCGCGGAGAAAATAAGGAGATGGAACGTAATAACGTTTCATCTCTTTTTTTATAAAAAAACGACAAACTCGTATATACGAGTGTTGACTAACTTATATATACGAGTTAATATGTAATTGTAAACGGTATCAAAAAAAGAAAAGAGGGACGGGAATATGGGGAAAGACTATCGTAAAACAGCAGAGGAAGTGTTGCAGTATATTGGCGGGAAAGACAATATTGAACAAGCTGCGCACTGTGTAACGAGACTCCGTATCGCTTTAAAGGATGAAAGTAAAATAGATAACGATAACTTGCAGTCTGTTTCATTAGTGAAGGGAGCGTTTCATAACGCTGGGGTATTTCAAATTGTAATCGGTCCAGGAGATGTTGATCGAGTATATGCTGAATTGATAACGCTTGCAGGTATGAAGGAAGCGACAGTAGCTGACGTAAAAGATTCTGGAAACCAAAAGTTAAATCCAGCTCAAAAGTTTGTAAAAGTATTTTCAGATGTATTTATGCCGATATTACCAGCAATCGTAACAGCTGGTTTACTAATGGGAATTAACAACCTATTAGGGGCGAAGGACTTATTTTTTGAAGGTAAAAATTTATTAGATGTGTATCCAAACTTAGGCGGGCTTTGGGATTTAATTAATATGATGGCCAATACAGCATTCGTATTCTTACCAGCACTTGTCGGGTGGTCAGCAACGAAGCGTTTTGGTGGTAGTCCGATATTAGGAATTGTTATGGGATTAATGCTTGTGCATCCAGCATTATTAAACGCGTGGGATTACGGAAAAGCAGCAACTGGTTTAGATGGACAAAAGATTGAGTACTTCGATATTTTAGGATTATTTCAAATTGAAAAAGTAGGGTATCAAGGTCAAATCTTGCCGGTTTTAGTAGCAGCATTTGTATTAAGTAAAGTAGAAATCCTTTTAAAGAAACATGTACCAAATGCAATTCAATTATTAGTTGTACCAATTACAACAATCGTTGTGACAGGTGTATTAGCATTAGGAATTATTGGTCCAGTTACACGTCATATTGGAGATTTATTAACAGTAGGATTAGTAGGTGTATATGAAACAGTACCAGTAGTTGGAGCAGTATTATTTGGAGCATTGTATGCACCACTTGTAATTACAGGTATGCATCATATGTTTATTGCTATCGATTTACAATTAATTGCACAACACGGTGGTACATTCATTTGGCCAATGATTGCTCTCTCTAACATTGCGCAAGGTAGTGCGGCACTTGCGATGTTCTGGATTTCTAAAAATCAAAATGATAAAAGTATGGCATCTACATCAGCAATCTCGGCATATTTCGGTATTACAGAGCCAGCTATGTTTGGTGTAAACTTACGAAATAAATTCCCGTTCTATGCAGCAATTATAGGATCGGCTGTGGCAGCAATATTTATTACGTTAAATGGTGTATTAGCACCGGCTATCGGAATTGGCGGATTACCAGCATTTATTTCTATCATTCCGAAATCGATTCCCATGTTTATTGTCGGAATGATTATCGCAGTTGTAATCCCATTTACGTTAACGTGGTTATTTGCAAAACGAGTAAAACAGAAGTAGGAGGAAGTTAAACATGAAGGATTGGCATAAAAGTGTAGTTTATCAAATTTATCCGAAGAGCTTTAATAGCTATTACAATAAAGAAACCGGTGATATAAAAGGGGTTACAGAAAAACTAGATTATTTAAAAGAACTCGGAGTAGATTATATTTGGTTAACACCGATATACCAATCGCCACAAAATGATAATGGATACGATGTAAGTGATTACTACCGTATTGATCCATCTTACGGAACGATGAAAGAGTTTGAAGAGCTTTTAGAAGAAGCAAAAGCACGTAACATTGAAATTATGCTTGATATCGTTGTAAATCATAGTTCGACGGAGCATAAGTGGTTTAAAGAAGCGAAGGAAGATAAAAATAGTCCATATCGTAATTACTATATTTGGCGTGATGAAAAAAATAATTGGGAATCTAAGTTTGGTGGGTCTGCTTGGAAATATGATGAAAAGACAGAGCAATATTATTTACATCTATTTGATGAGACACAAGCGGATTTAAACTGGGAAAATGAAAAACTTCGTGAAGAAGTATATGATATGATGCGCTTTTGGCTTGATAAAGGGGTAACTGGATTCCGATTAGATGTTATTAATTTAATTTCAAAAGATCAACAATTCTTAAATGATGACGGAAGTACAGCGACAAGAGATGGACGTAAATATTATACAGATGGCCCGCGTGTTCATGAATATTTACAAGAAATGAACCGAAATGTTTTTGAAGGGAAAGATGTAATTACAGTTGGAGAAATGTCATCTACGACAATTGATAATTGTATTAAATATTCAAACCCTGAGCGTAATGAATTAAGTATGACGTTTAGTTTCCATCATTTAAAAGTTGATTATCCGAATGGTGATAAGTGGACGAAGGCTGATTTTGATTTTATTAAATTAAAAGAGATTATGTCTAATTGGCAAATTGAAATGCAAAAGGGTGGGGGATGGAATGCGTTATTCTGGTGTAATCATGACCAGCCTCGTATTGTGTCACGCTTTGGTGATGATAAAGAGTACCGAAATGAATCTGCGAAAATGTTAGCGACAGCTATGCATATGTTGCAGGGGACACCTTACATTTATCAAGGTGAAGAAATCGGTATGACGAATCCTAAATTCGAGTCTATTGAGCAATATCGCGATGTAGAATCGTTAAATATATACGATATAAAGCTGGAAGAAGGATTATCAAAAGAAGAGATTATTGGGATTTTAAAACAAAAATCTCGTGACAACTCCCGAACTCCAATGCAGTGGAATGAAGAGATGAATAGTGGCTTTACAACAAGTACACCTTGGATTTCAGTGGCTGAAAACTTTAAAGAAATAAATGTAGAGAAGGCACTAGAAGATAAAGAGTCTGTATTTTATCATTATAAAAAACTAATCCAACTTAGAAAAACGTATGATGTAATTACAGAAGGAGAATATGCTATTTTAGATGAAAACCATCCTAACATTTGGGCATATACTCGCATTACAGAGAGTGAAGTGCTGCTTGTTATTAATAACTTCTATGGAGAAGAAATAACGTATTCAGTACCAGCGCACGTTCAATTAAATGGAATGAAACAAGAAGTACTACTTTCGAATTATAAGGATTCCAGCAAGGATATTGCAAAACTTAACTTAAGACCATATGAATCAATTGTATATCGATATACGAAATAAAAAGGTTGTATGCCTGCGTGGCATACAACCTTTTTACTTTAAGACACCACTATACAAAATATTTACGTCTACTTCTGGTTTAAACTTTACTTTTGCATAATCTTTATTCCAATTTTTTTTCTTCCATAAGTCAGGATGATAAGCGATAAGATGTCTTCCGATTCCGAAAGCATCACAATTTGCCTTTTGTAAATTTTTCGTTATTTTTTTAGCTTCTTTCGTAAGCTGTTTAGACAGTTCTTTATTTAGTTTTTTTCTTTCATCCATTTTGTAAAGATTATCTCTCGGAGCTTCAAGTGCTATAACTTTTAATTGAAGCTTAATGTGAGCATAAACATTTCCATTTTTATCTGTTGTTATTTTTAAGTCTCGTTTTAACTTTCGATTGCTAATTTCCATTGTTAAATAATCAGATGTCTTCTCTGATTCATCGCTAGTAAGTTTTTGGGTTATACGGGCACTTGTTCCCATTTTTCCGGTTAATAACACGAATAAAACAGATTGTTTCAAAGGTAAATGCCCAGTTAATTTATCATTGTTAAATAAAGCTAACCCGTTTGTAACTACTTCTTTTCCTTTTATTTTTATAGAAGGGAGGGTAAAGTCTTTACCGGGATCTAACATTTTTGTAGCAGCTGTTTCTAAAGTTTCTTTTGGAAATACACTCATATCTTCTAAGCTTTTCACTTTTTTCTTTAAAAAATCTCCAATTAATAAATTTCCTACTTTCTTTTTTTCGAGTACCTCGGACGTTTCACCATCTACTGCAATAAGCTTTACTAAAGCAGTTGGGTTTGTTGGGTCCCGAAAGCTGACATCTAAATAAGGTAGTACACCTTTTTTTAGAATTTTGGTTCCTAGTAATTGAACACCATATTTGAAATAACGAATGTTCCCGGTTACATTTTTTTTCAGTGCATCGCTCGTATCCCTTATGTTATGTCCAGTTGCTGAATGTATTTCATTCTCGAATGAAGATTGTTCTCCACTTGAACTTTTTACGAGCTCGATTGTTTGCTGGAGTTTATTCTCTTCTGTAATATCAGATCCAATACTATAAGCTAACCTTGCTTCCCTTAATGGTTCTTGATCCCAGCAGCCAGAAAGGAATGCACTAGTACATAATACAAAAAGTAATTTAACTCTTTTTTTGAACATACTGTTCTCCTTTCTTATTTCTTATTACTGAATAAAGTAGAAATAAAAGAGGGAGGACAACGATGAAAATATACGTGAACTTATCAGTGAAAGTTGCAATTACTTTTAATTCTTCAGGTGTATCGATAAATAAAGCTACACTAAAGGCAATAATACCAACGATTGGGACAGCCTTTTTATGATTACCAAGATTGAATATATGTCCAATCCCTATAGAAGCAGCACAGTAATAACTAGCGATAGAAGCTACAACTGTTATCATCCAAATTGGTATGAATAGTAAATCAGTTCGGTCTATAATCCCGATATGCAAGGATCGTAATAAGTAAGCAACTGGTTCTGGAATAAGCTCAATTTGTTTTGGACTAAATACGATAAAACAAATCCAAACAGTAAAAGTATAAAAAAGAGTTACAAATCCATTCGCGATAGAAATTGCCTTCAGTTTTGCTACAGAACTCCCATTTACTTTGGGGAAAGCGATAAGAAAAATTTCAAAACCATACATAGCTGTAATGGTTTCTTTTGATGCTTGAATAATATTCCACCATCCAGCTTCTGTAATTGGAAAAATATAAGAAAAGTCAGCCCGTGAGAGTCCAAGTCCAATTAAAAGCGCCATAGGTAAAATAAGAATAGAGGCCATGACATAAAATCGTACGATGACTTTAAACGTGTTATAAGCTACATAACAACAAGCCATTGTAAATAGCATGAGAATGGCAGACCAAGGAGTAGCTTGTAATATCCAAACTTTAATGACATTACAAGCGCTTAACATAACTGTCATACCGATAAGAGTGAAATAAAAAACATAAAGAAAACCTAATAATTTTCCAAATTTATTACCAAATAGCATACAAACACTTTCATACATATCAGCATCAGGAAATCTTTTTAAGAAAAGCCACATAAGTAAAATAATAAGCTGAATTGCAAGCCCAGCGATGAGAGCAGAAATCCATCCACCACCTTTTGCTATTGGGTGAAGACGGTTTGGGAGAGAAAGTATGCCCACTCCAATTTGGCATTGAATAACGAAAAAGGTAAATTGAACTAGCGAAATTTTACTTTGCGTGTTTGTCACCGTCCTCATCCTCTCTCGTTACATGTTGGCGCTGCATTTTTTTCGGTTTTGGATCATGTGGTCGTTCCCAAAATGACCAAATTGGTAGTCTTACGAAAGAATCTTTCATATCTTTAATCCGCATTGGTGCAACAGGAGAAAGATATGGCGTATGAAAAGAATGAAGCTGACATAAGTGAACAAAAGTTATAATGAGACCGAATGATATTCCTACATATCCGAATATGGCAGCAAGAATCATTAATGGAAAACGAAGAATTCGAACTGCTGAGCTCATATCGTTTGATGGAACGAGAAAAGATGAGATAGCAGTTAAAGCTACAACGATGATCATCGTATAAGAAACAAGTCCAGCTTTTACAATTGCATCACCAATTACTAAACCACCTACAATACCGATTGTTTGTCCAACGCGGCTTGGCAGACGAATACCAGCTTCTCGTAATAACTCGAAAATCAGTTCCATTAAGAGGGCTTCGAAAATAGGAGGAAGAGGTACTTTCTCTAATGAAGCTTTAATTGTATACACAAGTTCAAGTGGCAATACATCAGGATGAAAGGCTACGGTTGCGATATATATAGCTGGTAAGAGAAAAGCAATTAAGAAACTCACTAAGCGAATCATTCGGACGAAAGAACCGACAATCCAGCGGTTATTGTAATCATCTGGTGATTGATAGAAAGCAAATAACGTAACAGGAACGATAAGAGCTGTTGGATCTCCATCAGAAAAAATAGCAACTCGTCCTTCCATTAAATTTGCTGCGACTCTATCAGGGCGCTCTGTATTTAATTGCTGTGGAAATGGTGAGAAAGACGTATCCTCTATAAATTCTTGTATATATCCTGGAGGCATAAGTGCATCTGTCTTAATCGTTTCTAATCTTCTTTTTACTTCTGTAACTAAATCGTCATTCGCTATGTTTTGCATATAAGCAATTGCCACTTTCGTGTGCATCTCTTCACCAAGTGTGAAATATTTAACGACGATATTTGGGCTTTTTATGAGCTTACGAATCGAAGCTAAATTAGTTGCTAAATCTTCTACAAAACCAGTATGTGGACCGCGTACAATGCCTTCATTATCAGGCTCTGCTATATCTCTCTTTAAAGATAAACCTGTTTCGAAAATACAAAAACTGTCGACTTGTTCATGAAAATATAATGATTTGCCTTGTAATAAAAGTTGCACACCGTAATTTAAATTTGTTTCTTTCTTCATACTTAATGTGGCAAAAGCTTTATCTAAAGACAAATCCGACCGCGTTAATAAAGGCTCAAGAGCTAATTGGTGAATTAAATTGGGGTCTGCTAAAGATTCGATATATAAGATTGTTCCTTTGCCGTTTTGGAAAGGAAGATCTAATTTTTTTATATCGTCTGAATGACAGAGCTTATTTTCAATATAATTAATGTTTTCTGAAAGTGATGGAAACATATACTTTTTACTATTATCTTGTTTTGAATTTTCCTGTTCAGTCATAATTTCCACCTCTATTAGAATAAAGTTACTCCTGTTAATTTTTGCTTTTTGTGAGAAATTTATGCTTGGGTTATTTGAAAAAAATAAACTTGAAAGTTACGTTACGTCACCTTCTATACTTAAAGAAACACGGAGTGGAGGGATGGAGTATATGATTTTGAAAAGTATGTGGGGGTGGAAAGAAATTTTATATTTATTAGTTTTCGTATTTCTTATTGTCCCAGTAACAGTTGAATCTCTTTTTTATGAATATGCTTTAAAAATAATAGGGAACTCATTATATGCTGGAGTATTAATGGGATTTATGATGGCATTGATATTTACTACTGTAGTTTATCTTTTTTGTATAAAAAGCTATGAACTATCTTGGAAAGATATTGGAATTCGAAAGCTTTCATGGAAAGATTTTTTATGGACAGTTATAGTGTTGATTACCTTAATTGTAGTTAGTGTTGCTGTATTAATAATAATGGAGAAAATGGGTATTTCTTTTGAAAATAGTAAAACGGAGACGATACAAAATGATAAATCAATATATTCGTTCTGTATCGCGGTAATTGGAGCAGCAGTTATATCACCAATTTATGAAGAGATTTTATATCGAGGTGTTTTTTATACATTTTTTTGTGATAGATATGGTATATGGGGTGGAGTGCTTATAAGTTCTATAATATTTACCGTTGTTCATATTCCAACATATAACACATTACCAGTGAATTTTTTTAGTGGAGTAGTATTTGCTTGGTTATATGAGAAGACAAATTCTATTTTATCAGCTATGATTGCCCACGCATTATTCAATTTCATAGCAGTACTTTTAACATTTATGTCGAATTAAGAAGATATATAGGAGGGATACATATGGAAATAGCAGTAGAACGAGTTTTTACAAAAGAAATTTTAGTAAGAGCAGCAAAGACATTTCATGTAACAGTGGAAGAAAAGCCACTTGGAGATTTTGAAAATTATATTTTTAAGGCAAAGGGTGATCGTGGCGAAGATTACGTATTGCGTTTAACCCACTCTTCTCATCGTTCTAAAAAAGAAGTCGAAGCTGAACTAGATTTTTTACGATATGTTGCGGAGAATGGGGCAAAGGTAGCAGGACCTCTTTATTCAACGTCTCAAAATCTCGTAGAAGAAATCGCAGCAGAGGATGGGACTTTCTTTTTTGCTTCTTTATTTACATATGCAAAAGGTGAGCAAGTAAAAGGTGAAGAATCACCCTATTGGGGCGATATTTATTTTGAAGCATGGGGAAAAGCGATTGGTCAACTGCATCGTTTAACAATGAACTATCCTAAAACAAATCATCGTGATACATGGGAAGAAGATGAGAGTGGGATTGTTAATGAATTAGAAGATGATCAAGTGAAAAAGATTGCTATTGTATTAATGGATGAGATAAAGGCTCTTCCCATTGAAAAAGAAACGTTCGGCCTTATGCATGGGGATATTCATCCAGGAAATTTTCATTATGATGGTAAAGAGCTAACAATCTTTGATTTTGATGATGCGGCTTATAATTACTTTATACACGATTTAGCGATGGTTCTTTATTACTCTGTTCTATTTACACCGTGGACAGCGGAAGAGAAGACCGATTTTGCTCGTAAACAATTACAAGTGTTAAGAAAAGGATACGAATATGAACATAAGCTAGCGGATAGTTGGTATGAATCGTTACCGTTATTTTTACGTTTACGCGATATAGGTTTATATGGCACGATCCAAAAGAAGTTTAAAGGGAAAGATATGCCAGATAATTTCCGAAAGTTATCAGAAGAGCTATACGAAAGAATTATAAAAAGAGAAGCAATTGTGAATATATAATACATTTAGTTCAAAACAAAGTATATAAAACAAATATATACTTTGTTTTTTTATACAAAAATATGTTTGTTTTATTAAAATAATATTGTCATAGATTAGGTATACACTTATAATTTTTATATATTCTGAATATTCTTGATAAAAAGGAGGGGGAATATTGGAAGCTTTCGTAAATTGGTTAAATAATATTGTTTGGAGTCCAGCACTTGTTTATTTATGTTTAGGAGCAGGTTTATATTTTTCTATTCGAACGAGGTTTTTACAAGTAAGGCATGTAGGAGAAATGGTGAAGCTGACATTTAAAGGAGAAAAATCAGAGGCTGGTGTTTCTTCATTCCAAGCGTTAGCACTTTCATTATCAGGGCGCGTTGGGACAGGGAATATCGCTGGGGTAGCTACAGCGGTTGCCTTCGGTGGACCAGGGGCTGTATTTTGGATGTGGGCAGTAGCCTTTTTAGGAGCAGGATCAGCTTATGTAGAATCAACACTCGCGCAAATCTATAAGACAAAGCATCAAGGACAGTTTCGCGGTGGACCTGCTTATTACATTGAAAAAGGTTTAGGTGTTAAATGGTATGCATTAGTATTCGTTGCAGCGACAATTCTTGCAACGGGGCTTTTACTACCAGGTGTGCAAGCAAATAGTATTGCCGTAAGTTTAGAGACAGCTTTTGGAATTAACACTACATTATCAGGGGCTTTATTAGTTGTTGTATTAGCTCTTATCATCTTCGGTGGAGTAAAGCGAATTGTTAACGTTGCACAAGTTGTCGTACCGTTTATGGCAGTTGGTTATATTTTAGTAGCTTGTGTTATTGTCGCTATGAATATTGAAAAATTGCCAGAAGCATTTATGTTAATTATAAGAAGTGCATTTGCATTAGAAGCAGCATTTGGTGGTATTATCGGTTTAGCAATTTCTTGGGGAGTAAAACGTGGTATTTATTCTAATGAAGCAGGGCAAGGAACTGGACCACATGCAGCAGCAGCAGCTGAAGTATCGCATCCAGCTAAGCAAGGCTTAGTGCAAGCATTTTCCGTTTACATTGATACATTATTTGTTTGTTCAGCAACAGCATTTATGATGATCATTACAGGCATGTATAACGTATTTGATGCAAGCGGAAAAAACTTTATCGTAAATAAATTAAATGGTGCTCAACCAGGACCGGGATATACACAGGCAGCAGTAGAATCTGTTTTCCCTGGATTTGGAAATGGTTTCGTTGCAATCTCGTTATTATTCTTTGCCTTTACAACAATTATGGCGTATTACTACATTGCAGAAACGAATATCGCGTACTTAAATCGTGAGAAAGATCGTCCTTGGCTGTCTCTGGTACTAAAATTTGTATTTTTAGGAGCTGTATTCTATGGCTGTATAAAAACAGCAGCAACAGCTTGGGCTTTAGGTGATATCGGTGTAGGAATTATGGCATGGGTAAATATCATTGCGATTTTACTATTACAAAAACCTGCATTAGTCGCATTAAAGGATTATGAAAAGCAGAAAAAGGAAGGAAAAGATCCAGTATTCGATCCAGGGCCATTAGGCATTAAAAATGCTGATTTCTGGGAGCATGAATACAGAAAAGATAAGAAAGAAGAAGTATCTTAATAAAATAGAAATGAAAAAGCAAAGGGAAAATCCCTTTGCTTTTTTTATGGACAAAATGAGGCTGTAAGTTATTTTTTTGCTTATTTTTGAATATAAAAAGAATGTACATGCTTTGTTAGAGGAAGGGGGGAGTATGTTGATAGAGTTTCGTAACGTAAATAAATATTATGGCAATTTTCAAGTTTTAAAAGATATTAATGTGCAAGTGAAGAAAGGTGAAGTGGTAGTAGTTGTTGGGCCTTCAGGATCGGGAAAAAGCACGTTGCTTCGTTGCATAAATCAGCTAGAGACAATTACAGATGGAGAGTTAATTGTACAAAATACGGAGGTACACAATGCCAAAACAGATATGAATGAATTACGCCGAAATATCGGAATGGTCTTTCAACATTTTTATTTATATCCACATAAAACGGTTCTTCAAAATATTACACTAGCACCTATTAAAGTAAATAAAATTTCAAAAGAGGAAGCTGAGAAAACAGCGATATTTTATTTAGAGAAAGTAGGAATTCCGGAGAAGGCTAACGTATACCCACATCAATTATCCGGAGGACAACAACAAAGGGTAGCAATTGCTAGAGGGCTCGCAATGCAGCCGGAAATTATGCTATTTGATGAGCCTACGTCTGCTCTTGATCCAGAGATGATTGGAGAAGTACTTGACGTTATGAAAACGCTAGCTAAAGAAGGGATGACGATGGTCGTTGTCACGCATGAAATGGGATTCGCGCGAGAGGTAGCTGATCGGATTTTATTTATGGATGATGGCAAAATCATTGAGGATACAACACCGGCGCAATTTTTTGCGAGTCCTGAACAAGAAAGAGCGCGTCTATTTTTAAGTCGAGTGTTAAATCATTAAAGGAGGAATTTTATGCTTAAAATGAAAAAGTTGTTTACCTTAATTGTATTTTCATGTTTATTCGTACTTGTCGTTGCCGGGTGCGGTAGTAAAAAAGATGAGGCAAAAGAAACGAATACGAAGCAAGGCGGGGCTGTTGAGCAAATTAAGAAGCGCGGGAAATTAATAGTTGGGGTGAAGAATGATACGAACTTATTTGGATTGAAAAACCCTTCAACAGGGCAAGTAGAAGGATTCGATGTTGATGTTGCAAAGGCGCTTGCGAAAAAAATTCTTGGTGATGAAAAGAAATTGGAGCTGAAGGAAGTAACGTCAAAAACACGTATTCCACTATTGAAAAACGGCGATATTGATGCAATTATCGCAACGATGACAATTACAGAAGAACGTAAAAAAGAAGTGGATTTTTCAGATGTATATTTTAAAGCAGGACAATCGTTACTTGTGAAAAAAGGGAGCGATATTAAGAGTATTGATGATGTGAAAAAGGGCGTGAAAGTGTTAGCTGTCAAAGGTTCAACGTCTACAAATAACATTCGCCAAAAATCACCGGAAGCGACTGTATTAGAATTTGAAAATTACAGTGAGGCATTTACGGCGTTAAAAGCAGGGAAAGGTGATGTGTTAACGACAGATAATGCAATTCTTTACGGCATGGCAAAACAAGATTCGAATTATGAAGTTGTAGGGAAAATTTTCACGGATGAGCCGTACGGAATTGCAGTTCAAAAAGGTGCAGATGATTTAACGAAAGAGATTAATAGCTTAATTAAAGACATGAAAGCAAGCGGAGAGTATGACAAATTATATGAGAAATGGATTGGGCAAAAACCAGAGAAGTAAAGTGATAAATAGTAAAAGTGAGAGGATGAGAGTACTCATCCTCTTCTTCTAAAGAAAGAGGGGAGAATATGTGCCTGATTTTTCTATATTAACGAATAACATTGATATGTATTTAGAAGGATTTAAATATACAGTGATGTCTAGTGTCATCGCATTAATAGGCAGTTTTATTTTAGGCATAATATTAGCGGTAATGCGTATTGCACCGATTCGCATTTTAAATTGGTTGGGAGCAACTTTTGTAGAATTTGTAAGAAATATTCCACTCGTATTAATTGCATTTATATTCTATTTCGCTTTACCTGTAGTAGGAATTACTTTAAATGGTTTTGTAGCAGGAACGGTTACGCTTACCGTATATACTGCAGCGTTTATTGCGGAAGTTATTCGCGCTGGTATTTTATCAGTCGCGAAAGGTCAGATGGAAGCAGCACGTTCTTCAGGATTGACTTATACGCAAGCAATGTACCATGTCGTTTTACCCCAAGCGATGAAAATTGTAATCCCTCCTCTAGGAAACCAATTTCTCAATTTAGTAAAAAACTCTTCCATACTCGGAATTATTGCTGGAGCTGATTTAATGTATCAAGGAGACTTAATTTCAACGAAGACATTTGTTACGTTCGATGTGTATATATTTGTCGGGATGTTTTATTTAATATTAACAATTCCGCTCAGTATGCTAGTGCGTTATTTAGAAAAACGCTTAGCAAAGGAGGCGGTGTAAATGGATTTTAAGGGAGCAATAACAGGTGATCATATTCTATTTTTATTAAAAGGATTACTTATAACGCTAGAGGTAGCACTCATAGCAATTGTACTTAGTTTTATTATTGGTAGTGTAATAGGGATATTGCGCTACATGAAAATCCCTATTGTCTCACAAATATTAGGAATTATCGTTGAAGTAATTCGAAACTTACCACTACTATTAATTATATTTTTCACGTATTTTGCACTTCCAGAAGCAGGCTTGAAATTAGAAATTATAACAGCTGCAATTGTTGCATTAACAATATTTGAAGCAGCAATGATATCTGAAATTGTTCGAAGTGGCCTATTATCTATTGAGAAAGGACAGATTGAGGCTGCAAGGTCTTCAGGGTTAACGTATGTGCAAGCGCTTTGGCACATTATTTTACCGCAAGCGTTAAGAAGAATGGTTCCGCCGCTTGTTAGTCAGTTTATTTCATTGTTAAAAGATACATCATTAGCAGTTGTTATATCACTGCCAGAGCTTATGCATAATGCTCAAATTATTAGCGGACAAAATGTAAATTATATGATTCCAACGTTTATGGTAGTAGCTTGTATGTACTTTATCGTAAATTATAGTTTATCAATTTTATCGAGAAGATTAGAACTTCGTTGACTCTTACAATATATGTAAGGGTTTTTTCCTTGTTTCTCCTTATTTTCCTCTAAATAGAATCTAAATCTTGCAATAATTCAATTTTTTATATTATTTTATCAGAAAAGTTTTAATTTTATATAGAAAATGTAATCGCTTTCGTGTATATTTTTATTATCAGAAAATTTTAACAAGATATAGGGGTATTGGTAGGGGGAGGATTTAGATGCAGCAACCAACGAATGAGAAATTACATCGTACGATGAAGAGTAGACATTTATTTATGATCGCACTAGGTGGTGTAATCGGAACTGGTTTTTTCTTAGGTTCAGGTTACACCATTAATCAGGCTGGACCAGGGGGAGCCATCCTTTCATATTTAGTAGGCGGATTTATTATGTATTTAACAATGCTTTGTCTTGGAGAGTTAACGGTAGCGATGCCAGTTTCAGGTTCTTTCCAAAAGTATGCGACGAAGTTTATTGGACCAGGAACGGGCTTTATGATCGGCTGGCTATATTGGCTTGGCTGGGCAGTAACAGTAGGATTAGAATTAACGTCAATCGGTTTAATGATGAAAAGATGGTTTCCGAATGTTGATGTTTGGGTATGGTGTCTTGTATTCGGCGTTATTTTATATGCTTCAAACGCAATTTCGGCGAAAAGTTATGCTGAATTAGAATTTTGGTTCTCTAGTATTAAAGTAGTTACCATTCTTGCCTTTGTTGTTCTTGGTGGTAGTGCGTTACTAGGGTTTATATCATATGACGGAAAAGAAGCAGCACCTCTTTTCTCTAACTTTGTAAGTGAAGGTGGATTATTCCCGAATGGACTAGCTGCCGTATTACTTACGATGATTACAGTTAACTTCTCGTTCCAAGGAACAGAGTTAATCGGGATTGCAGCGGGAGAAAGTGAAAATCCAGAAAAAACAATTCCACGCGCAATTCGTAATACAGTATGGCGCATTATGTTATTCTTCATTTTAACAATGACGATTTTAGTAGGATTAATTTCTTGGAAAGAAGCTGGCGTAATTGAAAGTCCGTTCGTAGTTGTATTTGATAAAATCGGTATTCCATATGCAGCTGATATTATGAACTTCGTTATTATTACAGCGTTACTATCTGTAGCGAATTCAGGGTTATATGCGGCAACTCGTATACTATGGTCACTTGCAAATGAAGGAATGGCACCAAAGTCTTTCCAGAAAGTAAATAAACGTGGTATTCCAATTACAGCGTTAGTTGTAACAATTGCTGTAGCTGCATTATCTTTATTAACAAGCTTCCTTGCAGAAGATACAGTATACATGTACTTATTATCTATAGCTGGTTTATCAGCTGTTTCAAGTTGGATCATTATTGCCCTGTCACAACTTCGCTTTAGAAGTCAGTATATAAAAGGCGGAGGAAAGTTAGAGGACTTAAAATATAGAACACCGTTATATCCAATTGTTCCTATTTTAGCTTTAATTACAAATAGTATCGTCGTTATTAGTTTAGCGTTTATTCCAGAACAAAGAATGGCGTTATATTGTGGTATTCCATTTATCATTTTCTGCTACATATATTATTATATAAATAAGAAACGGCAGAAACCGATGAAGGTGGAGACAACAAATGAAACTAACCATCAAACAAGATGATATTGAGGCAGATTTATCGTATGGTCAATTAGCGATTGGAAAAGAAAACGGGTATTCACCATTACAATTACTCATTTCTTCAATCGCAGGATGTAGTGCAATTGTCTTTCGAACAATTTTAGAAAAGAAACGTATTCCATACGATACGTTTACAATTGAAACGGAAATTGGTAGAAGTGAAGCATTATCAAAACCAGTTGAAAGTGTTCATTTGCACTATAAAATTAAAGCACAAAACATTACAGAAGAGCAGTTGGACAAGGCGCTACAGCTTGCAGTGAAAAATTGCACGATAGTTCAATCGGTAAAAGATAGTATACAAGTTACGGAAACAATTGAACTAATAAAGTGAAATATAAAAGCGTGAGAATATAGCTCTCACGTTTTTATGTTTTTAATAAAGGGGGAAATATGATGGAATGTTTAGGGTGTAAATTAGCAGGCGGAGAGGAAAAAATATATAAAGTATATGAAGATGACTATGTAACATGCTTTTTAGATCATGCACCTTTCTATCCAGGACATACTTTAATTGTGCCAAAACAGCATGTTGTAGAAGTAGATGAATTAGATGATGTTGTAGCAAAATCCATTATGGATGCTTCTAAGCTTATTGCAAAAGCGATTAAGACATTATATAAACCAGATGGAGTTACAGTTTGTCAAAATGGTGGAGTATTTAACGAGTTAACACATTACCATATGCATGTCGTACCAAGATATAAAGAGCGCTCGTTTGCTGAATTTTATATGGTACAACCGGGAGAAAAGCAGAATCATAAATTGGAAGAGACACAGAATTTGTTAACAGAAGCGATAGAGCATATGCTGCTTACTGAAAAGGCGTAGCAGTCAGGAAAATTCTAATATTAAAAAGCCCAGTTTCTCAGTTAAAATAGAGAAATTGGGCTTTTGTTTATTTTATTATTAAATTTTATTTATAAATAGATTTTGTAGTGTCACAAAGTATATGGTTCATTCGTTATATAGAGTGAGAGGAGGAATTATATGAAAGTTACAAACAACGATTATGAAAAGATGGAAGAGCTATACGAGTTGTACGAACAAAAAATTTATTATGTAGCTTATTCTATTTTAAATAATATTCAGCAGGCAGAAGATGCAGTTCAAGAGACGTTTATTACTCTTTATAAGAACTTGGAAAAGCTTCATAGTTTGGCTACTCAAGAGCTTAAACGTTACATTTTGAGGATTGCGAAAAACAAGGCGATTGATAGTTACCGGAAAAATAAACGACATGAAACATTTTTAGAAGAATATGAAAGAGAATCGATAGAAGCAGTAGATGAAAATATTGAAGAGTGGGAAAAACGTAAAATGTCTGAGGTTCAAATTGATGCATTGCTAAAAGAGTTAAATGAATCTAACAGACAGGTGTTTAAGTACAAAGTCTTTTATAACTTAACGTATCAAGAAATTTCAAGTGTTATGGGGATAACGGAAGTCAATGTCCGCAAGCAGTTTGAACGCGCTCGAAAACGAGTCCAAACTATGATAGGAGGTATACAACATGACGAATTCAAAGAACTACAAAGAAATATATGAACTTGCTGAAAAAATTGCTTTAGATGATTTTGATAACCTCGAAGAACAACATGAATTTTCACATACATATACGCGCAAAAAGAAATTGTTTATGGAGGAAATGAAGCTAAAAGATGGACAACCGCAGAAAAAGCGTAAAAGACATCGTATGTTAATCGCTGCTGTTTGCTTATTGATCGGCATGCCGACAACTGTTTTTGGTGCAGTGAAAGTCTATAATATGATTGTTCAAAAACAAAATTACGAAGTAAATGTTTCCTTAACAAATAAGGGTTCGAAAAAGAGTGATCAGTGGTATAAGTTGAAGGTTGGTAAATTGCCAGAAAATATGGAAGCAATTGATGACAGTGCTATGAAATACTCCTTTAAAGATAACTACGCAAAGGGTGGATTTTCATTCATTCTTTGGAGAGTAGGAAAAGATTCGAATTTTAAAACGCTGTACTCAAAAAGCTACGAAGAGAAAGAAATAAATGGCAAGAAAGCAGTGATTGTCCATAGAGACACCGGAGGCAAAGAATTACCGTTTAACAGACAGGTCTTTCTGCTTTTTGAGAAAGAGGGGATTATGTTAGAAAGCTTTATTGGAGCCGATGTAAATGAAGAACAAATGATGGATGTCTTAGCGAACATTTCACTTGAGCCCACATCAAAGGAAAAGGCATCATCTATATCAAATTATGATGAAGATCGTTTTAGCAAAGCGAAAGAATCAACAAAACCGAGCGTTATTCCTTTGAAAAAAAATAGCAAACAACTATTTAGCGTAGGTCAAACGGTTCCAGTAACCATAGATAACATGGGGAGGAACAGCAAAATTGAATATGTTATCGAAAAAGTGGAAGTCTTTGATTCAATCAAAGATTTTAAACAAGAGAACTTTAATGAATTGGGACTAGAAATACTAAGCGAGAATAAGGCTTTAGATCAGACGAAAAAATTGCTACCGTACAAACGAGATGTATATAAAGTTGGAAATGGTAAAGATTCAATTGACGAATTAGTAGAGTCAAAGTCCGTTAATCTCAAATTTGTCTACCTGACAACAACAGTGAAAAACATTGATAAACAGGCGACAAAAGAAATCTATATGCATCCACGCATACAAATGCTTACATCTAAAAATAATGCATGGAACTATGCTGGAAAAGATGGGATTGCCGAAAAAAGTATTATGACGGGCGAAGTTGATTATTTAGAACCTCACGGAGATGGGAAAAGCTTTTACAATATTGGCAGTATCATACCAGGGGAAACGATAAAGGTTAACTTAGGTTATTTTGTAGATGAAGATAAACTAGATTCAATCTTTTTGGATGCTTTCAATTACAGAGGGACTGGCGACACTGAAAATATGAATGCGGAATATCGTTGGTGGATTGATATTCGTCAATAGTAACAAAGAGACTAAAAAGCTGCTTACATCTAGCAGCTTTTTTCGTCTTCATACATATGTAAAATTTCTTTCGCACGCATACGTAAACCATCTATTAATTCTTTCGGTTCTAACACTTTTGCATCTTTCCCAAGTCTATAAAATAAGGGGATAATAAAGTTTATTTCACCTTTATCAATTGTTGAATGTATATATCCTGTCCCGTCTTCGTTTACTACTACGAATTCTTCAAGGTAAGGAACGCTTTTACATTGGCGTACACCTTCTGTTGTTAGTAAAACATGTAACTGAGTAGGACTATGTATTACGTTAGAGTTAGAGGCAAACCACTCTTCTAAATTCATGAATGTATCTTCATTTTCTTCCATTGATAATATAGAAAGAATACGATCAACGCGATACAGTAATACTTTTTTTCTACTGAAGTCATAGGATGGTAAGTACCATAGCCCGTCATGCGCATATACACCGATAGGATGAACATGTTTTGTTTTTATCCCCGATTTAGATTCGTATTGAAAGTGTAAATTTTTATTTTCAATAGCCGCAGTTAGTACTTCGTTTAAAAGAGGTGTATTAATCGTTCTCTTCGGATTCCAGAAAGCAATATAAGAGCGTATTTTATCAACTTTCGCTTTCGCATCATGTTGTAGGGAGCTATACAGTTTATATGTAACGGAATTGATTTCTGTTTTAAAAGGCAAGTCTCGATAGTAACTTAAAGATTGAAAAGCAAAAAAGATGGAGACTGCTTCTTCTTCCGTAAATAATATAGGGGGAATGACTCTATTTGTTAATACTTTATAGCCTCCATTACGACCTTGTTCAGCATAAATAGGTAATCCCATATCACTTAAATCTACAATATATCTATGGACAGTACGAACAGAAATATTAAATTCGTCAGCTATTTCTTGAGCTGTAAATGTCTTTTTGGCAGAAGCAAATATAAGAATATCTAATAAGCGTTTAGCTTTTGACAAATGTATCACCTTTTTCTATTTAACATGACATAAAGTGTCATGTTTTATTGTTAGTATATTGTTTACATCATAATGTTATCAAGATGAAACACAAGGAGGAAAAGAGATGTCACGTGAAATTGTTTTATTTATTGCGGCGAGCTTAGATGGATATATTGCGAAAGAAAATGATGATTTAGAGTGGTTAATGGAAACGGAAGGAGAGGGAGATAACGGTTATACAGAAATGTATGAAACAATTGATACGATAATTATGGGAAAAAGAACGTACGATTATGTAGTAGAGCATATGGAAACATTCCCGTATGTAGATAAAAAATGTTATGTTTTTTCTAACTCACAAAAAGGTTCAAACGAACACGTGGAGTTTGTAAATGAAGATGTAGTGGAGTTTACAAAAAGGTTAAAAGCACAAGAAGGATCTAAAATATGGATGGTCGGTGGAGGGAGTCTCTTAAGAGAGTTCTTTAAGAATAATCTAATTGATGAATATGTTGTTACGATTACACCGCATATATTAGGTTCTGGGGTTCCGTTATTCCAAAATAAGAACCCGGAAATTCATTTAACTTTAACAGATACGAAACGTTTTGGGCAATTTGTGAATTTATATTATAAAGTAAAATGATAAAGAAACACGACTACTGATGGTAGTCGTGTTTTTGTATAGATGGCAATGAAATAATAAAGCAAGATCCGTGATCGACTTCGCTCGTTACAGTAATAGTTCCGCCGTGTAGTTCTACAATTTCTTTCACAATAGATAGTCCTAAACCAGTTCCACCGGTAGCTCGTGATCTTGCTTTATCCACTCGATAAAAGCGTTCGAAAATGTGAGGGAGGTCTTCAGGAGGAATACCTTCGCCTTCATCTTCTATTGTAATGGTGATACGCTTATTTTCTTCTATAACAGAAATGCGGATATGAGAATGTTCTTTTGAATGTCTATAAGCGTTATTTAAAATGTTCACCACAACTTGTTCGAATCGTTGTTCATCTAAATTTACTAGCAGTGTAGGAGGACAAGAGAAAGAAACTGTAATGTATCTTTCTTTATACATGGCGTTTACTTTTTCAGATATGCGAGTAAGGAAGGTGTGTAAATGTACTTCCTTTACTTGAATAGAAAAGTTATGTTGTTCCATTTGTGCAAGTGAAAATAAATCTTGAACTAAGTTTGTAATGTAATCAGATTCGTCTTTTATAATCGATAAATATCGCAAACGTTGCTCAGGAGATGTGGTTTCTTTTAAAGCAATGTCAGCATAACCTCTTACGTATGTTAACGGCGTTCGTAATTCGTGAGCAACACTTGCTAGAAATTCACTTCGCTCTGTTTTCATATAATGTAAATCATTAGCAAGCGTTTGAATAGACGATGCTAGTTCACCAATTTCATCATTTCGAGTAGTCGTTAACGAAACTGATAAATCACCTTTACTCATTTTTTCAGTAGCATGTTTCATGTGTAACAATGGTTTTGTTAACAAACGTGATAATAGAAAGATGGTGATGGCTGTTAATAGAAAAGTAATGATCCCAGCAATAATGAATTGTCTTGTTAGCCCATTCACCATCTTTTCAATAGATTCTGTCCCAAGAAACATGTACACATAGCCTTCATGTTTTCCATCTACTACAATGGGGCTAACTGTACATATATAATTAGATGTTTTCCAATGATTCTCTATAATTGCGCCTTCATGATCTGTCCGTGTTTGCATCTTTTTAATATGCTTTTTTATAGTAGTATTTATTTCGTTGGATTTAGCTAGTACATCCTTATTTGCATTTGTAATAACGACAGTCGTTTCGGCTTCGGATTCCATTAGTGCAACATGGGAGATTGTTTGCTTATCAAAATACTTTTCAAGGACATCCCGATGACTATTTCCGCGCTTTAATAAAGCTGTCATTTCTTCATTTACTCTATTGTTGACAAGGCTATAATAAAGCAAGACAAATAGAACACTTTCAATTAAAAGTGTAACAATTAAAAAATAAAATCCGAGTTGAATAGAAATTCGCTTCATCGTTTTGCTCCTTACTCTAGAGTATCAACCCATCGATACCCGACTCCGTAAACTGTTTTTAAGTGGTGATCAATAGGGAAATTTACTTTTCGTAATTTATCACGCAAATTACGAATATGTGAATCGACTGTTCGATCTTCTGTATTTGTATTTAATCCCCAAATTCGTTCAATGAGCTGATCACGGCTTAATACGTAGTTCACATGACGTAAAAATAATCCGAGTAAAGAGAATTCAATTGGTGTAAGAAGAAGTTCTTCGTTATAGACAGAAACGAAATGCTTTGCCTCATCCCATAAAATGCCGTGATATTGGATTTGCGTCCGTTGATTCGTTCGCCTTAAAACAGCTTCAATTCTCGCGAAAAGCTCTTCTTCATGGAAAGGTTTCGTTACGTAATCATCTGCTCCGATTTTTAATCCTTGGACGACATCTACCGTTTGATCACGAGCTGTTACCATAATGATAGGAACGTTACTAAATGAGCGGATTTTTTTACACGTTTCCCATCCGTCCATCTTTGGCATCATAATATCCAGTAAAATAAATTTAAAGTTTTGATTTTCTATATGTGAAATCGCTTCTTCTCCGGATCGTGCACATATGCAGTTATATCCAATTGGAGTAAGATAAAGCGTTAATAATTCAAGCATTCTCGGTTCATCGTCTACGAGCAGTATATCAATCATAGAGAGCCCTCCATATATAATCTTTACTTAAATTGTAATGCAAAATCATGAAGAAATGGTGCAGATTGTAATGCGTCTGCATAATTTCTTCAGAATTGCTTGTTATTGTAAAAATGAAATTCCATTTTAGGTAATGATATTGGCTCGAAAATGATTTATACGGAGGCGGTATAGTGAAAAAAATGACCCGAGTTTTTGGGATAACAATAATTACAGCAGTTGGTCTTGCGGCATGTGGACAAACAAATACAGATCATAAAAATCATGAATCTAAAGAAGAGAAGAAAACAGAGCAAAAGGAAATGAAAATGAATCAGGAGGTAACTGCACCGAAAGAAATGAACGAAAGTGCATCGAATGATTTATTAACGACAAGTTTAAAAAATGTAACGAGATTAAACACAAACGATCCTTTGCAAATGGCAGTATTAACTTCACAAACGATATGGCCAGCAACGCATAAAGAGAATCAGCCAGGCGCTATTATTTTAGTACCAGTAAACGAGTGGCAATTAGGTACTGCGAGTGCGGATCTTATTCATCATCCGAATAACGGGCCAATTTTATTTATAGAAAAAGAAAAGGTACCCGAAATGACGTTAAAAGAAATAAAACGATTAAATCCGCTCGGAACGAAAGATGGAACACAAATTATGGTGATGGGGGATGTAGGTTCATCTATCCTTGAGCAATTAAAAGAATATAAAGTAAAGCAAATAAAAGAAACAGATCCAGCTACATTTGCAAAAGATGTGGATAAAGAATATGCCGATATAACAGGAAGCTACCCAAATAGTGTTATTATCGGTTCGTCTGAAGAAGAAGGACGTTTATATACAACACCAGCTGTAAACTGGATTTCTCATATGCCAGAACCACTACTCTATACAGAAAAGAATAAAGTGCCAGAAGCGACGATAGAGGCATTAAAGATGAGAAAAGATAAAGCGAATATATATGTATTAGGACCAGAAAAAATCATTTCAAAAGCAGTAGAAAAAGAGTTAAGTAAATACGGGAAAGTAACGCGTATTAGTGGAGAGACTCCAGTAGAAAATTCTATTGCATTTGCGAAATTTAAAGATGAAAGAACAAAATTTGGATGGGGGTTCACAAAACCAGGCCATGGTGTATCATTTGTTTCAAACAAAACACCAGACTTGGCAGTTGCAGGAGCACCATTTTCACATATGGGTAAACATGCACCTGTTATCTTATTAGAGGAAGGAAAAGCTTCACAACCAGTGTATAATTTCCTTGCTACTATTCAACCGAAGTTTAAAGATGACCCAACACTTGGCCCGTACAATCATGGATTCTTATTAGGAAATACTGAAAATATTTCATTTGAAACGCAAGGTATATTGGATGAGAGGCTAGAGATTGTACAAGAAAATGGTCAAGGGCACGGTGGACATTAATGAAATGAGAGAAGACGCTATGAAGGTAGCGTCTTTTTTAGGAAACTTTTACATAGCGAAAAATCCTCTACTCGTTATATAATAGCCTTCGTGCAGTCGGCTAGATTTTCTTATGGGGAAAATCAAATGAGAAAAGAGTAGAGGAGTGGTATTTTGTTTCAAACGATAAAAAATGATTGGTTCTCCAATGTGAAAGGGGATGTGCTATCAGGAATAGTTGTTGCTTTAGCGTTAATCCCTGAAGCAATTGCTTTCTCTGTTATTGCAGGCGTGGATCCGACCGTAGGCTTATACGCAGCCTTTTGTATTGCAGTTACCATTTCATTTGTTGGTGGAAGAACTGGGATGATTTCAGCTGCAACAGGTGCAATGGCATTATTAATGGTAACGCTCGTTAAAGATCATGGTTTGCAATATTTATTTGCTACCACAATATTAACAGGTATTGTCCAAATTATTTTTGGCGTGTTCAAACTGAGCTCATTCATGAAGTTTGTTCCGAAATCTGTTATGAGTGGTTTTTTAAATTCACTTGGGATTTTAGTTTTTACAGCGCAATTGCCGCATTTTAAAAATGCAACTTGGCAAATGTATGCACTTGTCGCATTAGGACTTGTCATTATATATGTATTTCCACGTATTACGACAGCTGTCCCATCGACACTTATTTCCATTATTATTGTGACAAGTATTGCAATTATGAGCGGATTACAGTTAAAAACAGTAGGGGATATGGGAAGCTTGCCGAAAGAATTACCGTTCTTTAGCATGCCTGATGTGCCTTTTACACTTGAGACATTGGGGATTATTTTACCGTACGCAGTTATGCTTGCAATTATCGGTTTACTAGAGTCGTTATTAACAGCTTCGGTTTTAGATGATATGACGCATACGGAAAGTAATAAACATAAAGAAGCACGTGGGCAAGGTATTGCAAACATTGTTGCTGGTTTCTTCGGAGGAATGGCAGGATGTGCAATGATTGGACAATCTGTTATTAATATTAAATCAGGTGGACGCGGTCGTTTATCAACATTTGTAGCGGGCGGATTTTTAATCGTATTACTATTTGTTTTAGGTGACTATGTCGTTCATATTCCGATGGCAGCATTAGTTGCAGTTATGATTATGGTTTCAATCGGAACATTTGATTGGAACTCTGTAACAACGATTCATAAAGTACCGAAAGGGAATGCATTTGTTATGATCGTAACAGTTGTGGTGGTCTTAATTACACATAATTTAGCATTAGGTGTAATTATCGGAACAGTAATTAGTGCAGTTTTATTTGCTTTCAATATGGCAAAGATTCACGTGAAACATTTATATATTGAAAATAAGAAAATATACGAAATTCATGGCCAACTTTTCTTCGCATCTACGGCAGATCTTATCAATAATTTTTCATTTGAGGAAGATGTAAAAGAAATTGAGTTGAATTTTTCTCACGCACACATATGGGATGATTCAGCAGTGGCATCAATTGATAAAGTTATTATGAAGTATGAACAAAGTGGCGTGAAAGTAAGTATAACGGGATTAAATGAACGTAGTGCAAAACTTGTTACTAATTTAGCTACTTATAATAAAAGAATTGCTAGTTAGAAGCCTCCTTTTTAGGGGGCTTTATTATATAATACGAGTAGGATAACGAAAAGGGGATTCAGCATATGTATAAACAAATTATATTAGCATGTGACGGTTCTGAACATGCACTTCGAGCAGCGGAACATGCAACATATATTGCGAAATGTAGCGAAGAAGCAAATGTTGAAGTTGTGTACGTAGTAGATAATAGAACAGCAAAATCAGATATTATACAAGGTCAAACAGATTTAGAAACAATAACGGCTAGTCGAAAAGATAAATTAAAAGAGATTGAAGGTTTATTAAAGAAAGAGAACATTTCTTATAAAATTACGATATTACATGGCGATCCAGGGGATACAATTGTTCAATACGTAAATACAGGAGATATAGATCTTGTTATTGCTGGGAGTAGAGGGCTAAATACACTGCAAGAGATGGTGCTTGGTAGTGTCAGTCATAAAATAGCAAAGCGTGTGAAATGTCCGGTAATGATTATTAAATAAATTAAGTGAGATATTCTGTAGTGTAAGCAGGGCCTTGATATAATTCAAGGTCTTTTTTGACGTATAAAAGGGGAGAGTGTGGACATAATAGATACATAAGTTTTAGAAAATATTAACTTACAAATTTGTAAGTTTGTTGTTAGGAAAATCGATGTTATGACAATTATTCCGTTGGTAAAATAAAAGTATCGAAGGGGAGAGAGGGAGGATGAAAAAGATGAAAGCATTTCAAAATTTATCATATAGTCAAGGTGTCGGTCTTATTTGTTTAGGGGGATTTGCTGCATCTGTTACGTTAGCTGTTGTAATAAAGATGATTCATCAAATCTTTTGATTTTAGAGTGGGGAAGGAATTGGTTGTTATAAATAGTCAGAAAAGGATTGTAAATAAAAAATAGCTCTTAGCAGTAAGTAAATGCTAAGAGCTATTATTATGATTATTTTTCTACTTCTGGCTTCTCACTTGTTACAGTAACGTCTTTCCAATGTGAAGTTATTTGATTCACTTCAGCATTGACATCAAAATCTTTTACGCGCTTATTAACACCTGTTAAATCAAATGTGTAATGAATTGGAATCATCGGTGCTTCGTCATGAATTAATTTTTGCCATTTATCGTATACTTCTTTACGATATTTTTCATCAGTAGCTTTTTCTGATAATCCAGCATCTAATAACTTCGTATTTTCATCATTTACCCAGCGCTGATAGTTAAAACCAGCATTTTTACCCCATAGACCAGAAAGGTCAGGATCAGAACCAGTGTTCCAAGCACCAGAGAAAATATCAACCTTTGGATCATCTTTTTTAATCATTTCACGCATAGCATTAAATTCATGTAAGCGTCCATCAACAAGTTCTACTTTTAAGCCGATATCTTTCCAAGATTGAATATAGAATTTAGCCAGTGGTTCACTTGTTTCACTACCGTTACTAGCTAAGAAGTTAATTTTAAATTCATTACCTTTTGGATCTTCACGGAATCCGTCACCATTTTTATCTTTATAGCCAGCTTCATCTAATAGTTTTTTCGCTTTATCTACATCTAAGTTATATGCGCCAGCATTGTTATTATGGTACTTTGGCATAGATGGTGGAATTGGAGAGTTAGCTGGAACACGAAGTCCGTGATATACTTTTTCTCCTAATTTTTCTCTATCAATTGCATAAGCCATTGCTTGACGTAAACGAACATCTTTGAACTTATCGTTATCCATTACAGCTTCATTCTTTGCTTTGTCCATATGTCCAAATTTAAATCCGATATAAGTGTAAGCAAGCGCAGTTTTTCCTACTAGTTGTGTATTTTTTAATTTACTTACGTTTGGATATTGATCAGCAGTAATTGATGCAATATCAATATCACCTTTTTTCAGAGATGCACTAACAATAGATGGATTTACAACTTTTAATGTTACATTTTTTAGTTTAGGTTTGCCAGCCCAGTAATCATCGAAGCGCTCATACTCAACTGATTCACCAGGAACAATTTTCTTCACTTTAAATGGTCCGAATCCAATTGGATTTTGACGGATCTTATCAGATTCAGCCAGTTTTTCAATTGGTACATCACCTAAATATTTTTTAGGTGTAGGATATGTCCAAATACCTGTTTTCAATGAAGGGTTTACTTCTTTATAAGTAATCGAAATTGTTTTTGGGTCGACTACTTTAATACCAGAGATTTTGTCAGCTTTTCCAGCGTGATATTCTTCCATACCTTCAATCATTTGCATTTGTGTATCGTAACGGATACCTGTATATTTACTATTACCAATGATTAAGTAAGAATATTCTAAATCCTCAGCGGTTACAGGGTTACCATCGTGCCATTTTACATTATCTTTAATCTTAATAGTAATTGTTTTTTTATCTTCAGAAATTGTATACGTTGCAGCACCGTCATTTGTGATTTCCCAGTTTTTATCTGAAGCTAATAAACCTTCATCAAAGAAATCCATAATTTCTGAATCTGGAGCAACCTCATACAATACTCTACTTAAAACACCAGCGAAAGGTGAATTTGAAACGAGTCCATAAGTTAATGATCCGTCTTTAATTTCTTTACCATCATTTTTTACAGCAGCACTAAATTTATTTGTTTCTACTTTTTTCGTATTTGTTTTTTTGCTACCGCTATCAGCACCCCCACATGCAGATAGTAATAATGTTGAAGCAGCAAGTGTACTTAATACTTTGTATAGTTTTGGTTTTTTCATAACTTCTCCACCCCTTATCCTTTTCTTTGTCTCGCATCAGCCGCACGTTTTAACGCTTGACCAATAAAATTTATACACAGCATCAACACTAAAATCATGATTGATGCGGGTAACCAAATCCACCATTTTTCTTGCAATACATCTGGGTTTGTTGCGTAACTTACAAGTGTACCAAGACTCGGTGTGCTTTCTGGTAGACCGAAGCCTAAGTAAGTCAAACTAGATTCAATGCCGATGTTACCAGCAAGATTTAATGTAATATTTACGATAATAATAGAGCTCAAATTAGGTAATATTTGCTGGAAGATAATCTTCCAATTTGGTGTTCCTAACGTTTTTGATGCAGATACGTAATCAAGTTCTTTCTCCGTTAATACTTTAGAGCGTATAAGCCTTGCTTTTCCGACCCATAAGAAAGCAGTCATTATGAGAATAAATGTAGTAATATTGAAAGTTGGAACGAGTGAGATAAATACGATAACAATCATTAAGAATGGTAAAATCATCATAAAATCGATAAAACGCATGATGATGTTATCGACAACTCCTCCAAAATAGCCAGCAATTAGTCCCATCGTAAGACCGATAAGAGTTGATAAAAGAGTAATGGCTAAACCAACTGTAAAGGAATTACGTGTACCAATAATTAATTGTCCGAAAATATCACGGCCTCCATAATCAGTTCCTAGCCAATGTTCAGCGGAAGGAGGATCATAAATGGCGAACAGATCAACTCGAACGATATCTTCTTGTTTCATAATAAATGAAGTTGCGTAAACGGCTATTAATATTAAAGCTAAAAAGAATAGGGAAAACATTGCTAGTTTATCTTTACGAAATTCGCGCCACATAATGGAGAAACCAGAAGGGCTCTTTTCGTAATGAATGACTTCAGTTTGTTTTTCAGGATTTGCTAACATAACGTTTCTTCACCTCCATTAATCAATACGAATACGTGGATCAACGATGCTTAGAATAATATCGGAAAGAAGAGTCCCGAGTAGCGTTGCGAATCCAGTAAATAATACAAGAGCAGTTACGACACTGAAATCACGTTGAGTGATAGATTGGAAAAATAGTTGTCCAATTCCTGGGTAGCCGAAAATATTTTCTAGAATAATAGAGCCACCAACTAAACCTGTAATTTCATATCCTAAAAATGCTGCAATTGGTAAAAATGAATTTCGTAAAATATGTCTGGAATATACTTTAGATTCTGGTACACCTTTTGCTTTTACTGTGCGTACAAAATCTTTATGTTTCGTATCAATAATTTCACTTCGTAAATATTGTACAGTTCCTACAGTGCCAATTAATGCCCCAGATAAAGCTGGTAAAATCATATGATTTAATTTACTTAAATAGTAATCAAATGATCCGGCTGCCACTTGTGGATCAACGCTACCACTTGTAGGGAAGATCGGGTATAAAAAGCCGAATAAGAATAACATTACTAATCCGAAAATAAATAGGGGTGTACCAAATCCTAAAAAGTTATAGAGTGTAATGAGTCGATCAGCCCACGTATCATTCCAACGCCCACTTATAACGCCAAGTGGAATGGCGATTAAATAAGTAAGAATAAGAATTAGAAGAGCTAACAGCACTGTATTACCAAGGCGTTCCCCAATAATATCTGTTACTTGTATTTTATGTGCGTAAGAAATGCCGAAATCCCCTTGTACGGCATTTGAAATCCACCTTACATATTGTGTGGGAATAGGATCATTTAACCCAAGTTTCTCACGTTGTTCTTCAATTACTTTTGGATCTGCTTTTGGATTTGCTAGTTCAGCGCCACTTAATGCATCACCTGGCATTGCTTTAGCAAGTGTAAAGACGAGTACGCTTAATATGAATAATTGTGGTATCATAACTAAAATCCGGCGTAATATAAATTTCCACATGTTTTATCACTCCCTTATGGTAATGCCACCCGGTGAGTTGGCGAGATTGGTTTTAAATCGTAAGCACGTCCATTTTCATTGAAATAATTTTCATATGATTTTTCGTACTCAGCGCTTACTTCACGACGCAATTTACGCTGTTGTTCACGGTTTTCTGGACGAATATCAGGAATAGCTGATATTAGGCGCTTCGTATAGATGTGCTGTGGATTGTTATAAATTTCATCACTAGTTGCTTCTTCCACAATGCGTCCGCGATACATAACACCAATACGGTCACACATATGGCGAATTACACCTAAATCATGACTAATAAATAAGTATGTTAGTCCGAGTTCAGATTGTAAATCTTGTAAGAAGTTTAAAACTTGCGCTTGTACTGACACGTCAAGTGCAGATACAGGTTCATCTGCGATAATAAGCTTCGGTTTTAGTGTAAGTGCGCGTGCAATACCAATCCGCTGTCTTTGTCCACCGGAAAATTCATGTGGGTATTTATAAATAGACTCTGGATTTAAGCCAACTTTATCAAGATAATCTTGAACAGCTCTACGCTCTTCATCAGGTGAGAGTTTCTCAAAATTCCGAAGTGGTTCAGCGATAATATCCATAACACGTTTCTTCGGGTTTAAGGATGAATAAGGATCTTGAAAAATCATCTGAATATCTTTTCGTTGTTCTCTTAGTTCTGAGCGACTTAATTTTGTTAAATCTCTATTATTAAAATGAATGCTACCGCCTGTTGCTTTTGTTAAGTGCATAATTGCTTTTCCAGTTGTTGATTTGCCGCTCCCAGATTCCCCAACGATTCCGTACGTTTCGCCAGGTTGTAGTTCGAAGCTTACGCCATCAACAGCACGAACGTAATCTAATGTACGACCGAAAACACCACCTTTAATTGGAAAGTGTACTTTTAAATCTTCTACTTTAAGCAGTGCCATGAGTTACGTCATCTCCTTTCTTATCTTGGAAGTTAAAATGTTTGTAGCAAGTACAACGCACCCAGTGGTCTGGTTTTACTTCATGCAAAATTGGATTTTCCTCGTGTTGATCAGGCCTAATCCATGGAATTCGAGCTTGGAAGCGGCAACCTGTGCGAGGCATCTTCGCTAACGAAGGAACCACTCCTTGAATTACATGCAATTTTTCTTTTTCAGCATACGCAGATGGAATGGAGTTTAATAGAGAACGAGTATATGGGTGAAGAGGGTTATTAAAAATTTCTTCAACTTTTCCTGTTTCTACAACTTGTCCAGCGTACATAACGACGATACGATCGGCTGTCTCTGCGACAACACTTAAATCGTGAGTAATTAAAATAATGCCCATTTTCGTTTGTTCTTGAATAGATTTTAGTAAGTCTAAAATTTGTGCTTGGATGGTTACGTCAAGAGCCGTTGTTGGCTCATCTGCAATAATAAGTGCTGGGTTACAAGCAATTGCAATTGCGATAACAATTCTTTGTCTCATTCCGCCAGATAATTCGTGTGGGTATTGTTTATATGTAAGTTCTGGTTTTGGAATACCAACTTGATGAAGTAGTTCTAAGGTGCGTTCTTTCTTTTCTAATTTCGAAAGATTTGTGTGGTAGTCTAAGTTTTCTTCTATTTGTTTTCCAACTGTCATAAGAGGATCGAGTGCTGTAAGAGGTTCTTGGAAAATCATACCGATGTTTGATCCGCGTACTTTATTTATTTCTGCGGCTGACATCGTTAGTAAGTCCTTATCTCTATAGTTAAGCTGCCCTTGTAATTTTGTATTTGCTTCATTATGCAGTCGCATAATGGAAAGGGCAAGTGCACTTTTTCCGCAACCTGATTCACCAACTATCGCGACAATTTCATTTTCATGGACAGTTAACGAAACATCATCAACTGCGGCATGATATTGATCTTGTATGCGAAAGGAAGTCTGTAAGTTTTCAATGCGAAGAAGTGGATTCTTCATGGCTATCCCTCCATCTTTCTGAAAAGACTAAATATTTTGTATGTTGTTGTTATTTTAATATAAATTGACAATGTTTGACAAGAGAAAGTTGAGAAAATATTCAAAAATCTTTTTATATAAAAATTGAATACAGTTGTAGTAGTGGTTGAAGTGTTTTGGAAACGCTAACATATATGTGAGAGGGAAATAAATCTTTTGTAAGAAAAGAGTATTATATGTAGAAAAAAGAGAGGTGTTCTGGAAAGAACAGTCTCTCTTTTTTTGATAAGAATAATATTAGTACTTAAGCTTGTTTTTGTTTTACAGATCCTGTCTTTAAAGTAAGAGCAAGGAAGAACATTGCAAGTACACAAGATGCAAGTAATAAGATGAATCCGCCATCCCATCCAAATGCATCGACGATAAAGCCCATAGCGGCACTAGCGAAAGCTGCTCCGCCTAAGTAACCGAAGAAGCCAGTTAAGCCCGCTGCAGTTCCAGCCGCTTTCTTTGGTGCTAAGTCAAGAGCGTGTAGACCAATTAACATAACAGGTCCGTAAATTAAAAATCCAATTGCAACAAGTGCGATACTATCAACCATTGGATTACCAGGAGGGTTTAGCCAGTACACAAGAACGGCGATAAATACACCAACCATAAATAAAATACCAGCAGGTGCGCGGCGTCCTTTAAATAGTTTATCACTCATCCAGCCACAAAGAAGTGTACCTGGAATACCAGCCCATTCATATAGAGCATAGGCTGTACGTGAACTACTATGAGTAAAGCTTTTTTCTTCTACTAAATAAGTAGGAGCCCAGTCTACAACACCGTAACGTACGAAATAAACAAAAACGTTTGCAATAGCGATGTACCATAAAAATTTATTGTTTAATACGTATTTAAATAAAATTTCTTTTACCGAAAGTTCGCGTTCGCGATCTTGTACTTTTTCATCTGGTGGATATTCTCCAGTATGTTCTTCAATAGAAGGTAATCCGCAAGATTGAGGTGTATCTCTCATCGTAATTAATACATAAATACCAACTAAAATTGAAAGAATACCTGGGAAGTAAAAAATACTTTTCCAGTCATTTGCAAAGAAATATAACCCTAATGTTACAAGGGAAGGCATAAGTGCGCCACCGACATTATGAGCGACGTTCCAAATAGACATTTTTGTACCGCGTTCACTAATAGAGAACCAGTGAACCATTGTACGACCACAAGGAGGCCATCCCATCCCTTGTACCCATCCATTTAAAAACTGAAGTACAAACATAAGTATAATGCTCGTTGTAATGAAAGAAAATGAGCCGAAAATAATATTAATGATACCTGATAAAAATAGTCCAGCTGCTAAAAAGTAGCGAGGATTACAACGATCGGATACGATACCCATAAGAAATTTACTTAATCCGTAAGCTATAGAAACTGCTGAAAGGATAACCCCAAGCTCCCCTTTACTAAAGCCTTGTTCAATTAAGTATGGCATTGCTAGTGAAAAGTTTTTTCGAACAAAGTAGTAACCTGCATAGCCGATGAAGATACCTAAAAATACTTGTAAACGTAATTTACGGTATTCACTATCAACGCGATCAGCTGGTAAGCGTTCCGCGTGGGGCGCAGGTTTAAAGAATTGTGTGAAAAACATAAAATGAAAATCCTCCCCAAATTAATTCGAAGTGTCGTAAGTCAGAGAGAATATAAAAAGGCCATGAAATATAAAAAAGTTTCCTTTTTTATGATTCATAGCCGTGTACTCCGATTCTCCGTGACTGTCAATATTAACTTCGTCGAAAATTATACAACTTTGTGACAAAAATGTAAACGTTTTTACGGATAAAAAGTATTGACGGATTTTGTTCGTCGGATTAATATTTAAATACGTTAAATATTTTATTGTTTAAATAAGAGGTGGATAACATGCCAAATGATATGACGCATATCGATAAAATTCAAGCTCTTGCCTTTTCGATTGGAAAGAAAATGCAGACAGAGTTATTAGAACAAATGCAAGCAACAGGACTTACACCACCGCAGTTTTATATTTTAAAGATTTTAGATCATTATGGAGCTTCAAGAGCGACAAAATTAGCAAAAAAGATGTATGTAAAGCCTAGTGCAATTACAGTGATGATCGATCGCTTAATTGACCAAGAGCTTGTAGAGCGTTATCACGACAAAGAGGACCGTCGTGTTGTCGTCATTGAGTTAACCAAAAAGGGGAAAGCTAGAGTAGAAGAGGCAATGACCGCTCGTAATGAGCACATTGCAAAATATTTCTCACATTTAGAATTACAAGAAAGAGAAGATTTGTTACGCCTCTTTGAGAAGTTAGAAACAATTATTTGCGGGACACAAGAGAAAAAAGAGAATAACTAAGAGGAATTGAGGAGATTACATGGAGCAACAAGAAAATATAAATAGAAAGTTGTTGTTAATCGGTTTAATCATTGCGATGCTATTTGCTGCCTTAGATGGAACAATCGTTGGTACAGCAATGCCACGTATCGTTGGTGAACTAGGTGGATTAAGCTTAATGACGTGGTTAACAACAGCTTATATGTTAACATCAACGACAGTTGTACCAATCGCAGGTAAATTAGCGGATTTACTTGGCCGTCGTAACGTATATATAACAGGGCTAGTTATCTTTATGGTTGGCTCAGCATTATGTGGTATGGCAAATGGTATGACAGAATTAATTATTTTCCGTGGTATTCAAGGTCTTGGCGGCGGTATTATGATGCCGATGGCTATGATTATTATTGGAGATATGTTCACGGGGAAAGAACGTGCGAAATGGCAAGGTATTTTTGGTGCGTTATACGGTCTTGCTTCTGTAATTGGACCACAAGTGGGTGGTTGGATTGTAGATGCAGTGAACTGGAGATGGGTATTCTACATTAACTTGCCAGTTGGTATTTTAGCAACAATCTTTATTGCAATGGGATTAAAATCACATAAACAAACAGGACCAATTAAAATTGATATCGCTGGGATCTTTACGATGATTCTCGGTGTTGTAAGTTTATTACTTGCATTAACGTTTGGTGGAAAAGATTACGCATGGGATTCTTGGCAAATTATCGGGTTATTTGCATTAGCTCTAATTGGTATAGTTAGCTTTGTTATCGTTGAAACGAAAGCAGAAGAACCCATTTTACCGATGCATTTCTTTAAAAATCGTACATTTACATTACTAAATGCGATTGGATTCTTTATGAGTATTGGAATGTTCGGTGCGATTATGTTCGTCCCATTCTTTATGCAAGGAATTGTAGGAGTAAGTGCTGCTGAATCAGGTACAATTATGACGCCAATGATGATTACAATGATTGTGATGAGTATTATTGGCGGGCAACTTGTATTAAAAGTTGGTGTAAAACCACAAATTATTACAGGAATGCTTATAATGGCTGGAGGATTCTGGTTATTAACAACGATGGATATGCACACAACTAAATTGACTGCTACTTCTTATATGATGGTTATCGGTTTAGGAATGGGTCTTGTAATGCCGACATTAACATTAGCGTTACAAGAAAGCTTCCCGAAAAAAGATCTTGGTGTCGTAACATCATCAAGTCAGTTCTTCCGTCAAATCGGCGGAACATTTGGTATTACAATTTTAGGATCAATCATGAATAACACTTCAGGTACAACGTTAACAAAAAATTTAGTACCTGTATTAGATACATTCCCAAAAGAAGCGGGACAAATGGTAACGAAATTTAAAGATATGATTCATACAGATCCGCAAGGCTTATATTCAATGTTATTTAGTCCAGAGGCATTAAAACAAATGCCAGAAGCATTCGCTAATAGCATTGTACCAATTTTGAAAAACTCTTTAGTAGACTCACTTCATACTGTATTCTTAACAGGATTAGTATTTATCGTAGTAGGCGCTATCTTTACGATTTTCTTACAGAAGATTAAACTGTCAGATCGTAAAAAGGATGCTGAAGAGCCAGCTACAGAGGAAAAAGAACAAACTGTATCCTATTCGTAATGAAAAAGCATCGCCTTATGGCGGTGCTTTTTTGAGTATAACCTTAAAAGCTTTTTCGTGAGAAATGATTGACGTATTTCTAGAAATACGTTATATTATTTTCTGTAAACGGTTACATGAAATGGAGAGGGAAGAAAATGAGTACGATTAAAGACGTTGCAAAATTAGCGGGAGTATCTGTTGCGACCGTTTCCAGAGTGTTAAATAAAAATGGATATGTTCATGAAGATACGTTAAAGAAAGTAGAACGAGCGATTGAGATGCTAGACTATAAGCCTAGTACAGTAGCGCGTTCACTGTATAATAAAAAATCTCGTTTAATTGGCTTAGTTGTTCCAAATATCGTGAATCCATTCTTTCCAGAAGTTGCACGTGCCGTAGAAGATGTAGCGCATAAGCAAGGGTATACAGTTGTACTTTGTAACTCTGATGAAAGTTTAAAGAAAGAAAAGCAATATATTGATGTACTTAGGCAAAATAATGTAGATGGATTTATTGTAGCGACAAATCCACAAAATAGTGTGAATTACATGAACTTGTCAGTACCAGTCGTTGCAATTGACCGTATGTTTAATGAGCGTATACCTGCTGTGTATGCAGATAACTATGCGGGAAGTCAGGCAGCGACAAAGTTATTAATAGATAAAGGCTGTAAACATATTGCGCATATTCGTGGACCGCGTGACGTAAGTACAGCTAATGAACGTTTTGAAGGCTTTGTAGACGTTATTACGCAAAATAATCTTTCTTATATGATTGCAGAGAGTACATTTGATCCAGCTAATAGTGAGCGTGTAGCGGTGGAACTATTAGAACAATACCCGCATATTGATGGAATTGTTGCTGGGAATGATTTAATTGCAATAGGTATCGTAAAGGCTGCGCTTCAAAAGGGGATTTCTATTCCGGATGATTTACAAATTATCGGATTCGATGGAATTTCTTTAACAGAGATGATGTATCCATCTATTACAACTGTTGCACAGCCAATTTATGAAATGGGGAAAGTTGCAACAGAACTGTTGTTAGAGCAGATGGAAGGAAACGTATTAGAAGAGAAACATTATCGTTTACCGATTGAAATTATAGAACGAAATACAACGAAATAAGGAGATGAAATAGATGCCAAATATTGCAGTAGTAGGTAGCATTTCAATGGACTTAGTGGCTGTTTCCAAAAAACGTCCGAAAGCAGGGGAAACAGTAATTGGTGAAGCATTTCATACAATTCCAGGAGGAAAAGGAGCTAACCAGGCGGTTGCTGCGGCTAGATTAGGCGCAAATGTAGCGATGGTTGGAGCGGTAGGAGACGATAATTATGGAACTGTAGTTAGAAAAAATTTAGAGAACGAACGCGTTTTTATCGACTATGTGGTACCGGTTACAGATGCGGCGACAGGAATTGCTCATATCGTTTTAGCAGAAGAGGATAACAGTATTGTTGTCGTGCAAGGAGCGAATGCTCTTGTCAATGAGTCGGTTGTAAATCGTTCAAAAGATCTTCTTATAAAAGCTGATATGGTTGTGCTTCAACTAGAGATTCCGCTTGAAACAGTAAAATATGTATTAGCTATTTGTGAGGAACACAAAATCCCGGTTATGTTAAACCCAGCGCCAGCACAAGTGTTATCAGAAGATATTTTAGAAAAGGCAACTTATATTACGCCAAATGAACATGAGTGTCGCATCGTATTAGATGATTTCACATCACCAATTGAAGAGTTACTGGCTAAATATCCAAACAAACTATTGATGACAGAAGGTTCTAACGGTGTACGTTTCCATAATGGTACGGAGATTGTACATGTTCCTAGCATTGCTGTTGATGTAGTAGATACGACTGGAGCTGGTGATACATTTAATGGTGCATTAGCAGTTGCGCTTTCTGAAGGAGAAACACTTCAAAAAGCAATTCGTTTTGCGAATATTGCTGGTGGTCTTTCTGTAACGAAACTTGGGGCGCAAGGCGGTATGCCAACGAGAGATAAAGTACGTGAAGTGCAGGTGATTGTCGGATGAAGAAGCACGGCGTATTAAATAGTGAGATTGCATCAATCCTTGCTTCACTTGGGCATACGGATACGATTGTAATCGCTGATTGTGGTTTACCAATTCCTGATGGAGTAAAAAGAATTGATTTAGCTGTTGAAATAGGAAAACCTAGCTTTTTAGATGTATTGCAAGTGGTAGCTGATGATATGGCAATTGAAAAAGTGACGTTAGCAGAAGAGGTTATTAACAATAATGCGGAAATAAATAAAGAGATTGAGCTGAAATTAGTAGAGCCAGCGTTTGAGTATGTATCTCATGAAAGATTTAAAGAGCATACAAAGAAAGCGAAAGCTATTATTCGTACAGGTGAGGCTACGCCTTATGCCAATGTAATTTTACATGCAGGCGTGATTTTTTAATAAAGGGAAGTGATGGGAATGCGTATTGAAATGAAAAATATTTCAAAGGCGTTCAATGGCAATCCTGTTTTGAAGAATGCACAGTTTATGATTGAAACAGGAGAAGTCCATGCATTGATGGGGGAAAATGGAGCGGGTAAATCAACGCTCATGAAGATTTTAACAGGTGTATACAAAAGAGATGGTGGAGCGATCACGATTGATGGACAAGAACGAACTTTTAAAAATGCGAAAGAAGCTGAAGAGTACGGTATTGCATTTATACATCAAGAATTGAACATATTACCGAATTTAACAGTAGCTGAAAATATGTTTCTCGGTAAAGAGTTAATGTATGGGAAGACAGGTATTTTACGTACGCGTCAAATGAACGCTATTGCGCAGCAGCAACTAGCAGAGTTAGGATTACATGTAAAAGGCGCTATGTTGGCAGGAGAGTTATCGGTTGGACAACAGCAAATTATCGAAATTGCGAAAGCACTAATGACAAATGCAAGCGTTATTATTATGGATGAGCCTACAGCTGCATTAACAGATCGTGAAATTGAAACGTTGTTTACTGTCATTAATAAATTACGTAAAGAAGGCGTTTCGTTCGTTTATATCTCACATCGAATGGAAGAAATTTTTTCAATATGTGATACCATTACGATTTTACGTGATGGGGAATACGTCGGAAAGAGATCCATTCCGGAAACATCGTTTGATGAAGTAGTGAGTATGATGGTGGGACGCAGCATTGGTGAACGTTACCCAGAACGAAATAGTCAAATTGGCGATGTGATTTTTGAGATGCGTAATGGAACGAAAAAAGGGAAGTTTGAAAATGTATCGTTTCAGGTGAGAAAAGGTGAAATCCTTGGTGTTGCTGGTTTGATGGGAGCTGGCCGTACAGATATTATGAAAGCGATATTTGGATACGAACCTTTAGATTCTGGCCAAATTTTTATAAATGGACAAGAAGTAAAGATTGATAGTCCGATAGATGCGATTAGACAAAGAATAGCTTTCATTACAGAGGATAGAAAATCTGAAGGATTAGTGCTAGATTTCTCAATTCGAGAAAATTTAGCTTTACCGAATTTAGAAAGTCTTTCAAAGGGAAGCGTCTTAAGTAACGAACTAGAACAACAGTTTACAGCGGACATGATGAAACTTCTTAATGTGAAAGCATCTAGTGGAGAGCAAGCTGTGAAATCTCTTTCTGGTGGAAATCAGCAAAAGGTTGTTATTGCAAAATGGTTAGGTATCCACCCGCAGTTACTCATTTTAGATGAGCCAACAAGGGGTGTTGATGTTGGAGCGAAAAAAGAAATTTACTCTATTATGAATAAGCTTACCGAAGAAGGAGATGCCGTTATTATGGTATCATCTGAGCTTCCAGAAGTTTTAGGGATGAGTGATCGCGTTCTTGTTATTCATGAAGGAAAAGTCGGCGGCATTTTAGAGAAAGATGAGGCATCACAAGAGTCTATTATGGCACTAGCTACAGGGGGAGAGTAAGGATGGCTAAGAAGGGGAATGTATTACAACAACTTGGGTCTTTAATTGGACTAGCGCTAATTATTGTAGTAATTACGGCTTTAAATCCAGCGTTTATTGAAATCCCAAATTTATTTAATATACTGCGTCAAGTATCGATTAATGCGCTTATTGCATTCGGAATGACCTTTGTAATTTTAACAGGGGGTATTGACTTATCGGTAGGTTCTATTTTAGCATTATCAAGTGCACTTGTTGCTGGAATGATGGCAAGTGGCATGGACCCGTTCCTTGCGATGGCAGTTGGATTATTAGCTGGTCTTGTAATGGGAATTGTAAACGGTATCATCATAGCGAAGGGAAAAGTAGCTCCATTTATTGCGACTTTAGCAACAATGACTATTTTTCGCGGGTTGACGCTTGTTTATATGGACGGACGTCCGATCACTGGTCTTGGTGATCATTTAATGTTCCAAATGTTTGGCCGCGGTTATTTTCTTGGTATTCCAGTACCAGCTGTTACAATGATGATCGCTTTCGCAGTGCTGTACTTCATTTTGAAGAAAACGACATTTGGTCGCCGTACATTTGCAATTGGTGGAAATGAAGAAGCAGCAGCATTATCAGGTATTAATGTTACGAGAATTAAAGTAATGATTTACGGTCTTTCCGGAATTTTGGCAGCGCTTGCAGGTATTGTCTTAACATCACGATTAGATTCTGCACAGCCGACTGCAGGTACTTCTTACGAATTAGATGCAATTGCAGCAGTTGTATTAGGTGGAACTAGTCTTTCTGGGGGAAGAGGATGGATTGTTGGTACATTCATCGGTGTACTTATTATCGGTGTACTAAATAACGGTTTAAATTTATTAGGTGTATCTTCTTTCTTCCAACAAGTTGTAAAAGGACTTGTAATCTTACTAGCTGTATTAATTGATCGCAGAAAAGAAGCGTAATGGAGGGACAGTTCATGAAGAAATGGTTACTTATACTCGTTGCATGTATTATGGTCATTACTGCTGGTTGTTCAATGGAACCACCAGAATGGGCAAAGGATTCTAGCGATAAAGGTCGAAATAAAACTATTAAAGTTGGATTCTCTGTTTCAACTTTAAATAATCCCTTCTTTGTAACTTTGAAAAAGGGTGCAGAAAAGAAAGCGAAAGATAGTGGCATCGAATTGATTGCTGTTGATGCACAAAATGATGCAGCAAAGCAAACAAATGATGTTGAAGATTTAATTCAAAAAGGTGTCGATGTAGTTGTTATTAATCCAACTGATTCAGATGCTGTTGCTTCAGCAGTAAGTGCAGCAAATGCAGCGAATGTTCCTGTTATTACAGTAGACCGCGTTGCAAATTCAGGTAAAGTTGTTTCTCACATTGCCTCTAATAACATTGAAGGTGGTCAAATGGCTAGTGATTACATTCGTGAATTAGTCGGCGAAGGAGCAAACGTTGCTGAGTTAGAAGGAATCCCTGGTTCTTCTGCTGCTCGCGAGCGTGGGAAAGGATTCCATAACGTAGCGGATAAATCTTTAAAAGTAGTTGCTAAACAAGCGGCTGATTTTGATAGAGCAAAAGGATTATCTGTTATGGAAAACATTTTGCAAGCAAATGGTGATATTAAAGCCGTGTTTGCCCATAACGACGAAATGGCATTAGGGGCACTTGAAGCATTGAAGTCTGCTGGAAAAACGGATGTAGTCGTTGTTGGATTTGATGCAACAGAAGATGCTGTGAAAGCGGTTAACGATGGGCGTATGGCTGCAACAGTTGCTCAAAAACCGGAATTAATCGGAGAGAAGGCGATGCAAACAGCAAAAGAGATCACGCAAGGTAAAAAAGTGGACAAATCTATTCCGATTGAATTAGAGCTTATTAAGAAAAACAAATAAATATAAAATGAAAATTAGGAAGGAAGAATAACAAATGAAATTCTTTATTGATACAGCAAACATTAACGAAATTAAAGAGGCAAATGCATTAGGCGTATTAGCTGGAGTAACGACAAATCCATCACTTGTAGCAAAAGAAGGCGTAGACTTCCACGAGCGCATTCGTGAAATTTGCAACGTTGTAGAAGGACCTGTAAGTGCAGAAGTAATTAGCTTAGAAGCAGATAAAATGATTGAAGAAGGAAAAGAGTTAGCGAAAATTGCTCCAAACGTTGTTGTAAAAGTTCCAATGACAACAGAAGGTTTAAAAGCAGTAAAAGCGTTCTCTGACTTAGGAATTCGTACAAACGTTACATTAGTGTTCTCAGCAGTTCAAGCATTACTTGCAGCTCGTGCTGGTGCAACATACGTTTCACCATTCTTAGGTCGCTTAGATGATATCGGTCATAACGGTATGGACTTAATTCGCCAAATCGCAGAAATCTTTGCAATTCACGGCATCGAAACAGAAATCATCGCAGCATCTGTACGTCACAGTGTTCACGTAACTGACGCAGCATTAAATGGTGCACATATTGCAACAATCCCAGCAAACGTAATTGCTTCATTAGTGAAGCATCCACTAACAGATCAAGGAATTGAGAAATTCTTAGCTGATTGGGAAAAAACACAAGAGAAATAATAGAAAATCAAGAATCCTAGTTTAAGTGACTAGGATTCTTTTTTTGTATTTAAAAGAATTTTCATGCAATTTTGCATATTGTCTTTTAAATTTTTTATATAAACTATTTAATATATACAAATCACTCTTTATTTTTCATATTTTGATATAGACAGATAGAGAGTCTGACCAGAAAACTGGAGGGCATGATTCTATAACAGAAAGCTTAATGTTTATAGAATTATGCCTTTTTATATAGGGAGGGCAGAAAGTAGAGCTTTTGATTTAAATGCACTTATTTATCCCACTTTAATGGGCAGTAAGACCCCCACCTCAAAATTCAGCGAAAGCAAAGAATTTAGGTTGGGGATCAACTGTCCATAAAAGTCCGATTGGTTCAACTAATAATCAGTGGGGGATGAAGAAAACCCCCACTGATTAAAGTTTCACTTTATCTGAATTTTAAGTTTTATAAAAGGAGAGAAATGAAATGAGAAGAAAAGCGCCATTTAAAGTGTTATCGTCATTAGCAATCGCGGCAATTATCGGATGCACATCTGTAATGAGTGCTCCATTAGCGTACGCAGAAACGCCAGCAAAAGAGAAAGAAAATGTATCTACAACACCAATTGATTACAATTTAATTCAAGAAGATCGTCTAGCGGAAGCTCTGAAAGAAAGAGGAGAAATTAATCCAGCATCTTCTAAAGAAGAGACGAAAAAGGCTGTAGAGAAATATATTGAAAAAAAACAAGGAGATCAGGCAAATAAAGAAATTCTTCCAGCTGATACTGCTAAAGAGGCATCTGATTTCGTGAAAAAAGTAAAAGAGAAAAAAATGGAGGAAAAGGAGAAAGTAAAGAAACCTGAAAAAAATGTTAGCCCTGAGCAAAAGCCAGAACCAAATAAAAAGCAATTAAATGGGCAAGTTCCAACATCTAAAGCAAAGCAAGCGCCGTATAAGGGATCTGTTCGAACGGATAAGGTATTAGTGTTACTCGTTGAATTTAGTGATTATAAACATAATAATATTGATCAAACACCAGGGTATATGTATTCGAATGACTTTAGTAGAGAGCATTATCAAAAGATGTTATTTGGTAATGAGCCGTACACGTTATTTGATGGTTCAAAAGTAAAAACGTTTAAACAATATTATGAAGAGCAGTCTGGCGGTAGTTATACGACTGATGGATATGTAACAGAATGGTTAACTGTTCCAGGAAAAGCATCTGACTACGGTGCTGATGGTAGCAGTGGTCATGATAACAAAGGTCCAAAAGGCGCACGTGATTTAGTGAAAGAAGCTTTACATGCAGCTGCTGAGAAAGGATTAGATTTATCTCAATTTGATCAGTTTGATAGATATGATACAAATGGTGACGGGAATCAAAATGAGCCTGACGGTGTAATTGATCATTTAATGGTAATCCATGCTGGTGTTGGTCAAGAAGCTGGTGGAGGTAAATTAGGCGATGATGCCATTTGGTCACATCGTTCAAAATTAGCAGTAGATCCAGTAGCAATTGAAGGAACAAAATCAAAGGTAGATTACTTTGGTGGCAAAGTAGCAGCACATGATTACACAATTGAACCAGAAGATGGAGCAGTAGGTGTATTTGCGCATGAATTTGGACATGACCTTGGCTTACCAGATGAATATGATACGAAATATACTGGAACCGGTTCACCTGTCGAAGCTTGGTCATTAATGAGTGGGGGAAGTTGGACAGGGAAAATTGCAGGAACAGAGCCAACTAGTTTCTCACCACAAAATAAAGATTTCTTACAAAAGAATATGGGTGGCAACTGGGCAAAAATTTTAGAAGTAGATTACGATAAAATTAAGAGTGGTGTAGGAGTTCCTACATATATTGATCAAAGTGTTACGAAATCAAATCGTCCAGGCGTTGTACGTGTTAACTTACCAGGCAAAAGCGTTGAAACGATTAAACCGGAGTTTGGAAAGCATGCATATTATAGTACAAGAGGGGATGATATGCATACAACGTTAGAGACACCATTCTTTGATTTAACAAAAGGAACAAATGCAAAGTTTGATTATAAAGCAAATTATGAGTTAGAAGCAGAGTGCGATTTTGTTGAAGTTCATGCAGTAACAGAAGATGGAACGAAAACATTAATTGATAGACTTGGAGAAAAAGTAGTCCAAGGAGATAAAGATACAACAGATGGAAAATGGATTGATAAATCATATGATTTAAGTCAATTTAAAGGAAAAAAAGTGAAACTGCAATTCGATTATATTACAGATCCAGCTGTAACATATAAAGGTTTCGCGATGGATCATGTAAATGTAACTGTTGATGGACAAGTAGTATTTTCTGATGATGCAGAAGGAACATCTAACATGCAGTTAAATGGATTCGTTGTTTCTGATGGAACAGAGAAAAAAGCTCATTATTACTACTTAGAGTGGAGAAACTATGCAGGGTCAGATAATGGATTAAAAGCAGGAAAAGGTCCAGTGTATAATACAGGTCTTGTCGTTTGGTACGCAGATGATAGCTTTAAAGATAACTGGGTTGGGGAGCATCCAGGTGAAGGCTTCCTTGGTGTTGTAGATTCACATCCAGAGGCACTTGTTGGCAATTTAAACGGAAAACCAACTTACGGTAATACAGGTATGCAAATTGCAGACGCAGCATTTTCATTTGATCAAACACCAGCATGGAGTGTAAATTCATTAACACGTGGACAGTTTAACTATTCTGGATTACAAGGTGCTACAACTTTTGATGATTCAAAAGTATATAGTAATAAACAAATTGCAGACGCAGGAAGAAAAGTTCCAAACCTTGGACTTAAATTCCAAGTTGTTGGACAGGCAGAGGATAAATCAGCAGGCGCTGTTTGGATTAAGCGTTAATAACAGAAAAGCACATTCTTCATATGAAGAGTGTGCTTTTTAAATTGTACAGTAAGTTATTATTTTAGCTTATGTAATACAAGTGTCTGTTCATATGTAGTGTATCAAATTATGTAGGGAAAGGAAATATTTCCGAGGAAATTGTCGAACTGTACTTATTTTCTTCTTATTTTGTTATCCATTGTATTATCTCTATGAAAAATATAATGCCATATTGTTTATTAAATACGGCTTGTTGAAAGTTAAAAGTTGAATAGGAGTTTATCATTAAAAAAAGACAATGATGGAATTATCCTATCATTGTCTTTTTTACTTTGTCTCTACCTTTTACTTTGCTTCTTACGTAAATCATTCCGGCAAATGTTAATAAGAATGCAGTTCCAATAACGAAGCTGACGCTAGGGGATGCCCCGATTGCTCCAACTGTAAAGGATCCAGCAACAACTCCTAATGAGAAGAAAGCATAAAACAATCCGAATGCTTTTCCACGTTTATCATCTGTCGTATTTTCAACAAGTAATGCATTTATCGATGGGAAAAGGATAGCGAATCCAATGCCATAAATCATCATAACGATAAAGAGCATGCCTTTTGTTGCGAATAATCCAAGTAAAGATAATGCTAATGCCATTACTGCAATACCGATTAGCATTAGTTTTGAACGATTAAATCGATCATAAATACGATTTGTCGGTAGTAAGAAGAAGAGGATAGCGGTAATGCCGAATACACTTAACATCATGCCTGTTGTAGATGCTTTAAGTGCCAATGCCTCAACTTTCACTGGTAACATATACGTGACAATTCCTTGTGAAAACATGAGTGTGAAAGCACCAATATACGCCTGTAATAACGGTTCTGATTTCAATAGTTCAAACATATCTTCTTTGTTCATCATTTGTGTTCTTGAAGTATCTTTTCTTGATACGTTATTTGGTAAGAAGAAGAGAGATACGATTGTACCAAGAACCATTAAAATAGAAATGGTAATGAACACCCACTCTATACCAGCAGTTGCTTTCATAATACCGCTAAAAGCAGGTCCTACAATTGCCGCTGTTCCAACAGCAGCACCAGATAGAGCCATTGCCTTACCTTGTCTTGCTGCATTTGTTTGTTTTGATAAAAACGTAAAGGCAGCAGGAATTAAAAATCCGTCACTAAAGCCATGCATAAAGCGCACAACTAATAGTTGTTCACCACTTTGAGCAACAGTGTATAACAAGACTATGAAACTCGTAAGTCCCATGCTTATATAAAGTATTTTTTTTGCACCAAATTTATCGACAGCAGCGCCAGCAATAATATTACCGATCATATTAGCGAATGAGTACATGCCGACAACTAGCCCAATAATAAGAGGGGATCCTCCAAGACTTTGAGCGAACGTACTCATAATAGGTAATTGTGAAAATGTATCTAGAAACGCTACGATAACAATAAAGTAAATAAAATATTTCAAGCGATATTCACCTCTCCTATGCTATTATGGCATAATGCTAATTTCAACCGCAATGAAATTGAATTAACAGATGTGGAAAAAAGTACAAAGTGACAAAATATTGAACGTTATTTGTTAAAATTTAGTGGAAATGAGATTGTTTTTTTGAAATATATGGATAGAAGTATTATAATAGATTTGTAAACTTCACCAGGTTAAGTATATACATAGAGAGGGATGTATAAAATGAAAGCATTACTTTGGCATAATCAACGTGATGTAAGAGTAGAAGAAGTACCAGAACCAACTGTAAAACCAGGAGCAGTTAAGATTAAAGTGAAATGGTGTGGTATCTGCGGGACAGACTTGCATGAATATTTAGCAGGACCTATTTTTATTCCGACAGAAGAGCATCCATTAACACATGTAAAAGCACCGGTTATTTTAGGTCATGAGTTTAGCGGTGAGGTAGTTGAAATCGGTGAAGGCGTTACATCTCATAAAGTGGGAGATCGCGTCGTTGTAGAACCAATTTATTCTTGTGGTAAATGTGAAGCTTGTAAACATGGACATTACAATGTTTGTGAACAACTTGTTTTCCACGGTCTTGGCGGAGAAGGCGGCGGTTTCTCTGAATATACAGTAGTACCAGAAGATATGGTTCACCATATTCCAGATGAAATGACGTATGAACAAGGTGCTCTTGTAGAACCAGCAGCAGTAGCGGTTCATGCAGTACGTCAAAGTAAATTAAAAGAAGGGGAAGCTGTAGCAGTATTTGGTTGTGGTCCAATTGGACTTCTTGTTATCCAAGCAGCTAAAGCAGCAGGAGCAACTCCTGTTATTGCAGTTGAACTTTCTAAAGAACGTCAAGAGTTAGCAAAATTAGCAGGCGCGGATTACGTATTAAATCCAGCGACTCAAGATGTATTAGCTGAAATTCGCAACTTAACAAATGGTTTAGGTGTAAATGTAAGCTTTGAAGTAACAGGTGTTGAAGTAGTACTTCGTCAAGCAATTGAAAGCACAAGCTTTGAAGGACAAACTGTAATTGTTAGTGTATGGGAAAAAGACGCAACAATTACTCCAAATAATCTTGTGCTAAAAGAAAAAGAAGTGGTTGGTATTTTAGGATACCGTCATATCTTCCCAGCTGTTATTAAATTAATTAGCTCTGGTCAAATTCAAGCAGAGAAATTAATTACGAAAAAAATCACAGTAGATCAAGTTGTTGAAGAAGGATTTGAAGCACTTGTAAAAGATAAAACACAAGTGAAAATTCTTGTTTCACCTAAATAATATAGAATAGTAAAAATTAGCTCTTTTCTAGAAATAGAAAAGGGCTACTTTTTTTCTGTACAGAAAGGTGATAGACTTTCCTGTAACTACAGTATTTTGTTTGGAAGGGGAAGTCTCATGCTTTCATTTATGTTGACATTGAAACGAATGCTAAAAGCTTGTTTACGAGCGTGGAAAGATAAAGAATTTCAAGTATTATTCGTATTAACATTTTTAACATTAACATCTGGTACGATTTTTTATAGTACAGTTGAAGAATTACGTCCTCTTGACGCTTTGTATTTTAGCGTTGTGACGCTGACGACTGTCGGTGATGCGAATTTTAGCCCACAAACTGATTTTGGGAAGATATTTACAATCTTATACATATTTATTGGGATTGGATTAGTATTTGGATTTATTCATAAGTTGGCAGTTAATGTACAACTGCCTAGTATATTATCGAATAGAAAAAAAGAGTAAAGCATGTGGATGCTTTACTCTTTTTTTACATTAGTTTAGACAAGCCTTAATAATAGTTTATTAAAATGAAAGTGTATTCATTCATTATATTCACTGTGTATAAAGTTATAATGATATGAAAATCTGCATATTTTAATTTATTGATAGAAATTTCGTGAAAGGTGGGATATTCTAGTCATAGGTTAACCGGATGACATCATAGGATCCTAACAAAAAGTTTACAATAATTCGATTATAAAATGGAGGATTTCAGATGAAAAAGAAAGTACTTGCTTTAGCAGCAGCTATTACATTAGTAGCTCCTTTACAAAGCGTTGCATTTGCTCATGAAAACGATGGGGGAAGTAAAATAAAAATAGTTCACCGCTGGTCTGCTGAAGATAAACATAAAGAAGGCGTAAATTCTCATTTATGGATTGTAAACCGTGCGATTGATATTATGTCTCGCAATACAACACTTGTAAAACAAGATCGAGTTGCACAATTAAATGAATGGCGTACGGAGTTAGAGAACGGTATTTATGCTGCTGACTATGAAAATCCTTATTATGATAATAGCACATTTGCTTCACATTTCTATGATCCAGACAATGGAAAAACATATATTCCATTTGCAAAGCAGGCAAAAGAAACCGGAGCTAAATATTTTAAATTAGCTGGTGAATCATACAAAAATAAAGATATGAAACAAGCATTCTTCTATTTAGGATTATCTCTTCATTATTTAGGAGATGTAAATCAACCGATGCATGCGGCAAACTTTACAAATCTTTCGTATCCACAAGGATTCCATTCTAAATATGAAAACTTTGTAGATACGATAAAAGATAATTATAAAGTAACGGATGGAAATGGATATTGGAATTGGAAAGGTACAAATCCAGAAGATTGGATCCATGGAGCGGCAGTAGTGGCGAAACAAGATTACTCTGGAATTGTAAATGATAATACGAAAGATTGGTTCGTAAAAGCAGCTGTGTCACAAGAATATGCAGATAAATGGCGTGCTGAAGTTACACCGATGACAGGTAAGCGATTAATGGATGCACAACGTGTTACCGCTGGATACATTCAGCTTTGGTTTGATACGTACGGAGATCGTTAAGTATTTAAAAAAGGTCAAATCTCACAATAGAGCATTTGACCTTTTTATTACTCTACACATGGAGGTATGGAACGTGAAAGGTAAATTGTTAAAAGGTGTACTTAGCTTTGGGATTGGTTTAGGAGTTTTATACGGAGGATCTTCAGCTCAAGCAGATACGTCTACAGATCAAAACAACACTTTGAAAGTGATGACGCATAATGTGTACATGCTATCAACTAACTTATATCCGAATTGGGGACAAAGTGAGCGTGCTGATTTAATTGGGGCGGCAGATTATATGAAGAATCAAGACGTTGTTATATTAAATGAAGTGTTTGATAATAGTGCTTCAGATCGCCTTTTAGGAAATTTGAAGAAAGAATACCCAAATCAAACAGCTGTATTAGGTCGTAGTAACGGAAATGAATGGGATAAAACGTTAGGTAGCTATTCATCTGCAACTCCTGAAGATGGGGGCGTTGCAATCGTGAGCAAATGGCCGATCGTTGAAAAGGTTCAATATGTATTTGCAAATGGATGCGGACCAGATAATTTATCGAATAAAGGATTTGTATACACGAAAATTAAGAAAAATGATCGTTTCGTTCATGTAATTGGGACGCATTTGCAGGCTGAAGATAGTATGTGCGGAAAAACTTCACCTGCATCTGTACGTACAAACCAGTTAAAAGAAATTCAAGATTTTATTAAAAATAAAAATATACCAAATGACGAGTACGTCTTATTTGGTGGTGATATGAATGTGAATAAAATAAATGCTGAGAACAATAGTGACTCAGAGTACGCATCAATGTTCAAAACATTACATGCTTCTATTCCATCTTATACAGGACATACAGCAACTTGGGATGCGACGACAAACAGTATTGCAAAATATAATTTCCCTGATAGCCCTGCCGAGTATTTAGATTATATTATTGCAAGTAAGGATCATGCGAATCCATCATTTATAGAGAATAAAGTATTACAACCGAAATCTCCACAGTGGACTGTTACATCATGGCTCAAAAAATATACATATAATGATTACTCTGATCATTATCCAGTAGAGGCGACTATTTCTATGAAGTAGTCTTAAAAAGTTTCTTCTTAATAGGAAGAAACTTTTTTATTTTGTAGAGGAAATTTCAACTTTCTTTCCAATATGTATAAGACATATTGAAAAGAGGAGCGAAAAAATGTGGATCGAGGAATTTTTAAAGAAGTTCCATTACCGTGTGCATTTTTGGATGAAGTAGCTTTAGATAGAAATATTCAATCGATTATAGAATTAAGTGGAAATAAGAAGATTCGTATAGCGAGTAAATCGTTACGTTCTGTTCCGGTTATGCAAAGAATTTTGGCTGCAAGTGATCGATTTCAAGGTATTATGTGTTTTTCACCTAGGGAAGCTTTATTTTTAATTGAACAAGGATTCAATGATTTATTGCTCGGATATCCTGCTTATGATGAAAGAGCGTTACATGAAATAAGTTTGCTAACAAAGCAAGGGCTCATTATAACTTGTATGGTGGATTGTGAAGATCATATTATTTATTTAGAAAAAATTGCCGAGAAGTCTAAAGGATGCTTTCGTATTTGCTTAGATATTGATATGAGTAGTCGTTTTTTTAAGTTCCCTTTTGGGGTCAAAAGATCACCGGTAAAAGATGTGCAAGGTGCTTTGAAAATAGTAAAAAGGTTGAACGAATCATCATTTTTAATACTAGATGGTGTAATGGGATATGAAGCCCAAATTGCTGGGGTAGGAGATCACATACCGAATCAACGAGTGAAAAGTAAAGTGATTTCATATTTAAAGAAGAAATCAGTGTTAGAAGTTAAAGAAAGAAGAGGACATATCGTAAAAGAAATACAAAATCTAGGTATTGAACTAAGATTCGTAAATGGGGGAGGCACAGGAAGTATAAAAACAACTGAGCAAGATCATTCAGTTTCAGAGATTACAATAGGTTCGGCTTTTTATGCCCCAAAGCTGTTTGATTATTATAAAGAGGTGCAATTTCATCCAGCTGTCGGATTTGCTTTACCAGTTGTGCGTAAACCAGCCCCAACAATTTACACTTGTCTAGGTGGCGGATATATTGCCTCAGGCGCAATTGGGAAAGATAAAGAACCTGAGATTTGGAGGCCAAATGGCGCCAAACTATTAGCTTTAGAAGGCGCTGGTGAAGTGCAAACACCGATTTTTTATAACGGTGAGGAACGAGTAGAAATAGGAGATTGTATCTTGTTTCGCCATAGTAAAGCTGGAGAGTTATGTGAGCGGTTTCCGTTTTTATATCGTGTGAAAGAAGGAGAGATTATTGGGAAGTATTCAACATATCGGGGGGATGGTCAATGCTTTCTATAAAGGGACAAAAATGGAGAAATTGGACAGGGAATGTAGAAGGAACACCGCATTATACGATGTATCCAGAAAGTATACAAGATGTAGTAGAAGTTATAGAGCTTGCGCGAAAGAAAGGGAAGAAAATTCGTGTTGTCGGTTCAGGACACTCGTTTACACCTCTTGTGCAAACGGAAGAAATTTTAGTTTCTTTAGATGAATTGAAGGGAATTGTGAATATTGATACGGAAGAAATGGTTGCCGAAGTATGGGCAGGAACAAAGTTACATGAGCTAGGGAAGTTACTTGAGGAAAAAGGTTATGCGCAAGAAAATTTAGGGGATATTGATTCGCAATCTATCGCAGGAGCAATTAGTACGGGGACGCATGGAACGGGTATTACCTTTGGAAGTTTATCAACACAAGTTATAGAGATTACCGCAGTTTTATCTACAGGTGAGAGTATGGTTTGTTCGGAAACGGAGAATGTACAATATTGGAGAGCTTTTCAGTTGTCGCTTGGAATGTTAGGTATCATTGTAAAAATAAAACTGAAGGTTATTCCAGCCTATTCACTCGTTTATAAAAGTGAAAAACAGTCATTATCTACTGTAATGAACAAGCTAGAAGAATATAAGAAGAATCGCCACTTTGAATTTTTTGTTTTTCCTTATTCAGATGAAGTGCAAGTAAAAATTACAAACGAAACAACGGGTAAAAAAAGTGATTTGAAATGGCATAAACTAAAGGTAGAGTTACTAGAAAATAAGATGTTTTCTTTGTTATCTAAAGGATGTAAATGGTTTCCTTCTATAAGTAAAGGAGTAAGTCGATTATCGGCTAAAGCTGTACCGAATACAAAAATAATTGGTCCGAGTTATGAAGTATTTGCTACATCGCGTGCGGTTCCATTTTATGAAATGGAGTATAGTGTTCCTTCAAAGTATATGCAGGCCGTTGTAGAAGAAATTTCAAACCTTATTGAAAAGAAAAAGTATAAAGTACACTTCCCAATTGAATGCCGTTATGTGAAAAGGGATGACATATGGCTCAGTCCAGCATACGGAAGGGATTCAGCGTACATTGCTGTTCATATGTATAAAGGTATGAAGTATGCTGCTTATTTTGGTGAGGTGGAGAAAATTTTTCTAAAGTATGAAGGACGCCCGCATTGGGGAAAATGCATACGTTAACGTACGAAAAATTACAAAATATATATCCAGAATTGCATTCGTTTCTAAAGGTGAGGAAATTATTAGATGAAGCAGAAATGTTTTCAAACCCTTACACAGAAAAGTTGTTTACGATTATGAAAAAAAGCTGACAAAGTATTACTTGTCAGCTTTTTTTAGTATGATCGCATTTCTTGTTTGACTAATGCGCTCGTAAAATAGTAACTTATCACGACTAAATACATGTAATAAAACATGAATAATAAATAGACCGTTAATTACGAGTTGGAATAATACTATAACTATTAATACTAAAGGTTCTTTAACATTTAAGATAGAGCTACTCGAAAGAATATAATTGATTCCGCCTAAAATGAAATAGAATATACCATAACGGATGAATAGTTCCTTCAACGTAATACGATCTGATTGTCCTTTCACGTAAATACGAAGCAATGCTTTACCGATTGTCTTTCCATTCGTAAAGTATGGAATGATAATAAAGTAAATAAAGATCGAACACGTTATGAAAATGAGTTCGTATATGTTCGTGTAAGATTGAATATTAGAAACAAAGAAAGAATTTCCTTTGTTTTTAATGACAGGTACAACGATGGATAAGAAAATCCAATCAATTTGCATCGCGATAAAGCGACGAACGAATCCGACTGGTTTCGTTTCCAAATCAATATGACTATCTAATTCGCTTGCTTTCGGAAGGAAGTACGTAAAAATTGGTGCAATGATAAAGCCGATTACGCCGCCTAATGTATTTAAAAACAGATCATCTATATCAAATAAGCGGTACGCACAATTGTATATACCGTATAGTCCAGTCACTTGTGTTAGCTCGAAAAAGAGTGAAAGACAAAAAGAAATACAAATTGTTTGTAAGAAACTACGTCGGAAATAATACCGTAAGTAAATACCGAATGGAACGGTTAATAGAACGTTAAATGCTACTTGTAAAAACGCAGATTCTTTTAATAGGTAGAAATAAGTAGCTGGTTTCGTTAAAATTGCCGAAGTATGATTACTAATTTCTTGTATGAAATAAAATGGTGATAGTTGCATGTGTTGTGTATTAGCCGGTTGTAGGCTACAAGTATCATATGTTTGTGGTAACGGCAAAATCACAAGAAAATAGGCATTTAATAAGTAAAGTAATAATGAGTACAAAATAAATGAACGCCATTTATTTAAATAACCGTACTTTCGGTAGTTAAATATTAAAAAAGGTATTAAGAGGAACATTGCTAAAATAGGAAATAAAATAAATGCTGTTTTTATTGGAAATATATATGCAGTCAAAATGAAGCTCCTTTCAATGAAAATTCGTTTATCATTATAACGTTAAAAGAAGCGTAAAACAAAATTAAAATATTTCGAAATAGAAAAAATTACAAATTTCAACGGAATTAAGTTATACTAAATTTAATATAATGATATTATGATTATTATAAGTTGAGAGAGGGTACAAAATATGCGATATGAGCTTTTTTCTGTAAGTGGGGATCATATTACAACTTTTGAAAGTGCATGGCGTTTTCAAGAGGGAGAACAGATTTTTGTTCATGATGATCAAATAAAACGAAATTTTATTATTATCCGCCTAACGCATGATGTATTTCAACAAAATAAACATGTTATTCGTTTGTATTGTCAAGAAAAGAAAGTATATGCATAAAAAAACGAGTCGTTCTAGTGTAATAGAATGACTCGCTTTTTGATTTGTAAGTTTCACCTTATAAGAAAATAAGAGTAAGTACACCTACGATAATGCAATAGAAAGAGAAATATTTTAAATTTCCTTTTGCCATAATGTTCATAAACCATTTTAATGAAATATACGTCATGATAAATGTTGCGATAAATGCAACGATATATGGTACGAATAGTGTATCTAGATTTGGATCTTTTGCAATGTCTGTAATACTTAGTAATAAACCACCTAAGCTAACAGGGATATATAGTAAGAATGAGAAACGAAGAGCCGTTTCTTGCTTCATACCAAGTAACATCGCTGCTACGATTGTTGCACCTGATCGGCTTATTCCAGGAATTAGTGCGCAAGCTTGTGCTAATCCGACGATAATTGCGTCTTTCATAGAAAGATCGCCATCATTTTTACGTCCACGCAAGTTTCTAATAATCCAAAGTCCGACAGCGGTAATAAGAAGGGAAATCCCAACCATTTTCACACCTTTTAAGTACTGATCGATGTAATCTTTAAATAAAACACCAATAACACCTGCTGGAATGGTCGCAATAACAAGGTAAATAATAAAGAAGAAATCTGATTTTGCATCTTCTGCTCTTGTAAATATATAAGATAGACCATTCTTCGTTAGACGAATTAAATCATTTCTATAAATAAGTAATACAGCTAATAATGAAGCTGAATTAACAAGTAGTTCGAAGCTAAACCCTTCTATTTTTAGTCCTAGCAAATGCTGTGCTAAAACGAGGTGACCGCTTGAAGAAATCGGAATTGGTTCTGTAAGTCCTTGGAACAGACCAAGAATTAAATATTTTAAAATGTAGTGAAATTGTTCCATAATAACCTCCCTGTTTAATAGTCGAAAGAAACAACTTGTCCATTATAACAAAGATACAGATGAATATTGAGAAGAAATAAATATTCGAAATATAATAAAAATCCCTTATAGCAGTATAAGGGATTTTTATTATTAATGAGAAACTACTGTTTCTTCAAGACTTTTCGTTAATTGAACATCGACTTTCTCAGCATCATGAATGTGATTCATAATAGTAGTATTTAACTTTTGGAACATTTGTTGTGTATTAGCGAATTCTCGTAATATATCATCATTACAAGTTTTTTGGTTTTCAATAGCTTTAATAACATTAGTAGCACCGTTTTGTAACGTTTGAATCATAATTAAAATATTTTCGATTCTAGCGTTTGTATCGGCACTCATTTCTACACCTTCATCGACTAAATGCAAATTATCTTTTGTATTATCGTATGCTTTTTCAATTTCTTCTTGAATTTTTTTCGTTAAGTTGCCGATGTTTTTTGTACTTTCAGCGGTACTTTCTGCTAGTTTTCTTACTTCATTGGCAACGACAGCGAACCCTTTACCGTGTTCTCCAGCACGAGCAGCTTCAATGCTTGCATTTAAAGCAAGTAAATTTGTTTGTGCTGCAATGTTTTGGATGACTTCTACAATTTGCTCAATTTCTTTTGAGCGTTCACTTAAATGATTCATACTATTAGACGTGCGCTGGGATTGTTCACCTAATTTATTAATTACAATAAGTAAACGATGAACAGATTCTTTTCCTTCGTTAGAACAATCAATAATTTCTTCAATAGATTGAATTAAACTTTGTTCTTTTTGTAGCATTTCGTTATTCAATTCATTGGAATGTGTAGTACGTGTTGAAACATTTTCAAAACATGAGCTTAATTGTTGAACTAAATTTTGAAGTGTATTGTGCTGGTTATTTACAAGTTGATGCTCTTGAACAACGCTTTGTACACGATCGTGGATAGAAGAAATAGTCTCTTGTTGTTCGATATCCTTTTGTTTTAATTCTGCTTCTAGTTCTTGTATACGACTTTCTAATTGATCAATTTTATGTTGGAGTGATTTCTTTTGAGTAAACATATATTTATTTCAACCGCCTTTAGAAGTTATATTTTCTCTATATTTGGATTTTAGCATCTTTTATAATTTTTAAATATAGGAATTGTTAAATATTTAAGAATCTATTACATTTTATGCATAATTCCCTTTTTTTCGTCATGAAAAATAAACTGTATTTAATGGTATTGTAAACAAACTGTAAAATAAATCATGTATAACTGTATAAGAAGGGAGTCGGATTATGAACTATTTTAAGCGAATCAGTAGTCTAGTATTAGCAGGCATTATAGGTCTTTCTAGTACAGTCGCTGTTAAAGCAGAGTCAAACGACGAGAAACTTAACAACATGCAACAGCAATTGCAGCAAAACGATGCAGAAATGCAAAAGAAAGAGCAAGAGAAGCAAGCTGTTAGTAAAGAGATTCAAGGTATCGAAAACGAACTACATAATTTAAATAATACAATTGCAAAAAATAAAGAGGATCAAGCTGCTATTCAACGTAAAATCGATGAAACACATAAGCAGATTGAACAAAAAAAGAAAGAGATTGTCGTTTTAGAGGATAAAGTCCTTGCTCGTAAGGATATTATGAGAAAACGTATGGTTTCTGTTCAAAACAGTTCAAATACAAGTTTAGTAGTAGAAGTTGTAGTAGAGTCAAAAAACTTTGCTGATTTCCTACAACGTATGAATGCAGTTTCTACTATTTTAGAAGCTGATAAAGAAATTTTACGTCTACAAGAACAAGATCTTCGTCAAATTGAAGAAGATAAGAAAACAATTGACGAGAAAGAAGCATCTTTAGTAGTAGACAAACAAAAATTAGCAAAAGCACAAGCTGAACTGCAAGATAACTTGAAAAAGCGTCAAGCTAACTTACAAACAGTTCAAGCTAAATATAATCAGGTGGCAAGCCAACTTAATTTAGCTGCAGAAGAAAAGGCTAAAATCGAATCAAACATGAAAGCAGTACAAGAAACAATTGCTCGTGAGCAAGAAGCAGCAAGAATTGCAGCGGAAGAGCGTGCGAAAGCAGAAGCAGCTGCAAAAGCTGAGCAAGAAGCTTTAGCGAAAGCGCAAGCGGAAATTGCTGAAAAGCAAAAGCAAGCAAAAGCTAGTAAACCAGCTGATAAACCAGCTGAACCAGTTACTAATAATAATTCGAAGGTAGAACCTCCACAACCTGAACCATCTCCTAAGCCAACTGCTGGTGGGAAAGAAATTTATGTAGAAGCTACAGCTTATACAGCTGATCCAGCGGAAAATGGTTATGCGCCAGGTCAACAAGTATTTTCTGCATGGGGACACTATAATTTAACTGCAAATCCAGGAATGAAATTAATTGCTGTAGATCCAAAAGTTATTCCATTAGGTAAAACTGTAAATGTTGAAGGTTATGGAGTCGCAATTGCAGCAGATACTGGTGGAGCGATTAAAGGTAACAGAATTGATGTGTTAATGCCTGATAAAGGGTCTTCTAGTCAATGGGGAAGAAAAATCGTTAAAGTTACAATTTTAAACTAACACGTAATCCAACTTTACAATACGTAGAGTTGGATTTTTTTATAAAAACAATGTTAAGTTGAGTTTACATTTTGTTAAGGATAGCATACAATGATGGTGAGAGGTGGTAAATTTGACCATTTTAAATAGAGTGAAGGAATTAAGAGCTCGATTTAATTTTTCGCAAAGTGTATTAGCAGAAAAGGTTGGAGTGACGAGACAAACAATCGCGGCAATTGAAAAAGGGGATTATGTTCCTTCATTGTTATTAGCGCTTACGATTTGCGATGTGTTCGAGCTCAAGATGGAAGATGTGTTTGTTTTAAATAAGGAGGGGGAAGAGGATGAATAGACTTGTATTTTCCTATATGTTGAATGTACTCTTAATGGTATTAGCAGGTTGGGCATTTATTGAGTTGTATTATTTTACTATCGAAGTTGCGAATTTTATTCAAACGAAGAGGGTACCATTTGAAGTTTCGGTGAGTTTAATGCCAATAGGATTGCTTCTAATATTTGGTATTGTATCGACTATTCTTTATAAAATTCAAAAGAAAAAATATAAAGAGCTATCATATTGGATGTTTCCACTATTATTTCCTCAAGAAGATGAGCGGGAAAAGGCAATTACAGAAAAGGCTTGTCGTACTACATTTATGTCACTATGGTACGTGTTGCCTTGTGCGGTTGGTTTTTTAACGCTTTCTCCCATTGCTAATCTATATGTTCCTGCATATCCAATATATATTGCATTTAGTATTTTCTTTATTCAAATGACAATTTTCCACGTATCTTTATATCGAAATAAAATCGCTTAAAAAGAAACCTTCTTGCATCAGCAAGAAGGTTTCTTTTCAGCTTACACTTGTACATATAGCAATATTATCTTATCATTTTATATAGAGTAAGATTTTGTAAGGGAAAGGAATTGTATATGAATAAGCAAAGAATTTATAGTATAGTAGCAATCCTCCTATTTGTTGTAGGTGGTGTATTAATCGGCAAGCCATTTTATGATGGATATCAAGCTGAAAAGAAACAGACTGAAAATGTACAGGCTGTCCAAAATATGGATTATGAAAAACATGAGACGGAATTTGTAGATGCTTCGAAAATTAATCAACCAGACTTGGCAGAAGTAGCGAACGCATCTTTAGATAAGAAACAAGTAATTGGTCGTATTTCGATTCCAAGTGTTTCATTAGAACTTCCTGTTTTAAAGTCTTCTACTGAGAAAAACCTATTATCAGGTGCAGCAACAGTAAAAGAAAATCAAGTAATGGGAAAAGGGAATTATGCATTAGCAGGACATAACATGTCTAAAAAAGGTGTTTTATTTAGTGATATAGCGTCTCTAAAAAAAGGCGATAAAATTTATTTGTATGATAATGAAAATGAATATGAATATGTGGTTACTGGTGTATCTGAAGTAACTCCTGATAAATGGGAAGTTGTTGAGGATCACGGGAAAGATGAAATAACACTAATTACATGTGTATCTGTGAAAGATAATTCTAAACGTTATGTTGTTGCTGGTGATTTAGTAGGAACGAAGGCGAAGAAATAAAAAAGATGAGGGGAAATCCCTCATCTTTTTTAATCCATCCATTTTACTAACTTCTTAGAAATTAATAATAAAACACAACCTAAAACGATTGCTACAGCGCCAATTACTGTAAATACTTCAGCATATCCAAGTGAAGTTGTGAAGCTTGCAAGTTGTCCACCTAAAATGTTAGCAATACCTGAGCTTGCTAACCATACTCCCATTAATAAAGAAGCAAGTTTTACTGGGGCAAGTGCACTAACCATTGATAGTCCAACAGGTGATAAGAATAGCTCACCTAACGTATGGAAAAGATACGTAAAGACGATAAATAGTAAGTTTGCTTTTTCTGTAATGTTATGTTCATCACTACCAGTTTTTAATGTAGCGATAACGAGAATGATATAACCGATACCGAGCAAAATCATACCAAGTCCCATTTTAGTTGGGATTTTTAAATCCCCGCGCTTGCGAGTTGCAAGTTTTGCCCATAATGCTGAAATGACTGGAGCAAGTAAAATAATAAATAATGGATTGACCGATTGGAACCAAGATGTTGGAACTTCCCATCCGAACACAGAGCGGTCTACAAATTTGTTTGTATATAGTGTTAATGAGCTACCAGCTTGTTCAAAGCCAGCCCAGAAGAAGACAACGAAGCATGTTAAAATGACGATAACTGCAGTACGCTGCTTTTCTTTTTTTGTTAACGGTGTATCTCCTACTGATGGTTGTCCATCTGTTGTTTGTAAATCGCGAGTTGGTTTTTTACCGATATCGCCAAGGAAGCGATTTGATAGTGTTGTAAATAAAATTTGTCCAATGATCATTCCGATTGAAGCGGCTAAGAATCCGTAACGGAATCCGTAATGTACAACGCCATCAACCGTTGTTTTGAATAAATTTTCTGATAAAAATCCACAAACGAGTGGAGCTAAAAATGACCCGACGTTAATACCCATATAGAAAATAGTAAATGCACTGTCACGTTTTGGATCGTTCTCTTCGTATAATTCTCCAACAAGTGTAGAGATATTCGGTTTGAAGAATCCATTACCGATAATAATAAGCGCTAATCCGAGGTATAGGCCGATTTGGTTTTGCATGGCAAATAGTGTAAGGTTACCGATTGCCATTGTTATACCACCAATTGTGATTGCTTTTCGTCTACCTAGGAACCGGTCTGTTAAGTATCCACCAATCATTGGTGTGAAATAACAGGCTCCAGTGTAAAATCCGTAAATGGAGAGTGCCCATGCAGGACTAAACCCAAGACCACCGCTTACTAAAGCTGTCGTTAAATATAATGTTAATAATCCTCGTAATCCATAGTAACTAAATCTTTCCCACATTTCTGTAAAGAAGAGTAAGTATAAACCTGGAGGATGTTTCTTTTTTCTTTGTTGTTCTCTTTCTAGTTGTATCGCTGATTCCATGTTATTTTCCTCCTGACACAAACAAAAACAAAGTTAATAATTTTGTACATTTAATATTTTACCTTATTAACTATTATAAGTCAATAAAGGTTGATTTTTCAGAAGAAATTGGAAAAGAGATATAGCTATAGAATGGGTGTTTCTTTTATGTTAGACTATGGACTATGTTTTCTTTGTGATGAAGCGGTTTACTGCAATTTTTTATATGTGAAATTGATTTCATAAAAGATGAAATTAAAGAAGGAGAAAGAAATGAAATTGTTACAGAAAAAAGAAATTTTACTTATTAGTCTTATGTTATTCTCGATGTTCTTTGGCGCGGGGAATCTTATATTCCCACCTTTCCTTGGGTATGAAGCAGGGGAACATGTGTGGATTTCGTTAGTAGGGTTTATTATATCAGCAACAGGTCTTCCTATATTGGGAGTTATTGCGATTGCGAAAGCAGGAAGTTTTCAAGCACTAGCGGGTAGGGTTCATTCTTCATTCGCTATTATTTTCCCGTGTATCGTGTATGTATTTATTGGACCAGGACTTGGTATACCACGTGCAGGAAGTTTAGCTTTTGAAATGGGGCCAGGTCAGTTTTTCCCAGAAGCGGGAAGCATAATTTTATTATGTTACACGGTTATTTTCTTTAGTATCGTGTACTGGTTAAGTTTATCACCGTCTAAATTAATGGGGTTGTTCGGAAAGGTTTTAACACCGTTATTATTAGGTATGATTGCTCTTATCTTTATAAAGAGCATGTTTACATCAGTAGGTAGTGTGAAAGAGGCTGCTGGAAACTATGGACAAGCACCTATGTTCCAAGGATTTTTAGATGGATATTTAACGATGGATGCATTAGCAGCTTTAATTTTTGGGATTGTGATTGCAAATGCTCTTCGTGCAAAAGGTATTGAAGATGATAAAGGTTTAGCGAAATATATGAGTATTGCTGGAATTGGAGCGGGACTATTATTATCTATTATTTACGTCATACTTGGATATGTCGGTTCAATAAGTGGCTCATTGGGGAAATTTGATAATGGTGCACAAGTGTTAGCGCAAGTGATGACTACATTATTTGGACAAGGAGGGGTCGTTTTATTAGGTCTTATTTTTACGATCGCGTGTTTATGTGTGTCAATCGGACTTGTTACATCTTGTAGTCAATTTTTCACAAGTGCATTTCCAAAAGTAGCGTATAAAGTTTGGGCATTTATATTAAGTTTGGTTAGTATGATTTTAGCTAATTTAGGATTAACACAAATTTTAAAAGTATCAGTACCGATTCTTGGATTTATTTATCCAGTTGCATTAACGCTTATTATTTTAGGGCTATTCCATAAGTATATTGAGAAGTATGCATACGTATATACAGTAACTGTTGGAATTGTAGCGGTGTTTAGTGCAGTTGATATTTTCAATAAAAATGTAATGTTGAATCAATGGACATCAGTATTAAAGTACATTCCGTTTTATACAGAAGGTGTAGGATGGATTGTTCCAGCTATTATGGGTGCTTGTATTGGTGTTATCGTGAGTATTGTTATAAATAAGAATCAATAAGTAAAAGGTGTTTTCCTATTTCGGAAAACACCTTTCTTTTTTGGAAAAATGGTATTGAAAATGAATAGACTAAGAGTATGATAAAGATAATTGGTAATATATAGGTTTCGAATGAATGGTGAGGGGGGAGCGTATGAAGGAAGATTTTAATAAGAAAATAGAAGCGCTCGAAATGGCAATTGAAACAATTCAAGAAGCACTTTTTGAATTGAAAGCAAAACAAAAAGAAATAGAAGTAGAAAATGCTCAGCAACATGTTAGTAAGGAAAAGAAAGAACATATTGAAACGGTAACGGAAGAAAAATCTAAAGAAGAAGTAGTTATAATAAAAGAGCCCGTGCAAGAACGTGAGGTAAAACAAGTAGATATATCTGCTTTTAAACCAGAACCATTTAATATTATTAAGTTTTGCCAAACGTGGTTACCACGCATATTTGTCGGTATTATGTTGCTTGGAGTAATCTGGTTATTTAAAGCAGGGGTAGATGCTGGATTATTAACACCAGCAATACGAATTGTGTTTGGTATTGTCCTATCAATCGGTTTTTATTATATAGGGGATATTCAAATTAAACGAGAGCGGCAAGCGTTAGGATTAGTATTAGCAGGAGGAAGTATTACGGGTATAGTTTTAACGACATTTGCGGCACATTATTTATATGGATTTATTCCAGCGAGTGTCGCGTTTCTATGTAATATCGCATGGGTCATTTTAGGTATTTATATAGCGAAGAGGTATCAATCGGAATATCTTACTATCTTCGTAGCGGTAGGAGCTTTCTTCGTGCCATTCTTATTAAATAGTACGACTCCTAATCCGTATATTTTCTTTGGATATGAGACGATACTAACACTTAGCTTATTATGGTATGCCCTGAAAAATCGTTATCAGTATTTATATATGATTTCTTATGCTGTTGCTGCTATTGTCCTTTTTGTCTTCTTTGCTATTATGTCAATGTTAGTAAAGGATTTGCAAGTACAGTTAACGGTTGTTTATGGTTTAATTCACTTACTATTATTTTGGCATATGTTTACGGAGAGAAGTTTTATAGTAGAGCCACGCTTGGCGATATTTAGTGCGAATGCAGTTTTCTTTATATTAGCCATTTCAAAAATACATGAATTTACAACATGGGGATTAATGATTAGTGCGCTTGTGCATGCTATTATGTTCGTGTTTGAATATAGGAAGAATCGATATTCTACATTTACCAATCTTTTATTTGGTTTCGCAATGGGAGCATTTAGTTTAGCTATTTTATATGAGTATAGTTTAGTGAATGCAGCGATTGTATTATTATTACAAGGTTTCCTCGGTATGGTGACTGCTATTAAAGTAAAACAACAAATAAAATTGTATGTTAGTGCGACGATTTATGCGATTGGAATGATACAGACTATTTTTAGTCCATTTGATCATTTCTTTTCAGCTGGGTTTGTTGCTCATATTATTTTAATAGGTACATTTTATTACTGCATGAAACAAGCGAAAGATGTGTTAAAGAGTTTTGGAAAATACGTTTATTCTATAGCACTCTATTGGTTTATGGTTATCATATTTATTGCAATTACTAGAGTCGGTGAAGTGCTTTCTACAGATGGAAGTATAATAAGCGTATCTGTATCCTTATTATGGATGGTATATGCATTATTTGCAGTTTGGCTTGGCCGGAATAAAAATATGAATGAAATATTATATGCCGGCTTAGTCGTGTTAGTCGTAACGATAGGAAAGCTATTCCTTCTAGACTTACCAGAAGTTTCAATGATGATTAGGGCAGTGTTATTCTTAATCGTAGGAAGTATAGGCATCGTTATTTCAAGAATGTTTTTCTCAAAAGAAGAGAAATGAGAAGAAGGCAATCCATATCCGGATTGCCTTTTTCATTATTTCTTATTAATCGTTACAGTCTCACTATATTTCGCTGTTGTATTTTGACGTAGACGAAGTGTTGCTTGTCCAGTCGTATTTGGATCGATTTGTACGTTCACAATTTTTTCAGCAGAACCTAAGCTGTTTGTTGTGAAAGAAAATGCACTACTATATCCGAAAGTAGATGGCCAAGTGCCGTTTGTATTTTGAACTTTTGCTACTTGTGTACCGCCAGTAGTGAATATACCTAAAGAGTAATTATTGTATGTTGTGTTTGGTAATAAGTTATTTACTTGAATTTTCATTTGGAACACTTCATTGTTTGGTAGAGTGCTAGGGTGTGTAACTACGTAGTCATTTGCTGTTACTGCACCGTTATAGCCATATGAACCAGGTTTAAAAGTATTTGTATTAAACCATTGATAACCTGCATTTGGCGCACTCCAAGGTTCAGGTTGTGGCTCAGTTGATAAGCTTGGTTGTTCAAATGTTTGTAAAGTGGTAGGTAAATCAAGTTGTAAACCATTTACTTGGTCTAAACTTGTAAATGTTTCTTTATTCGATAGCCAATTTACGATATTTTCTAGTAAAATCGCATCGTTTTCTTCTTTATATCCATCGTAAGTTTTCTTTGTTTGGCCAGAGTCTTCACGAACGTATTTTGGCGTAGCATCTTCAACAGGAGAAGAGTCTCCAATAAAGGCAGCTTTTCCAAGTCCTACTTTTGCGATAGCAGCATAAGGACCCTCTGCAACACCACCGCCGTTATACACACCGCTATCAACAGCGTTATTCCATTTTGCTGGGTTTTCTGGAAGATAAACAAGTCCTTTTGCTAGTTTTGGATTTGTAATTGCTAAAGTAGAACCAGCATGCATTGCTACAGATGAAACCCCTTCTGTAATTCCGAATGATTGTTCAGGTGATACAATATTTTTAGCGGAAACATCGCCGATTGCGTTATAGCGGAAGCGAATACCGAAGTTGTCAGATAGCCAATCAGAGCTTTCTACTCCTTGCATAGCTTGTGAATTAGCTTCTTCGTTAGACATTCCTTTTGCTGGATTATCCCAAGCACCGCGTCTATATCCGTTAAATACTTCAGAAGAGTCCCAACGATTTTTATTACGATCTGCATTATAATGATCGGCAATGAAGAAGATACTACCGCCATTTTTCACGTATTGTAACATAGCATCTTGTTCAGATTTTTTGTAAGGAATATTTGCTTCTGGAACGATAAACACATTGTAGTCTTTTAAGTCTTCGTATGTAATCGGTGTTGATTTACGAAGTTCTTTTACATGATAGCCGTTTTGGGCAATGCCGTTTCCGAAATCAGAAAAGCCACCATCGATAACCCAGTCAGCAGTCCCGGCAGTTTGACCGTGTGTATTATCGAATAATACTTTTTTCCCATTGTTTTGATTTACAACTTTTGCAGCAATTTCAGGAGCTGGGTCTACAGAGCTTTCGGCATAAGTAGATGGTATGAACGAAGCCCCTATACTTAGTGTAATTGCTGTTGCTAAAGAAAATGTAATCCATTTTTTATTCTTCATAGAAGAATCCCCCTAATAATAAATATATGTGCTTTAATAATGTAATTTATTTTTCTGTAAAAATAAAGACGGAAAACATAAAAAATATTAAAAATTTGTAAAAATACCGTGAATTTTGTTGAGAAATATTTATATAGATATAAAAACATCCCTTCCAAGTAATAAGGAAGGGATGTTTTGTTTAACTAATTTTTGAATTAGGTGTTTCATCAATTTTATGAAAACCTTTCATGTAATACACGATAGCTAAACCAATAAGCCAAATTGGGCCAACAATCAATGCAATTCTTGTATCTTCTGAATACGCCATTATACATAAGACTAGTGCAAGGAAAGCGAGTGAGAAGTATGAACTTATTGGGTATAAAGGCATTTTATACGATAACTTTTGTTTGTTTTGCGCAGGTAAACTTTTACGGAACTTAATTTGAGCGACTAATATAATACCCCAAGTCCAAATTGCCCCGAAAGTTGAAATACTAGTGAGCCATGTAAATACTTTTGCGGGCACAAGATAGTTTAATATAACACCAACGAGTAAAACGATTGCTGTTACTACAATTCCGTGGCTTGGAATGCCATTTTTATTTAAACGACCGAATCTTTCCGGAGCTTTTTTCTGCTGAGCTAATGTATACAGCATACGGCCTGTACTAAATAAACCACCATTACAAGAAGAAAGAGCTGCTGTTAATACGACAAAGTTAATAATTCCTGCTGCTTTTGCGATACCGATTTGCTGGAATGTTAATACAAATGGACTTCCTTTCTCACCAAGTTCGTTCCATGGATAAATTGCCATCATAACGAATAGAGCCCCAACGTAGAACAGTAATATTCTCCAAAATACGTTATCGATTGCTTTTGCGAGTGTTTTTTTCGGGTTTTGCGCTTCACCCGCTGTAACGCCGATTAATTCAACGCCTAAATAAGCGAATAATACCATTTGCATGGAGAGGAGTAACCCAGAAAAACCATTTGGGAACCAGCCACCATGTGACCAAAGGTTTGAAATGCCAGTAGCGATACCACCGTTTCCGAAGCCAAATAAAATAATACCAGCCCCAACTACTATCATACAGATAATTGTGACAATTTTAATGAGAGCAAACCAAAATTCAAGTTCTCCAAATACTTTTACAGATAAAAAGTTGAAAGCACTCATTAATAATAGAGCGAGTAAAGCCCAAGTCCAGCGCGGAATATCTGGGAACCAGTACTGCATGTAAATGCCAGCAGCCGTAATTTCAGCCATGCAAGTAACAACCCATAAGAACCAGTAGTTCCAACCGGTAATATAGCCAGCTAGTGGTCCAAGATAATCATATGCATATTTACTAAAAGAGCCAGCAACAGGTTGTTCAATTGCCATTTCTCCGAGTGCTCGCATAATGAAAAAAATAACGAGTCCAGCAATCATATAGCCTAGTAAAATAGAAGGACCAGCTAGTTTAATAGCAGAAGCAGATCCTAAAAATAGTCCAACGCCAATAGCTGAACCGAGTGACATTAAAGTAATATGTCGTTCTTTTAAGCCTCGGTTTAAAGTTCCAGATTTGTTTGTGTGCTGCATAAGAAGAATCCCCCTTGTAGAGTGAACGATATTTGAATGCGTTTACTAAATATTTAACTATTTCAAATTATAAAACATTTCCATCTGTTATGCTACAAAAATAATCAATATTAACTGTACTACATCTGTGCTTGTCAGACTTAAACTTAAAATTCGAACTATTAGCGAATATATTGACTCTTCTTTTTATTGATTGTTAAGATTAAGTATTATATTTTCTCACATACTAGTAAGAAAAGAATGTGTGATAATAATTCAGATGTAGGAAGGGTACATAACCATGTTTCAATTACAAAAATATAACACTTCTGTGAAGCAAGAGCTTTTAGCTGGCATCACAACTTTTTTTACATTTGCGTATATTCTTGTCATCAATCCGAAAATATTATCTGATGCAGGTGTACCATTTGATCAAGCTTTTACGGCAACTATTATTGCGACTGTTGTAGGGACGTTATGTATGGCGTTTTTAGCTAACTATCCAATTGTTATTGCTCCAGCTATGGGAATGAATGCGTATTTTGCTTATTCTGTTGTTCAACAGGCAGAGGGGATTACATATGTCATTGCGTTTTCAGCAGTATTTGTAACAGGTATCATTTTTCTTTTATTATCTTTCACTTCATTTAGGCAAAAGCTAATTGTCGCAATTCCTGACAGTTTAAAACATGCAATTGCAGGTGGAATTGGGTTATTTATTGCTTTTATTGGATTACGTCTATCTGGAATTATCGTTGATCATCCATCTAACTTAGTTACGATTGGTGATTTCCATTCTCCAGCCGTTATTTTAACTTTAATTGGTTTGATTTTAGCGGCGGTATTAATGACATTGCGTGTGAGCGGTGCATTATTTATTAGTATGATTGTGACAGGAATTATCGCCTTCTTTACAGGGCAGCTGAAGTTTACGGATAAAATTGTTGCGATGCCTCATTTACCAGAGGGGATTATCGTTTCAAATCCAATCAACGCCTTTTCAGATGTAATTGAATACGGATTATATGGCGTTGTATTTTCATTTTTACTTGTACTGTTATTTGATACAACAGGAGCATTACTCGGTTTAATTAAACAAGCAGGTTTAATTACAGATAATACAGAGAAACGTTTTGGTAAAGCATTTATTGCGGATGCAATTGGCGGTACTACAGGCTCTATCTTTGGGACAAGCCCAACAGCAGCGACGATTGAATCGTCAGCTGGTATTGCTGCAGGTGGTAAAACAGGATTAACAGGTATTGTAGTAGTCGGCCTAACGATTATAACAGCATTCTTTAGCCCTGTTATTGCTTCTTTATCAAGCGTAGCCGCTATTACAGCTCCTTCATTAATTATTGTCGGTAGTTTAATGGCACAAAGTATTCGTGATATTAATTGGAATGAATTTGAAGATGCATTACCAGCATTTTTAATTTTCGTTGGTATCCCGTTAACGTCTAGTATTGCGAATGGAATTGCAATTGGATTTTTAGTGTATCCAGTCTTAAAAATTGTGAAAGGGAAAGGGATGGAAGTACATCCATTACTATACTTATTTACAATTTTATTTGGATGTCATTTATTCTTATAATATAGGAGAGGGGGCTTCTTATGAGAGGCTCCTTTTTTGTGTATAATAAAGTGAAACTATAATCAGTGGGGGGCTGTTCATCCCCCACTGATTATTAGTTGAACCAATCGGGCTTTTATGGGCAGTTTGACTCTCTCTGGATATCTGGTTATTAGCTTAATTATTAGGAGGGAGTCTTACTGCCCGTTAATGCGGGGTAAAGTGAAACTATAATCAATCACGCAAAATATAAATTACTTAATGGAATATATATGTTACAATAAGGTGGAGGAGGAACATGAATGGCTGTAAGTAAAATAAAAGTCGCGCGTGTTCAGTTAGATTTAACACAGCAACAATTAGCAGAAAAAGTAGGTGTTACAAGGCAAACGATTAGTTTAATTGAGAAGGGGAAATACAATCCATCGTTAGATTTGTGTTTGAAAATTTGTTATGCGGTAGACAAAACATTAAATGATTTATTTTGGGAGGAAGAGGAGTGAGGGGATGAGGATTGTGAAAGATGAACGTTTAATGATTGAGGGGCTAAAGCATATTAGGCTCGTTTTCATCTTACAAAATATCGTCATACTAGGTATTGTTTTTTATCGCTACGTTTTGCAAGATGCAGGATATGAAAGTGTTTCGGATTTATTAATGATATTTATGTGCGGGATAATAGGGATTAACTTTTTAAACTTAAAAAACTCGGTGCAAGTGTATGAGCATACGGGCGGAGTATCACGTAGCTATTTTATGAAACTATTATTCATTCCGGTAAGTATTATTATTGGGATTGTAGCTATTTGTATCGTTGTCACACCAGATATTTCGATAAAGGAAATTAGTATGACAGGACTTATTATGTTTGCTTGTTTTTTAGTTCCTAGTCTGTTTATATACATATATATGAAAAAGATAAAAAGTGAAGATTGAAATATAAGAAAAGCTTTCCCGTATTGCGGAAAGCTTTTCTTATATTCTTTTATACAGTACTTTATGAAGGCCAATTGGTTCAATTTCAAAGATTTCACCATGTTCTTGGAAGCCTAAGCGCTTGTAATAGTCAGCTACAGTAATTCGGCCATTACACCATAACATATTTGCTCGACGCTCTTGTAAGATTTGTTCTGCTTTCTGAATTAAGGAGCTTCCAGCGTAGTTGTTTCGAAACTCAGGCAATGTGGCCATTCCTCGTAGACGATAATGCATACCTGCTTGTAAGTCGGGATGCATTTCCTTTGAGAAAGAAGCGATACTAATAAGTTGATCGTTTATAAATGCGCCTAAGTGAAAGGTATCTGTTTCATAGTCTGAAGGGTATTTACAATCTGCTAATGTTTGACTCGGGCGCAAAATTTTTTGACGTAATACGTAAGTTTCAGATCCATCAATATTTTTCACGGTAAGCATAGTAACATCCTTTCTTATAACGCTTTTTCTGTTAATTGTATAAAGAAATAGGCAGGTGCGGCGAAAAGTCCGAGTATACTAGCGGTTCCGAGAAGGAGTGAAAGTAAGAGGCAAGAGTATTTTATTCCATTTGATTTTTTCCATCCGTAACTACAAATTTCAATACTAACACCGATGAGAATAATGGCACCTAATATTTCCGCTAATAATAAAAGAGCTAAAGTTACAATAGACATAATGTGATCCATCCTCATAATATGTGATAGTAACATTTTACCATATGAAATGGAAAAAAATGCCCCTCAATTATGTGAGGGGCATTTTTTTATTCTAATATGTTTTTTAGTGTATCGATATGTTCTTTTGAGCCTGTTACAAGTAATGTGTCACCGTGTTGTAGTCTTGTATCACCATGCGGGATTAATGCTTTGTTCCCACGATAAATTTGAATGACTAGTACATCACCTAGAAACGGAAGGCGACGAAGTGCAACGCCATTATATTTATTGCTTCGTAGTTCAACTTCACGGACTGTTTCGTTTGCTGTTGTAATTAAGCGAACGAGACTCGGTTTATCAATTAGCGCACGTAATAGAATACGTGTAGAGTTAATGGTTGAGAATACGGCGATATGTTCTTGTGTTGCTTTTTCTTGTAGAAGCGGATCTTCTACACTTGCAATAACATGTTCAACACCTAGTTCTTTTGCATGTTCTGCTAATAGTAAGTTTTGTTCATCATCACTTGTTGCAACAACAACGCGGTCTGCATGAAATGCTGTTTGTTCGGTTAATGATGCAATTGTGATGTCATCTAATTTCACAATAGGGAAGTCGTGCGATTTCGCTTCCTCATCATTTATTTTATTTTGACGCATCATATATAGTGTTACGTCATAATCTTCTCGTTTTAAATCAAGTGATAACGGAAGGGTAATTCTGCTCGCACCAATAATTGAAACTTTTGGTTTTGGTGTTTCCACTTTTGGGAACATCTTTTTAAATAATATAGGTGCGAAAATACAAGTAATAACTGCGCTTAAAATAAGGGAGGCAGATAAACTTGGACTAATGATTCCTAGTTTTTCACCAATTTGTGCAGCTGCAATAACTAAAGAAAGTGTCGATGTTAATAAGATGGCACTCCCCAGTACGATATTACGTGGATACCATTTTCGTAAAACAAGTGATGGTAACAGTTTTGAGATAAAGAGTCCTACAATTAGAATTGGAATCATTAGCATACTAGAAGGCTCTTTAAAAATAGACCAAACCTCTAAATTTACACCAACCATTACGAAGAAAATAGGAATGAAGAAACCGTATCCGATAGAATCCAGTTTTTCAACCATATCTTCATTTGGTGATAATAATGATACGAGTACACCTGCTAAGAAGGCGCCTAAAATATTTTCAGCTCCAACGGATTCAGATAACCCAACTAATATTAAGATGAGTGCAAAAACAGCTCGTGTATCAATTTGTACACTCCCAGCTTTTAAGCTATCCAAGTATGGAATGTTTTTAAAACGTTTTGCAACGAAGTAAATAACAATACCAGCGCCGAATAGAAGAAGAAGAAGCCACATGCTTTGGCCGCTTTCGGAATTTAATCCGACGAATACAGCGAGTAAAATCATTGTAACTAAATCCGCAATAACAGCGACTAATAAAATGATTTGCCCAATTGCTGTTTTTCCTAAGTTATTCTCTTTTAATGTTGGTACGACAACACCTAAAGAGATTGTTGAAATGATTAAAGTCATAAACATTGCATTATCTACAAATCCTAGCCATACAAATAGTAGTGATAGGGCATAAGATAAGATGAAAATAAATAAGAAGATAATACTTGCTGCTTGGAATGTGTTGGGTTCGTTTGTCGTGTTCTTTTTCCCTTTTTGTTTAAAGATAGAAAAATCAATTTCTAAACCGCTTAAAAACATAAGAAAGATAAATCCTAGTGTCGATAAGACTTGAAGCCACATATCTGGCTCAATAATATTAAACCCACTTTTACCTACAAAGATTCCTGCGATGATTTCTGCAACAACGACAGGAAGTGCTTTTAATTTAAAGCGTTGTAACAAAAGGGGAACGAAAAACGCGATTGCAACGACAACCATAAGTGATAGAACAGAAGTGTGATGTTCCATTGCGTTCTCTCCCTTCAAATAAATATAGTACTTATTTAGCCATATAATAGGTAGAAAAGCAACGCATATGGATTCGATTTCATAAAGAAAGAGTTTTCTTAACATTTGTCATAATAAGTATATTTTTCATGATTCTGTTGTTAATTCCGTAATGTGGATGTAATAGGGGAGGGAATAAAAAAAGACTGCTGAGGAATCTCAGCAGTCTTTTTCATGTACATTACATTGAGAAGAAGATCCATACAGTTAAACCAACTGTTGCAGTTGCAACGAAGAAACTGTAAATCATAGTAAGAACTTGAACTCTTCCTTCTCCTTCTTTTAAATGCATGAACATAATTAATTGTAACAACGCTTGCGCAACAGCCATTATGATAATGGTAGTTAAGATCGTTGATAGTGGCAGGTTTGTATAAAGTGCCACGTATAACGCTAGAAACGTTAGTGCAAGCGATAAAATAAATCCGAAAACGTGTGACCAAGGGAATCCGCTATGCGCATGCCCGTTTGCTTGATTGTTATTTTGACCCATTTACGCCACCATCCCGTTCAAGTAAACTAGTGTGTAAATAAAGACCCAAACTAAATCAAGGAAATGCCAGTATAAGCTGATAATGAATACTTTACGAGCTGTAACTGGTGTTAAACCTCGTTTTAAAATTTGGATAATAACACAAATTGCCCAAATGATACCGCCTGTTACGTGGGCTCCGTGTGTTCCAAGAAGAACGAAGAATCCAGATAGGAAAGCACTTGTTTGAATTGTTGCGCCTTCACCAATATACATAATAAACTCTTCAATCTCGAAGAATAGGAAGCCTGCACCTAAAAGTAATGTAAGGACGAACCATCCAAGCATTGCTTTTTGGTTGTGCTTACGCATTTCGTGAATTACGATACCACATGTGAAACTACTTGTTAAAAGTAATAATGTTTGAATTAAAAGCGTTTTAAGTTCAAACAGTTGTGCTGGTGTTGGGCCATCTGCCGTACGACCAGCAAGTACTAGATAAGAGGCGAAAAGTGTTGCGAACAGCATAATTTCAGCCCCAAGAAAAATCCAGAATCCTAGGATATTCAATCTGCTTTGTTCGGATTGATATTCCAAAGGTAAGCTTTTATCTAAAGCCGCCATATCATTTCACCTCTCATGCTACATGTTCTGATTTTTTAATTTCATCAACACTAATATAGTAACCTTCATCGTAATCGAATGAACGATAGATTAAGCAAGCTAAAATACCAATGCCGCCGATTGCTGCAAGCCAGAACCAGCTAAATACTAATGCGAAACCTGCAAGACCGAAGAATCCAGACGCAATAATAGGCACACCAGAGTTACTTGGCATGTGAATTGGTTTAATGTCTTCTGCTGCTGGTGTAACTGTTTCTCCGCGTTTTTTCATGTACCAGAAAGCATCAGCTTCTTTGATTTCAGGAAGTTTCGCGAAGTTGTAATGTTGTACAGGAGATTGAGTTGCCCATTCAAGTGTACGGCCGTCCCATGGATCTCCAGTTGTGTCACGTTCACCGTGACGAGCACTCCAAATTACGTTGTAGCAAAGAAGTAGGAAGCCGATACCCATCATTACCGCACCAACAGATGCGATTTGGTTTAGCCATCCCCATCCAAGACTTTCAGAGTAAGTGTACATACGACGAGTCATACCGTCTAAACCTAAGAAGTACATTGGGAAGAAACAGATGTTGAATCCGCTCATAAAGATCCAGAATGTCCATTTACCTAGGCGTTCATTTAACATATGACCAGTCATTTTTGGATACCAGAATGTGAATCCAGCAAGCATAGCGAATACTGTACCTGCGATTAATACGTAGTGGAAGTGAGCGATTAGGAAGTAGCTGTTATGGTACTGATAATCAGCTGCTGCCATACCAAGCATAACCCCTGTAACCCCACCGACTACGAAGTTTGGAATAAATGCCAATGACCAAAGCATTGGAACTGTAAAACGAATACGTCCTTTATACAGTGTAAACAACCAGTTAAAGATCTTAACCCCGGTTGGAATCGAAATCGCCATTGTCGAAATCGAGAAGAATGAGTTAACCGCTGGACCTGCACCCATCGTGAAGAAGTGGTGAAGCCATACGACGAAACTTAGTAAAGAAATTGCAACCATTGAGTATACCATCGCACTGTAACCGAATAGACGTTTACGTGAGAATGTACTAATGATTTCAGAGAAAATACCGAATGCCGGTAAAATAACGATATATACTTCAGGGTGACCCCATACCCAGAATAGGTTGGCCCATAACATTGGCATACCGCCGCTCGCCATCGTAAAGAAGTGAGCATCGAATAGACGGTCAAATGTCATTAATGCAAGAGCAACTGTTAATACTGGGAAAGCGAAAATAATGATAATCGTTGTAATTAAGATTGACCAAGTAAACATTGGCATTCTCATTAAAGTCATACCAGGTGTACGCATTTTTAAGATAGTAACAAGGAAGTTAATACCTGTCATTAACGTACCGAGACCTGAAATCTGTAATGCAATTGCGTAGTAGTTATTTCCTACACCAGAAGTAAACTCTGTACCTGCCATTGGGAAGTAAGAAGTCCACCCAGCGTCTGGAGAACCACCGATTACGAAAGCGATGTTGAATAACATTGCTCCGACAAAGAATAACCAGAAACTTAAAGCATTTAAGAACGGATATGCAACGTCACGAGCACCAATTTGTAATGGTACTACAAGGTTCATTAATCCCATAACAAATGGCATCGCCATGAAAAGAATCATAACTGTACCATGTGTTGTGAAGATTCCGTTATAGTGTTCAGCGTTTAAATAAGTTGTTTCAGGGAATGTTAACTGTGCACGGATCATTAAACCGTCCATACCACCACGGAATAACATAATAACCGCAGAGATAATATACATGGCCCCAATCTTTTTATGGTCAACAGTTGTTAACCATTCGTCCCAAAGCCATTTCCATTTTTTATACTTAGTTAGTACGAAAATGATTGCTAATGTCACAAGAACGATAGAAGCGTCTGCACCGTAAATAATCGGGTCACCTGTGACAAAGAATTCATCAAGCTTCACTGTGTTCACTCCAATCTGTTGGAATTATAGCTATTATTTTTTGTTTTTGTAGTAGTTGTAATCACAATATTCAAGTGATTTTGGATCTACATAACTTAAGTGATGGCTAGAGAATGTCATACGACCAACTACACCAGGTTTAACAATTTCGTTGTACTTATCTTCTGTTAGTTTAGGAGCAGTTTGTTGTACTTCTTTAACCCACTTGTCATATTTCTCTTTAGTTTTCGCTTCAACTTCGAACTCCATGTGAGTAAATCCTTCACCAGAGAAGTTCGCGCTACGACCTAGGTAAGAACCTGGCTTATCAGCTTGTAAATAAAGGTCCATAATCATGCCATCCATTGTGTACTTCATACCACCAAGTTCTGGTACCCAGAAAGCATTCATTGGGCCGACAGAAGTCAGTTTGAATTGAATTGGTACACCAGCTGGGATGTTTAAATAGTTAACGGTTTCAATTTTTTCCTCTGGGTAACTGAATAACCATTTCCAGTTTGCAGATGTAACATAAATCTCCACTGGTTTAATATGTTTGGACTCTTTCGGAACCTCTTCCGAAGCATAAGTTGCTTTTACTGTTGGAATCGATAATGCGATAACGATAATAACAGGAACAAGCGTCCAAATGATTTCTAATAATGTGTTACCGTGTTGTTCAGGTGGCTCATAGTCCATATTCTCTGGTTTTTCACGATAACGAATCAAGATGACTGTAAACAAGATGAATACAATTGCGATAATTAATGACATAAGCAAGAATGACCAAACAATTAAATCATACTGTGCTTTTGCAACAGGTCCTTGCGGATTTAATACTGCGAGTTTTTTATCACAGCCACCGAGGAACAGAAGTAATGATAACGGAAGAAGCGAAGCCAACTTCCAAAACGCTTTCTTTAGTTGCACGATTGAAAATCTCCTTTCTCCTTGGATTGAAACTATGCCAATAAAACAATATAAACCTATTAATTTATAGAAGGCAATAGTTTTTGAGATATTGTTAAAAAATAGACACAAATGCACACTTTTTAAGGTGAATATCATTTGTAACTTGATTACATTGTAAACTATTTTCCAGAGAAAAATGCGATTGTGAAAATTTTAAGATAAATAAAGTTATACCAGGATACCCAAGAAATAGAAAAAAGCTATCTTATCATAAGGAAGATAGCTGAATATTTCGTATATTTAGTTTATTTCTTGTGAAATAGTCTGTTGTTGTTCAAATGTGACAATTTTTTTATATTTCACTTGATACAAAATGTAACAAATGACCATAAATGGAATACCGCAATAAAGAGCAATTCTCTGATCTGGAATGAAAGCTAAACTAACAAATGTAATGAAATTGAGTGAGAACGCTACGATTGGAACGAGCGGATAAAGTGGTGTGCGATATTTTAAATCATTTATGTCACCACCGTTTTTCACGAAGTTTCTACGGAAGAAAAACTGTGAAGCCGCAATTGACATCCAAACGACAACAGCAGCCATTGCTGCGATAGATGTTAAAACTAAAAAGACAGTATCTGCTGCAAATATACTTGTTAATAGGGATAGACTTGCAAAGATTAGACTGAAAATCAATGCGTTTAGTGGTACGCCTTTTTTCGTTAACTTCGTAAATGCTGGACTTGCCATTCCTTGTTTTGCCATCGCCCAAAGCATACGTGAATTTGCGTATAGACCAGAATTGGCTACGGATAATACAGCTGTAATAATAACAAAGTTCATAATGTCTGCTGCATATGGAATACCAGCTACATCAAATACAAGTACAAATGGACTTTCGACTAGATTAGCCTCTTGCCACGGGAGTAAACCTACAACAACTGATATTGCTAGGACGAAGAAGAATAGCGTTCGCCAAATGGTATTTTTGATTGCTTTTGGAATTGTTTTTTCAGGATTCTCACTTTCTCCTGAAGCAATTCCGATTAATTCTGTTCCTTGGAAAGAATAATTCACTGTAATCATCGTAAGAAGAACAGCCAGTGCACCGTTTGGAAATAATCCGCCATTTTCAGTGAAATTGTGAAGCATTGGAGCTGGTTTTCCGTTAAAGTCTAGTAGACCGAACATAACTGCACCACCGAGTACGATGAAAATAACGATGGTTGCGACTTTTACACTAGCGAACCAAAATTCTGCTTCTGCATATGCTTTTGCTGATAGAGCGTTTACAAGAAAGAGTGCTGCCGCAAATGTAACACACCAAATCCACGAAGAAACATCTGGAAACCAGCGTTTCATTAAAATACTTACAGTTGTTAACTCTACTCCAACTGTAACAGCCCAATTTAACCAATACATCCAACCGACAACAAAACCAAAACCAGGTGAAATAAATTTGCTTGCATAGCTTTGGAATGAACCTGCTTCTGGCATAGCAACAGATAATTCACCAAGACATAACATCGTTAAATACATAACAAATCCACCGACTAAAAATGCAAGAATAGCACCACCAGGGCCGGCGTTATGGACGATTTGACCTGATCCCATAAATAGGCCCGTTCCAATTACTCCACCAAGTGCAATCATAAATAGGTGTCTACTTTTCATTGTTCGTTTTAAATCTGTTTGTTCTACTTGTTGATTCATATGCCCCTCACCCCGTTATTTTTGTATGTATGAACTGATTTTCATTCCGAGTTTTTAATCATTAGTGGGGGATGTGACACATACTCGGTTTATTTATTATGAAATGAATGGAGTATGTAAAAATGTGAACTATGACTAAATACTCTAAGAATGTTTTTGTTAATAAGGTGATATCTTCACCATGTTAATTATTTTGATTTTAGCAAAAATATTCAGAAAAGTATATTGTTTTTTCTTTTTATTAAAAATAATTAGAATTTTCTTTATAGAAAAAGTGTGAACAATGATTCACAGAATCTTTCTAGCAAACTAGTAAGAAGCAAGGTACAATGATAGCAGGTATATCTGTAAAATAATAATTAATGGAGTTTTGTTTAAAATGAAAAAGTTAAAATATCTTTTTGTTTTTGGAATTATATTTGCTGCAGCGTTTTTTATAGGGAAAGATAAGATTATACAAAAGGCACAAGTGCTACGCTTAGATTTTCTATCTGAAATGAAAGAAGCGGCTATGATTGAAAATGTTCCGTTTATAAAGCAGTTACCAGAATTGCCTCGTGGATGTGAAGTGACAAGCTTAGCTATGTTGCTACAATATAAAGGTGTACAAGTAGATAAGATGCAACTTGCTAGTGAAATTCATCGAGTTCCATTTGAACAAGATGGTTTGCGTGGAAATCCTTATGAGGGATTTGTTGGAAATATTTATACAAAAGCTGAACCAGGATATGGTGTGTACAATAAACCAATCTTTAATTTAGCGGAAAAATATGTTTCTGAAAAAGTAATTAATCTAACAGATAGAGACGTGAATGATCTATATAAGGTAATTAGTTCTGGTTCTCCAGTATGGGTTATTATTAATACAACGTTTAAGCCGCTAGCTGAAAGTAGATTTGAAACATGGAATACAAGCTCTGGTGAAGTGAAAATTACATATTTTGAGCATAGTGTAGTAGTAGTTGGATACGATCAAAACTTTGTATATGTAAATGATCCTCTAAAAAATAATCCGCGTTTTGCTGTTCCGCGAGCAGAGTTTGAGCAAGCGTGGGAGCAAATGGGGAAACAAGCAATTACTATTTTATAATAATGAGAAAGCCATCTTTTTTGATGGCTTTTTATTTTTAAATAATTATAGCGGAAAATTCAGAAGATTCTTTTAAAAGTTAACAATTCACGTTATAATAACATTTAACTTGGTGAAGAAGGGGAGAAGAGAAATGGATGTTGCAAAAGAACTTGTTTTGTCAAAGGATCAGTTGGTTGAGTGGAGAAGGCATTTTCATAAGTATCCAGAGTTATCTTTTCAAGAAGAAAAAACATCGCAGTTTGTATTCGACATACTTCGGAAAATCCCATGTTTAGAGGTGTCAAGACCTACGAAATATAGTGTAATGGCAAGGTTGATTGGAAAGCAGCCTGGTAAAATAGTTGCGGTTCGAGCTGACATGGATGCCCTACCTATTCATGAAGAGAATGAGTTTGACTTTATTTCTACATATCCGGGTGTAATGCATGCATGTGGCCATGATGGACATATAGCGATATTACTTGGAGTTGTACATAAGTTAGTAGAAGCAAGAGAGAAGATTAAAGGGGAGATTCGTTTTCTATTCCAACATGCTGAAGAAAACTTTCCTGGTGGTGCAGAGGAAATGGTTGCAGCGGGTGTAATGGAAGGGGTCGATTATATTATTGGTGCTCACCTTTGGGCATCGTTAGAGGTTGGAAAAGTAGGTGTAATTTATGGTCCCGCAATGGCTGCTCCAGATGTTTTTAAAATTATAATAGAAGGAAAAGGTGGACATGCTGGAATCCCTCATGAAACAGTTGATAGTATTGCAATTGGTACACAAGTGGTTTCGCAACTTCAGCAAATTGTCTCTCGCCTCACGAATCCGTTAGATTCTCTTGTAGTATCTGTTACGCAATTTCACGCTGGGACAACTCATAATGTGATTCCAGAGCAAGCGGAGATTGAAGGGACAGTGCGGAGTTTAAGACATGAGTTGCGAGAAGAAACAGAGAAAAGAATTGAACAGATTGTAAAGCATGTGACGGAAGCTTACGGAGCGAAATATACGTTTTCTTATGAATATGGATATCGTCCCGTCGTAAATGATTATAAAGTTACAGAGATTATTGAGCAAACAGCATTACAGCTTTATGGAAGAGAACGAGTTACTCGTTTACAGCCGACGATGGCTGGAGAAGATTTTTCAGCGTTTTTACAAAAAGCACCAGGGACATTCTTTTTTATCGGAGCAGGAAATAAAGAGAAAGGAATTATATATCCTCACCATCACCCTCGTTTTACGATTGATGAAGATGCATTACCAATTGGCGTGCAAGTCTTTGTATCATCAATTATGAATTTCATAAGTAAAGGAGAATGAGATGAAGAAAATACACGTATTAGCGCTTATTCCAGTTTTTTGTTTAGTTGTTGGCCCCGTATTTGCTAATTCAGTTACTCCTTACATATTAGGGATGCCATTTTTATTATTTTGGATATTATTATCAGTGCTTATTACATCTCTTTGTATGGGGATTGTATACGTATTTGATCCTGCTAATAAGGAGGATGTAAAATGACCGCATTACTTATCATTATTTTATTTTTGTTTCTCGCACTATTTTTAGGAATTCGGGCACAACATGGAAAAGATATGAATTTAGAGCAATGGTCAGTTGGAGGAAGAGGATTTGGCACTATTTTTGTTTTTCTTCTTATGGCAGGTGAAATTTATACGACATTCACATTTTTAGGCGGAAGTGGCTGGGCGTATAGTAAAGGAGCACCTACTTTTTATATTTTAGGTTATGGTGCATTAGCTTATATTTTATCTTATTTTTTATTACCACCAGTTTGGAAGTATGCAAAAGAGCACAATCTAGTTTCACAGCCAGATTTTTTTGTGAAGAAATATAAGAGTCAGGCACTGGGCCTTATCGTTTCTATCATTGGGGTTATTTCGATTATCCCATACCTTGTTTTACAGTTAAAAGGATTAGGAATTATCGTTTCGGAAGCGTCTTACGGAAGGGTATCACCAGTTATCGCAGTGTGGATTGGCGCAATTGTTATAACGATATATGTAATGGTTTCAGGTATACACGGCTCTGCTTGGACGGCCGCTTTGAAGGATATTATGATCCTGTTTATCGTTATGTTTTTAGGTATATATTTACCGTACCATTATTACGGAGGATTTCAGCCGATGTTTGAAGCTGTAGAAGCAGCAAAACCAGGATTTTTATCTTTACCTGATGAAGGAATGAGCATTTCTTGGTTTGTTTCTACTATTGTATTAACAGCTCTCGGTTTCTATATGTGGCCCCATACATTCGCCTCTGCTTTCTCTGCAAAAAATGAAAAAGTATTTCGTAAAAATGCGGCCATTATGCCACTGTATTCTTTAGTTTTACTTTTCGTGTTCTTTGCAGGGTTTGCAGCTATTTTGCAAGTTCCTGGATTAAAGGGAGGGGATGTAGACCTTTCGTTATTCCGTCTGGCTCTTCAAACTTTTGATCCTTGGTTTATTGGGATTATTGGTAGTGCAGGAGTTTTAACGGCATTAGTTCCAGGTTCTATGCTTGTCATGGCTGCTTCTACATTATTAGCGAAAAATATTTACCGAACAATGGTCCCATCTGCTTCGGATCGACAAGTGGCAAAAACAGCGAAATTATTTGTTCCTGTAGTAACACTTGTAGCTGTTTTGTTTACTTTTAAAGGTGGAGAAACGATAGGAGCACTTCTTTTAATGGGATATAGTATAGTGACACAACTTTTCCCGGCACTTGTATGTAGTTTGTTTCCACGTCAGACTATTACGAAGCAAGGAGCAATTGCCGGGATGGGGATTGGGTTATTAGTGGTTGCGTATATTACTTTATCTGGTTCAACTATAGCTACGATGTTTCCGGGTTTCCCTCAATATATAAAAGATTTAAATGTAGGTATAGTCGCGCTGTTAATGAATATGATTGTGATGTTTATCGTTAGCGGATTCACGAAAAATGTATCTATAAAGAAAGACAATATAATAGTAGAAAAGTAATTCGTATGCTAGAGCTATCTTTGAAAAGAGATAGCTCTTTTTTTGTATATATTTTCTTCTATTAGCGGAATCTAACTAAAAACTTGTTGAAAAGGAAGTTAGGTGGGGGATTTGTTAGAGCTAAAAGGTAACTTATTTGAAATTATGAAAGAAATTAGAGATGAGTTAGGTTCGCCTAATGATTTGACAATTAGGGAAGTTGCCCTTGCTGGTAGTTTTACACGTTGTGCTGTTGTCTTTTTATGTGGGTTAACAGATAAGGATAACGTTTATAAATATGTAGTTCGTACGCTTCAATATGAAGAGATACAAAAAGACGAAGCTGTTGTTCAAACATTATTAGATCGCTTTATTTCTATTGCAGAAGTTGGTAAGAAGACAACATTTCCGGATATTATAAATGCGATTTTAGCGGGAGATACAGTTATATTAATTGATAATATTCAAACTGCTATCGTGATTAATAGTAGAGCTTGGGAAAAAAGAAGTTTAGAACCGCCAGTAACAGAAGATTTAATACGTGGACCGAGGATAGGATTAAATGAAGATATTAACGTGAATAAAATGTTAATTCGCCGTAGTTTACGTGACCCAAAGCTGAGATTTCAATCTTATATTATGGGAAAGAGATCCCAAAAAGAAGTGACTTTAGTATATATAGAAGACATTATTAATCCTTACATTGTAAAAGAGCTAGATCGGCGTCTTCAATCCATAGTGACAGATGTCGTTTTTGAGACGGGTACAATTGAGCAATTAATTCAAGATAATAATTTGTCGCCGTTTCCGCAGTTTTTGAATACGGAAAGACCTGATAATATTGTGGCCTCATTAGCGAAAGGAAAGGCAGCTATTTTGGTGGATGGATCCCCGTTTGCGCTTATAGCTCCGCTAGTATTTGTCGATATTTTTCAATCTGTGGAAGATCATTATGAGCGTTGGGTAATAGGAACTTTATTAAGAATTTTGCGGATGGGTTCTGGTATAGTTGCAATTTTAATGCCGGCGATGTATGTAGCGCTCGTCTCATATCACCAAGGACTTATTCCTTCTAAATTGGCTTATTCGATTGCTGGAGCAAGAGAAGGTGTTCCGTTTCCTGCCTATATTGAAACGTTAATGATGGCATTAACGATGGAGTTAATACGAGAAGCAGGAATTAGGTTGCCGAAACCGATGGGACAAACAATTGGGATTGTAGGTGGTCTTGTAATTGGAGAGGCAGCGGTGAATGCAGGAATTGTAAATCCATTTTTAGTTATCATTATTGCGGTTACAGCTATTGCTACATTTTCACTTCCAGTGTATAGCATTACAATTACGTTTCGGATTTTACTTTTCGTCTTTGTATTAGCAGCAACGGCTTTTGGGTTGTATGGAATCATTCTAGCTCTTATTGCGCTTGCTGTTCATATTACAAATTTAACAAGTGTTGGTGTACCGTATACAACTCCAATTGCTCCTGCATTTTATAAAGATTGGAAAGAAGAGTTTATTCGCATGCCAAAATCAATGCTGAAAGAGAGACCTGAATATTTACAAACAAAAGATTCTACAGTACGTCCAAAGGAGCGAGAATAATTGAAACCATTTGAGTATGGCGATGAAGAAATTGGATCTCGGGAAATTGGGTTTGCGGTATCATCGACCATTATTGGTATAGGCGCATTATCTATGCCAAGGGATATTGCAAACCAAACATTATTTTCAGATGGTTGGATTATTTTGCTTTTGGGTGGATTAATATGTGCAGTTTTAGGTTGGTTTGTAACGAGGGTAGCTATTTTATTCCCGAAACAAAACTTTGTTCAATATACAAGTGCGCATTTGACAAAGCCTGTTGCGTACACGATTAGTAGCATTTTAGTATTAACGTTTGCTGCTTTGACAGCATATGAATCGCGAATGATTTCAATTATTTCTCAAACGTATTTATTTAGTGAGACACCGATACAACTGCTGTCTTTTTTCTTCTTACTAGTTGTTATTTACGGAATTGCAGGTTCAAGAGCGGCCTTATTAAGGTTAAATGTTCTATTTTTACCTATTGTTTTAATTGCGATAGTACTTCTTTCTTTATTGAATATAAATTTAATGGAAATAAATAATTTACTACCAGCTTTTCAAACGAAAGTGAGTCAATATGCTGTTGGAGTTAAAAATTCTATTTTTACGTTTATTGGGTTTGAAGTAGCTTTGTTTTATGCTGTTTTGTTAAACGATAAGACGGCGAAAAAAGCACCGATGGCAGTTGCAAAAGCTGTGATGGTAAACGTGTTGTCATACATTTTAATTTATGTAACTTGTATTAGTGTTTTTACGTATATGACAACACGTGGGTTGACATATCCGACAATTGAATTAGGGAAAGAAATTGAAATTGGTGGAGGATTTTTAGAAAGGTTCGATGCAATTTTTTTTACGACTTGGATTATTACTATTTATAACACTACAGCAATGTATTATGACGTCGCATCTTTATTATTTTGTGCCATGTTTCCGAAAGTGAAGAAACATATTTTTATTTTCGGAAGCGCGCCTCTGATTTTTATGCTGAATATGCTCCCTGGTAATTTAAATACGTTATCAAGTTACGGAACGTATTTAGCGTGGATAGATATGGGATTTGTCGTATTAGCTCCTTTGCTAGTTTTTATTGTATATAAAATAAAAAGAAGGAATGGTAGAAATGAAACACCTTCTTAAAATTATAATGCTTATGGTTTTAGTTGGATCTATAAGTGGGTGCTCTGAACTAGAAGAAATAGAAGAAAGAGGATTTGTAGTAGGCGCAGCTTACGATATTGTGAAGAAAAAGAAATCAAATCCGATTATGAAAGGGACGTATCAGATGGTACTTCCCAGTAAGTTAGCACAACAAAGTGGACAGGGCGATGGAGATAGTGAAAATTATATTAACGTAAGTGCGAAAGCAGATAGCGTCTTTGAGCAAATAAGAATAATTGCTAAAAAAATTAGTCGAACATTATTTTTTCCGCATATACAAGTCATTATTTTTTCGGATGAATTACTAGCAAATCCGTATGTTTTGCAAAATACGTTAGATGTATATTTTCGTGACCATGAAATGAGAAGAAATATTCGTTTGTTCGTTTCCAAGAAAAATGCAGAATCTATTTTAAAACAGAGTGCAAAACCTGAAAACTTACCGGCGCAGTACATTGATATGTTAGCTGAACATCCTCCGAAAAACGCTCAAATGATTGAGGCGGCGAGAATTGGTGAAGTACAAGGGAAAATGATTGCAGATCGAAGTTTTGCATTACCTCTCTTAGGGTTAACTAAACAAGGCGTACAAATGGAAGGAGCGGCATTGATCCGTGGAAAGGATAATAAGTGCGTTGGAACTTTGAGTGGAGAACAAACATTAGGAATGAACTATGTAATAGGTAAGAAAATTGGAGGTTTCTTTACTGTTCGTAAAAAGAATCAGCTCATTACATATGAAATTCATAAGTTGCGCCGAAAGATCCAAGTGTCTACTGAAAATGCTACAAAACCGAAGTTTGATATTCATTTGTCCACAGAAGGCATATTAGCTGAGTTACATTTTAATGAACCGAAACAAGTGATGAATGAAAAGCTTTTAAAGAAAGAAATTTCAAAGGAAATGAAGAAGCGTATTGAAAAGTCTATACAGCTTGTTCAAAAAAAATATAAGGTAGATGTATTGGAATTAGGAGAGGTATATAAGAGGCATAATTATAAAGAGTGGAAGAAAGTTAGTAAGAATTGGGATCAAGGCCAGAATTATTTTAGTAATGCTGAAATTAATGTTCACGTTGATCCAACAATTGAACATTCAGGTTCAGCGTTACCAAAGAAAGTGAAGTAAGGTGATGGAAGGTGTTTACTGGATTAGGGATTAGTTGCACAATATTAATGGCAGTTCTTCCGGGAGCTATATACTACATTCATAAAAAAATTACAACGTATGGAGCGCAGCCTTGGAATAATGAGGTGCAAAAAAAGAAACCTGAATAATTTCAGGTTTCTTTCGCACAAAGCATATGTGAAGGGGGATACCTTCTATGTATGCTTTGTTTTTATACAAGCCCTAACCAATGTACCAATTGTGTAGAGAGGAATGTCACAACAATAGCGATAACGGTAGGGATTGCAAACGATAAGAATGTCCATTTTGCACTTTTTGTTTCTTTATATATGTTAACCAGTGTCGTTCCGCATGGGAAATGAAGAAGTGAGAACAACATTGTGTTTAACGCCGTTAACCAAGTCCAACCATTTTCTAAGAATAGATTTTTAATTTGATTAAAATCATCTATTTCAGTTAAAGCTCCGGTTGATAAGTAAGACATTAATAAAATCGGGATAACAATTTCGTTCGCTGGTAGTCCAAGAATGAAAGCAGCTAGAATAAAGCCGTCAAGTCCTAACATTTTAGCAAATGGATCTAGGAAGTTTACAAAATACATAAGTAGACTTGTGTCACCGATGAAAATATTAGCAAGTAACCAAGTTAATGCAGCCGCAGGGGCAGCTACAACTACAGCTCGTTTTAAAACATAAACTGATTTATCGAGTGTTGCACGCACAATTGTATTCCAAACCTTTGGCTTACGGTACGGCGGTAACTCAAGTGTGTAGTGGGTTGGAACGCCTTTTAAAGCTGTTTTGGATAGTACCCAAGAAACAGTTAATGTCATAACGATACCAATTACAACCATTCCAACTACAACGCCGGCAGTAACAAGTGTTTGCATACTACCTGTATAACCAGCAGCCATAAATAATGAGGCCATTAAAATTAACATAGGCCAGCGACCGTTACAAGGAACGAAGTTGTTTGTTAAGATTGCAAGCATACGTTCACGTGGTGATTCAATAATACGTGTTGACATAATGGCTGCTGCATTACAACCAAAGCCCATTGCCATTGTTAAAGATTGTTTACCGTGTGCACCAGAGCGTTTGAATAAGCGGTCCATATTAAACGCAACGCGTGGTAAGTATCCGTAGTTTTCTAATAGTGCAAACATAGGGAAAAAGATGGCCATAGGTGGTAACATAACGCTAATAACAGCACCGATACCACGGAATAAACCAAGTATTAAAATGCCATGTAACCATTCAGGTGCGTGTGCTGCTTGGAACCAAGATGTTAAATATCCTTCGGCCCATCCGAAAAACTCAGCAATCATATCAGATGGTACGTTAGCCCCTGCAATTGTAAGATAAAAAATGATAGATAAAATACCGAGCATAATTGGGAATCCCCATATTGGAGATGTGAAAATTTTATCTAGTTTTTCAGAACGATACAATTTATCCGTATTTGTATATTGAACAGATTCTTTACAGATGCTTGCAGATGTACGGTAAATATCTCCGACAATATCATCTCGTATATCTTCTTTTGATAGTGCTTGTGCATGTTGAATAATATAGTCTAATGGAAGAGCTTTACTGGCTGAGTGAGATTCCATTGATTACGACCTCCCTTACAAGTGGTTCGTTATGATGTTTTTCAAGTGCAGTTAAGAAATTTTTATCTCCATCTAATATACGTAATGCAATCCAACGTGCTGGATACGTATCACCGAATACTTTATAAATTTGTGGTTCTAATTCTCGAATCATATTTTCGATTTTTTCACTATAAGTAACTTTAATTGGTGCTGGAATTAGCTTTTTATTTGCTACTTTAGCAATGACATTTAGTAAATGACCGATGCCTACTCGGTTACGAGCGGAAATCTTAACTACAGGTACACCAAGTGATTTTGCTAATTTTTTTTCATCGATAACGATGCCTTTTTTCTCAGCTTCATCAATTAAGTTAATACAAATGACTACGTTACTCGTCATTTCCATCACTTGAAGTGCTAAATTTAAATTTCTTTCCATTGCTGTTGCATCTACAACAACTACAGTTACTTCTGGTTTTTCAAATATAATATAATCCCTTGCTACTTCTTCATCCGCAGAATTTGAATATAGTGAGTAAGTCCCAGGTAAATCTATTAATGTATATTTACTACCGTTATGTTCATATTCTCCTTCAGCTTTTAAAACAGTTTTTCCCGTCCAGTTTCCAGTATGTTGTTTTAAACCTGTTAAAGTATTAAATAATGTACTTTTCCCGGTATTTGGGTTGCCAGCTAAAGCAATGCGATGTTTGCTCATCTGAAATCATCTCCTATTAATACCCCGAAAATAAGGGAACTTTCTTCCTTGCGTAGTGCGATAGTTGTGTTGCTTACTTGATAAGCGACCGGATCTCCAAGTGGGCTGCGTTGTAATACTTTAATTGTTGCGCCTGGGATAAATCCTAAATCTAATAAGCGTCGTTTCATAGTTCCTTCTAATTGTATCTTCTCAATTTGTACAAACTCTCCAGTCTTAAATTCGGAAAGTGGTTTTATATTAGCCGATACCATAAAAGTTACCTCATCTCTATATTGTTAGTTTAAGTTTAAAAAGTTTCCTTAGGTAAACTTTTTGTTAGTAATATAGTAGACTACATTGGATGATGCTGTCAATTGGTACTTTAAAAATATTCATTTATTTTTAGAATTGTTCCAATTTATTTAGTTGTACTAAAAAATATTACTGAAATTCTGTGTAATGTACATAAATTAGGCGCGTAAAAGTAACAAAATACAACGGAATTGTAAATGTAACTTTAACTAAAAGGAAAAAAGAGTGAAAAATATTTACATTGAATTTACATTGTTAAGAATAAATTTACATTGCAGCCTAATTAGTGTGGATTTTGTTGGGTTCTTCAACTATAAATGTTGGGATTCCTAGTTTTTAAGGGGTATTATCGTCATTTACTTAAAATTAAAAATTGCTTAACACTCACATAATATTATTGTCCTACAATGAATTTGTGTTCGAAAGAAGTAGATAAATGTGAAAAGTGATAATCCAAATGGGGGTACAAGACATGGTCATGAAAAAGGGTATTAAATTTTCTTTAGCAGCTTTAGTGGTAGCGGGTTCATTAGTGGGATGTGGAAAAGCAGAAGAGACATCAGGCAAAGACGCTAAAGGAAGCGATAATGCAAAACAAGAATTGTCAGGTACGATAGCAGCTGCAGGCTCTACAGCACTTCAACCTCTTGCAGAGGAAGCTGGAAAGAAATTTATGGAGAAAAATTCAAACGTTTCTATTCAAGTGCAAGGTGGCGGTAGTGGAACTGGAATTAACCAAGTAGCTTCTGGTGCGGTCCAAATTGGTAACTCAGATGTTCCATCTGCAGATAAAATAAAAGATGCTGATAAGGCGAAAGAATTAGTAGATAACAAGGTAGCGGGTATTGCATTCGCACTTGTCGTAAATAAAGATGTAAAAGTTGATAATTTAACAGTACAACAAGTACAAGATATCTTCACTGGAAAAGTAACAAACTGGAAAGAGGTAGGCGGGAAAGATGAGAAAATCAACGTAATTAACCGTCCAGCTTCTTCTGGTACACGTGCTACATTTGAAAAAACAATTATGAAAGATGCGAAAATTAATGACGGAACTGGTACTACACAAGATTCTAACGGTGCAGTAGAGCAAGCGATTAATTCTACTCCAGGTTCAGTAAGTTATTTAGCAATGTCTTACATGGTTGGCGAGAAAAAAGGTGCGCTACAAACAGTGAAAATTGATGGTGCTGAACCAAAAGTTGAAAACATTGCGTCTGGTAAATATCCATTCTGGTCTTACGAGTACATGGTAACGAAAGGTGAAGCGAAAGAAGCAACAAAAGCTTACATTGACTATGTAAAAGGTAAAGATTTTGAAAAGCAAGTAGAAGATATGGGTTATATTCCAATGTCTAAATTAAATAAGTAATAAAATTTATGGGGCTGGCTGCAAGGCCAGTCCTGTTCATTTCAATTTATGAAGTGGGGTCTGTCCTGTGATGAAGGGGAAAAAACAAATTAATTACGTGAAAAGTGAATATATAGGAAGATCACTTGTTACGTTTTGTGGTATTTTTATTGTTTTAGTTACATTAGCTATTATTGCGTTTATTTGCGGTAAAGGAATTCAATCTTTTACGCAAAGTGGTATCTCGTTTACTGAGATGTTAACATCGACAAAATGGAGTCCAAATGCTGATGAGGGAACTTTTGGGGCTGTAATTTTTATTGTAGGTTCAACGGTGGTTTCGTTAGGTGCGGTTATTATTAGTGCACCAATTGCTATAGCTCTTGCTATATTCATGAATTTAATTTCGCCGAAGTTTGGAAATAAAGTATTGAAGCCTGTTTTAGAATTATTAGTTGGTATTCCTTCGGTTGTATACGGATTATTAGGGGTTACAATTTTAGTACCGCTATTACGTGATTCGTTTGGAGGAGTGGGCTTTAGTTTAATTGCAGGTATTGTTGTATTAAGTATAATGATTTTGCCTACTATTGCTAGTATCGCTTCTGATGCAATACGCTCTGTTCCATTTGATTATTTAGAAGCTTCTTATGGTTTAGGATCAACGAAATGGCAAGCGATTAGCCGAGTGATTGTTCCTGCTGCGAAAAAGGGGATTTTAACAGGTATTGTTTTAGGTTTAGCGCGTGCTTTTGGTGAAGCATTAGCGGTTCAAATGGTAATTGGGAATACGGTTAAATTACCAGAAGGAATATATAGCCCGACAGCAACGTTAACTGGTATTTTGACAATGGACATGACAAATACATTAAACGGAACTGCTTGGAACAATGCGCTATGGACTTTAGCAATGATTTTACTTGTTATTTCATTCCTGTTTATTTTAGTAATTCGAGCAATTGGGCAAAGAGGTGAGCGATAATAATGAATGCAAGAACGGTAAATAAAGTTTGGACAGGTATCTTTTATGCGGTTGCGGCTTTAGTTGTAGCTTTACTAGTGTTCTTAGTGTTTGAGATTTTACAAAAGGGATGGGGTTTTTGGGATCCTAATTTCTTGTTTGGAGAACCAAGCAATACAAGAGCTGGTGGTGGGATTGGTCCGCAGTTATTCAATTCATTCTATATGCTTGTTATAACGCTTATTATATCTATTCCACTTGGATTAGGCGCTGGAATATATTTAGCAGAGTATGCAAAACAAGGACGTTTTTTAAACTTTGTTCGTTTATGTATCGAGACAATGGCATCTTTACCTTCTATTGTTGTTGGTTTATTCGGTTTGTTAGTGTTCGTTACAATGACAGGATGGGGATACACAGTAATGGGTGGTGCCCTTGCTTTAACAATTTTAAACTTGCCAGGTTTAACTCGTGTTTGTGAAAATGCGATTTCAGAGGTTCCTTCTAATGTGAAAGAGGCGAGTCTTGGATTAGGTGCAACAAAGTGGCAAACGATCACTCGTATTATTATCCCGTCGTCATTACCGCAAATTATTACAGGTGTTATTTTAGCGGCAGGTCGTATATTTGGTGAAGCAGCGGCATTAATTTATACAGCGGGTTTAACATCTCCAATTTTAAATTCAGCAGCGGACTTCTCAAGTCCTGCTCATCCTTTAAATCCATTTAGACCAGCTGAAACGTTAGCGGTTCACATTTGGAAGTTAAATTCTGAAGGGATTATCCCAGATGCGAAGTTAATTGCGACAAAATCTGCAGCTGTATTAATTATTATGGTATTACTATTCAATGTTATTTCACGATTAGTAGCATCTATATTGCACAAACGTTTTACAGGAGCGAAAAGAAAAAGTAAAACGACGAAGAAGGTAAAAGCAGCATAAATGATAAAGAGGAACTCTCTATTTATAAGTAGGGAGTTCCTTTTGCGTTTTAGTATAGAAGGAATGGAAGTAACGGGAATTGAATTATATAGATGAACAGGTGCAAATGAAGGGGTGGAGGAATTGTTTTTTCTGCAAATGTCAGGATTTCCTGGATCGGGAAAATCGACAGTTTCTAAGTATATAGCGAAGTTAACAGGTGCTGTAATTGTAGATCATGACGTTTTGAAATCGGCATTGTTACAATCATTAGAAATGAAAGGGATTGAATCGACGGTTGTTGGAGGAGTATCATACGATGTTGAATGGGCATTGATTGATTCGTATTTAGAACAAGGACATAGTGTGATATTGGATAGTCCATGTCTATATGAAGGGATGGTTGAAAAGGGAATTAAGCTGTCTAATAAACATGGTGTGAAATATAAATATATTGAGTGTTATCTGAATGATATGGAAGAGATTAATATGAGACTACAAACACGTAAGCGTATGGTCAGTCAGGTTGGACGAGTGGATTCCGAAGTAGCTTTTAAAAAGTGGTTAGATGGTAGTAAAAGACCTTTACATAGTGAATATCTTATTGTGGATTCTAGTGAACCGCTAGAGCGGTATGTGGAAAAAATGATGGATTATATGAGTAGGTAGAGAAAAAGCGTTATCTTCATTCGTGAAGATAACGCTTTTTCGTTTAAATATCAGGTGTTTCTGTAGAAGTATTTATTTTTCTACGAGAGCGTCTTTTTCTTCCGATTTTATCTAATAGTTCATACATTACAGGAACGACTACTAATGTAAGGACAGTTGAGACTGCTAAACCGCCGATGACAACGACTGCCAAACTTTTCGATACCATACTTCCTGCTTGTGATTGACCAAATAGGAGTGGTAGCATAGCGACGATTGTTGTAATAGCTGTCATAATAATTGGGCGTAATCTAGTGGAACCTGCTTCAAGTAAGGCCTCTCTCGTTTCCATACCGTGTTCTCGGTTTTGTTGTACTCTTTCTATTAATACGATAGCGTTTGTAACGACAATCCCGATTAACATTAATGCGCCGATCAAGGAATTTACATCAACTGGTGTTCCTGAAATGATTAATCCTAAAATACCGCCGACAGCAGCTAATGGCAAGGAGAACAAGATTGCAAAAGGAGCACGTGCCTGCCCAAAGGTAATAACCATAATTAAATATACAATCCCGATTGCAATCCCCATAATCTTGAATAAATCTGTGAAGTTCTCTTGCATAGATTCAGTGGCGCCTGCGATATTTACTTTGGCTCCGTTAGGTAAATCTAAGTCGGCTATCGCTTTGTTCACTTCTGTGCTTACCTTACTTAAATCTTCATTTGAAGCTTCTGCGGTAATTTGGATCGTTTCTTTTCCATCTTTATGGAAAACTTCTGTTTGAAGTTGCTTTTCTGAAATAGTTGCAATGTCTTTTAAAGGAATTGGTCCATTAATAGGTGATAGTATGTTTGTGTTTAAAATGTCTTCTTGTTTAGTAATACTTTCTTTTTTATGTTCTATCATAATAGTAGTTTTTTCGTTATTAATTGAAACTTCACCAATAGGTGATTTCTTCATAAGGAATGCCACTTGTTGAGCTGCTAATTCTGGTGTTAATCCTAGTTGTTCGGCCTTTGTTTGATCAACATGGATTTGCCATTCTTTCTTAGAGTCTTCTAAATTCGTTTTTACTTTAGAAAGATCATCCATATCTTTTAGTTTTGTTTCGACGATAGTAGCAGCCTCTTTTAAATTCGTTTCGTTAGTGGCTGTTACGTTGAATTGCAAATTATTGCCGCTGCCAGAGCTTGAATAACTCATTTTTATATAATCAAGTTCCGCGGGTTCAAAAGTTTTATGTTCTTTCTTTAACTCTTTAATATACTGATCAATATCAGAACCTTTTTTAAAGACTACCAATATACTTGCGAGATTATTTTTCGTCGTTTGCCCCCATTGTGCATCTTCTGCGCTAGATCCCATTCGTAAAATAACATCCGTTACATCTGAATTAGAAAGTAGTTTCTTTTCGAAATCAAAAGCTTTTTGTTTTTGGGTTTCAGGAGCGTAATCAGCCGGAAAAGTCATATTAATAGATAACATTGTGTCGTCTTCAGATTTTATATTCGCTTTCGGTAGTAATACATAGGCAGCAATCGATCCTGCGAATAATAAAAAAGAAGTAAGTAGAATAATGAATTTATGCGAAAGAGCCCACTTTAATGTAGCCACATATCGTGGTGAAGAACTTGGCTTTTTGTGTTTTGTTTTTTTGAGTAGTAAAAAAGCCATAAGTGGAACAACTGTTAGTGCAACGATTAAGGATGATAGTATAGAATATACGACTGCTAATACCATAGGTAACATTAATTTTCCGATTACTCCTGATACGAGGCCAATAGGTAAAAAAACAGCGACCGTTGTTAAAGTAGAAGAAGTAATTGCGACGGCGACCTCTTTCGTTGCATCGAGAATAATATCTTTAGAGAAAGATTCTTTTTGTAAACGTCGGAAAATATTCTCAATGACAACGATGCTATCATCGACGAGACGTCCAACTGCAACGGCTAAACCACCAAGTGTTAGAGTGTTAAGTGTGATGTTAGATTGGTGTAGTAAAAAGAGTGTTAATAAAATAGATAATGGAATACTGACAACAGCAATGAGTGTCGTTCGGAAGTTACGTAAAAAGATTAAGATAATTAGAGTTGCCGCAAGTGCTCCAAGGATTACTTCTTTTCCCATACTAGTAACAGCATTTTCAACTTGCTCATGAGTTGATGCTAAAAGTTTAATAGAAAACTGATCTTTATATTGTTTACTTATATCTTTAATTTTTTTATCAATTTCTTTTCCGGTTGCAACTGCATTTTTACTTGGCTCTTTCATGATGATTAATCCAGTGCCTTCTTCGCCGTTTATATGTGAGATTGTATCGTAGTGTTGTTTAAGTTCAATTCGAGAAACATCTTGTAATTTAACTTGAGGTGCAACAGTGATGTTTTTAATGTCATCTACATTTTTTATATCCCCGATGACACGAAGGTTATATTCTTCTTTATTAACGGTAACAGCTCCAGCTGGAGTGGAAGTTTCTTTTCCTTGTAAAACTTTTAATATTTGTTCCGTTGTTACGTTTTTATCTTTTAATTGGTTTGGGTCTAGTATAATAGATAATTCGGAAGTTGATTTTCCAAAAAACATAACGTTGGCAACGCCATCAATGCTTTCGAGTTGTGGTACGATTTCCTTTTCGATTTGTTTTTCATCTGCTTTTGAAAATCCGTTTTGTTTTTGGATTGCAATTTGAGCGAGTGGAATCATAGAAGTATTTAATTGGCTAACTATCGGTTTCGTTGCATCTTTAGGTAATTTAATTGTATTAATGGCCTTTTCAACTTCACGTGTGGCATCTTTCATATTTGCTTTGGATGTATACGCGATATCGATGCGTGATAATCCTTCGTGAGTAGAAGAGGTGATGTTGTCAATGTGTTCTAAGTTGCGAAATTGTTTTTCAAGGGGGTCGGTTACTTCTTTTGTCATTGCTTCGGCGTCGAGTCCTGGAGATAAGGTTGTGACGGTGACTGCGGGATTATCGATGCTAGGTAAAAATTCCATAGGTAATTTAGAGCCGGAATAAACACCGAGTATGGAAATGAGAAAAACCATGATGATAACAGCGGCGCGGTTTTTTAATGAAAACTTTGTTAACTTATCCATAAAGTAATTCCTCCATTGGGTTATTTATAGTTGAGTACGTCCTTTCTTACTATATAACAAAAAATGGATATTTTTCATTAATTAAATGTAAAAAAATTCTAACAATAATCTTAAGTTGATGTTTCGTTGGAATTTCGTTATCTATCCCGCCGTTGGTCGGACGATAAAATTCTCACCTCGAATTCGGTTGGGGTAGAGCTATCTGCCAACAACCGGTTCTTTCAATTAGTAATGATTTGTGTGGAGGGACAAAAAATCAACATGTGCGCATTATTAGGAAGTGGCGAAGCTATTTTCTTTTTAAATGTGGACTTTAATGTAGAAGAGAATGAAAAGGTGATAGGGATTATGAAAGGCAGTTTGGTTAATTAGAGTGTATTGGTATACAATCAAAATACTTATTTTCAGTAGAGAGAATAAAAGGTTTTACTATAGAAGAAAGTAGGATAGATATTTTTTTTATTTTTTATAAAAAACACTTGTTATTTAAAAACCATGATGGTATATTAATAAACGTCGCTGATGCGGAAACGTAGAAAACGACAAAAAAGAAATTTTAAAACTTAGTTGACATCGAAAAATGAAGATGTTAATATGATGAAGTCGCTTCTGAAGCGATGGACAAGTTCTTTGAAAACTGAACGAAACAAACAACGTGAAACGTCAATTTTTATTTTAGATGCTAGACAAACTAACTTTATTGGAGAGTTTGATCCT
>NZ_VEPX01000010.1:0-206036 GCF_006349665.1 Bacillus sp. CD3-5 | reverse complement strand
TTTTTATCCATATACAGGAAAAATAAAAGAAGTTGTCTCCAAAAGTTCGTTTTTAACGACCTTTTGGGACAACCTCTTTTTAGCTCCCCACATATTTAACAACAAGATTAGGATTAATCTCTCCTTCTTCCTTTCCCTTATTCATTCTCTGTTTCATCTTATGCATACCGATGACATCATTCGTATGAAAGTGTATTTCATTTACATATAAACCCTCTTTACAAAAAGCTTCGACAAAATCTAATCCACTTTTTTCTCCCCATCCCATATTGAAATCAAGGGAAAGAACATTCACCTCATAATCTCGTACCATTTGCAAAGCACATTCTACTGTAGTTGCGAGCACGTAACCGTACGGACAACTTCTTTGATCATCCATATATACATTCATTTTCTATCCCCTCTCTATTTTGCATACGTGACCAACATGTAACATATTGCCCCAAGACTAATAAAAGGACCAAACGGTATTTGAGTCCTCATTTTCATACGTTTTAATACGAGACCAGCTCCAAAGAAACAAAGACTAAAGCAAGATGCTAAAAATAAAACGATAAAAATCCCTTTCAGTCCCACTATAAATCCAAGTAACGAAAGTAATTTTATATCCCCTCCCCCAAGCCCTTCTGGATATATCTTTTGCATGCAGTATAACAAAATGAATATAACGCAACTACCAACTATACTATCTATCCAAGTGACTAACGGTATAAAAGCACATTCTAAAATGAGTAAACAAGCAAACCAAGCTAAAATACGATTTGGAATTAACATATATATGTAATCTGTAACTGAAATAATAAGAAGTAACGAAAAAAGTGATAAAACGATAATAAGCTCTCGTTCCACCCCAATCATATATACAGTAAGAAGACATATCATTCCAGTTACAAGTTCAAATACTACGTACAAAATTGAAATTTTCCTCTTACAATTCGTACAACGCCCTCTTTGCATACAAAAAGAAATGATTGGAATCAATTCTTTTGGCTTTAGCACATACTTACAATAATGACAATATGAACGCGGGGTTATGATAGACTCCCCTAGCGGAACTCTCATCGCAATTAACATAAAAAAAGAACCAAACACCATCCCCGCTAACAATGCATATACATAAGTGAACATCCCTTCCTCTCCTTTCCAAAAGAACATAGCAAAAAAAGGAGAGAACTTCTACTTCATATTATCTCTATTCTATAAAAAAAGCAGGCCATTTTCTGGCCTGCTTTCCCCTATTTTATACGATGAAATATACTGCTTTTAATGGTCCATGTACTCCGACAACAAGATTCATTTCTATATCTGCCGAGTTACTAGGTCCTGTAATAAAGTTAATACAAGATGCCACTGTCTCACCATTTTCTACACGCTTGTTCATATCCTCAACTGCTTGTGTAATACGAGGTACAAGTGTTTCACGTGGAATAATAGCAAAGTATACAGTCGGTAAAAAGTGTAAAGAACGGCCTTGGCCTTTATGACTTTGTACAACGATCGTACCAGATTCGGCTAAAGTATAATCACTAAATGCAATTCCAATATTTGCTCTTTCCGCGATACGCATATTCTCTTCTTTTTTCTCAGGATCCCATACGTTCACTTCAACATTTTGCTTTGGAAGTTCTTCTTTAAATAAAGAAGTCAACCCATAAGAATCAAAACGTTCATCTGCCGATAACATAATAGGTCCCCCGCCGTTTTCAACGATTACTTTTTGAATATCCTCACGTAAACGGTCATTTGTCGTTTCCACAACAGTTGTATGAATGTTTGTACATTGATTTTTAAATACTTCTAACAATTCTTCTTGTGAATAATTTTTTAACGTTTCTTTATTCACATTGTTTTTCCATACTGGACGTTTTACACCATCCGTTTTACGCGCGCGTCCAAGTTCTTTTGCAATATTTTCTAGAAAGGACTCACGGTTTTGAATTAATCCTGTCATTATTTGTCCCCGCCTTTCTTATGATCTTTATACCAATCACGGAATCGTTCTTTACTTGGAGCCGGGAATTCACGAATATCTGTCCAGTTTTTAAGTGGCCCAACACCTTTTGATACACGGTTACCAGATGTAAATGGACTCATTGCTGCTGGCGCCATCTTTGATCCCATTTTATATAAAGCTGCTGAAGATGCACCCATACTAAACATTTTCATTGCTAATTTTTCTGCAAGTGGAGCACGCCCTTCTTGCTCAACGATAACTTGACGATGTTTTAATAATAAATCATGCAATGGAATTTTTACTGGACAAGCTTCTGTACACGCTCCGCATAAACTAGAAGCATAAGGAAGCTCTTTGTAATCATCATATCCACCTAAAAGTGGTGTTAATACCGCCCCAATTGGTCCTGAGTATATAGAGCCGTATGAATGTCCACCAACATGTCGATATACAGGGCATACGTTCACACAAGCAGCACAACGAATACATTGCAACACTTGACGGAATTCAGATCCGAGAATTTGAGAACGACCATTATCAACCACAACTAAGTGGAATTCTTCTGGGCCATCTACTTCCTCTTCTTGAATTGGTCCCGCTACCGTTACATAACTTGTTAACTTTTGACCTACTGCACTACGACATAGTAAACCAACTAAAACATCTAATTCTTCCATTGTCGGAACCATACGTTCCATACCCATAACCGCAATTTGTGTTTTTGGAATCGACATAACAAGGTCGGCATTACCTTCATTTGTTACTAAACAAAGAGAGCCAGTATTTGCAACAGCGAAGTTACAACCTGTCACACCAATTTCAGCACCCATAAATTTTTCACGAAGTTGTTTACGAACAAACTTTGTCATTTCGTATGGATCATCAGAATTTTCATAGCCAAGCTTTTCTTTAAATACGTCACGAATTTGCGTTCTATTTTTATGAAGAGCAGGCGCAATAATATGTGAAGGTGGATCGTTATCTACTTGCAGAATATACTCTCCTAGATCACTTTCTAACACTTCACAACCGATTTCTTCAAGCGCATGGTTCATACTAATTTCTTCTGTTACCATTGACTTTGATTTTACTACCTTTTTTGCCTGCTTCTTTTTTGCAACGTCTTGAATATACTTTGCTGCTTCCTCTTTCGTTTTCGCAAAGTACACATGTCCGCCTCTTTTGGATACATTTTCACTTAACTGCATTAAGTAATAATCAAGATTTTCTAACGTATGTTGACGAATTTCTTCACCGAGTTCACGCCATTCTTCCCAGTTTCCTAATTCATCTGCTGCTTTTAAACGATTCGTATATAAGCGTGTTTGTGCAGAAGATACTGCTCCGCGCATAAACGAATCTTGAATTCCATCGCCAACGCGATCATTAAATTTTTTCTCACTGATTTTCATAGACATAGCTTATGTTCCCCCTTCATGAGCGACTATTCAGTACCTCAGCAATATGCATTACTTTTATTTCTTTTCCTAAACGCTCAATACGTCCGCCAATGTTTAACAAACACCCACAATCTGCACCGATTAAATAATCAGCGCCTGTTTCCATTGCACTATCTACCTTTTCATCTACCATTTGCTCAGAAATTGGAGTCATCTTCACTGAAAACGTTCCCCCAAACCCGCAACAATTTTGCACATTTGGTAACTCTCTCACAGTTAACCCTTTTACATTTGATAATAAAATTCCTGGTGCCTCTGTTACTCCAAGCATACGTGTCATATGACATGATTTATGAATAGTAGCAATCCCTGGTAAACTTGCACCAACATCAGTAACCTTTAAAACGTCTACAATAAATTGTGTAAATTCATATGTTTTATCAGCAACTTTTTGTGCACGTTTAGCCCACTTCGGATCATCTTTAAAAACATGCGGATACTCATGAAACATTGTCGCACAAGAACCAGATGGCGTAACGATATATTCTGCATCTTCAAAAGTTTCAATCATATGTTTCATCGCTTCTTTTGCAGCTTCTACATGGCCGCTATTATAAGCAGGCTGACCGCAACAAACTTGTGCTTCTGGAAATTCAATTTCACAACCTAAACGCTCCAACACCTCAACTGTTGCTTTGCCGACATTTGTTTCAAACATATCGACTAAACAAGTAACAAATAAAGTAACTTTCATAATTATTACTCCCCCTTTTTACAACTCCACCAACAAACATATGGTCATCAGATGACTAAGGAGAGAAGAAATAGGCTCAACCATGGCCTATCCTCTCCCTCTTCTAAAGAAAACGCTTACTTAATCTCTCTCTATTTTATCAGAAAATTAGATTTTTAAAAGATTAAATTAAGAATTTATATCGTTTCTACCTGTGACAATATGTTCTACATTTGTTAAATGATCTAGCATTGCTTGCTGCGCTAATTCTACATCTTGCTTTAACACTGCATCATATATAACTTGATGCTCTTCTATAAGTCGTTCTGATGTTGTTTGTTCACCATATAAAATAATGCGTCTTGATTCACCAATTGTTTCAGCAATCATCTCTGAAACATGATTCATAAGTTCAAGCAAAATGTTGTTATGCGAAGACTCTGCAATTCCCATATGGAACTGAAAATCTGCTTTTTCACCAGCTTTTTCATCTCCAACGCTCTTTGCCATTTCATCTAACCAATGCTTCATATTTTGTAAATTATCTTCCGTACGTTTTGCCGCAGCTGCTCGAACTGCCCCCACTTCAAGCACCTTTCGTACTTCTAATAAATTCAAAATATCTTCTTTCTTCATCAATAATCTATTGTTTAATGATTTTGTTAATGAAGAAGAATCGAAGTTCTTCACATATGTACCTTCTCCTTGTTTCATCTCAATTAAGCCCATTGCTCTTAGCGCACTTAGCGCTTCACGAACAGCAGATCTACCAACTTGAAACTGCTCAGCTAATTGATGTACAGGAAGTAGTTTGTCACCAGGTTTTAACGTACCATTTTTAATCATTGTTAAAATAGCTTCAGATACTTCTTCGTAAATCTTTTTCGGTTTAATAGATTTGTACTCCAGTTAAATCACCTCAGTATCTTCCAAACAACAATTGAAACGATTTATAAGAACTTTGCATCATAACTATTTTAGAACGAATTGGTAAGAAGTACAAATGTTTTGTTCATAAAATCGTCAAAATTCCGATATTTATTACATATTAATTTATATCTTACGTATAATTATTGTCTTCCATATAAAGAGCATGCCCTAAAAATTAGAACATGCTCTCCTCATCCTGTACTTTCAATTTAATACTAACCGTCGTACCGTTCCCTTTTTCACTTTCAATTCGCCACTGTCCATCATGTATATGAACAATTTGTCTTACAATTGCCAGGCCTAAACCTGTTCCACCATGTTGACGACTTCTCGCTTTATCAACTCGGTAAAAACGCTCGCCAAGGTTTTCCAAATGCTCTGTATCAATACCGATCCCCGTATCTTTTATGTTCAATTCACAGTAATCATCTATCTGTCTGAGCGTTACCATAATATCCCCGTTTTGATTTGTATACCGTATCGCATTATCTAACACGTTATGAAGCACTTGTTGCATACGATCCTCATCAATCATTACAATGATTTCTGGATTTAAATTTGTTGAAATACGAATTTTCTTTTCTATAAACTTAATCTCATACGTATCTAACACATCTTCAATGAGTTGTGAAAAAACGATAGGTTGTTTCTTTAACGGAAAATGTTCACCTTCTAATTGTGCTAAATCTAATAAATCATGAACGAGACGCTGCATACGATCTGCTTCTTTATGAATAAGCTGTGTTACTTTTTCCTGTTGTGGTCCCTTCGCTACACCGTCTAAAATAGCCTCGCTATATCCTTTTATATAACTAAGCGGTGTTCTTAGTTCATGCGAAACGTTGGCTAAAAACTCCTTACGCTTTACGTCTTCTGTCTCCAAAGAATTTGCCATTTTATTAAATGCTTTTCCTAATCGCCCAATTTCATCTTCAGAAGAAATTGTAATTCGTTCCGAAAAATCCCCCGTAGCCAAATGATTGGCAACTCGTTCCATTTGCGAAAGTGGTTTCGTAATAGCAATAATAATTTTTCTACCAATCCATATTGTCAGTAAAGTTATAGCAAGTGCTAACGGTGCTAAAATAAGACCCATATCATATATTAAGTCTTTTATACTTTTTAAAGGAATATAAGAATATACAATACCAACTAATTTTTTATTTTCTAAAACAGGGATGACAACCCCCATAATATTACGGTCAAAATGTTCCTCGTATCCTATCTTTGTCACAGTTTTTCCATCTAATAATGCTTGCCTGTCCCCTTCACTTATAAGAGAATGATGGTGCACATCAAATGGTAAACATGCACTTAAATCACGTGGGTTCGATACGAAAAGAACGTCTGAACTAGATATTTGATCAAATGCTCTTACTTTCTCTTCAAAAATTGATATTCCTTCGCGCTTATCATATTGCGCAGAAAGACGCTTCCCTTCCATTACTAATGAATCTTTTAAATTATCAACGTATAGTTTTTCATACGAATATAAAGATACAAAATAAAGAAAGGAAACTGTTACAAATACTGCACATACTACTGTCAGCCAAAGCTTCTGTACCATCGTAAACATACGTTACACCTCAAATTTATAGCCTACACCCCAAACAGTTTGAATGTAGTTTCCACTTTCTCCAAGCTTCAAACGCATCGTTTTCACGTGCGTATCTACGGTTCTTGTACTTCCGGCATAATCATATCCCCATACCTTTTCCAGCAATTGTTCTCGGCTAAATACTTGTCCCGTATGTTGGCAAAGAAAATAGAGTAAATCAAACTCTTTTACTGTAAGAGAAATTGGCTCACCATCCACCTCAATTTTCCTACTTTTTTCATTAATAAGGATCGGCCCAAACTGAAATTCCTCTTGTTGCTCTTGCTTTGTATAACGCCTTAATACAGCTTCCATACGAGCAATTAATTCACCAGGACTAAATGGCTTTACAATATAATCATCTGCTCCCATACGTAAGCCGTTCACCCTATTCCACTCTTCACCTTTTGCTGTTAAAAATATTATTGGTACATCTGACGTTTTTCTAATTTCTTTACAAACTGAAAGTCCATCCATCTCTGGCATCATAATATCTAGTACAACGAAATCATAATGATTTGTCTCTAATTTTTTTAGAGCTTCTTTTCCATTTTCAGCTTCTCCCCACTCGTATCCGAAATTATCTAAGTACATTCCAACAAGTTGCCTCATATCACTTTCATCATCTACAACTAATACCCTATATTTATTCATTGTCCTCTCCTTCCCTCTCTATGAGTTGAAACGGCCCTTTTCCGACTTTAATTGTTTGTTTTATTTTCAAGTTCTTCATATCCATGACGCAAACTTCATCACTATCATAACTTGCTACGTACCCTTCTGCTCCGCTCTTCAAAAATGCAAATGGGTTCGATCCTACTTCTACAGAATCTACCTCTTTATACGTGCTAACATCAAACTTTCTAAGCGTATTTGAACCGTGACTTAATGCATATACGTACTTATTATCCTTCGTTATATTCACAGGCATAAAAGGAGCGTGTAAAGAACGTACCATTTCTCCGCTCTGCAAAGAATACACTAATACTTTCTCATTGACTTGATTTCCATCACCATGTCCACCAATCCATATTTCTTTCCCATCCGGACTAATTGTCGCTCCCGTTGACGCTGGGGGAATCATAAAGGTTTGTATCACTTCTTTTTTCTTTGAATCAATTGTCGTTAGCTTCGTATCATAAAAGTTTAATACAGATAACTGGTTATGGTACTCTACCATCGTTATTGGCCCTTTTCCAGTTGACACACTTCCTGTCTCTTTACCTTTTATCGTAAAGAACCTTATCTTTTGGGCATTTTGATCGGCAGCAAATAATTGCTTTTTATCTTCTGATACGACTACATTTACAATGCCTTTTCCTGTTTTATATTTTTCCACTTGCCTTCCTTCTGCTAGTGAATATACATACATGTACTCTAACTGCTTACCATATATAAGTATGTCCTCACCATTTGGAAGTAGTGCAATCCCTGCCATTGGTTCGTTAAGTTCCCATGTCGTAATTAACTTTTTAGTATGTTTATCAATAAAACTAAGGCTACCTTCTTTTATATTCGTTGTTATAATAACGCTTTTATCTTTAGCAATCGATGTATAGGAACTTCCTTGACACCCTACTAATAGAAATAAAAAACAGAGAAGAAAAACATACTTTCTCAAAAGATCCCCTCCATCTTCGGATGATTTCGTTATAATTGTAAAATAACAAATAAATGTGTGGAAAGTGTGAAATTTCCCTTTCTTACTTCATTTACATATATAATGTACAACAAATAGAATTTGAGGTGTGCCAATTATGCTTTTTCCTGATTTAGCGAATAAAATTGTACGAGAAGTACGCAGGCTAATTAAAGAAAATATTATTATCATTAATATACAAGGCGTTATTATTGCAAGTACAGATATAGAAAGAATCGGCCAATTTCATGAAGGCGCACTCCGCTGCGCAAAACAAAAGAAAACTGTCATTATTACAAAAGAGGATGAACGACGTTTGCAAGGCGTAAAGGCAGGTATGAATCTCCCTTTACTATTCCATGACGAAGTAATTGGTGTCATTGGAATTACAGGTGAACCTGAAAATATTTCACAATACGGAGAAATATTACGTAAAATGACCGAACTACTCATCCATGAAAACTACTTTTTAGAGCAACTAGAACTTGAACACCGTTCTTATGAGGCATTTGTCTTTGATTGGCTTCAAAATACAGACTGGTCTCCAAACTTTCTCGATCGTGCCAAAACACTTGGTATTGATTTATATAAGAAAAAACAACTTATTTTGTTCTCTATCGATCGAAATGACACGATGCTTCAGCGTAAGATTTGGCAACATGTACGCAATCTATTAACAAAGGAGCATCTATTTATTCGCTGGGGAAATGATCGATTCATTTTATTTACAGCCACGAACTCCAAAGAGCAAACATATCAATTTTTAAAACGATTAAAACAAGACTGTGAAACTTTGTTTTCTATTCCTTTATATATCGGGATTGGAAAATCCGTTACGCCAAGCAATATGAGCTTATCATACGAACAAGCATTACAAGCTCTTTCCGTATCACTTGAAACAAAAAAAATTGTATTTAATGAGGATTTACGTTTAGAAATGTGCTTACAAGATATTTCTGCGGAAACGCGGGAACAGTTTCTAAAGCGCACCATCGAAAACTTACTATCATCACCTGAGCTTATGCACACTTTACGTTTATTTATCGATTATAACCAATCCTATAAACAAACAGCGCAGCAATTACATATACACATTAACACATTGCATTACAGACTTAAAAAGATTGAGGAGTATACAGGACTTGATCCGAAACAATTCAAAGACTTAAATATTTTATATTTCTCGCTCCTCTTATTAGATAATCAAACAAAAAAGAACGATAAAAATGATTAATCTTTAGATGATTATACATAGAAAGAATCCCCCGACTTTTTTATCATTATAATGAAAGCACTGTGACAACGTTTTTTATTATGACTCATTACGTTAACAGTTTGAGGGGGATTTCCAATGTTAGAAAAACAAATTATTGATTCATTCGTATCCATTGTTGGCGAAGATAATGTAGATACATCCAATATGGGGCGTTTAACGTATAGTTATGATGCCACTCCAAACTTCCAAGCAATGCCTGATGCAGTCATTGCTCCTCGTAATACAAATGAAGTAGCTGAAGTATTAAAAGTATGTAACACTCACAAAATCCCTGTATATGTTCGTGGGTCTGGAACAAATCTTTGCGCAGGGACATGTCCACTTGAAGGCGGTATCGTCCTTATCTTCCGCCATATGAATAACATTTTAGAAATTGATGAAGAAAATTTAACAATTACTGTACAAGCTGGTGTGATTACGCTTGATATTATTAAAGCAGTAGAAGAAAAAGGTTTATTTTATCCACCAGATCCAAGCTCAATGAAAATTTCTACAATTGGTGGTAACATTAATGAAAACTCGGGTGGATTACGTGGATTAAAATATGGCGTAACACGTGATTATGTGATGGGGCTTGAACTTGTCTTACCAAATGGTGATATGATTCGCACTGGTGGTAAATTAGCAAAAGATGTAGCTGGTTACGATTTAACTCGTTTATTTATCGGTTCTGAAGGAACACTTGGCGTCGTAACAGAAGCAATATTAAAACTTGTTCCTATGCCTGAAACAAAGAAAACGATGCTTGCACTCTATGAAGATATTAATGAAGCTGCACGTGCTGTTTCTTCTATTATTGCAAATAAAATCATTCCAGCGACACTTGAGTTTTTAGACCAGCCGACAATTGAAGTAGTAGAAGAGTTTGCTCAAATCGGTTTACCAACTGACGTAAAAGCAATTTTATTAATTGAACAAGACGGTCCGCCTGAAGTTGTTAATCGAGATATTGAAAAAATGGCTAACGTTTGTCGTTCCATGAATGCAGTTGATGTTCGCGTCGCAAAAGATGAAGCGGAAGCAGATGCGCTTCGGACAGCTCGCCGTAGTGCACTGTCAGCACTGGCAAGATTAAAACCTACTACAATATTAGAAGATGCAACGGTACCACGCTCACAGATTGCTCCGATGGTTGAAGCTATTAATGCCATTGCCAAAAAATATAATATTCCTATTTGTACGTTTGGCCATGCTGGCGATGGCAACCTACACCCAACTTGTATGACAGATGCTCGCAACGAAGAAGAAATGCACCGAGCTGAACAAGCTTTTGCTGAAATATTTGCGAAAGCAATTGAACTTGGTGGCACGATTACTGGTGAACATGGTGTTGGTGCGATGAAGGCTCCGTATTTAGAAATGAAGTTAGGTAAAGAAGGTATTGCTGCTATGCAAGGAATTAAACAAGCCTTCGATCCAAATAACATTATGAATCCAGGAAAGATGTTCGCGAAGGATACTCGCAAAAGAGTGGTGGTTGAGCGATGACAACATTAAATAAAGAAAACATTCAAAAGGAATTTAAAGAACGATTAAGTGAAGATGAACTACTAAACTGTATGCGATGCGGTTTCTGCTTACCAACTTGCCCTACTTACATTCAATCTGGATATAAAGAATCACATTCCCCGCGTGGACGTATCGCATTAATGAAAGCGGTCGTCGACGGCTTAATTGAGCCAGATAAAGATGTTGAAAACACATTAAATGTTTGCCTCGGCTGCCGTGCTTGTGAACCTGTTTGTCCATCTGGTGTGAATTATGGACATTTATTAGAAGAAGCTCGTGATATTATAAATCAAAACAAAAAGTTTTCAATGCCAGTGAGAGCTGTTCGTAAAGTCGTTTTTGAAGGACTTTTCCCGCATCAAAATCGAATGAGAACATTAACAGGATTAATCGGATTTTACCAACGTTCCGGTTTACAAACGCTAACACACAAAACAGGAATTATGAAGTTATTCCCTGAAACACTTGCAACAATGGATCTCGTTTTACCAAAAGTCCCAAAAATGAAAGCAATGAAAGATCGCCCTGAATTTTTACCTGCTGAAATTACAAAAAAGAAACAAGTTGCATTCTTCACAGGTTGTTTAATGGATACGATGTTTTTAGAAACAAATAACGCAACGATGAAACTACTTCAGTTAGCTGGTTGTGATATCGTTATTCCAAAAACACAAAGTTGCTGCGGGGCATTACATGGACATGCTGGTGAGAAAAATGGAGCAAAAGAATTAGCAAAACGCAATATAAAAGCATTCGAAGATTTAAACATCGACTATATTATTACGAATGCTGGTGGTTGCGGAGCTTACCTCGTGGACTATGATTATCTTTTAAAAGATGATCCACAGTGGGCTGAACGTGCAAAGCAGTTCGTTTCTAAAATTAAAGATATTACTGCTATTCTAGTAGAACTAGATTTCCATAAACGTAATGACTTACGAGTCACGCCGCAAGTTATTACGTATCAAGACTCTTGTCACTTACGCAATGTTATGCGAACATCTTCAGAACCTCGTATGTTACTAGAAGCAATTCAAGGCGCAACATACCGTGAAATGAAAGATGCAGATCGCTGCTGTGGTTCTGCTGGTATTTATAACATTGTTCATTCAGAACTATCTATGGAATTTCTAGATTACAAAATGGACCGTGTGCATGAAACAGAAGCAGCAACCATTGTTACTGCAAATCCAGGTTGTTTATTACAAATGAAATTAGGCATTGAACGAGAAGGTCTTTCTCATAAAATGAGAGGAATTCACATCGTTGATTTATTATTAGAAGCAATTGAAACCAACTCGTAATAACTCGTAACATACGTAATAATAGGAAAACGGCTATCTCCTTCGTCTATGTAAAGAGATAGCCGCTTTTTTGTCCGCTACAACATTAAAAATATGTTACTTTATTATAAAAAAGAACAACAGAAACATTACAGTTTTGTAAAAATCAATCCAGTATATTCCTCAAAAAAACGCTCAAACCATTGATACAATAGGATTCTTCATTTTCAATATAGGTACATTTATCCAAAAACCGCGTCTTATAACCAAGTATAAAAATGCTGAAAATTCCTTTTATACTCTATGTTTCTCTTATTTTTCCCCTTTTCCCCTCTTAGGATAAATTAGGTAAATTTTAAGTCTATGAATTTTTTTCCATCTTTTTTCTCACAAAATCTATGCTACGATGAATTTGTCAGTCAGACAGGCTGTCAAAAACAAATCGTGTGAAAACAAATTAAAACTTTATATAGGGGGACACACATCATGAAAAAGCGTGTTTTATTATCTGTAGCTGCTGCAACGGCTCTTACTTTAGGAGTATCTTCTCTAGATGCACAAGCTGCAACAGTACAACCATCTAACATAAAGGTTCAAAATATTCAGCATTCAAAAGTGATGATGAAGCAAATGAGCCAACAAGAATTACAAGCATTCTTACAATCTATGGGCGTTGAGTCATTAGCACAATGGCAACAAGGAAACTTCCAACCAAATTGCATTATTCCTGGTCAACAACCTACTGAAAATGTTGTAATTGAGCAACCGACAGCTAAGCCAGAAACTCAAAAGCCTGCTGAGCAAAAACCTGCCGAGCAAAAGCCTGCTGAAGAAGTTCAAAAACCAGAAGCTCAAAAGCCTGCTGAAAACAATAATACGCAAAAACCGGCTGAACAAAAACCAGCTGAGCAAAAGCCTGCTGAAGAAGCAAAATCTTTAAGCGAGTTCGAACAACGTGTTGTTGAATTAACAAACGCTGAGCGTGCAAAACAAGGTTTACCAGCTTTAAAAATCGACACTGAATTAAGCAAAGTAGCACGCATTAAATCTGAAGATATGCAAAAAAATAACTACTTTGATCATAACAGCCCTACATACGGGTCTCCGTTTGACATGATGAAGAAATTTGGTATTTCTTATACATCTGCAGGTGAAAACATCGCCCAAGGCCAACGTACACCTGAAGAAGTAGTACAAGCTTGGATGAACAGTGCTGGACACCGTGCAAACATCTTAAATAATGGCTTCACTCACATCGGTGTTGGCTATGTAGAGAGCGGCAACTACTGGACACAACAATTTATTACGAAGTAAATAGATTAAAAGAGTCTTCTCATAATGAGAAGACTCTTTTTTACGTTTCATAACTTTCTATTATGTATGAGTATAAAGCGTAGAACATAAACAAAATAGAACCACCACTTATTACGCTAAGTAACACATAAAATCCCCATTTCAAGTTCAAAAACAATGAAAACAATATACTACATGCCATCACTTGAAAAATCCGTCTACTCACTAAACGGATTTTTTTTAATTTGATTGAGTCTTTTTCCGTACTCTGAACTTTTTTAAACGCCTTACTAAGCATAAAGAGAAACATACTAATCCCAATTGTTAGTCCTGTTTGAAAGGATATCATGCTTCCAAAATTAATAAAAAGAATGAGCATATGGATAAACAACATAAATAAAGTAATCGTCTTTAGAAATCCACTTATAATGACATGCTCGTCTTCATTAAACTTATATATATTATGTGAAATAATATACATCAATCCATGTAAGAAAATAATAAGACAAGGAATAAGTGCTATAACAACTTTTTTACTCATAAACTCGTTTGGCCGACCATTTCCATCCCAATGTACCGCCAAATGCTCTGGTAAATATGGATAGAGACATAGAGTAACTAAAAGACAAGCGAAAAATATTCCTAGTATATATTTATATTTGATCAAGTGATTCTCACCTCTCTTTTCTCTTAACGGCTTCGCTTCTTTTAGAGAAATTCCTGCAAAAATCTACTTTTCTCAAATTTAAACTTACACTTTACGCATTTACTCTTTGAAATTCTTTCATTTTGTCATTTAATTTTGTAGGAAATGGTACATCCACTTCAATCTCTTCTTTCGTAATTGGATGTAAAAAGTTTATCTTCATCGCATGTAACGCTTGCCTAGACATATATTTCGTTCCTCCACCATATAAAACATCCCCAACTAACGGATTACCATTATAGCTCATATGAACACGAATTTGATGGGTTCTACCAGTTTCTAATTGTAACGTTACAAGCGTAACATTTTGTTTTCTAAAGTACTTCTCTACTTTATAATATGTAATTGCTTGATCTCCCTTTGGAGAAACACGTCGTCTCGTCGCATGATGGCGATCTCTTCCGATAGCCGCGTCAATCGTTCCTTGCTTCTTTTTCACTTTGCCTTCTACAAGAGCTGCATATGTTCTTTTAATTTTTCGTTCCATTAATAAACGATCCATAATTGCACCAGCAATTCTATGTTTGGCAAACACGACACCACCTGTCGTATCTTTATCTAACCGATGAATATGACGAACCTTCGTCTCTAAACCTTGCATTTGAAAATGAAAGGCAACAAGATTTGCAAGAGTTCCCATCCCACCTTTTTCAGCAGGGTGCGTATCCATCTTCTCAGGCTTATTGACAATGAGTACATGATCGTCTTCATATACTACATGTAATTCACCATATTCAGGCTCTACACCGTATTCTTCCTCCATAAACATATGAACTTGTAACTTATCGCCTTCTTTTAAAAGCTCATTCCATCTTCTCTGTTCTCCGTTAACAGTAACACCTTTTTCCATACGAAGCTGATGTAACAACTTTTTCGGTATTTCCCATTCTATTTTTAATAGCGACTCGATGCTTATACCATTCCATTTCACTGGCACAGTAATTTCGCACCATTCGCCCTTCTTCTTCGTTTCCATACTGTATCACCTTATTTCTATTGATTCTCTCATTGTAACGGAAAATACACTTTGATGCACCGTCAAAAATAGAGGACAGTCTTATAATAGACTGCCCTTCACGCTCTACGCCTTCTCATTTCCTGCAACACTTCTTCCGCTTTTTGTTCATACGATAAATCTTTAAAGAAATCCGCCAATCTCTTATAATCGTTATACGTATCTAATAAGTCATCCATCTTTTCTGTTTTCATCACTTGTTGTTTTTGCTTCATTTTTACCGGATAACGATAGCCCGATACTTCTTGTATTTTGTAATACTCATCCTCTACTTGAATGACCTTTACAAGTTCCTCTTCTTCCGCATCCATCGTATACCCATCAAAATCTCTAAGCAATTCATAAATGATATGAGTCCATTCATCTTTTGGATAAAACCCTTTTTCTAACCGATAACCGACAATGCGATACAAATGCCCATCATTTTCTGCAAACTGTACTGTATCATTTAGCTTAAACTTAAAATAACGAAACATTGCCTTCACCTACTTATATGTAATGTTCTTATCACATACTATTTGCAAAATGTAGGTCTTGCTATTCATAAAAAAATACTCATCTTATAGATGAGTATTTTTTATAATGATTTTTCTCTTTTCTTTCGAAATGGTAACCACCAATTCCAGTCTCCAAACAATTTCATTAAACTTGGTACAAGCATAAGACGAATAATTGTTGCATCAAGGAATATTGCTAATGCAACACCAAGCCCCATTTGTCTTACTGGTAAAATATCAGTAAAGGCGAATGCGCCCGTTACAACGATCATAATTAATGCAGCTGATGTAATAATTCTACTTGTTGAAACAAGTCCTTCTAACGTCGCCTGATCGTTATCTCCTGTTTCTTCATATAATTCATAGATACGTGAAATAAGAAAGACTTCATAATCCATGCTAAGCCCAAAGACGAGGCCGAAAATGAAGATTGGTAAAACAAATAGAACTGGACTTGCTTCTAAACCAAAATGACCACCTTCGAATAACCAAACAACAATTCCAATTGTTGCGCTTAAACTAAGTATATTCATAATAATCGCCTTAATTGGAATGAGTATAGATCGAAATGCAAATAATAATATAACAAAAGTCGATCCAAATATAACAGACATACCAATTGCAACTTTATCTTTAATTTCATCTTCTAACTCTTGTTGGAACGTCGTCATTCCGCCTAGATAATACGTAACATTCGTTTCTTTATAATTTTGTTTAAAATCACGCACCCACTGTTTCGCAATTTCTGTACGTGGTTTTGTATGTAAAAAGACTTCGATTGTTGTCTTATTTCCTTTCGTATACGATTCAAATACCGGAGCTATTTTAGCAGCTTCTGGCGACTGTAACATCCCCGCAACTTGATCTGATTTCATTCCATTTAAACTGTCGTATAAACTTCTTACTTCATATACTTTCTTATCATCTTTTAACTTTTGAACGACTTCTTCTACCTTTTGTAAACTTTCTTTTTCTTTCATATCTTTTTTCGTCTCTACCACTAACGTAGCATCAGCATGTGTTTTTGCAGTTTTATTAAATGCCTCTTCGTACTTCTCATATGCAATTCTTGTATCACTTTGTTTAGGTAAAGCTTCTACGTCAGGGAACTGTAAATTAGCTGTACGTAATGGTAATAAACAAATCACAATAAATGTTGTAACAACAATAATCATCGCAATTGGATGTTTCATTACAAATTGTGCAAATGTACGCCACGCCTTTGCCGGCGTATGTGCTACTTGATTCTTTTTTAATATTCGTTTACCAATTAAGGATAATAGCGCTGGAAGGAGTGTGAGCGAGAATATAATACTCATAATCACAACAATCATTCCACTAATTGCGACAGACTGAATATAATCGATTTTAAAGAAAAACAAACCGGATAGGCCAACGAATACACATAATCCTGAAAATACGATTGCCCGCCCTGCTGTCTGATATGTAATTGCTATTGCTTCTTTTACCGTTCGCTTTGCAACTTCCTCTCGAAAACGATTTACAAATAATAGCGCAAAATCAATAGATAACGCAAGTCCGATCATCGGTGCAACATTTAGCACAAAGATAGATAGTTCCTTATCGCTACCTATAAAATATAATATGCCCATCGTACTAATAACACTAAGTGCCCCATTTACAATTGGTAAAATAGATGCCAAAAGGCTACCGAATGAAAATAGTAATACGAGAAATGCAATTGGTAACCCAATCATCTCTGCCACTTTTAAATCATTTTGCGTTCTTTCATTAATCTCTTTATTAATTTTCGGAAACCCTGTAGGTGTTACTTTTAATGCAGTATTACTTTCCTTTTCAATTTTATCAGCAAATTGTAATGTCTTTTCCATTCGTTCTTTATTTGTTTTCCCGGAAAATAAAATTGTCGCATAGCCGATATCATCTTGTAACATTTCTTTATTTTGCACTGGATGATGGAAAGATTCATATGTCTCTTTCTCTTGAACATTCTTTACAATTTCCTCTAACTGCTTTTTAAATTCCTCATGTGAAACACCTTTATTTTTTTCAAAAACGAGTAGGAGCGTATCTTGAGACCTCTTAAAATCTTTATCTAAAATTTCTTTCGTTTTTTGATAGTCTCCTTCTGTTTGGAAACCGTCACCACCTAATACTCCCGGTAACTTTGGAGCGAAAATACCGAGTGCCATCGCAAGCAATAATAATGCTACAATTACTGTATAACGAAACTGATATAAAAAAGCGCCTAACTTCCCCCACTTATCTACTTTATGTACATTTGTTTTCACACATTTTCACCTACTTTACATCATTCAATTGTTACTTATAATGTATCACATCTTCATACAAACAAAAAACGTCTAGAAAAACTATAATAATAGTTTTTCTAGACGTTTTTCTATCTCTCTTTATTAAGAGCAAACCTCTCAGTAAGTAAACGATGGTAATAAATCGCCATAATTAATAAAATACCACCTACGCAGTAGCCTGCTAAAATATCAGTTGGATAATGTACATTTAAAATGACTCTACTTAATCCAATCGATACGATTACTATTCCCATGAAAAGCGTTATCACATATTTTCCGGTCACACTCTTCAAATTTGCTGCAATGATATAAGCAAGAAACCCGAATGTCATAATAGATAACATCGCATGCCCACTAGGGAAGCTATACCCAAGTGCATCCAACGCTTCGTTTAACGAAGGACGATCTCTTTTCACAATTTCTTTTATTCCTTTATTCACAAGATGTGTTACTAAAATGCCCATAGGATATACAATCATCGCAGCAAAATAACGTTTTCTCCAAAAAACAAGTAAACTTATAATGAGCGTAGTTACGATTCCAATGGCAGACCCTAATTTTGTATAATGTGAGAAAAATGCAAACGACTCTTCTGTTTGTACTCCTTTTACTAATCCTCGGACATATGTATCCATCACTGTAACGCCACCAGCATGTACTCTCCAAGCAACAATGCCAAATACAGCAAATAATAAACCGATACACATTACCTCATATTGATGCAACTTCTTCTTCAAACGATTTCCTCCTACTATGAAAAAATGCGATTTCTACTTTAGAAACCGCATTTTCTCACTTATTTACCTTTTGTTTTTAACTCTGTCCAGTAACGGTCGTAGTCTTTTAGCTTATCGTCTACATCAACAAGCCATTCTGTACGATCTAATTCTTCTTTCGTTAAGAAGATCATGTGGTTTTCACGATATTCTTTACTATGAAGAGGATGAGCTTTTTCATTTGGATTACTGTATCCAATTGACTCGTAGTTTTTCACACTTACTTTTTCATCTAATAAGTAGTTCATAAACTTCTCTGCAAGCTCTTTGTTTTTCGCACCTTTTGGAATTGCTAACGTATCAGCCCAAATTGTGCCGCCTTCTTTTGGTACAACGTACTCTACATCTTTATTATCTTTTGCGATAAATGCTGCATCCCCAGACCAAACTGTTCCGATCCAAGCATCTTCTGTAATGAATTTTTGTTTAATATTATCTGTATCAAATGCTAATAAGTTTGGAAGTAGCTTCTGTAAATCAGTTGCTGCTGTCTTTAACTGTGCATCGTCTTTCGTGCTGTTTGAGAATCCATGCTTCTTAAGACCCATTCCTAACACTTCACGAGAATCATTTAATAAAGTTACATGCCCTTTATATTTCTCATTCCATAAGTCAGCCCAGCTTGTAGGTGCTTCCTTCACATACTTTTTATTGTATGCAATACCTGTTACGCCCCAAGTATATACTAAAGAATATTTATTCTCTGGATCAAACGCAGGTGTTTTAAAATTAGAAATCATGTTTTCGATATTTGGGATATTCTTTTTATCTAACGGCGCTAATAAATCCATTTTCGCCATCGTTTTAACCATATAATCCGACGGCTGAATTAAATCATACTTCGCGCCACCTGCTTGTAATTTCGCAAACATTTCTTCATTACTTGCATACTTATCATAGTTAATTTTCACGTTATATTTCTTTTCAAAATCTCTTAGCACTTGCTCATCAAAATTGTCAGCCCAGCTATAAATGTTTAACTCTTCTTTTTTTTCACCACAACCAGCAAGTACACCAGCAACAAGGCTAAAGCTAATTACTGCGCCGGCTAATCTTTTCATTAATTTCATCGGTTTTATTACCTCCTCGTACTTTCTATATCGTTCGTATTATAAAGGAAGGTGTCCTCCAGAGTTTTCTTCACCATCTGCACCTTTGTTACGGAAGATTTCAGATAGAACCATTAATCCTACGATAGCCACAATTAAAATTGTAGAAAGTGCATTAATTTCTGGTGATACTCCGCGCTTAACCATACTGTAAATGTATAATGGCAATGTTGTTGATCCTGGTCCTGATACGAAGAAACTAATTACAAAATCATCAATTGATAATGTGAATGTTAATAATGCAGCCGAAATAACTCCAGGTGCAATCGCTGGGAACGTTACAAAACGAAATGTTTGCCACGGCGTTGCTCCTAAATCATTCGCAGCCTCTTCTAAATCACGTCCCATACCAGAAAGACGTGCTGCTAAAATAACGACAACAAATGAAATGCTAAAAGTAATGTGTGCAATAATAATTGTTGTTTTACCAAGCTCCATACCTAATTGACTAAATAAAATAAGTAAAGATAATCCCATTAAAATATCAGGAATTAAAATTGGTAAATACACAAGACCGTTAATGGCCCCTTCATAACGATATTTATAACGATGTAATGCAATTGCGAAAATCACACCAAGAACAGTCGTTACAATCGTCGTTACAATCGCAATCGTCATACTATTTACAAATGCATCAATAACATCTTGTTTTTGAAATAAATCTGTATACCAATGGAATGTGAACCCTTCCCATTCCGCATTAATGCGAGAATCATTGAAGGAATATACCATTAAAACCATCATTGGAAAATACAAGAACAATAAAATTAACCAAGAATAAGAAACTAAAAACTTCTTCATTTTTGCCTATTCCCCTCCGTTCCCATCATATTTATATACTTTCGTTGCACGATAATATAAGTAAATTAACAGAACAGAGAATAGAACAACAATCATAGATAACGCAGATCCAAACGGCCAATCACGCGCTCCTAAGAATTGATTTTGAATTACGTTTCCGATTAATGCTACTTTCGATCCACCCATAACGTCTGATACAACAAACATTCCGATAGAAGAAACAAATACTAAAATAGAACCGGTAGCAATCCCTGACATCGTCATTGGTACTGTAACATTCCAAAATGCCTTTACTGGTGTTGCCCCTAAATCATAAGCTGCTTCTAGCTTACGCTTATCAAGCTGCTCAATCGCTGCATACACCGGTAAAATCATAAATGGTAATAAAGAATATACCATCCCAAGTATTACAGAAGGTGTATTGTATAGTAAATTTAACGGTTCACTAATAACGCCTAGCTTCAATAACAATGTGTTTACAAGACCTTGTGAACGTAAAATAACAATCCATGCGTATGAACGAACAAGGAAGTTAATCCAAAACGGGATCGTTGCCAATAATAAAAGAATCGAACGATATTTACGATCAACAATTGTAATTGTATACGCAAATGGATAACCAATTAGTAAACATATTACTGTCGTAATAACCGCAATTTTCACTGTTTCCCATAACGTCCCCATATATAATGGGTCAAATACACGTGCTATGTTCTCTAATGTAAATTGCATTTCCACTGTCCCATATGCTCCGCGCTGCATGAAGGCAAATGCCAATACAAACAGAAGGGGAATTAGGAAGAAGCTTAACAGCCACGCGACTGTAGGTAGTGCGAGTAATTTCCCTTTTTTCAATTTAAGGTCACCTCGTCCTCTTGCTCCCAGCCTACGTATACATTATCTCCAATGCTCCACTGCGCTGCTTCTTCAGCAGTTTGATATGCCATTAGTAATTCTGATGTTTTCTCATCACGTACATAAAGCTTTTCCATATTTCCAACAAACTCAATGTCTTCAATATGTCCAAGGTGGTATTCTTTTAAAATCTGCTCTTCAACCGAACGCACTTTTACATTTTCAGGGCGAATTGCTACATAGCCTTCCCCGTTTTTCACAATATTATTTTCACCGATAAATGTCGCAACGAACAACGTTTTCGGCTTATTATAAATTTCTTTCGGCGTTCCGATTTGTTCAATATGGCCTTTATTCATAACAACGATACGATCACTCATGCTCATCGCTTCTTCTTGGTCGTGCGTTACGTATATGAACGTAATTCCTAAATTACGTTGTAAGTTTTTCAATTCACGTTGCAAGTCTTTTCTTAACTTAAAGTCTAATGCTCCAAGTGGCTCGTCTAGTAATAATACACGCGGGTTATTTACAATCGCTCTCGCAATTGCTACACGCTGCTGCTGTCCACCAGAAAGCTTTGCAGGTTTACGATTACGGAACTCAAGTAACTGCGTTAAACGCATTGCCTCTTCAGCACGCTCTTTCTGCTCTGCTGCCGGTACTTTCTGCATTTTCATACCGAAACAAATATTTTTCTCCACATTCATATGTGGGAATAGCGCATAATGTTGGAACACTAGGTTCATATGACGCTTATATGGTGGCAAATCGTTAATCTTTTCATCATCTAATAAAAGATTCCCTTTAGTTGGAGTTTCAAACCCTGCGATCATACGAAGTAACGTCGTTTTCCCGCAACCACTCGGTCCTAAAATAGTTAAAAATTCCCCTTCTTTAATATCTAAAGAAAGCGGTGGGATAATCACTTGATTTCCAAAATGTTTTTCTACTGCTTCAACTTTAATAATCTTTTTCATTTTCCCGTCCTATCTACCTCAAATTTAAATTTTTATATTCATGAATAAATATTTATGTTCTATAGACTATTTTTTGTTTCGATCCAAACAAAAATGGTTATTTAGCAAGCGTTCACTTCTATTCTTTATGTAGTATGTTTGATTCATTTTCGCCTGATACATAATGTCGAACAGAAAAACCCCTTCCATTGCGAAGGGGCTTTTATCATACGGCTACGCCTACTGATAAACACCATCATCATTTTAACAACTTTCGTATGAATTTTAAAGCACTTTTTGTAGAAGAGTAGCGAATTTTCATATCGAATGCCGTAGATTGGGCTAAAATGCTTTTATAATGTGAAAAAGTCCGAAAACTTTCTTCCCCATGATAACTCCCTAATCCACTACTTCCGACGCCACCAAAAGGTAAATATGGTGTTGCAAGATGATAGACGACATCATTAATACAGCCTCCGCCATACGAAATATTACTCGTTACTTTCTTTTGTACCTCTTTATCTTCAGAAAATACATATAACGCTAACGGCTTCGGATGTTGCTGGATTGTGCCAATTACATCTTCTATATTGTCATACTCTATGATTGGTAAAATCGGACCAAAAATTTCATCTTCCATAACGGAACTTTTCCATGTAACATTAGTTAACACTGTTGGTTCTATATGTAAAGTCTCTTTTTTATAGTTCCCACCAATTACAGTTTTCCCATCTTTCAAAAACGTACATAAACGTTCAAAATGACGCTCACTCACAATTCGTACATAATTATCATTGTGCAGTGGCTCTTTCCCATACTGCTCCGCAATTTCATGTCGCAACGCTTCAATTAACTGTTCTTTCACGGAAGCATGCACATACATATAATCAGGTGCTACACACGTTTGCCCTGAATTTAAAAACTTTCCCCACACAATCCTTCTTGCCGTTACATCTATTTTCGCATCTTTATGTACAATACATGGACTTTTCCCGCCAAGTTCTAACGTAAGCGGCGTCAACTGTTTTGCTGCTGCTTCCATGACAACTTTCCCCACGCCCACACTACCTGTGAAGAAAATATAATCAAATGGTTCCTTCAGCAAAGCTGTACTCTCTTCAACGCCGCCTTCTACTACCGCTACAAGCTCTTCTTGGAATAAATCCTCTAACATCCTTGTAATCACTTTGGAAACGTTTGGCGTTAACTCCGACGGTTTTAAAACGATTGTATTTCCAGCTGCTAGAGCTCCTACAAGTGGCGCAATTGCTAATTGAAACGGATAGTTCCACGGTGCAATAATAAGTGTCACACCGTACGGTTCAGGTACTACTTTCCCCTTTGATCCAAAATGAGTCAGCGCTGTTCGAACACGCTTCGGTTTACTCCACGATGAAATATGCTTCAATTGAAAGGAAATTTCTTTTAATACATATCCCACTTCCGTTGTAAACGACTCATGAACTGACTTATTTAAATCTAATTTCAACGCCTGAAATATTTCTTCTTCAAAACGCTGAATGCCTTCATAAAGCTTCTTCAAATTATTCTTTCTCACTTCTATACTTCTCGTATGGCCATTATAAAAATATGCTTTTTGTTTATTTACAATAGAAGAAACATTCATTCATTCACCTTCTCCCACTATTTTTATCCAATTCTTTCATTATTTATATAGACTTCATATATAATAAATTTCTATTCATAAAGTTACATTATATATAATTTCTTCTTTTATATAAAATTCATTGCTCACAAAAAAAACTACCGAAAGCAAATCTCTCGGTAGTTTTACTGTATTAACGATATAAACGAACAGCACCTGCAGAATTATCATCAGCTTGTCCTACTACTTCAAACTTCAGGCCAAGATTCGGTAAAATACGCCCTGCATCTGGAATCTGTTGATTAATATACGTTTTTGAATCATCAAACTTCGGTACACCCGCTAAGCCATCATACGTAAATGTTCCACGCGTTGGAGATACAACTTTCCAAGCTGGTGTTTTGTCGAATGAGAACGCCGCATCAGCAATTTGGAATCGTGTACTACTCTTAACTGTCGGTTTACCATTTAAAGTTCCTACAATTGCTTCTGGATGAGAATCCACTACGCCAAGGAAACCGTGTCCTGGGTGTACGCCAACCCAGTTATCTGTGTAAGCTGAATCCGCATACCATACAACCATACCAGTGTTAAATACTGGACCGCGTGCAAATTTCAATGCGTTATCTGCACCAGCATAGTTTCTCCACTCTACATAATAGTTATGTTTTTTCTTCTCAGTTCCGTTAGATACAACGAAGCCGTCTAATTTTAATTGTGGTGTCCCTTCTGCATCATCAGAGAATACTACTTTACCATCTACTGTTAATGAAGCATTATCAAGAGCAAATCCATTTAATGCTAAACCACCATCAGTAATGTAATCAAATGTTAATTTTACTTTCTTACCTTTGAATTGGCTTAAGTCATATGATTTGTCAATCCATTTTCCATTTGTCGAATCTGCATTTCCACTATTAGCTTTCTCACCAAGTCTTTCAATTAACGTTTGTTTACCATCTTCTGTTACAGCATGTACTTCAAGGAAGTCATACTCTGCTTCAATTTCATATAATGATTTGAAATCAAATTTTGCATTCGTTGCATTCGTTAAATCGAACAGTGGTGTTTCCATCTTCGTATGAAGATCGTCACCTTTTGTGCTGTAGTAATACTGTTTACCAAATGCTGGGGCAATTGTTTTTACATCTTTATCAGGTAAGTTTACACGAATCATACCTGGACGGTTAGATTTCGTAACACTTTGGTCTAAATATGTTGCTAAACCGATACCTTTATTTAATTTCTCGTAATCTACTTCTACGATATTTGCCCAGTTACCACCGATTGTTTTTTGGAAAAACTCTTTATTTTGCGGTGAGAAACTTGTTGGCGTTGTTCCTGCAATTTTACCAGCCCAGCTACCGCCACTCATAATAGACCAAGATTCAATCGGCTCACCTTGACCGCTATATTGTGTATCATACTCATCTGGAAGACCTAAATCATGACCATATTCATGTGCGAATACACCAACTGCGCCATCTTCTGGCTCAATTGTGTAGTCAAATGCTGCCATCTTTCCTCCCCAATACGGAACTTTCGCTTGTGTGCCTTCGATTGGGAATGGTTTCGGTCCAACAGTCCAGCGATGTGACCAAATTGCATCGTCACCTAATTTACCACCGCCTGCTTCTTGTCCAACACCTGCATGAATAATCATTAAGTGATCGATTAAACCGTCCGGTTGATTTTGATTTCCATCGCCATTTACATCGTATTGATCGAATTGGTCGAACTCTGATAAATCAATACCGCTATCTACAGCTGCTTTTAATGCATCTTTTACTAAATCACGTGGTCCTTTTGGTCCTTTATTATCATGACCGCCGCTTGCAGCATCCGCACCGTAATCAGCAGCTTTACCAGGAACTGTTAACCATTTTGTAACCGTTCCGTCTACTGTATAACTACCGCCAGATTGCTCTTCATAATATTGTTTAAATGTTTCAATTTTACTTCCATCATCTAATGTGAATGGCTCATTACCGAATAACATTTTTTCATAATGTTCTTTGTTAAAGTCTTCCGAATACATATAACCAGGTTCTTTATCGATATTGTTATGTTTAAAGTCAGCGTACTCTACAAGTAGAACGAGTACTTTATCTTTACGAACATCACCGTTGTACACTTTTTGCTTTGCTGGAGATGTTGGTACTTTACCATTTAGACCACCCTTAACTGGCCCTGTCGCTGCAGGTGTTCCTGTCGCAGGTTTATCTAACTTTTCTTTCGTATCTGCTTTTGCATCTTTCACTTTCTTTAAAAAGTCAGATGCTTCTTTCGTAAGTGGGTCCCCATTTGATACTTCTTTCCCAGGGTTTTCACCCTTTTTGTTCTCTACGTATTTTTCGACAGCTTTCTTTGTTTCTGTCTCTGAAGCCTTCGAATCAATTACCCCACGTTTTTTTAGCGCATCTGCTAAACGTTCTTCCGGAATTAAATGATCATCAACTGGGCTCGTAGCTGTCTTATTAACAGGCGTTTCAGCATATGCAGACTGGCCACCCGCTCCGAATGAAAGACCTAATACAGCTGTCAAAGCGATTGATGATAAAACTTTGAACGGTTTCTTGTTCATCCCTTATTTCCTCCCCTAATAAATAATATGTATTACAAATTGAATTTTATTAAAAATTCAATATTTTTTCAATATTTAGTCATATTATGTAATGTTTTTAATATATTTGTAAAAATTCCATAGTTAGCATACGAATATATCACAATTCAACAATGTTTTCTGAAAATATTGAAAATATTTGTCAGAAACTTTATAATCGCCATAGAGGGAATTTAATGGGGATTTTATCTTTGTTTTATCTACAAAATATTTGATAATTCACTACATAAAAATACAAAATCTGATTGTATTATCACGTATTCTGTAGCAGCAGTTATGACCGATAATTAGGGAGGAATTACATTTGTACAAAGATAAGACTGACGCATTGGATCAAGAATGGATTGATTTAATACTTGAAGCTCTAGACGCTGGTATTGCACTACAAGATATCGAACATTTTTTCCAACGTATGAAGCCGGCCACTCAGGCTCAATAGGTTTGTTCTTTTTAGCGAAGTTTATGTTATAATAATGACATCATAAGACGACGACATATTGATAGAAAGGTGCGCAAATATGATTGGAGAACGTATAAAACGCCTGCGTTTACAAAAAGGTATTTCATTAACTGAACTTGCCGAAAAAGCTGGCGTTGCTAAATCTTACATTAGTTCTATAGAACGAAATTTACAAAAAAACCCTTCCATTCAATTTCTTGAAAAGATCGCAGCAGTTCTACAAATTCCAGTTGATACTTTACTTCATGATGAAACAACAAAGGAAAATCACTTAGACTCCGAATGGACACAACTCGTTAAAGATGCAATGAGCTCAGGTGTCTCCAAAGAACAATTTCGTGAATTTCTTGAATTTACAAAATGGAAGCAAGATCAAAAATAATAAATAGAAAGAAGTGCTTACAATCGGCACTTCTTTTTTCTTTATAAAAAAAAGCGGGGGATATCCGCTTTTTTTATTTATTATCTTTCTTCGCCATCTGCTTGATGAGCGTTGAATGTCCATTCTAAGTTTAATGAATCACCTTGGAATTTATTTTGATCTTCTTGATTATCTGTGAATTCAAATTGTACCCATAAATAGTCCTCTGTACCAGCATCTAAGCCACCGTTTTCTCCCCACTCAGGAGCAAAGATTGCTTTAGCTAAAACATCTGGCTTTTCGTTTTGTAACTTAGCTAATGTTGTTTCATATACAGGCTCACTTTGTTTATCCCAATTCCAAATGAATTTCACCTTAATATGCTCACCAAAGTCTACACCAGCATTGTCACCTTTTGCATCTGTCACAGTATACTTTGTTGCTAATTGAACATCTTTAATTGCTATCGTACCACTGTTCTTTAATAAGAATTCTTTCTTAACAGAATCCCCTGGTTTTAAATCTTTAATATCTACAAGCGTTTTAGGGTCTAATGTAAGATCTAACGTCCCAGCTGCAAATGTATTGTTCGATACTTCTTTATCGCTAAAGTATGCGAATGTTCCTCCACCAATTAAAGATAACCCCAATGCTGCTGATGCAACTCCCATACCTAATTTCTTTTTCAGACTCACAATCAATTCCCCCTAGCTGTTTTTTATATTTTTTATTGCTATCTCTTATTTACAATAAGAGATATAACTAAAGCTATATTAGCTTAGCTAATATTTGTTCTTTTTTAAAAACCTTATGTTCATTATAACGAACATACCTATATAAATACAACAAATATTTATTAATATTTTCAGTTGTTTTTATTTCTCAATATTATTCCGAAATTTCTAAAAAAATAAAGCGGAATAAAGAACGTTAATTAATTTCCTTATATATACTAATTATTATCCTTCACCATCATACCGCCAATTAATTTTCTCGTATCTTTATTTTAACATGCATTGTTAAAATAAAGATGACACGCCGAATAGGTGAGTCGCAATACGCTCTCACCTACTCGGCTTCAGAACCTCTATTCGCTCTGAAATGTCGCTGTATTTTACTTGCTATCTTTATTTCTGTTCTTCTTGTTTCTTCTTCTCTTCTAGCTTTTTCGCCTCCTCTTGTTTCTTCTCTTCTAGCTTTCTCGCTTCCTCTTGTTTCTTCTCTTCTAGCTTTCTCGCTTCCTCTTGTTTCTTCTCTTCTAGCTTTTTCGCTTCCTCTTGTTTCTTCTCTTCTAGTTCTTTTTGCTTCTCAGCCTCACTCACTTGTTTTGCTGTTTCATCTACTAGTAATTTCTCAAAATCTTGAATTTGTTTATCAATCACTTGTAAATTAACTTCTTTATCAATATACTCACAGTTTTCTTTTACTATATGGAAGCCAGCATTCACATACGAGAATACTTGCTTATTCGATTCAGTTGTATGTCCTTTTAACTCTTCTTGTACTTGATTATACGGTTCTTCTATTGATTTATATACTTTTTGTAACGATTCTCTCTCAGCAGCTATCTTCTCGCGACCTTGCTTCCATATAACAAGCGCCTGTTCTATCTCCTGAGTGGATCTAACATTTAATTTTGATTTCATCTCTTTATACTCATGCAAAATAACTTCCTTATGCTGCTTAGCTTGTTCTATTAATTGATCAACTGTTTTTGGAAAAATACTTGCTGTAGAAATAGTAGCCGCTACTTTCGTTTCATGAACGAAAGCTGCTTCTGTATAAGTCATCATTTGAGAGCCTAAATAAAAAGTAATAGAACACAAACATGGCAATATAAGCATCTTTTTGAATTTACGCGGTTGCTTCAGCATTTTAATCTCTCCTATCGAACAACTTGTTCTTTATCAAGAACTATATCTTTATTATAATAAAGTGAATTATAAAATGATATAAGAAATTATCTTTCTTTTTACATTTCCCTTTTAACAGAAAAGGAGACTATCATTTTTGATAGTCTCTATTTCTACTTATTTTTTCTCCACTCCATCGCCTTGTTGTGCTTCAAATGTCCATTTTAATTGAAGTTTATCGCCTTGGAATTCGTTTTGAGCTTCATTTTTATTAATAAAGTGGAATTTCACTTTAAATGAATCGTTAGTTCCTGCTTTAATACCTTTCTCAGGCCATAACCAACTTACTAAATCATTTTCTGCAGCAGTCACTGTTTGACTCTTCAAATCTTTCAATGTCGTTCTCTTAATTACTTCATCTTTTTTATCAATATTTTTTAAGAAAACTACTTCAATGTCTTCGCCAAAGTCTTTCTTATTATCCTTCTTCACATCTTCTACATCATACTCTGTAGTTAATAATACTTTTTTAATATCTAATGTACCTTTATTCTCTAATTTAAATTCTTTTTCAATCGTATCACCTGGTTTTAAATTATCCACCTTCACAATTGTTGATGGGTTTAGTGCTAAATCAAGTGTCCCAGATGCAAATGTATTGTTTGACACTTCTTTATCGCTAAAGTACGCAAATGTTCCTCCACCAACTAATGCTGCTCCTAATACTGCTGATGCGATACCCATCCCTAATTTTTTCTTTAAAGTCATGTCCATATCCCCTTGATTTATATATTTGTCAACTTCCTAAACGGAAAGTATAACCAAATGAACTAGACGGATTGTTCTACTTTTTTCTCTTTCTTTTCTCCGTCTATGCTACGAATCGCACTAAAAATAGTAATAGCGGAATATCCTAGCAAAAAGACTCCTGGAATAATAAGAAGCAAAGCTGCTCCCGCTTTTGAATTCGCATAATTTAATGCATACCCTGCATAAGGAACTGTAATATCTGCATATTTCCCAATAACATTCTCCGCAAGTACTGGTTCTAAATCAGCACCGTTGTTGTTATCCCCTTTTGTTTCATACATTACTTTTCCATTTGTATCTTTTACACCGATAATACGGTGAGTGATAATTTTTTCATCTTTCTCTTTAAAGGTAATAACATCACCTTTTTTATATTTAGAACCATCTTTCGTCGGCTCTATCGCAATGATTGATCCTGTTAAAAATGTCGGTTCCATCGATCCTGATAACACTGATTTAAATTGATATCCCATCACTGTTGGATCTCCGCCGCTCGCTTTTGAAGAAATAACTACAAAAGCTAAGCAAATCATCAATGCAAATAAAACAAATGAGATAACGTTGCTAATCACCTTCCAAATTAATTTCATCGTATCTCTCCCTCTCCGTTGTTTTATATTATTTGAAGTATGCAATATTCACTTACGTTCTTTAACAAGAACACAACTAAATAATATAACGAACAAACCGGAAATGCAATAAGAAAATTTACAATTATTAGTTATTTTCGATATATAAAAAAGACTGTGACAAAGTCTCTTCACAGCCTTTTAACTAGTAATTTATTTTTCTTCTGCTTTCATTTCTTTTGTATTTCGGCGTAGCACTGCAAATAAAATGGCTCCAAATAATACAGCGGCACCTATCCCAATGCTTATTATTTTCACATTTGATTCCTTTACTTCAGGCTCAATCGTATCTTTTTTAGGCATCGCAAAAGTAACATCTTCTTTAGAAAGAACATTAACCGTCGCAATTGTTTGATTATTCTTTGTGATATCAACTGCCCCAACTACCTCACCACGATGAATTCCTTTATGATATAAAGAATCTTTATCTAATGAAGCCGCACGGAAAATTGTCCTTACGTTTTTTCCTTCATCTTTCTTAAGCATAAGTTCTGCACTTTGCTCAAGTTCGCTATCAATGTCTTTATTTAAATACGTTGTCTTTTGATGCCAACTATGTTTATCTAGTACCGTTTGCTTCACAAATTGACCAAAAGAATAGTCCGCCATCTGCTTTAAATCTTCATAAATTTCAGGTCTTTGAGAAGCCATTACTACATTTATAATACGATTTCCATCCTTCTCATTTAATAGAACGAGCGTATTGCGCGCTTCATTTGTAAAACCTGTCTTACCGCCAATACTAAATGGATTTTCAAAATAAGTAGATTTATTAAAAATAGACACCGTCTGCCTAGATGTCGTAACTGTCGTCCTTTTCGTATTCATCGCTTGCAAAATCTCAGGGTACTTTTGCACACCTCTCGTAATCATAGCCATATCATATGGCGTAGTATAATGGTTCGGATCATGCAATCCATTTGGTGTTACAAAATGACTGTCGGTAGCGCCTAATTGCTTCGCTCTCTCATTCATCATATTAGCGAAATTCTCAACACTTCCGCCAATACGCTCCGCAATCGCATACGACACATCATTCGCACTTAGCACCATTAAAATCATAAGTGCAGTATTTCTATTAATCGTCTCACCAGGTTGAAACTCAATTTGATAATTACTCTTCTCTTGATCTAATGCTACTTGTGAAAACGTAAATTGATCCTCTGGCTTCGTATGCTCCATAAGTAAAATCGCCGTTAACACTTTCGTCATACTAGCCGGAAACGCCCGATGATGTGCGTTTTTATCGTACAAAATATCTCCAGTTTTCGCATCGATCGTAGTTGCAAACTGACTAAAAACATTTGGCCCTTCCTTAGGTGGTGGTGCCACTTGTTCTGGATTCACTCCAACATTCGTCTCAGCACGTAACGTCATAGGTGTCAAAAAAAATAAACAAATAACGGTAATAAAAGCCAAAATTTTCTTTAAATTTACCATATGACTCTCCCTTTTCACTATACTCTCACAGTTTAAAAATTGAATCTACCAATCTATATGTAATTTGTATTAAATTGGAAGAATATTCACTGTTTTTTACTATATCATACTTTTACGATAAAGAACATAAATATACAATAAAAAATAAGAAAGAATTATTCTTTCTTATCCTTCTCATCAATCAATGAATCTATTAAATTTTGACTAGCTTCCTCAGGTGTAATCTCATCGGTCATCCCCATAAACGACCAACCTTTAGAATCAACCCACTCAACAAACTCTTGCAAAAACTCATCATGTGTAACATCCACATCAAGAATTGAGCCATTAATTGAAATCGTTCTATTTCTAGATACGCGCATCTTGAACGTCTTCCTTACCATTACGATAATTCTCCCTTTGCTTTTGAATATTTATAAAATAATCTTGTATCTCTGTTATACATGATTTTAAGTAAATTGTAAAAAGGATATATTGGCCAGTTTGCATATTGAAACTGAAAATCTATTATCATGCAAAAAATAGCAAACGATATGTAAATGATCATAAATTACTAAATAGACCTCATACCCATCAAGCTAATATTTTGAAGTATCCTCAAAACGAAAATTTTGTTCGGTTTGAGGGACTACTAATTTCTTAAGTTGATGGGCTTGTACGGTAATCCCTTATATAAGAACTGATTTTGATACTTTCTTATTAAGAGATTCGTAATCCAAAAGTAAAACAAAATGTAGAATTATTAGTTTTAATTAATAATTTGGATTTGATAATATTAAGGGGCTAATGTTGGACTGGTCTAGATCCATGATGCTAAATAATAGAAGCGAACGAAAAGAGATTTATTAGAGGAATTACTAGATTACGGCTTCTTCTTTGAATCGGTTTTTCTAAAGAATACATCCGGATTATTTCGCCCGTTCAACGTATTCCGGTTATCACTCCAGGCATGAAGCAGGGAATCTCCAGGACCAGTGATTACTTGGTTATAGTCCCCCATATAGCAATTTCTAACAGCATCTGGACTTGGTGCAGTAATTGGAACCGGGGAAGAGGGATTACTAACCACTGATTCTTGACTTAAACCTTTAGAAACAGAAAATGATTTCATAAATACGCCGAATGTTCCGTCACCAATTTCTCCATCTCCCTTGGGATCATTAAAACGGTTATATTGAATATGTGCTCCTTTAGAGTTTGCCGCTACCGATGGAAAAAATGCAAAAGATGAATGGTCCTGCGTAACATTCACTTGTGTCCAAGTTTTCCCTTCATCTTTGCTGTGTGCCAGAAAGACATTGATGAAAACCTTATTATTTATAACTATACCTGCATTCCAAACAACATAAATCGTTCCATCTGGTCCAATTGTCGCTTGCGGAATTTCAAACATTCTGATGACTCTTTCTGGTGTTACAGAAATTACATTACGGCTACCACACGCTGTGGAATTTGCGTTACCTGCTGCAGCAAAAAGACCATTAGAAACCTGTACAGGAGCTTGAAACGATACTCCACCATCTGTGGACTTCACCATCCGGATTGAACGATTCGGAGTTCTTGGTACTGTAAAGCTGTTTGGTAAAAAATCCTCATAAAAGACATATATATTCCCATGAGGATCTACAACTGGAAAAGCTCCAAAAAATTCATTGGTACCAGCAGGTATAGTCTCATTTTGAATAATAGGAGTCACTGTCACACCCGTGTTCCACTTTGAAAATTTAATCCTTTGTCCAAGACGAGCAGGATCTCCAATTAAATCAATCCACACGACATACAAAGCTTCCTTACCTGGATTATTCTTATCAGACCCTACTGTAATCCATGGTTTATCTGTAAGAAGTCCATCGGCATCGACAGTACCGACGAATTGGGGTTGATTCATTGTAATAGTTTTATTCGGATTAATTATTCCAGTTGAAACTGTGATACCTGTTTGACCGTCATGAATTTGACCATAATAAAATATACCTTTTTTATCTACAGTAATAGTAGGATCCCCCCCATTGCTTTGTCCTGGAATTGTAGGAATACTACCACCATCTGTCCAGTGTTTACCTAAATCAGAGGAAAAAGCAAACCCTGAAAAACCAGTTAGATTGTTCGAATCATTAAATCCATAAAGAATAAAATCTTTAAAACGAGCTAAACTTGTTTCACTTTGTGTTATTCTAGGGAAATTATCTACATCGCTAGCGGGGTTATTCACTTGAACCCCTTTATCATTTGGTTTTGGAGGCATTTGACCACCCTTTCTTTGTTTTTTCAATAATAGAATATGAAAAAAATGAAAGAATGCTTAGACTATTAAAATATATTTCACTTTTTTGGTAGGAACATTTAAAGATAGAAGGAGTTACTTAAGACGAAATAATAGAATTGTATTTTTAGAATGAACACTAGCATTTTCCCAATAAAAAACAGCTTATTAGCTACTAATCTTGAAAATGTTATCTTCTGTGTATTTTGTTACATTTATAGATAGTTAATTTTAGAGTTTTTTATATAGTAATAGGGGGCTCACCACATATCCATCAACTTAAGAATTTTATAACACCCCTAAGACGAAATTTTGTGCATGTATTGAAAAAAATAATACAACCGCTTTATTCGACACTTTCCATTAAATTCTCTATTTATAAATTCCTTAATACACTATTAACGCGATTACAACTACTTTTCTATCAAAAATTTAATATAAAAATATTGAAAATTTCCAATCATTTATATATAATTACTTTAACTTAAAGATGCTGTTACATGCGCATTTTGAAGATCCCGTAGCTCAGCAGGGAGAGCGCCACCTTGACAGGGTGGAGGTCGTGAGTTCGAGCCTCTCCGGGGTCATATCCTTTTGTATCAACTGTTGATAATTTCATATTTTGACCAAAACTAACGGTGAGTACCGCTCAAGTTTTGATTGAAACTCCTCCTTTAACTCTAAATGAGAATGAAGGAGGTTTTTTTATGTCTTTAACATACTTCACTGAAAAAGAAATCGTAAAAAAACGACAACCCCACAAACGAAAAACTAGCAAAATTTCAAAAGAAGATTCTGTTGAGCGTGTATTCGAAAGATTTATTGATAGTAAAGTGAAACAGAATTTACGCCCCAAATCATTGAATCAATTCCTTCTAATGTTTAATAGCATTAAAGCATTTCATGAAACACAAAATGCTCAAACATTTTATATGACCGACATTACAACAAACTTCATTTCAGACTGGGTCTACTGGTTAAAAAATGAATATGTACGCTTTGATGGTCATGCTTATGTACCTGAAAGTGCTCAAACTGTTGGATTAGCGGATGAAACAATTTCCAGTAGAATCAAACGTTTGAAAACATTCATCAATTGGTGTTTGCGACAAGAAATCATCAACAAAAATCCATTCAATAAATTCGAGGGATTTCGTAAAGATAACACACAAATTGATATTCTCTCAGTTGATGAATTGAACAACTTATTAAAGGTGGCAAAAGCGTATTCTAATAAGAGTTTCAAGCACTTTCGTGATTATGTATTGTTACATCTTCTCGTTGATGGCATGTTTCGTATCACCGAAGCATTGTTATTATCGCCATCAGATATTGACCATACAAATCGAGCGGTAATTATTCAATCCAATAATGCCAAATCACGCAAAACTCGTACTGTACCATTATCAAATAAAACATATCGTTTACTTATACAATTGCTAGAGGAAAATGAAGCGTTTGAAGGTGAAGTCGATGATTTAATTTTCTTGTCATTAAGTGGTCGTATGTTAAGTAAAAACAACGTGTTACGTGATATGAGAAAGTACGCCATCGAAGCAAAAATTAAAAAACGCTTTTATTTACATTTGATACGTCATTCAGCGGCTACTCATTATTTATCATCTTCTGGTGACGTTGAATCGTTGCGGAAAATCCTTGGACATGCTGATTTACGAACAGTGCTCATCTATAGCCATTTAGCGGATACTACTGTTCAAGAGAAACATGCGACTTATGGATTCTTTGGAAGTGAAAATGTAATCAATCGTAAACGTAATAATAGAAGGAAATAAAAATAAAACCGCTTATTCTCGCCCCGACCAAAGTTTGAGAATAAACGGTTCAGCACAAATCCGAGAAGGACTTGCTATGTCTTTTCATTGTAGCAAAGTTTCTTCTCCATGAAAAGGAGAATACTCATGTTGTTAAATGGTAAACCAGAAGAATTAACACGTTATTCCAAATTAAAATATAACGCTCAATTGTTCATTCAAAAGGCTCATGAACTATGGGAATATAGTGACCTACAGATTAGATGTGTGTATTTAATATCCGATTTAGCGAAAAAGGGAAGTGGGGTGTTCAGTGTCGCATATAGTACGTTTCAAAAGATGTTTGCTCAACGCTTTGATATGAAAATATCGTTATCGACTGTTAGACGTTTTTTCGCTTTAATGGAGAAAATCGGTCTATTATCAATCAACGAAGCGAAACGTAAAAACGAGCAACAATCTGCTAACGTTTATATCGTGGAACAACAATGTACCGAACCACAACAAGAACAACCTATAGAACACCCTTCTGAACATCAAAATACTTCTTTTCAAGAAGTAGACGATAAACAAAAAACTTTAAATAATACTATTGTTAACAATGATGTAATACATGATGAATATGTATTTGCACGTAAAAACGGAATCAATAAGAATTTGTTTTTCAAAGTGGTTGATGAAATAAAAAATAAACGTGGCATTAATAACATTGGTGCATACATTCGTGGCACAATTAATAACATAATCAATCACATATCGTTCCGTGATGGCACAAAAACATATGATAATCCAATGAACCAATTCTTTTATGAATGGCTGCACGAATAAAACCGTATAGTACCTAGAACTTGCCAACTTAATAATATATATAAGATGGTACTTTAGAGGTACTTTAGCGAATAATAAACACACTTTACAAAATATGTATTTGAATATTAATATTCAACGAACAGTCGTTTGAATGACATTTTTTCCTTAATGTGGTAATAATGATATATGCCATATAAGAGGTGATATGTATGCCATCTGAAGAAGAGTATGAATGTATGACAATCGCTGAATGTCTAGGAGAATATAGTAAATTAATGAGGATGTTTAAAAAGCGTGGGGCTACGAGGACAAATAATTTTGTGGGAGACATGGGAGAAACTGTGGCAATTGAACATTACTGTAATTCGCCACACCTACCAAATTTGCGTATGGTGGAAATAGGAATGAAGCACATAGATGCTATTAGTGATACAAATGAACGGTATAGTATAAAAGCCACGCGTACCAAAATGACAGGAGTGTTTAATGGTCTCAATGACCCTGACTCCGATATGCCACAGGAACAACTTTTTGAATACGCCATTATTGTATTATTTGATGAAGATGTTTCGCTACAAGCAATATACCAATTGGACTGGCATTCGTTTTTATCTCTTAAACGTTGGAACACATCTAAAAGAACATGGTATTTAACCGTTAGCAACGCATTAAAGCGCAAATCCAAAATAATATATGAACGATAACATACATAATAAAATAACCACGTAGTTTCCAAGTACGTGGTTATCCTGCGAATGCAATTATAAATGAATGAGAAAATCAAACTTGTAATACTATTATATTGTATTACTTTGAAATGTAAGGAAGCCATATGAAAAAAGTTGACCTTTGAAAATCTCATAAAATACACATTTTACACATAAAAAAAATACGGAGTCCCATAGTAGGAACTCCGTCTGATTATCCGATACGAATTGCTTTTGTTCGAATGATTGGTGGACATTTTGCGTTTGATAATGCTGTATCATAATCAATTACGTGTCCGCTCGAAATGAAATTGATTGCTTTTGTCGATTCAATCTCATACGTTTGACCTATAGAAAAACCCGCAGATGGAGTTGGCGGTTTTGCGTAAGGGTCGCTATTGATACTAAAAGATTTAATGGCTATTACTTTTTTATATTCAACTGCCATGACTATTCACCTTTTACCTTTCTTGAGCGTTTTGCTTTTGGTTCTTCGACAGACTGTGCTGACATTGTTAAATCCGTTAGAATTTTGATTCCGTGTGGATTTGCTACCATACCACTAGCCATGATTTCAGCATAAATGAAAGTATAACCTGCTCGTCTAACGTCTGTATCTTCGCTACCATCATTTATTTCAGCGGAAAGTTCATCGTTTACGGAAACCGCATATGCTTTTGGATTCATTAATACCATTTTTCCTTTACCATTCATTGGTTGAACGAATACAGGAATGCCATAAATTGTGCCGATTGAACCATCATTTGTAATAGTTGGTTTTAATAATGCTTGTCCACCAACGTCAACTAAATTTGTAGCGAATAAGGCATTATCTACAACGAAAATAGCACCTTGTAAATTCTCAGAACTGTTAGCGAAATCATTAAACATTTCATCAACTTTAGAGAACGTTTTAATGTCAGCGATTCTACTTGCATATGTGTTATATTCGAAAATGGATTGCATTTGATTGCCTGAACCATCAGCATTACCTTTTCCGAATGCTTGTGATTGTAATGTACGAAGAATGCGACGTGTCGCTTTTCCCTGAGCAATTCCTGTTAAATCAATAGGTGTGTTATTCAATAGTAATTGTGTAATTTCAATTGATGTAGAAACTGTTTTTTGGTCGAAAGTAACCGACTCAAATTCAACATCTTTACTGATTAATTCGTCAGGCTCGATTTCTGCTTCTTTGTCGTCCACTGCAAATAATCGGTTAGTTGTTCCTTTGTGTTTAAAAATATCAAATTTGCTTGCGATAAGCGGTAAGTTTTCAGATGATGCCACAAATGAAATCGTGACATCTGTTTTATTTAAATTTGTTGTCATATAAATTCCTCCAATATTTTTCATAAAAAAAGAGAGCCCAATAGTTGAGACTCTCAAATTGATTTATTTTGCCATTTTTAATTTTGCAAACGCTTCTGGCTGGATGATTTTACCGTCAAGATATTTATCCAAGATAAGTAAATGTCTGCGTTTAGTTTTGCTGATTCGGTCTTTCCAAATATGTTGTAGGTGGAAGTCCTTTTTAACAAGGGTTGCATATCCTTCTTTGAAATTACCAAGTAGGATTGGTGTTTTACCTGCACCGACTTGCTCCATGTTGTCGTCAAAAACAATTGGAATGTTAAACAATTCTTGAATGAATGCCTTAGTAACATCTTGTTTACGTAAAATCAATGGATAACCTTCGTTGTCATTCATTTTCGTAAGGTGTTTAAATGTTTCACTGTGCATCACCCAAACTGCATTATTGAGATATTCAGGATTAACGCTTAAGAGGACATCATAAAGCTCTTCAAAATCAATTGTTGTTTGTGATGCTGATGTGATGGCAGTTACTTTGTCTTGCCCTAAAGCGTCTAAAGTTAAAATTCCTTCTAAACTCTTTTTCTCATCACCGAATAAAATATGATAATCAATTGTTTTGCTTAGTCGACGACCCAATAATTCTGAAGCGTATGATAGAACATTGATTCCACCATCATTTACAACTTTATTTGAAAGTTCAACCGCTGAACCAACACGTTTTTGGTCTAAGCGAATTTTTTGCAATGCTAAATCTGTTGGTTTAACATCATCCCATTCGCCAACAAAACCAGCATTACCAGTGCTGTCTTCACGTAAAAGTTCTAAAAATCCGCTTACAGTTTCATATTGTTTAGTACGTGAAAACAAGTTTCCTTCATGATGAACAATTTTTACGATGTGGTCAGAAACAACAGTTGGAACTAAGTATGCTCCAGTATCTGAATTTTGTTGTAATGTACGAACTTCATCATTAATTTCGCCTTTCATAAGCGATTGAATCGCTCGTTGTTCTGTGCTTGGTTCATTTGATATTTCTTCAGGGATTTCAACGATATGACGTTGTTCGTCCTCCGTAGAATTTTCAATTTGTGCTTCAATTTCTTCAAGGCGTTCTGATAAATCACGCATTTCCGCTTTTTCAAATTCGTCTAAGTCACGTTTTCGTTGTTCCGCTTTTAATTGTTTGCCTTGCTTGATTATTTCTAAGCGTGTATTTTTTAATTCCGTAATATTCATTTTTCCGATATCTCCTTTAATATTTATTTCGTCAACAATTTCTAACGAACGGGCTGCGATTGATGATTGAACGTAAGCGGGTTTTCTAACTGCGCTCACTTCTAACAGTTCAAGTTCATGTACAACACGTTCATAAATTCCGTTTGTTCCTTTGATAACTTTGTCTTTTAACGCTCGGAAACCGAATGACATGTTTTGAATGATTCCGTCTTTGATAAGTTCAAAGGCATCTTGTCCCCAAGTTGTTTTGCTGATGGTCGCTTCCATGTAAAGACCACGCTCATCTTCACGGAGAATCATTTTTCCGCTTCGTGTGTCTGCTAAGATTTTGTTGTTGTCATGCTCGTAAAGAAAATCAATATTTTCGGCACGTTCAAGAGCACGTTTAAATGCACCTGGCATGATTTTTTCAATAAACTTTGTTTTTCTACCGAGTGTTTGTGACCAAGTAGATGTTTCATTTACGTAGCCTGAAACAAAAAGAGACCCATCGGCATTTTGTTGAACACCGTCGAGTCTCACATTTCTAAGTTCTATTTGGTTGTTGTGATTCTGCATTAGGTTTGTCCTCCGTTGTTATATTTTGTCCGAGGTTGAAAACTGTTTTTTTGCCAGTTTCCGTATTCATTGCAACTTTTCCGAGTCCCATTAATAAATCGTCGCCACCAGTTACTTTGTCATAACCAAGTTTTTGACGTACCTCGTTAATTGTTAAAATTGCACCATTTACACCTGTTACAAACGATTCAATACGTTCTTTCTCAGTTGCTCTTGATAATTCCTCGACATCAAATTCAAAGAAATAGTCATCATCTCGTTCCGCTTTGTCGAGAAGTGAAATATTCAATCCGTCTTCAAAAGCTTTAATAATTGGTGCCAATGTGTGTTTTAATAAATGCAAACTATTTTGTTCAATCGAACCGTATTTATTGGCAGCGGTAGTAATCATGGATTCAGGCACACCGAACAAACTACAAATTTCACTTTTTGTACTTTTTCTCGTTTCGTTTAACTGCATATCTACAGGTGAATGTTGTAATGGTTTATAATCTATGCCTTCTTCTAAAATCACTGTTTTAGCAGAATTATTTGAGCCACCATACAAATCAGCCCATGCATTTCTCAATCTATCAATTGTAGGTTGCGATAATCGAGCAGTTGTTGTTAGTACTCCTGATGGAAATGCACCACGTGAAAAAATTCCATTTACAAATTGTGCTTCATGTAACGCTTGTCGGAAAATTTCTTCACCAGTTTTCAAAATTCCAATTCCTTTAAAACCATCTTCGGAATCTCTCAACACTCGTAAAATTTTATCTTCACCTAAAGTTTTCATAGAACTTTTGGTTTGCGTTCCGTCTCCATCGGATGTTATATCAAACTTTGCACCCGTTGGTTTGTAATCCGCTTTTATTGTTCGGATATTCAAATTTCTTTTGGGCAAATAATATAATTCATCGACATCGAACCCAAAAGCATCTTCATTTATTTTTTCAATAGACGCATAACCTCCACCATGTAACAAATGGTCACGAACGATTTGTTTTTTAAATTGATATGCTCCCATGTGCTCATTAGGTTTTACATTCAATAATTTCACACGATTATCGCCTTCAATTTCTGTGCGACTGCCATCTTTATTTCGTTTGAATAAATACACTGGCATTTGTGCGATTGAACCTGAAAGTATATCAATACATTGTGATGCGATTGGTAATTGTAAAACTTTATCAACTGTTGGATTAATATAATTATTGTATTCTTGGAATGCCTCATTAAAATTGGTATATAACTGTGTCTCCAGTTCTTGATTTCGTGTTTCTAATTCTTGAGCATGTGATTCCAATTCTTGAGTACGTGTTGTTAATTTTTCTGTTTGTTTTTCTAATTTCTGTGTGCGTGTTTCTAATTCTTTTTCTAACTCCGCTACACGTTTTGGGCCATCTAAATAATCTCTGATTGCCATAAGTTTCACCTCTTCTTTAAAATGCAAAAAACCACAGGCGTATTAATCCTGTAGTAATCGTTTATCAATATTAGAAAAGACACGATAAATTCATGCCTTTTGAATAACGATAAATTTAGTATATTGACCTTGATTTCGTATTTGATATAAGCAACGGAATGGAAGGATTCCGTTAGAAAAGAGTGTTATAAATAACACCAAGCACACCATCAAATGAATTGAAATGGAGGGTGGGTTGTAAAATGATGATGGTGTGTTTGCTATCATCTATTTATTCCAATGTTTTTTCACCCACGATAATTTATATGATGGTTGATTGTGTTTGAGCATACGTCGGTTGACTCTTTTTAATGCTTCTTTTTGTGTTAATTTATGTTCTTTGCCTTTGCTATCGTAATAACGAAATGATTTCGCTTCTTGTAGTTCTAAAGTACGTAGGATTTCATAGTATTTCTTTTCACCGATATGTTGAATCAGTGATTTATCTAACATTGCCATTGGGCATCACCTCTGTTGTTAATTGGAAAGTTACATATCGTAACCGCCCTCATAATATATATACGTGGTGGTTAGAAAAGTAAGGGGCAAAATGCAACTTTTTTAAAAAAATTAGGAGAACCGAATTTTCGACACTCCATTATGAATGTGCTTTAAGCAATTGTAATAACGGGTCTGCTTCTTCTTCTTTAGCCTGAATTTGCATACCTGCTAATTGGGCTCTTGAAGATGGTGACATTCCCAGTTGAGTGGACAATGATTTAAATTGCCCCAAATATGCCATTTTCGTTTTGACAGTTGGATGTTCTTTTACAACGTCTTTTCCATACTTATCTTTTTGTTTGATTCTAATTCCTTCAGCATTGATAATATCGTCACATTGACGGATTTTACTCATAGCATCTGCTGTTTGTTCAAGTAGAGGAATGTCGAGGTTCGTTAATACGCCACTAATTTCTAATTCCGTAACTAAATATTTATAATACGCTTTTGCGAGTGGGTCGAGATAGTCAGGGACAGTTTGCAATTTATCCGTGTTTCCCATCAATCGTTTTTCCTGTTCCTGACGAGCTTTCAAATCTTTAGATGATTCTGAGCGTCCTTGTTTTAAAGACGCAGGTTTTCTTGGTCGTGCCATATTATCTACTCCTTTTATAATTTTAGACCGCTTTGACGTTTAGGGAGAGTTGGTGTAAGAGAAGGTACAACTGGTCCTCTGCTCTTCTTAATTTTTCTTTCTAAAACATAACGGGGGTATATAAAAAACAACTATTTTTGTAGTTGCTTTAATTTCCTGTGTTTATATGAATGTTTCATATTTTCACTGTGTGTTACCCATTCAAGATTATCTACATTATTATTAATTCTGTTTAAATCAATATGATTAACAAAAGGTTTGTTATTCACGTTTGGTATATATGCTTGTGCAACCAATCTGTTAATCCGATATGCTTTCATCGGTTTGATAATCACATAATGATAACCATCTTTGTCGGTAAGTGGTTTCAAATGTCGTTCAATACCAGTAACAATGCTTATTGACTTAACATTTCCTTGTGGTGATATATAATATTTTCGTTTGGCACTCTGACCAAACTGTTTCCATTGTTCATTCATGGTAACTTCTCCTTTTAATAAAAATAAAAAGAGCCACCTAAGTGACTCAGTTGTACGTTGTTTCAATTGTGACTTTAAATTCGATTTTACCTGATTCATCAGACACGTTAGCAATTACGCTTAATCCGTCTTCTGTAGTATCAAGAGTTTCGTGAACTGATAAAGAACCATCTTTGTTATAAATGACACTCGTGTAAAAATCGTTAAATATGTACATGACTTCAACTTTTGGAATTGACTTCAAATTCTTTTCAATTAAACTCCCATGTTCTAAAGAAATGAAACTTTCATCTTTTTCGAATACACCATAATGACTATTTTTAAAGTGATTGTATAATTCATCAGGTGCAATTTCTTTGTATTCGTCATAAAGTTCCAGTAAACGTTCCATTGAATTTTGATACATTTCATGTGTGATTTTCATGATTATTTGTCCTTTCTTTTGAATATTAATATTCAATTTTGTTATCGTTTCAAAAAGTCACGCTTCATAACCTTCTAATATATATATACGTAGGTCGCCTATAAATTAAGGCGATTTCGACATCTTTTTTATTTTTTTGATGCTATTTGAAATGTAATACTATTATATTGAATGAATCGTATTCGTAAGGTGTCATTTGATATTTTGTTAAAATGATTTTTCTCTTCATTATATAAATCGAAAAAACAAAAACAACGTTGCTCCTGAGTGCGATAGCACGAAAGGAAAGCGGACAGCACGCTGTCCAAGACGATGTAACCATATTAAATCATTATTGTTATTCAAAACTTTGTGGAACAACTGGCGTTGTTCTTTTCTTCGGCACTTCGTACCTCAGAGCAATGTTGTTGTTTTACGTTCTCACAAATATACTATATTTACTTATAAGGAAAACTCAGCAAACCATTGGTATTAATGGTTCTTTGGTCAACGTTCTCACACTTTTGCCACCATTTTGTGCTAACGTTAATTATTTAAAGTTTCTGCTCGATTCATCCTTACAATTTGGTCTTTTTCAATACAATAGTATTATCAATTTTAAGGAGGAATCAGAGACAATGAATAATGATGTAACAAAAATTAAAGTAATAGATGCCATCTGTGGTGCTGGTAAAACATCATGGGCAATTCAAATGATAAACGACTCGGAGAAAGTGGACGGATTCGGTCAAACTTCCGATAAAAAATACATATACGTGACACCATTTCTTAAAGAAGTTAAACGTGTTAGCAATTCGACTAAAGCGGATTTCTTTCAACCGAATGCACAACAGGGTAAAGGTTCAAAAATCGAACATTTCAAAATGCTCGTGGAACTGGGGAAATCAATCGTTACAACTCATGAACTGTTCAAACGATTGGACGTGGAAACTTTAGAAGAGATTGAACAAGAAGGTTATACGTTAATTATGGATGAAGTAGCGAACGTGCTTGAAGCAATCAATATCAGTCAAAAAGAGATTGGGTATCTATTGAAATCGAATGTTATTGAAGTAGGTGAATTAGGAAAAGTTACTTGGTTAGATGAAGAATATGGAGAAGATAAAAATGATGATAGATTCCGTGATATTAAAATCATTGCGGAAAATGAAAATCTATTCATTCTACAGGAAAAAGCGTTTTATTGGACAATGAACATAAAAGCGTTTGAAGCATTTGATGAAGTATACATTTTAACGTATTTGTTCGATGGACAAGACCAAAGAAATTATTATGACATGCACAATGTTAAATATGAAAAATTCAGTGTGAGCAAAGTTGAAAATAGATATTCAATTGTGCCTTATGATAAATACAAAGAACCAAGGAAAGAAATGTATGATTTATTAAATGTATATGAAGATTATCAAAATGGTAAATCTATTAGCAAAATGAACTCCAATTATGACTCTCGAGAAAAATTGACAAGTAGACAAAAACGTAATCAACTATCATCCACATGGTTTGACAATGCTCCAGAAGAAGATTTGAAGCAATTAAAAAATAATGCCAACAATTATTTACGTAACATTTGTCCTACCGATAATAACAAAATCTTTTGGACAACCATAAAGAAATACGCTCCAGTGTTAAAAAATCCAAAATGCAAATTTAATAAAAAAGATGACCGCTCAAAGGATAATTATTTGCCATTCAATGCTAGAGCGACAAACGATTATGCTGATTGTGAATCAATGGTATATATGTTTAATCGCTTTATGAATCCGAATGATAGGCATTTTTTCACAACACGAAATGTACATGTAGATGAAGATTTGTTAGCGGTAAGTGATTTGATTCAATTCCTATTCCGTGGTTGCATTCGTAAAGGAAGACCGATGAATTGTTACATACCATCAGAAAGAATGAGAAACTTATTGAAAGATTGGGCGGAATACAAAATATAAAAGAAAGCGAACCATATTATTGGTTCGTTTTTTTGTTCTGTACTCATTTTGCATACAGGATTATTTCCTCTTGTCAGTAGGTTTCTAGAGTCATATAATGAAGTTATTAAATTACCAATATATGGAAGGTGAGATACAAATGAAACGACAAAGCGTGCATTCATGTATAGGAGCACTAACGACACTATTCTATGTACATAAGGACTCGGAAATGGGGATTAGGACTTTAGAAATGTATATAGAATGGGGTCTATTGAATGATACGAAACTACTAGCGGAGATATTTGAACAAACGAGAAGTTGTGATTTGCTAAATATAATACGATTGTTCGATAATTTGGCTGCTGAACAAATCGAGGACATTCTACGTGGTGTTTGATATAAACAGGCGAACCATTAAAGCGATGATTAATAAGTTAATGGCGGATTATTCGACTAACGATATACCAATGATACATGCGTATTTGAAATGGTATCTTGACCCAAACGAACAATACAATCTGATAGACGATTTAGAAATGACCGCTAAAATATTGAAAGAACGTAATGCTACATTTCTAATAGAATTGATTTCACAACATTATAGTGATGTGGCGGATTTCCTCGAAGAATTATGTAATGAGGAAGAATCATATAATGAAATTGATTACGAACAACCATATCAAATTGAATGGTCATTAGATGCTTAATTCCCAACATTGTTTCAAACAATGTTAGATTTACATTTTTAGAGGGTCGGAATGGCTTTCCGAACCCTTTTTATTTATAAGGAGTGATATTATGAATGACGAATATATAATGCAACCTATAGACAAACGTAAATGGGCTTACGACAATATTTTAACCACACCCGAAGCGTTAGAACTGCTTGGAATATCACGCTCGAGATTGTCACACCTGATTAAGAAAGGAAAGATTGTTCCTTTAAAAAAACAAGGTTGTACGTCCCTGTTCCTACGAGAAGATTTAGAAAAGAAATTGGAAGAATTGAAAATTTTGAGGGCTAAGTTCCAACCAAATAAATGATTGACCTAACCGGACGAATTTTCCGGTCTGCTATCTGTCACGTACAATTTACGTTTCAGACCGTCACAATTTTGTGGAGATGTATCAGATTCTCGATAGATGTCCCCAATTTTCGGGATATCTTTTGAAACAAAGATGTGTCCGATTTTCGGCACATCTTCAAATAACCAATTTCTAAAGGAGAAATACAAATGAAGGAGAAACCGAAATTAAAGAATATTTATAAACGAACTTTAGCAATTGAATTAATAAAAATGAATCACATGCTCCATCATACAATGCGGAATCGTTCAAATGAAAAATATCAAATATATGTATTCGTTGAAACGCCTGAGTTGATACGAGATATGTTAGAAATAAATAAACGAAATGATGAAATTTACGCCAAATTATTTAAAAAATGAAATCACGAATTGAAACGATACTACTATTCGTATCAGTGATAATAATGATGGCTTGGTTCGCTATGACCGTGTGGTGCGATTTGTTTCATAAAGATAGTGATACTATCAAAATTGAACAAGAACGTGAGGAACGTCGACTGCAACGTGAAGAATGGTTGAAGGATATGAAATGAAGGGTTTAATTTTAAATTAGACCATTTTGTTATTTCAAGGTGGGATTTGGGTTACTACCTTCAAGGTCATGAACGATTTGTTCAGTACCCTCTAAAACAGTCCCTACCTATAAGGTACTCGGTGATTTACCGAGTACCTATTTTAACACCGTAACAATAATACGGTGTTTGTTATTTTAGAATATTGAAGGAAATTATCACCATTTGTCGAATTAGATAAAATGAAAAGGAGTGATAAACATGAAAGAAATTAAAAGTTATTATAATCATATGCTGTCTCTCGACAATATAAACGAGCATTGGGAAATTAAACTTGTGAGATTGTCAGAAGGAAAATTCTTGGGCTCTGCTATGGATGTACAAAACAATTTGTATGTTTCTTGGACAAAATTAGAAGCGTCAACAGAAAAAGAAGCGTACGATAAAATGGTAGAATTATCAAAAGACAATCGATAACAAATAAAAAACACTCTCGTAGGAGTGTTTTTTTATTTTAAAAATTATACTATGAGTTCTTTGCTATAATGTATACTAATTTGGAATTTCCCTGCTTTTATTTCTCCAAGATTATAAGCTATATCTCTAATATTTCCGATATTTAATGGTATGTCTTTATCTTGAGGTTTTTTAAGAATATAACGAAATTCTTTTTGAAATTCAAAGAATTTGCGCTTATAAAGAAGCTTTCTTGCTGGATTTGATTCTACTTCTTCTAATGGTAGTGGATGACATTCAGTTTCATCATCATAATACTTAACTCTACCACGCATTCTGCTTAAATTCTGTCTTTCACAAGCTGCATCCATTCTCTCAATAAATCCATCCGTATCTGTAAAAATAATTAAATCTCTGCCAACAAATTGCTCTGATAATTTTCTTTCTAATTCCGGTTTCAAAGTTAGTATATTTTGTTCTTCATCTACATCAAAATCATTTTTTAAAGAAAGCATGACAAAACAGCATATTGGGCAATCTTTTAAATTGCTATGTGTTTGACGCATAATTCCTTTTTCAAAGTTCAGAGGAAATTCTTTTCCCTCTTCAGTAATGAAACAAAACTGGTCCTCTTGTGGATTCAATAATCGACTCCATACACCTTCCCTTTCATCACCAATACCCTTATCACTCTGTTTTTCTTCTAAATCTATAAAATAACTATTTCTAGCGAAATAAAAATTACCATCTAAAGTGCTTTCTACGAATTGCTTTTCTACACATTTCAATAATATAAAAATATCTTGTTTTTCATTCAAATAACATTCCTCCTATGTATGAATATTTAATTTATTCCATTATATCACAAATAACAGAATGTACGTTCCGCATTGTTGTGTATTTAATTTACATATAAAGAAATATTATGGTGAAAATGGCATGAGATATGTAATAGAATAATACGTGAGGATATTTACATATTAAAAAGAAATGAGTGTTAAAAATGAGATTGAGATTTTCAGATTGGTTAGACAATCAAGAAATAGAAAATGAAGCGAAAGATTTATTCGGTGAGGGTGTAAAATGTTATAAAGCATCAGCATATCGAGCCGCTCTTCTCTTTTCATATCTGGGTTTTCAAACTGTAATTAAACATCGAATGTTATCATCAAAAACACCAGAAGGATATGAAGATTCTCAATGGGGACACATCCAAAAAGAATTACAAAAAGATGATACCTGGGAAAAGAATATAATAAAAGTTATAAGAGATAAGAAAAAACCTGCATTTAAGTTATCTGAAGATTTATGTGAACAATATACATATTGGAAGAATCGAAGAAATGATTGTGCTCATGCAAAAGGAAACGCTATAGATTATCCACATGTAGAGAGTTTTTGGTTATTCATAGAATCCAATTTATCAAAATTTGTAGTTAATGGTGGAAAAGCACATATTGTTGAACAAATTAAAAATTACTTAAATCCATCTATTACTCCAAGCGGAACAGATGTTGGGCCGATTATAAAACAAGTTCCTTTTGCTGTAGAACTAATTGAATATAAGGATTTTTTAGAAGAATTACTAACAGTGACCAGAGGTTGGAAAAAAGGTCTTTCATTCATGGATACTTCTGAGATTTTGGTGTGGTCAGAACTTTTTACATTGCCTGAAGAGAGAAGCAAAATCCTTATTAATTTCTTAAAGGATAATCGTAGATTTACCTTTTTCCTCTTGAGAGAAAATCCAACCCTCGTTAAATATTTCCACAAAGAGCCTGAATTTCTACGGCTTTTATGGAAAAAGGATTTTTCAATTCCCGCAGATTATAAGATATTTATAATGATGATTCAAAATAATTTAATCCCAGAAGGACAATTAGAGGAATTATTTTTGCATATGTTTAATACAGTACCATCACACATATTTGGCGAAAGCCCTTTTTTTGATAAAATAGATGAAGTTCAAAAATTGATTTTGAAAGAAAAAGGATTCTTTGATAGTTTTTACAAACATGCTTTTGTGTCAAGAGAAATAAGGCTCAATTTTAATTGGGGTAATGATAATAAAGATTTAGTCTTGTATTACCTTGAGAATTTTGAACTAAATGAGACGATAGTAAACGCTTTAAATAGCGCTATAAACGCTCAATATCCTCCTAGACATTTAAGAGAAGCTTTAAAGTCTTTTTATCAGTCAAATAAAAGTCTTTGGGAAAAACATAAAGATATTTGCGATGAATTAGGGGAAACAATGCCTGATTGTCTAACGGAAATTTCTTTTGATTCTAAATAAAAAATTCTACTTTTTATATGTCCATTGTCTTAATTGATGATGGGCATTATTGTTCTAGGTTCTTCTTAAATATTGTTGTTAAAATCCCTTGTAGGGTGTCAATCAAATATGTATAATTGTGTTAATAGAGTTATCGGAAAAGTTGAATTATCAACAATTATACATATAATGATACCCCATATTCACTGCCAAACCTTGACAGGGTGGAGGTCGTGAGTTCGAGCCTCTCCGGGGTCATATCGGAAAAATAGCGTTCTATCAACTGATAGAACGCTATTTTTGTACAATGATTTAACTGACAGAATTGGCAGTTAGTTATAATAACCTCAGTATTGCTACGGTTTTCTTCAGTTAAATAACTTTAATTCTTCTAATTATGTATTAAATCTCAGACTTTTATTAGACATGAAAAATCCCCTCCAAGTAATCGTGTAATTCTTTTACACTTCCCACTTAAAAGGGGTACTATCAATTTTATATATTATTAGTAGTTACTTGTTTTTCCTTAATAGCCTTAATAATCGATCCGGTAGCAATTAAAAGAGTTCCCGCGATAAAGAATGCTGCGCTAAGTACAAAGAACGCTGTAAGTAGATTCGAGTTAATAATGTAATTGTACGCATCTCCGCCTACATAAACGTGTTTATTTAACTCACTATATTCACTAGCCATATAGTACCCTTCAATTTTATCAATTCCCTTATATAGCAGTACGGCTGAATGTACGTAAAAAATTACCGCCCAAAATATCCATTTTTTCATGATTGTATTTACTCCTACTATCCTATTTTATTATTTATTCCATGATTGAACTCATCCCATATTTATTCAACTGGAATAAGTTTAACTTGCTCTGCTGTCTTGATAATATCACCAGTGCCGGTAAAGAACGTATAATCGCCACGACCTACCGAACTATTGCCCAGAATGGTATTTACTGCTGCTGAACCACTCTTGCTATCGTATACAACAAAGTTACTACCACGACCTACTGCCGTAGCCTTATAACGACCAGCTGGGACATCTTTACCTACGATATATTCACCTGCACCTAGCATTCTAGGTTCTTCTTGCTTAGCCTTAACGCCATCTGTAAGCTTCTGTAGTTCGCTTGTCTTAGTTTGGATGTCCCCGTCCAACTTTCCTACTTCTCCCTTTTTAGCCTCTACATCTTTACCTAGTTTATCAACTTCTGATGTTAGTTGATTCTTATTAGCTACTAGAGCCAAAGTCTCTTCTACTTCAACTTTTTTGTCAGCAAGCTTCTTTTGCTCTGCATCAATACCTTCTTTGACTTTGCTCTTCGTATAACTTAATTCATTCTCTTTTTCTTCTGCTTTTGCTTTCGCCTCTTCATATGTAACCTTTTCTTTCTCAATAGCAACCTTGGCTCCACTAGCACCAATTGAATATGAAATTACTAATCCAACGATTACTGCTAAAGTAATCCATAACTTCTTTGACTTTACAATTTTCATAATTTATTCCTCCAATTAAATTTATTATATTAATATATCATATTTCCAAAACGTTTATAACTTAAAAAATGTAAGATTTTCAATATGATATTCCCCTAATTGCTCTCCCGTCTCGAATGGATTTTATGACCACTCTTACTACTATCTATATTGCAAGCACACCTCCCTATATACAAATTTTTTGTGTTCCGGCCACTAACATTCTATAGTTAATATAAATAAGTAATGTTATTATATTTTAATGGATAAAATTCCAAAACTTTCCATTATAATCACAACATAGAACTACACATAAGGAGCAACGGAACATGAAAAACTGGTAAATGATAATGAAACTTTACGAAATAAAATTATGGATGTAAAAAAGAAGGTTTCTTCCTTTTCGAATGAAGAAGCAACCGTAGCGAATAAAAATCTAACAAACGGAAACGTTATTTATCAAGCTGTATTAATGGATGATTTTCACAACATTCTACATAAAACAAACTTAAACCATACCAATAATGATTTGGCGGCACTCATTTCTACGAATAAATCAGCATCTGAAACCGAGATTATTAAGAAAGCTCGAGAGGGCATTAAAAGCATTGAGACATACACGTATCCAACTATACAAAGAATAGAAACAAACTTTAGTAAATATCCAAGTTCCTTTTCTGATAAAGAATTTAAATTAATCGGTGAATCTATCAATAATTTAAAATCGTCTCTTGAGAAGCAACTTAAGATGATGAAGCAATTTGACGGAAATACTGAGAACAGTGAACTAGATTATGAATATCTCTTAAAATCAGCTACAGAAGATTATAAAAAAGCTGAAACAAACATCGAAAAGCTTGAATCTTCTTGGAACATAGTATATACAAGCAAATAAAGTGAAACTTAATCACTCGTTAAAACCATATTTTTATAGATTGCATAAAAAAAGATGCCAGCACATGCTGACATCTTTTTTACTACGTTCAAATTCGCACTCTAACATGTTGTGAACATCATTCTTTTACAAGAACTAGATCACTTCCCACCAAACCTCTTCCCCAAGGACTCCGCATTGGCAAAAAACTTCTCCCTTCCATCAATCCGTATCCGTAGCACAAATGAACCACATTTTACGCTCCTTACTATCTAACACCATCCAAGTAACATCCCACGCAACATCATAAAACCAATCTGTCCAAGGGCGATAGCTTTCGAACACTTTAATATCTTCGTATCGATCTTGGAACATATATTGACATACATTGACTGCTAATTGCTTGGCGATAACTGGTCGTTCCTTAAATCCTTCATATGCTCCGCCCCACAAAATTTGAGCGGCAATGCTACCATCAAGCATGACTGCTAGCTGCTCTTTAAAACGAAACTTATATTTTTCTGACGTATGTATTTTTAACTCTTCTAAGTTATTGATTATGTCTAAAGAGTTGAAGATTCTTCTAAAGAATTGCTCGTGTCCCTCTTTCGAATTTGGTATTTCTTTGAAAAAATTTTCGTTATGTACTTTAAAACAGCTTATTATTGCGCCACCAATTACGTTTTGTTCCTTAAACGTGTTTATAAGTTTCTCAACAGATGAATCATTCGTTTCTATTTTTTCAAACGTACCCTCTTTCCATCTCATAACGCCCACTACTCTCTATTAAAAATTTGTTTCTTCATTATAAAGTGAAACTTTAATCAGTGGGGGTTTTCTTCATCCCCCACTGATTATTAGCCTTCACCAATCGGACTTTTATGGGCAGTTGATCCCCCACCTAACTCCTTTGCTTTCGCTGCATTTTGAGGTGGGGGTCTTACTGCCCATTAAAGTGGGATAAATAGCAAAATAAAACCCAGCAACTTTAAGATTGCTAGGTTATCTCTTATTTATATTCGAAAAAACAATCACAATTGCTCCAAGTACATAATGCCCCGCCACCATCCACATACTCCTCTCAAAAATCATCAATGATAACCAAAGCAATATATTAATAGCAGCAAATAATACATATAAAATGAAGTCTCTCTTTTGTAATGCTTCTCTATTCCTCAAAATATAAATGGCGCCGATTGGTGGAAGAATGAAGCAAAGGAAAAAAACAAACATTTTTCTTAACGACCATGGATATGAAGTTACTGTCTGCATATGAATCTCCTTTTCACTTTATAGTACCTTTAACATCGGTCTTACTACTCTATATTCGTCACTATAAGGCTCCTTTATGATTAAAGGTGAGTGAGGATTTTTTTCTTTTTCTATCATTGTAAATACTTCTGTTTTTTCGTTTAATATGTTGGATTCACTATTTTTAATAGTTTTTTTACTTGCTTCAATTTTCTTTGTTACTTCTCCGAGCCTTTGTCCAACTTTTTCAGCTTCAGCAGGTTCATTCGTTACATAGTATTCTTGCCCCTCCCATACTAACATAGGTGGCACTTGTTCTCGTTTGTTACATATTATATAAGTAGTACTAGCTACAAGTAATAGACATGTTAATAAAAAGAAGATAGTTTTTTTATTCATATACTATTCTCCCTATCCATCATTTTATTAAATTATATAATATCCATCATATGTGGTAAAAGGATTTAGTGGGAATTTTCGGATTTTAAACTATAAAGAAAAACCTTACTCAAGTAAGGTTACATTTTTACATTCTATAGTGACCGATTTATTAAAACGATCATGACGATAATCGCTATAAACATAACAACTAAACAGCCGATCATTTTATAAAAGCCTCTTTTCGTTAACGTCCCACCTTGCACGTCTTTACGAATAAATAAGAATACGGCTAAAAATAATACAAGCCCAATGCCAAAAGCATACATCATTTGCATATGTTAATCTTCCTTTCTCTCTTCCATCTTAATATCTTTTCGATAAAACAACAAATGAGATGAAAACTGTACTCATCGTAAGTGCCATTAGTATGTTCAATAGTTCAGTAGCAGATAGTGTAAGTATTTTTAAGTTTAAGCCGATAGAGAAAAGAAGATAATATGCTGTTAATGCAAAAAAGGTCACGAACATTCCTTTATAACGAATGAGCTTCATTCGCTCGTCTTTTTCTTTAAATTGCGGGTGTAAGTAACTTAGGCAGAAACTCATAATCATCATCCCAAGCAATGGATAAGTTGCTTCTGGCGGTGCAGAATGCGTCATTATACCTGTTAGTATCATAAATCCACTCATAAATAAAAAGATAATTCCCATGATAATGAAGTACTTTTGTGAATAGTTCATCTTTACTCCTCCCCTTCTTTTCCTTCATAAATAAATACATGTTCTATCGTTGTCTGAAATGTTTTTGCTATTTCAAATGCTAACGGAAGTGATGGATCGTATTTTCCCTTTTCAATTGAAATGATGGTTTGTCTGGAAACGCCTAGTTTCTCAGCCAATTTTTCTTGAGATAGTCCAAATTTTTTTCGGTATTCGACCATTTTATTTTCCAAGGAAATTTCTCCCTCCTTCCTTACACTGAGTATATATGTAAAGTAACCTTTACGTCAAGTTTCCTTTACATGTATTTTAGTTTGTTTCACTCTATTTATATAGAAGAAACTTTTTCAATTTCGGCACGTCTATTTTAAAGCGAAACATGGAACAATGGAACTAACCGTTACTATATCTCCACCTCTCTTTTTTTTAAATTTAATATCTCCATATTTGTTTTATCCTTTTAAAATATTTCATTTATCCCTTTATTCCCTGAAATGTGTTATTGGTTTTACGGTGTTTTTCGGCATATTTATAGAAACTAACTGTTTATGAAGCATTTTTTATGTTTAGCAACTTTTTTTGTAGAAATCCTTCATTTTCCTTTCAATATTTAACACTATCTAAATAAAGTTTACGATAAATTCATAATTTTTTATTTTTTATACTATATTCCGTTATATTGTTGTATAATATCAATGAAAGCGCTTATTATTTCAATATACATAATTCGAACTTATTTTTATCGAAACATTCTAACTATTATACTTATATTTACATGCAACAATTTTAGTTATTCGTATAGGTATACCAAATATATCCACCCTATTTTTCTGCAAAATTACTTTATAACATGAAAGATTAACTTGGGTGATAAGTTATTGTGAATGTTTTTTTACAAAACAGATAAGTAATAGTGTTTGGTATTATGTAAATTATTGTAATAACATAAGAGTAAAGAAAAACATTTACATTGATTATTGGTTCATCAATTATTGAAAAGAGCAAAATGCACCTTTTTGTATGGAAAAAGGATTATATGCATTGGGAGGTTTAAACAAATGACGAGGAAGAATACAACGACAAACCCTTGGGCCAAGTTCCACGGTCCGAACCTTGGTTATGTTATTGAACAGTATGATCTTTACGTAACTGGAGCAGGTTCTGTTGATCCGGAATTACAAGAGCTTTTTGAAATTTTTGGAGCTCCTTCGTTTCAAGATGATGTCGTAACAGGGGACAACACAGCAACACATTTTTCTCCTCAAAACACAGGTAACATTGAAAAAATTCTTAAAGTCGTTCAGCTTGTTGAACAGATTCGTTCTTTCGGGCATACGTTAGCTCACATCAATCCGATGGAAGATGCTGCAAATGGACAATCTCTTCTTGAGAAAGCAATGAACGAACTGAGCGACGCTGATTTGAAAGCGATTCCAGCAAAAACAGTATGGCAAGATGCACCAGAAGGTATTCACACTGCACTTGATGTAATTCATAGATTAAAAGAAGTGTATACACAAACTTTAGCTTATGAATTTTCTCATATACAAGATAGTGAAGAACGCGCGTGGTTGCATCAAATGGTGGAATCAAATTCATTGCGTCAACCACTATCAAATCAAAAACGAACTGCTCTTTTAAAACGTTTAACAGCTGTTGAAGGTTTCGAGCAATTCTTGCATAAAACATTCGTTGGGCAAAAGCGTTTCTCTATCGAGGGCGTTGATATGCTTGTACCCGTTCTAGATGAAATTGTGCTAGAAGGTGCTAAAAACGGCGTAGAAGATGTCATGATTGGTATGGCTCACCGCGGTCGCCTAAGCGTACTTGCACACGTATTAGAAAAACCATATAGTCACATGTTTGCTGAGTTCAAACATGCAAAAATAGAGGGCGCAGTAGCAAACTCTGGTTGGACTGGCGACGTAAAATACCATTTAGGTAGAGAACAAGTCGTTAGTAACGAAGAAGTTAGTACTCGCGTTACATTAGCAAATAACCCAAGTCACCTTGAGTTCGTGAATCCGGTTGTAGAAGGTTTCGCACGTGCGGCTCAAGAAAACCGTAAAAAATCTGGTCTTCCAGAACAAGATACTTCAAAATCATTCGTAATTTTAGTTCACGGTGATGCTGCATTCCCTGGTCAAGGTATTGTATCTGAGACACTCAACTTAAGCAGATTGAATGCATATCAAACAGGCGGAACAATTCATGTTATCGCAAACAATGCAGTCGGTTTTACGACTGATAGCTATGATTCTCGTTCTACGAAATATTCAAGTGACCTTGCAAAAGGTTTCGATATTCCGATTGTTCACGTGAACGCTGATGATCCGGAAGCTTGTCTTGCTGCTGCTAATCTTGCGATTCAATATCGCATGTTGTTCAAAAAAGATTTCTTAATCGATTTAATTGGTTACCGCCGCTACGGTCATAACGAAATGGATGATCCGGCAGTTACACAACCACAAGTGTACAAAAAGATTAAAAATCACCCAACTGTAAGAGCAATTTATGCAGATCAATTACAAGCTGCTGGTGTTCTAAATGCAGATGAAATTGAAACAATTACACAGTTTACGCAAGAGCAATTAAAATCTGACTATGCACAAGTACCGCCAGCTGATACGAGCGATGCAACAATTCACGTTAAAGTGCCAGATGTTGTTGCAAAGGGCATTCAGTCAATTGATACTGGTGTTGAGCTTGATTCACTTCGTGCAATTAATGAAGGTCTGCTATCTTGGCCAGAAGGCTTTAACGTATATCCGAAAGTGAAGAAAATTCTTGAGCGCCGTAAAGACGCTCTTGAAGAGAACGGTAAAATTGAATGGGCACTTGCTGAATCATTAGCATTCGCTTCTATTTTACAAGAAGGTACACCAATTCGTTTAACTGGTCAAGATTCACAGCGTGGTACATTCGCGCATCGTCACATCGTATTACACGATACGGATACAAATGAAACATATTCACCATTACATCGCTTACCAAACATTAACGCTTCATTCTCTGTTCATAACAGTCCGTTATCAGAAGCTGCTGTTGTTGGTTACGAGTATGGTTATAACGTATTCGCTCCAGAAACGCTTGTTATGTGGGAAGCGCAATATGGTGACTTCTCAAATACTGCGCAAGCATTATTTGATCAATATGTTTCAGCTGGAAGAGCAAAATGGGGTCAAAAATCTGGTTTAGTTCTTCTATTACCACACGGTTATGAAGGTCAAGGGCCAGAGCACTCTAGTGCACGTCCAGAGCGATTCTTACAGTTAGCTGCTGAGAACAACTGGACAGTTGCAAACTTAACGAGCGCGGCACAATACTTCCATATCCTGCGTCGTCAAGCATCTATCTTAGGAACAGAAGCTGTTCGACCATTAGTATTGATGACGCCGAAAAGTTTATTACGTCACCCACTTACGCTTTCAACTGCTAGTCAGTTAAGCGAAGGACGTTTCCAACCTGCTTTAGAACAAGAAAACCTTGGCATGAAACCAAACAAAGTAAAACGTCTTGTTTTAAGTACAGGTAAAATGGCGATTGACTTAGCAGCAGAAATCGAGTCTGGTAAGCACGAGTACAACTTAGATGAAATTCATATCGTTCGTATTGAACAGTTGTACCCATTCCCTGCTGAGAAAGTTCAATCTATTATTAAACGCTTTAAAAACTTAGAAGAAATTATTTGGGTTCAAGAAGAGCCTCGTAATATGGGCGCATGGCATTACATGGCTCCAATTCTGTTCGAACTAGCTGGAGATAAAGTGAAAACAGGTTACATCGGACGTCCAGATCGCTCTAGCCCATCTGGCGGCGATCCATTCGCTCACAAAGCTGAGCAAGAACTAATTGTTTCACACGCTTTAGATGTAAAGTATAACTTCCGTCAAGATAAACTAGAAATTGAAGTTTTCAGCAACTAAAAAGTAACAATGAAGATTTCTAGCTTGTTCCTTGGGCAGATATTCTGCCCAAGGTCAGGCTAACAAATGGAGATTACCGAAGACAAAAGAAGAAAAAACACACCGTTAGGCAAATAAGGGGAGGACATTTAAAATGATCGAAATTAAAGTACCTGAGCTTGCAGAATCTATTACTGAAGGAACTATCTCACAATGGCTTATCAACGTAGGCGACAAAGTTGAGAAAGGTGGCAGCGTTGTTGAGCTTGAAACTGATAAAGTCAATGTAGAAATCATTGCAGAAGATTCAGGTATTGTATCGAAGTTACTAGGCGAACCTGGGGATACAGTTGAAGTTGGCGCAACTATCGCAATTTTAGACGCAAACGGAGCACCAGTTGCAGTAAGTACACCTGCACCGTTGGCTGAGCAACCGAAACAAGAAACAGCTGAAGCACCAAAAGCTGCGGCACCAAGTGCTGAACAAACTGCAACTCTACAAGGTTTACCAAATACAAACCGTCCTATCGCATCACCAGCTGCTAGAAAAATGGCTCGTGAATTAGGAATCGACTTAAACGACGTACGTAGCACAGATCCACTTGGCCGTGTGAGACCACACGATGTACAAGCTCATGCTGCAGCACCAAAAGAAGCACCAGCTGCTCCAAAAAGTCCAGCTCCTGCTCCAGTTGCAAAAACTGAATTCGAAAAACCAGTTGAGCGCGTGAAAATGTCCCGCCGCCGTCAAACAATTGCAAAACGTCTTGTAGAAGTTCAACAAACATCTGCAATGTTAACAACATTTAACGAAGTTGATATGACTGCAATCATGGAATTACGTAAAGAGCGTAAAGATGCTTTCGAGAAAAAACATGATGTACGTCTTGGTTTCATGTCATTCTTCACAAAAGCAGTTGTTGCAGCATTAAAACAATTCCCATTATTAAATGCTGAAATTCAAGGCGACGAGCTTATCATTAAAAAATTCTATGATATCGGTATTGCAGTAGCAGCTCCAGATGGATTAGTTGTTCCAGTTGTACGCGATGCGAACCAATTAAACTTCGCTGAAATCGAAAGCGAAATTCGTGAATTAGGTAAAAAAGCACGTGATAACAAACTTTCATTAAAAGAACTACAAGGTGGTACATTTACAATTACAAACGGTGGTGTGTTCGGTTCTCTAATGTCAACACCGATCCTAAACAGCCCACAAGTTGGTATTTTAGGAATGCACAAAATTCAAGTACGTCCAGTTGCAATCGATAACGAACGTATGGAAAACCGCCCAATGATGTACATCGCTTTATCTTACGATCACCGTATTGTTGATGGTAAAGAAGCAGTTAGCTTCCTTGTTGCTGTTAAAGATATGCTTGAAGATCCAAAATCATTATTATTAGAAGGTTGATAGATTCATAATCTATTACAGGCTGTAGAATATATTATTCTACAGCTTTTTTTATTGCATTCATACGGGACAAATCGCATGACATAAGGTAATAATGTATGCCTAAAACGTAAGGAGGATTAAAATGAGTAACCTTCCAGCACATGCAAAACTAAAAGCAAATAAAGATACTTTCTTCCTCCCCGACTCAAACGGGGGTGTCTATTTTCGAAATAACGCCAGTTCATTTCGTATGGACGGTGACGGAATTTATAACTGGATTGAAAAATTAATGCCAATGTTTAACGGTAATTATTCTTTAGCAGAAATAACGGATGGTCTCCCTCTCCCCTATCAAAATCGTGTATTTGAAATTGGAGAGATTTTATATACAAATGGGTTTGTCCGTGATGTAAGTCAAGATGCACCTCATGAGTTAAACAGTGCATTACTTGATAGATATGCTTCGCAAATTGAATTTCTAGAAGCAGATTCTCATTCAGGCGCTTTAAAATTCGAAACGTACCGAAATGCAAATGTACTTATAATCGGTTCTGGAGATATGCTTACTTCCTTAGTTTCTTCTTTATTAGAATCCGGATTACCTACCTTTCATTACCTTGTGACAGATTATGAAGAAACGAATTACGACCGTATTCACGAGCTAGTAGAACTTGCGCATGAAGTAGATGATGCTGTACTTGTTCAAGAAATAGATACAACAATTGATCGTCCCCTGCATGAAGTGTTCGAGCCTTTCGACTGGATTTTATACGTCTCGCAAAATGGAGATATCGAAGGACTAAGAGCAGTTCATGCGATTTGCAAGGAAATAGGAAAGAACTTCATACCAGCCGTTTGTTTATCAACACTTGGTATAGCTGGTCCTGTCGTAATGGCTAATCGTGAAGAATGCTGGGAATCCGCATGGCATCGGCTACATGAAACGACTTTACAAAATGAAAATTCATCAGCCACCTTCTCTCCTATTACATCCGCAATGCTAGCAAATATAATCGTTTTTGAATTATTTAAACATGTTGCTGATGATTCACATCGAGAAAAGAATCCACAATTCTTTTTATTAAATTATGAAACACTTGAAGGAACATGGCATCCTTTTATAAAACATCCTATCGCCACTGATGAAAGTTTCACAATTGATACGATAGAAAACCTTTCTGAAAAACTTGAGCATCGGTCTAACCAACATACCTCAACTGATTTATTCCGTTTTTTCGATTCATTAACTTCTAAAGAAACTGGTATATTCCATGTATGGGATGAACAAGATTTACATCAATTACCGTTATCACAATGCCATATTCAAGTAGCTACACCTCTATCAGATGGCCCAGCTTCTCTCCTGCCTCTTATAACTTGCAGTGGTTTAACTCATAACGAAGCGCGCCGAGAAGCTGGTTTAGTAGGAATCGAAACATACGTAGCAGAAATTATGCACCGCCTTATCCCTGAACATAACGATATCGGTATTGGCGCTGGAGAAACGATGACAGAGGGTGTATACCGGGCACTACAACAACATTTAAATAATAAATTGTATGAACGACAATCACATATGCTAGAAGAAATTACGACGGTCGACTTAACGGACATTCATGATAAACATTGTAGATTTTATTACGATGCCCTCGCTACCATTCATGAAACACCTAAAATCGCAATGGGTGAAGAGATTCTCAGCTTTCCAGTCGTTTGGGTTGGTATAAATGATCGATGGTATGGTGCATCTAATATTAATATGACGTTAGCGTTACGAAACGCACTACAACTATCGCTTCTTCATATTCAAAATGAAGAAACTCCTTACAGAACTAATATTTTGCCTGAATCATCTATTATTTTATATGACACGGATTCTTTTAGGTTAGAAATACAAGCAGAAGAAGAAATTCCAAGTACGCAATCTGTACAGCTTGCCTTGCAACATTTAGAAGAACATCACTTTTATCCATTCGTGTTTGATTTAGCGATTGAATCATTTTTGAAAGAAAACTTAGATGGTGTGTACGGGGTATTAATTGCAAAGGAGGATAGTCTATGACTCAAAATATATTACTTATAGGAGATGGCCTTCTTGCAGACTATGTACATGATCAATTATGCAAACAATATTCCATCATTCGCCAACACACAATGGCAGACGAAATCCCTGAAAATATCGACCTCGCTCTCGTATTACATGACGGCTCTCCTTCTACGATTCATCATGACGCTGAGCTAACTTTCCGGTCAAATAATATTCCGTGGCTACGTGGTTTTACTTCATTTGGTGAAGGGGTTATCGGTCCTTATATTCATCCTCTTGCAGCGGGATGTACTCATTGTGCCGATGGACGACGCTTTATCGCTGGATTTGATCAAAAAGAAATGTGGGAGTTACAGCGAAAATATGCGGTAAAAGAAGGAAACGTAACGAGGCGTGATGTACGTGCCACCCAAAATGGCATTCTGCAAATGTGCCATCTGATTTGCGCAGAAACAGAGAAAATATTAACTCATACTCATCCTTCTTTAGAAAATGAACTCATTTTACTAAACTTACAAACACTGCAATGTACGCGGCATTCTTTTCTTCCAGATCCGCTCTGTCCTGTATGTAGTAATTTGCCTGATGACACGGCAGATGCAGCAACGATTTCATTACAACCGAGCTTAAAAACAAGTGATGCAACATATCGCTGTCGTTCCATTCATGAACTAAACACATTTTTAACGAAGGACTATTTAGATTACCGAGTCGGTATGTTGAACGGAAAAATGCAGCATTCTTTATTACCATTTGCTGACGTTATTATAAACATGCCATTAATGTTTGGAAATGAAGGGGTTGCAGGCCGAACTCTTTCATTTGCAGTAAGTGAAGCAACTGCTATTTTAGAAGGTTTAGAGCGATATTGTGGTATGTCACCTCGAGGGAAAAAGACAAATGTGCATGGTAGTTTTCATGATGTAGAGGATCATGCACTAAATCCCCTTACGCTCGGTGTACATACAAATGAACACTATAATCGTGATGGTTTTCCATTTAAACCGTTTGACCCTGACTATGAACAAAACTGGGTATGGGGATATTCATTGTCACAAAACCGTCCAATTTTAGTTCCTGAATCAATCGCTTATTATAGCCTCGGTCATCGAGATGCTTACGTATATGAAACATCAAATGGCTGTGCCATTGGTGGTAGTTTAGAAGAAGCAATTTTTCACGGTATTTTAGAAGTTGTAGAGCGTGACGCCTTTTTGCTCACTTGGTATGCTGCATTACCTCTTCCCCGCCTTGATCTTAGTTCAGCAAATGATACGGAATTACAATTAATGATCCAGCGGCTGTACACGATTACCGGTTATGAATTGCATGCTTTTAATGCTACGATGGAACACGGTATCCCGAGCTTATGGGTAATTGCGAAAAATACGCGTGAAAATGGAATGAACGTTGTTTGCGCTGGAGGCTCTCATTTGGACCCCGTCCGCGCTTTAAAGAGTGCCATTCACGAAATAGCAGGCATGTTACTTATAACAGACGATGAACTTGAGGAAAAAAGAGAGTACTACGAAAACTGCTTACAAGACGCTTATCTCGTAAATAAAATGGAAGACCATAGTATGCTGTATGGATTGAAAGAAGCAGAAGAACGTCTTCATTTTCTTTTACGTGACGATGCCCCGATGCAAACGTTCCAAGAAATGAACAGGTTACAATCATTTGATCTCGATTTAACATCCGATCTTCATCAACTTTTAAACCGTCTAGGCCAAACCGGACTTGAAGTAATCGTTATAGATCAAACAGTGCCTCTTATAGAAAAAAACGGATTGCATTGTGTAAAAGTCATTATTCCAGGTATGCTACCGATGACGTTCGGTCACCATCTCACTCGACTTACAGGGCTAGATCGAGTGTATACCGTACCGATGACGCTTGGATATACCGCTGAGCCTTTAACGAATGAACAATTAAATCCACATCCGCATCCGTTTCCATAGTAAAGGAGGGATTCTATGCAGCTGGATTCTTTTTTACATCATCTCCATTTTTCTATAGACGAAATTATGCCAAATCATGAAGTGGACTGGGCAGATGCACCGCTTCCTTATAAACTATATCGAAATGTACCTATCATTCCTCTCTCTTTAGAAATCCCATTATCTTTACCTAACTCTTCTACTACACCTACTTTGAAAGAGATTGGTCATTACCTTTGGTGCTCATTTGGTTTAACCCAGTTATGTCAGCTAAATAGCGAGAGAATTTTATTCCGAAGATCTATCCCTTCCGGCGGCGCTTTATATCCAAATGAATTGTATATATATTTAAAGATTGACGATTATCCAGACGGCATTTACCATTACGACGCCGCGCATCACCGACTTATCTTACTTCGCGAAGGAAATTTCGATTCTTACCTTACAGAAGCACTCGGCAATCGTTGTAACTTACATTTTTGTTTTGGTGCTGCATTCGTATCCACTATGTTTTGGAAAAACTACTTTAAATACAATAACTTTTCATATCGACTTCAAGGATTAGATAGTGGTGTTCTCATCGGACAATTACTTGAATGTGCCAAACAGTTCGGTTACACAAATGGCGTATATTTTCAGTTTTTAGACCGTGCAATCAATCATTTACTCGGACTGTCAGAAGGCGAAGAAAGCGTGTATGCTGTTGTACCTTTCAGTACAGAACCACAAACGAATTGGTTTTACAATGATTACCGTGAAAAGAAAACAGTTACTTCCCATGAGTTGTTACAGCAAATTCCGCCGCTCACACATGAACATTTCATTCGGTCAAAACATGTTGATGAATATCCGATGATAACAAAAATAAATGAAGCTTCTATAATTGAATCGACAGCACACTTCCAAACACTAGTTCATGAAGAGCACTATCAACATCATAAGCACGCTATACAACTGCCGAAAGTAGAGCGTTTATCTTATGATTTCTTACAACTTTGCCGAAAACGGTATTCCCCTGATGCTGACTTTATTTTAACAAAATGGGATGTAGCCGAGCTCGCTGCTTTACTACAAGAAGCGAGCCTCTCCTTCCCTTATTACAACGACCTTGATGGTAAGTATGTAAATGAAAATGCGCGCGTCTCATTATATGGATGTTTCTATAACGTAAAAGATATAGAAAACGGGGCTTACGCTTATAATAGTAAAACGCATTCCATACAACCACTTCGATATGGTGACCTTCGTTACCCCCTTCAATCTAGTATGACGATGGATAACGTAAACCTTTTTCAAGTACCACTTTGCTTACATGTAGTCGGAAAGAAAGATTACTATACAAATGCATTAGGCTATAGAGGGTACCGTATTCATCAAATGGAAGCAGGTATACTCGTTCACAAACTCGTTTTTGCAGCAACCGCAATGGGGATGGGCGGGCATCCTTTACTTAGTTTTGATACAAATTCATGTGATCAGCTATACGGGATAGATGCTGGAAATAAAACGTCACTTATTCAAATTCCTGTTGGGGCCTATCGGGCGCGGAATTGGTTAAAAGGGGATTTGCGTAATTAGAAGCACGCCGGTGTACGGCGTGCTTTTTTTACTAGATTAGCTTAAAAATACTTTTAATTTGTCTCGCAAATAACCAGTTTTTCGTACCGTAGTTATCATTTAAACTATCTAAATTGATAGTTTGTCCGTTAGCAAACTTTAATTCTAACGTTGTATTTTTGTCATTTGTTTTTAAATTACTATTTGTAATGGCATCATACTTTAATTTTTCAATCTCAACATATTCGTCTTTTTCTTGTCCGATCACGACATGGTCTTGGAAGAAGAACAATACTTCTACTTTCTTACCGAAACAAAATACGTTTTTCGTATAAATTAATGTCGCATTATCAAGTCCAATGCATACTTCTTTCATCTCTTCAACAACGTTTCCAAAGTCTTCTTCCTGTCTTGCGTTTGATTCAGCAATCCATTCTTCGATTGTTTTCATATTAATTGCCATACTGTGCCCCCTGGTTCGTTCATTGCTTTATTTTAAAATAAATACTATATGAAAATATAAGCGATACGTACTATGTTTTCAAGGGAGAACGGTATATTCAAAATAAAGTTAAATTTCAAAGTAATATACTAAAAGAATCCATTTCATTATATTTCAAACGTTGGAACGAGACATTCTTCCTCATCGATTAACTGTATTTTCTCATCAAATTCGATGTTTAACTCCCTATATACTTTCTTCCAAAAAGAAACTGCTGGTACATTTTTCACAAGTTCGATAACGAAATACTGTCCTCGTTTCTCTTTTAACACATTCTCAATAACTCTTTTACCGATTCCTTTTCCCTTGTACTGATTCAATATGAAAATGTCATTTATGCCAAAGTCATTTTCTTTTTTCAAAAACGGACGTTCCAACAATAATAAAAATCCTACAATACTATTTTCAGCTTTTATAAAATACGGAGTGATTCCGTCATTTTCCAAAAACATGTGCAAATCTTCGTATTCAAAAAATCATTTGCTCCAATCTTTATATTCGGAGTGAATGTAGAGAGGTCATGTAGATATAGTGCATACAAATTACGTAATATCTCTTTTCCTGATTCTTGAAGTGTTATAAACATTTTTAATGATCCCCTTCCTTGTACGTAACTACCCTCTTCATTCGACAAAAATGATGATTCCCCTTTAACGAAAAAAATAGCACTTAAAAAGTGCTATTCTGCTCGCCTTGCCGCTTGCTGAATTGGATCCCAAACGCTGTTATATGGTGGTGCGTAACTTAAGTCTACATCTTCTAAATCGTGAATGCTCATTTTATTGAAGAGTGCCATTGCGATTACATCAATTCGTTTATCTACACCTTCTTCTCCAATTACTTGTCCGCCTAATAATTGTTTCGTGCCAGAACGGTATAGTAATTTTAAGTAAAGTGGTTTCGCATTTGGATAATAGCCCGCCATATTAGTCGAATCTACTTTGACTGTTTTATACGGGATATGTAGTCCCTTTGCTTCTTTTTCATTTAAGCCTGTTCTTGCAAGCGTCAAATTCATAAATTTAATAATACCTGTACCTAACGTTCCTTTAAAAGCTCTTCGTTTATCCAGCATATTCAGTCCAGCAAGTCGCCCTTGTTTATTTGCAGTTGTTCCAATTGGAATATGATCATGAATTTCTTTTATAACGTGATAATGTGTCGCACAATCACCAGCTGCATATACGTCTTGCACATTCGTTTGCATATATGCATTTACCTCGATTGCCCCTTTATGATTTGTACGTATATTCGTTCCTTCAAGAAAATCAGTATTCGGCTTCACTCCGACAGATACTAGAACAAGATCCGCTTTATACGTACCTTTATCCGTTTCAACTGCTTCTACTCGTTCATTCCCTTTAAACGCTTTTACATTTTCATTCGTTAAAATTTCAATATTATGTTTATCTGCTTCTTTATGTATATACTCCGCCATATCCGCATCATAAATCGTACCAATATGATCATTTCGCTCAATCATTCTTACTTTTTTACCAAGTTCAACGAATGTTTCTGCCATTTCCAGCCCAATCGCACCGCCACCAATAATAGTTACATCCTCAACTTTATTCGTTTCTAGCGTTTGTAATATGCGCTCAGCATCTGGGATTGTTTTTAAAAGATGAACGCCTTGTAAATCTCGCCCTTCCCATTCTGGCATAACAGGACGTACTCCGGTCGCAATTAATAAACGGTCATACGAAAATTCAAAGACATCTTTCGTCTTCGTATGCTCTGCGTATACCATTTTCTTTTCCGTATCTACTTTCGTTACTTCATGTCGTACTTTCGCATCAATTCCATATTTATCACGAAACGTCTTTACATTACGCGCGATTAACTTTTCCGTTGAAGCGATAGCACCACTAATGACATATGGTAACCCACACTGTGCGTACGAATAAATTTCACCTTTTTCTAACGTCACAACATTTGCATTTTCATCGTTTCTAACAATTTGCATCGCTGCACTCATACCAGCTGCATCTCCGCCAATAATGACATAGTTCACTTTACCACTCCTTCTTTTTTACATACTCTTTACGTTTTCCATATTTTATCGAAATAACACCTACTTCTATTGTAAAGAAAGAGAATTTCATCTTCAAATTTATTGCACAAACCTATGCCTAAATAGGTAACTGTCGTGCCTTCTAAACAACATGTTTAATATGCTATAACAGTTACTATTGAAAGTAGGTGAAATATATGTGCGCCGGCCTTCTCGCCCAGCTTCCAGATGAACCGCAAGAACCAAAAGAACCGAAACCCGCCGTCTCACTTGACCAAGAATTTTCCATTAATGCAACAATATATAGCGCTCGTGCTTGGTTATCTAACGATGATACATTTGCGCAAGATATTTGGAAAGCTACCCAATTCGCTTCAGCATCACATGCTGGCAAGTCCATCTTTCCAGTCGGTTCTGTTAAAATTATAAACTTCTCTGATGATACAATTACTGTTACTGCTTCACCAGAATCAGATCATGCGCTCAAAATAGTCGTACCACCCCATTCCGAGGCAGCATTAACGTCTGGTCCTTTATCACATATACAAGCTAGTACATCAGGGGGATCCAGTAAAGTCACATTTCTCTTTCACATCTTTTTCTCAAGGGATCCTGGTTCGACTAAATAACTATAGAAAAGGTACAGCTGTGCACTGTACCTTTTTCATATGTTCTATTCTCTTGATAACATTATAAGATTCAATCTTCAAATTGAGTCCCACACTTTGTGCATATATTCATCTATTCAACCACCTTTTCTTTAGAAGCCAGTGAATCCCTGTGTAAAGGTTTGAATGATCGTGCTAATGTAAGACCACAGTACAATGAATGTTGCAATTCCGATTAAAACATTTGCGATAAGAAGTGTATAAATAAGGTCTAATCCGCCGTTATCTAGCTTTACTATAGCGACAATTATACTAATTGACATATACGTTGTAGCCAGCCCTAATAAGATTGGTAAGAAAAAGATTAATAAAAAGCTAAACAGAAAAGAAAGAACTAATATCGCAATTGCCGGAGTCGCTATCGTTCCCCATATACCGAATACTTCAAGAAACGAAAAAGATGATTTCATCATCTTCCCACTGACAAAAATAATAAATCCGACAAATAAAGTTAAAATGAGTAAAAATAAAAAGACCGTTACAGAGTCCAAAAAGAAATTAGGAGTCGTTATATGTGGTGCAAATGTTCTCGTAACAGCTGCTGCAGCACTCATCATTCTATAAAAAATACATGCCCCTAAAAAACAAATAAGAACAAGACTTACAATTCCATTTCGTACTTCAACCTTGCCACTTTTCATAATCGCTGTCGGTGCTTCGAAAGCATGTTTAAAGAACTGAAAGTAGCTACTTGCAAACCGCTTTGCTTGCTCTACTGTTTCATTTGGTCGAGTTTCCTTTGCTGGTGCTATGCGTGCCTGTTGCTCATCTTCTTCCTGTGCCCCACTCGCTACTACTTCCTCCGTCAACGAATGTCCACAATTCCCGCAAAATTTTGCCTCTGCTGTATTTTCCGTATGACACGCCGGACATTTCATTCTCGCATTCCCCCCCTTAAGCAAATACCATATAGGGTGTTACAAATTCAATATATGACTTTGTACATAAAACATGACTACAAGAAACAGATTCTGAAATCCTTCTTTCAAAAGAAATATATGTGCTAGCAATCTTGAAAAATAATGCTATTATGAAACAGAACGAATAACGTTTTTAACAGATTGGATGACTGAAAATGGAATTGGTAAACTCAATTTTTCAAATACTCCTTACAAGCGTAATCCAATTATTTTCTTTAATTGGCGTTATCATTGTAATTGGATTTCTATTAGGCTATTTAGAATCTCTCACGCGCATGTATTGGTCGAGAGCTTTCGGAAGAAAAGGCTTCCTTTTAACAGCTTGGATCGGTGTTCCGATTCACGAACTTGGACATGCCATTATGTGTGTACTATTTCGTCATAAAATTGTAGCAACGCAGTTTTTCCCAACAGATACAAGCCAAGGCGCTTTAGGCTACGTACAACATCAGTACAATCAAAAAAGTGTATATCAACGAATCGGGAATTTCTTTATTGGAATAGGACCTATTATTTCCGGTATTACGGCATTAATCCTTTTAATGCGCTATTTCGTACCAGATTCATATTTCTTATTTAATACAACTCTCGAAAAAACAATCGCTACTACTTCTATTAATGTAGAAATGGTGCAAAACATGCTCTTGTCGACGTTCGTATTATTAAAGAGCTTATTTACAATAAGTAATGTATTGAATCCTTCCTTTTGGCTATTTTTATTTATCGCCATTTGTATTTCTGCACATATCGCTTTAAGTAAACCAGACATTAAAGGATCAATAGACGGTGTTATCGTCATGTTTATCGTGTTATTTTTATTCAATATTATAGCGGGACTGTTTCAGTACGATAGCAACCAACTAATTGGAAAAGTGATGAAGTATAATATGTACCTCATTGCGTTTTCTAGTGTGGCACTGCTGTTCTCTTGTATTTCTACACTTGTTAGTTTTGGGTTTTATAAAATAAGAGGAGGGCGTTCTATTTAAATAAAAGGGTATCCAATTACAACTGGATACCCTTTTATTTAAATACATGTTCTTCATACAGATATTTATCTGCTAATACGACCTCACAATTCTCTCCTTCTTCAAGGAATCTAGCAACAATCGAACAATGCGACACACCAACTATAAATAAAATACGCTCCTCAGGTGATTCAATTAAGCGAACGATATTCGAATACATAATTAAATTTCTCTTGTACCACCACGTTAACCATTCCATCCCAACATAATGACCGAAATCACCGATACGTGCCATATTTACATATAACTTATGCAGCTTATTAAATACTTCTTGATTATTCATTTCCTGATAAAACTCTAGAACACTTTTAGTATCAACTAAATTTATTTCTGGTACCAAAGTAAATATTTCTTCAAATAGATCTGGTTGATTTTCTTTCCCCCATTTATGTACATCCCAAACATCAGTAACATCATTCCCTCCCATCCAATCGATTGCATATACTTGTTTATGCTTTAAGTTTGCTGCCATTCTAAAGCCAATTTGATCTATTTCATGTAATGCCAATTCGTATACACCTAACTTATACTGTTTAAAATCTTCATTTAATTTATTCTGCTTATCTGTAATACTTTCAACTGCAATTTTTGTTGGCTCGAATTTTTGAACGATAGAAACAAGTTCTCTAATTTCAGCTTGCCTCTTATCCGACAATAATTCTTCATGCTCGCTCATATGGCATGATCCAAGTATTAGAACTTTCGGTTTACTTCCTTTCATTTTCACCCTCCCTTTTTTTCTGACTATTCAATTATATCAAGATACACTCAATTGTAAATAATTGTATTACAAATGGAGAGGCCATCTAACTTACGATGGCCTTTCCATTTGTAACAAACTACCTCTTACTTGTATAATCACAATGCTCAACCGGCACACGAGCATGTCCCTCTTCATCCGTACACCATGATTGCGACTGGAAGGCAAGAAAGATACCGACCCATTCTTCTTCCTTTTCAAAGTGAATGAGTATTCCTCCGTCTTGCCATATACCATTATCACCTTTCCATTTTTCTACATTTCCTTGATTCATGTGAATATCATGTATTCCGTTTCCTGGTTCGAAATGAAAGTAAGAATCGGGTGTATTTTCTTCTGGTCCCCATCTTTCACCGAACGCGTAAATAATCGCTTTTTCTTCTATCGCTCGTTTTATATAACGTTCTATTTTTTCATTTAAATCATTATCTACTCCTGCTTTTTCAGCAGGTAAAGGAATCATTTGCTTCGAATCAAATACATTACCTCTTACGTAGTCTAAAGCTACTTTCGGCTCATTGTTTTTTATTTCTGTAAAACCGAATGGCAATGTCGGTAAAATATTAATTGCTTCTGACCGAATATTGTCGCTCGCAAAATATAAAACTTCTGACGGATAACTTTGCGATTTCACGTTAATTGCAATGCGATAATCTACTTCTGCTTCATCTTGTAAATGAACTTGATAATGAGGAGTTCTCCCTTTTCCGATCTTAGATTGTATAACGGTACCTTTTAACACACCATAATTTTTTAAGGGCATACATTTCATCTCCTATTCATTTATTAGAAGCTTTTCATAATTTAAAGCATTATCCAGTAACACAAAAAATCCTCCTAAATATAGGAGGATTTTTAATTTCTCAACATATACCAAACAATCACCTCTACTACTACGAGCAACACCGCACCAAAAATCATTAACGTCGTCTTCTTTAATAGTTCATTTTCACGATACGGGATGTTACATAAATACGCACCTAGTGTAATCCGTGATGGGCAAGCAATTGTCGCTACTGATGACGCTGTATTTTGAAGCGTTGTGACGTATTGCCACGGGAGTGCTACGTTTTGCGCAGTTTGCATTTGTAGTTTTATAAACATCGCATTTGAGCCTGCATTACTACCTGTTAAAAATCCACCGATTCCTCCGATAAACGGAGCAACGAAAACGAAAAATGTTCCAAACGTTTCACCAGCTGTTTTTGCCAGTAATGAATGCATGCCAGATGCACCCATTAGTTCTGAAATGGCGATAAACATTGTCGTCGTAATCGCAAAGGGAATCCATTGTTTTATTGTTTGCGTGATTGATTGTTTCATAATATGAGATGGAATACGGAAGAAAACAATAGTAAATAAGCAAGTCATACCGAGCCAAAATCCTGGTGAATATAGTAGCTCCAGTTTATAAGAGTATGATTTTAAATCAAGAACGGCATATGAACGGAACAAATCATGTAATGCTGGAACGAGGCGAGAAAGTAAAATACAAACTGTTAAGAATATATAAGGGCTAATAATTTTTATAATGGATACTTCTCTCTCCGTTGCTGCAGCATGTTCTGTCATTAGACTTTGTTCATTGTTCCCTTTTAATTTAATGATAAGAAAGCCAAATGTAATTGTAACGATAGAACTTAATATACCTGCTAGTTCAACACTTACGTATGCATTAGAAAGATAGATTCCGAGAGAGAATAATAAAAAGAAACCAAATCCTTCTTTCCACTTTTCAATAACCGCCTGCCAGCCACCAACAACATGTAGAGAAAGAATGACGAAATAAGCGAACATCGGGATACTTAATAGCGCTGTATTTGTACCGAGTGTTGTAAGCGGCATATTGATGAGCTGGGAACCGATAATCGTACCAGTTGCCATTGCGCCCCATGAACTAGCTAGTAAACCAATAAATGAAAGTAGTACAGCTTGAAACGGTTTATAGCCTAATGATAGAAAGATAGGTGCTGCGACCATGAAGCCGATTCCGAATCCACTTACGGATTCAATTAGTGGGCAAATGCCAAAACACATAAGAAGCATTTGTAATAAACGATCTTGCGTCACTTCTTCTAAAAAACGCGCTACTTGGTCGATGTACCCCATTTTGTTCATGAGGTGAAATAAAAAAATACCGAAAAATAAAACGTACCCGACAATAAAACAAATTAACCATCCTTTAATCGTTGCGTGCACAGTTTCACTTATCCCTAATTGAAACATTGGCGAGAGTAAAACGATTCCAACAGACACAGCATAAGAAATTAACGAGGACCTTAATGACGTTTGTTTAAATAAAAATAAACAAATGAAAATCATCATAATTGGGATAAGTGCCAACAATATGGCCATGTTATCATCTCATTTCGTTTAAAATACAATTTTTAACTATTATATAACAGATGCCAAAAATTTCAATTGTTTTTGCAACAGATACAAAAAAGGGAACCGAACGGCTCCTTTTTTAATCACTCCCATTTTCTATTATCCTGAAAAACCGTCTGCTGTCCGACTATTTTATCTAACAGCACAAACACAATATAAGCACATATTACTTGCAATACAACATTCCCAAATTTCATGAATTCAAATGAATGGATCCATCGGAATAATTCATTTAACAATACAATCGAAACGATACTAAATAATTCTATACTAATCGAAAATATACATATTTCTAAAATAGATTGTTCTTGAATGCGACTTAAGTTGGAAAAGATGAATACATATCCTAAAAATAGAGCCATCAATTCTATTTTCGTCATGCTAATGAGCCAAGCGTATAGTGGTACAGTTAGAATTAGATATAGTAGTTTCCGTCTTAGCATGCTTTCTCACCCTCTAAATTATATGTATTTTCTGTATATTTTAACATTTATTACACAAAACAAAAAGAAGAGACTTATGCCTCTTCTTTTTGTTTTGTTGCCTGTATGAATTCACATATTTCTTCTCGTTTTTCATTTTCTAACAGTTCAATAATCTTACTTCCAACGACAACCCCGTCACATATTGTAATCATTTCTTCTACATGTTCCTTCGTTGAAATACCGAACCCTGCCACTACCGGTAAATGCGTATGTGATTTTACTTTTTCTAAGTAACTATGAATCTCTTCTTTAAAATTTTGACGTACGCCTGTTACGCCCGCTACTGTAACGGCGTAGACGAATCCTTCTGATTCACTCGTAATTTTTTTGATCCGCTCAATTGGGCTCGTAACAGTAACAAGTGGAATGAGCGCAATGTTTGCCTCTCGAAGTAACGGAACAATAATGTCTTGTTCTTCATATGGTAAATCCGGAACGATAATACCGTCTACCCCTGCTTCCATACAGTTCTCGATAAATCGTTCTTTCCCGAATGCAAGTACTGGATTTAAATATGTCATGAGTACAAACGGAATTTGCACTTCTTTCCTTACCTCTATTAATGCTTGAAAAATGCCTTTTACTGTTACACCGCTATCTAGCGCTCGTTTCCCTGCTCTTTGAATCGTTGGGCCATCTGCGACTGGATCTGAAAACGGGATACCAATTTCAACGATGCTTGCTCCCGCTTCGTCTAGAAAACGAATTCTTTCTTTTAACTTCTCAAGGCCTCCATCTCCGCCCATTACGTACGGAATAAATGCTTTCTTACCATTTTCAAATGCTGCTTTAATTCTTTCTACTCCCATTTTTTACACCTCTTCCATATAACGTTTTATACTCTCTACATCTTTATCACCACGGCCGGATAAACAAATGACAAGTCCTTCATCTTCCTTCATTTGCGGCGCTAATTTTAATGCGTATGCGACAGCATGCGAGCTTTCTAATGCCGGGATAATCCCTTCTTTTTTCGTTAATAACTGAAACGCTTCTAACGCCTCATCATCAGTAATGGAATGATAAGAAACGCGGCCAATATCTTTTAGCAAGCTATGTTCTGGACCAACTCCCGGGTAATCAAGCCCTGCTGAAATAGAGTGCGCTTCTTGAATTTGACCTTCTTCATTTTGCAGAAGATACATCATCGATCCGTGCAGGACACCGACGCTTCCTTTCGTTAAAGTTGCTGCATGCTTTTCTGTATGAACACCTTTTCCAGCTGCTTCTACGCCGTAAAGAGCAACTTCTCCATTATGTACAAACGGATAAAACATTCCCATTGCGTTACTCCCACCACCAATGCAAGCAACGACTGCTTCTGGTAACTTTCCTTCTAACGCTTCATATTGTTTTTTCGTCTCATTCCCAATTACACTTTGGAAATCACGGACAATTTGCGGGAATGGATGTGGTCCGAGAACAGATCCCATAATGTAGTGCGTATCATGCACGTGTGAAACCCAGTAACGAAGCGCCTCGTTTACCGCATCTTTTAATGTACCGCTACCTGCCGCTACACTTTCTACTTTCGCTCCGAGTAATTCCATTCGGAACACATTTAATTTTTGACGTCTCACATCTTCTTCTCCCATAAAGATGACGCACTCTAAACCGAGAAGGGCACATACCGTAGCTGTTGCAACACCGTGTTGTCCAGCCCCTGTTTCAGCGACAACTTTTTTCTTGCCCATTCGCACCGCAAGAAGTGCCTGACCAATTGTATTGTTAATTTTATGAGCTCCTGTATGGTTCAAATCTTCACGTTTTAAATAAATCTTTGCACCTCCGCAATACTCCGTCATATTCTCAGCGAAATAAAGCGGTGTTTCTCTTCCGACATACGTTTTTAAATAATGATTTAATTCCTTTTGAAATGCTTCATCTTCCATCGCCTCTTTATATGCTTCTTCTAGTTCTAATACAGATTGCATTAACGTTTCTGGAACGTATCGTCCTCCGTATATACCGTAGTGACCTTTTTCATCTGGATATGCGTAGTTCATTTAGAACACTCCTTCGCTTTTATAATAAATTGTTTTATTTTCTCTACATCTTTCTTTCCTTCTGTCTCTACTCCGCTGCTCACATCAACCATATATGGCCGAACAGTTCGAATTGCTTCTTCTATATTAAGAGTGTTTAATCCACCAGCTAATATCGTTTTCTCTCTTAATTCTTTTGGCATATGCGCAAGTAACCCCCAAGAAAATGTCTTTCCATTTCCTCCATGAAACTTTTCCTTCGGGCTATCAAATAATATATAGTCCGTTTCATACCCTTGAGCGTTTTTCATATCACTCTCTGAAGTTACTCCTAGCGACTTTATAGACGGAATATTCAATCTTCTAATTTGATGATTGTCTTCACCCCCATGTAGTTGTACATGTGTTAACCCGCAATCCTCTGTAATTTTCTGGATACCTTCTACTGATTCATTTACGAAAACACCGATTTTTAACACGTTGGCTGGAAGTTCTGCAATAATTTCTTTCGCTCGCTCTGGGGTAATTTTTCTTTTACTTTCTGCAAAAACAAATCCAAGTGCATCAGCTCCGTATTCGCAAGCACGTTTTGCTGTTTCCATATCAGTAATCCCGCAAATTTTCACTTTCATATGTTCACCTTACAATCTTCAAAAAAGGTATGAATAGAAGACGATGTCATAAGCGCTTCTCCAACTAGTACACCTTTTGCCCCAGCTCGTTTAACGCGGATCATGTCTTCTTTTGAATGAACCCCGCTCTCACTAATCCAAAGCAATTTCTCCTCATTTAATCGTTTTCCAAGCTTTTCTGTTTGGCCTAAATCGACTTCGAATGTTTTTAAATTACGGTTGTTAATACCGATAACATGCGGATTTAATTCGATTGCAATTTCTAATTCCTCTTCATCATGAATTTCAACAATTGCTTCTAACCCTTTTTCTCGTACGTAGCTATACAGCTCTTTTAATTTCTCTTTCGTTAACGCCGCTACGATTAGTAAAATAATATCTGCACCAGCTTCATACGCTCTATCAATTTGAATCTTATCAATTATGAAATCTTTACATAAAAGCGGAATGTTACTTTCTTCTCGTGCTGTTTGTAAATCATAAAAAGATCCTTTAAAAAATTGACCGTCTGTTAAAACAGAAACTGCTCCTGCGCCGCATTCTTCATATGTCTTCACTTGTTTTCGTACATCAACGTATAAATTAATATCTCCTTTTGATGGTGATGCTCGCTTTACTTCTGCGATGACAGTAAATTGCTCTAGAGCCTTTACAAGTGAGCGCGTTTTTCTTTTTTCTTTTACTGGTGTATATGTTTCATATAATGCCGCAACTTCCTTTTTCTTTTGATCTACAATTTTGTCTAAAATCGTCCCCACTTTAATTCACCCTTTCTAATTTTTCGTTACTTGCTGCAATTAATAAGTTTAGTTTCGCTAATGCTTTTCCAGAGTCAATGCTATGTGCTGCGAGTGTTATTCCTTCTTCAATCGTCTTTGCTTTTCCATTTGCGAAAAGAGCAAGCCCTGCATTGAATAAAACAGTATCACGGTAAACACTCTTTTCTCCGCTTAATATCCCGAGCGTAATCTTTGCATTTTCTTTCGAATTCCCTCCTCTAATCTCTTCGTTTCTCACTATTGAGAATCCATATTTCTCAGGTTCAATACTCGTTTCTACTATTTCATTATCTTTTAAAATGACAACATGATTTTCTCCTTGCAATGATGCTTCATCTAAAAACCCACTTCCGTTTACAACAAGTGCTTGTTTTCTTCCTAGTTTCTGTAGTACTTGCGCAACTGGTAGTAACATATCTCGTTTATAAATGCCGACAAATTGTGTTTCTAAATTCACCGGATTTGTTAAAGGACCAATTAAGTTAAAGATCGTCGGCACGTTTAATTCTTTTCTTATTTTCATAATGCGTCTTAATGCTGGATGCATCGCTGGTGCGAATAAAAATGCGATTCCGACATGCTCTAATAAATAATCAATTTCGTTTGGCGTACTACTAATATTTACACCGAGTTCTTCTAATAAATCTGCACTTCCTGTTTTACTAGAAACAGCACGATTACCATGTTTTGCAACCTTTACGTCAGCTCCTGCCAGTACAAATGCTGATGTTGTGCTAATATTAAACGTTTGGGCACCGTCACCACCTGTCCCGCAATTGTCCATCGCGCCTTGTATATGATTCGAAAACGGTAATGCCTTTTCGCGAAGAGCTCGAACGAGACCGTATATTTCTTCTGCCGTTTCACCTTTCGCTTTCAGTAAGACTAGGAAAGCTGCAATTTCACTTTCCAATATGTTTTCATTTAATAAAAGAAGCCCCGCTTTATACATTTCCTCTTCTGTTAAATGTTGTCCCTCCACCAATTTACGAAGATAGTTATTCATACTCTTTCCTCCTCTTTCACTTCGCCTAAAAAGGCACGTATTAACTTTCCGCCTTCTTCTGTCGCGATTGATTCCGGATGAAACTGTAATCCGAAGAGCGGATAATAATTGTGACGAACTGCCATTATTTCTCCATCGTCCATCGCTGTCGCTAATATGTCAAAACACTGTGGCAAGCTCGTTTGTGCTGCAACAAGAGAATGATAGCGCATCGCTGTTAGCGGCTGCGTCACATATGAAAAGATTGACGTTCCGTTATGTTTCACACGCGATGTTTTTCCGTGTTTAATGCGCTCTGCTCTTACAATATCTCCTCCAAATGCTGCTATAATCGCCTGATGCCCGAGGCAAATACCTAATATGGGAACGTTCTGATAAAAGTGACGAATCACTTCAATACAAATGCCAGCATCCTCTGGTTTTCCTGGTCCTGGTGAAAGTACAATTCCTTTCGGCTTCATTTCTTCTAATTGTTCTATCGTTATTTGATCATTTCTTACGACAACAATATCTTCTTCGTATTCACCTAATAGTTGATACAAGTTATATGTGAATGAATCATAATTATCGATCAGTACAATCATTTCATTACCTCCAATAGCGCTCTCGCTTTATTTAACGTTTCTTCATATTCAGCTACTGGATCTGAATCGTAAACGATACCCGCTCCTGCCTGAACGTATGCTTTTTCATCCTTTACAACCATTGTTCGAATGGCGAGCGCCATATCAAGATTCCCTGAAAAACTAACGTATCCAACTGCACCGGCGTACACATTTCTTTTTTCATTCTCTAGCTCATTTATAATTTCCATCGCTCTAATTTTCGGAGCACCTGATACCGTCCCCGCTGGTAAGCAATACGCTAATGCATCAAATCCGCCCATTCGTTTTCGCAATGTTCCGTAAACTTCAGATACAATGTGCATAACGTGAGAGTATTTTTCTACTTTCATATATTTATCTATCGTAACCGAGCCGATTTCGCTCACTCTACCAATATCGTTTCGCCCAAGATCTACAAGCATCATATGCTCTGCTCGCTCTTTCTCATTATCTAACAGTTCTTTTGCGATTTCCTCATCTTCCCTCTTCGTTTTCCCTCTTGGTCTCGTACCAGCAATTGGATTCGTCATCACTTTATCCTCCCTTACTGATAGTAAACTTTCCGGCGAAGAACCGAGTACAACATAATCTTGAAAATCGATATAGAACATATATGGTGATGGATTTGCAATTCGAAGTTTTCGGTATAACGCGAATGGATCACCAATACATTCACTTTGTAAACGCTGAGATAATACAACTTGAAATATGTCCCCGGCCCCGATATGTTCTTTCGCCGTTTCTACCATCGCGCAAAATTCTTTTTCCGTTATAGAAGAAGTGAATGATAGTGTTGATCTTATTTCGGTTACTTCAGCTTCTTCTCCCTGTAGCACTTCTTCTTTGTATATTTGCAACCTTTCATATACTTCTTCGTAATCTGCTGAATCATCTTCCCTGCATACATATACAAACAACAACTTTTGGCGTAAATGATCGTAAACGATAAACTCACGATATAGTAAAAGGTGTACTTCTGGAATATTCAATGGATCATATAAATCTGCTCCAATGTTTTCATATTGCCGAATGACGTCATAGCCAATATAACCAACTGCTCCACCGCAAAATGGAAATGGACTATCTACTTGAGCTGACGCGATCACTTCTTCTAACACTTGTAGTACGTTACTTTGCAACTTTTCTGACCTGCCGTAAATGGTTCGCTCCACTTCTGTACCAGCACTTTTCACTTCACCATATGGATTACAACCTAAGTAAGAATAGCGCCCTTTATCTTGATGAAGCTGTGAGCTTTCTAATAAAAATTTCTTCTTCCCTTTCATACGTCTATATAAAGAAATTGGCGTAATGCTATCTCCTTCTTCTTCAGTGATTACTAAAAATGCTCTTCCCTGTTCTTTTTGCTTCATAAATTCCTCTTTTGTCATCATGCCTTTCACCTCATCCTGAAAAATAAAAAAGTCCTCTACATATCGAAAATATGTAGAGGACGATAAATTTACCGTGGTACCACCTCATGTTGGACGCAAAAGCATCCCGCTTTATTCAGGTACAAAATATATACCTTATCCTTGTAACGGCGGAACCCGGGTTGCCTACTGAAAATAATTGTTCAGCATACCTCTCGTAAGCCCATTCCGTATATAGCACCGCACCGGGCTCCCACCTATTCCCAGCTCTCTGTAACGTCTCCAATATACGTACTCTTCTTACTTCAACGATTTCATTTATTTAATTTTTTATACACAAAAAGGGAGTACTCATCCTATAGAAAGGACGGGTACTCCCGTGGTGCCACCTTAATTCGTTACGAATGTAACGCACTTTACCGTATCAAAAACAATACGTGTCTCTTGTATCGATGAGATCATGTCGCCAAAGCCTACTTCTTTCGTTTCGGTTTGGAAGCTCCGAAGCCCATTCCACATCAATTCCATACTGATTCGCACCAACCATCAGCTCTCTGACATGTTCATCATGTGTACTCTTCTTCATCAACGCTCGCATTTTTTTAAGTTGCACTCATTATAGACTTAACTTTTTTCACAAGTCAATACTTTTTAAAAAATTTTATTTTTCTCTCCTTTCAATATTATATTGACAAAACAACCTCTTTTTATGTAAATATAATAAATACTCTATTAAAAATAAGGTTTTTTGTATGAATATTATATATTAAAAAAGTAAAATGATGCCAAAAAACGCTTACATTTCTGAAAATTCATATTTCTGTATGGATTTTTCAGAATAATCATGATAGATTATAAATATGCATAACGCATCAAAAGACATGACAAAAGGAAGGGGAACTACATGAGTACGCAGATGTTAACTTTAACTTCTATCTCTATTTACATGCTCGGGATGTTAGTGATTGGCTACTTCGCCTATAAACGAACGTCCAACTTAACAGATTATATGCTTGGCGGGCGTACACTAGGCCCCGCAGTAACAGCATTAAGTGCTGGAGCATCCGATATGAGTGGTTGGCTTTTAATGGGCTTACCCGGTGCAATGTTTAGCGTTGGATTAAGTAGTAGTTGGATTGCGATTGGCCTAACACTAGGCGCATACGCAAACTGGCTATATGTCGCTCCTCGCTTACGTACCTACTCAGAAATTGCAAACAACTCTATTACTATCCCAGAATTTTTGGAACATCGCTTCCAAGACAAATCCCATATGCTACGCTTAGTATCTGGACTTGTTATTATGATTTTCTTTACTTTTTATGTAGCTTCAGGACTCGTTTCAGGTGCTGTATTATTTGAAAATTCATTTGGTATGAACTACCACGTTGGATTATTCATTGTAGCTGGCGTTGTTGTTGCTTACACGTTATTTGGTGGTTTCTTAGCAGTAAGTTGGACAGACTTCGTGCAAGGAATCATTATGGTAGTTGCTCTTATTCTTGTTCCTACTGTTACAATTATGAATGTAAATGGACTTGGTCCAGCATTTAGCACAATTAAATCAATTGATCCAACATTATTAGACATTTTTAAAGGTACTTCTGTATTAGGTATTATTTCATTATTCGCATGGGGCCTTGGTTATGTTGGACAACCACATATTATCGTACGATTTATGGCAATTTCTTCTGTAAAAGAAATTAAAAGTGCGCGACGAATTGGTATGAGCTGGATGATTTTCTCTGTTGTTGGAGCTATGTTTACTGGTCTTATCGGTATTGCATACTACTCAGACAAAGGATTAAAGCTATCCAATCCAGAGACAATTTTCCTTGAACTGGGGAAAATTTTATTCCACCCACTTATTACTGGATTTTTATTAGCAGCTATTTTAGCAGCTATTATGAGTACAATTTCATCTCAGTTACTCGTTACTTCTAGTGCTGTAACGGAAGACTTATATCGTACTTTCTTTAAACGTTCTGCTTCTGATAAAGAGCTTGTATTTGTCGGCCGTATGGCTGTTCTTGTTATTGCATTAGTTGGGTGTGCATTAGCGTTTAAACAAAATGATACGATTTTAGCTCTTGTTGGATACGCTTGGGCTGGATTTGGCTCTTCATTCGGACCTGCTATTTTATTAAGCTTATATTGGAAACGTATGACGAAGTGGGGCGCACTTGCTGGTATGATTTCTGGTGCCGCTACTGTTATTATATGGACGCAATTCAAATTCTTAAAAGAATTCTTATATGAAATGATTCCTGGTTTTACTATTAGTTTACTAGTAATCGTAATTGTTAGTTTACTAACACAGCCTTCAAAAGAAACTACAGAGCAATTTGAGAATTTCGAAAAACAACATAGTGATAATTTATAAAGGAAAAGCTCTGCTGTTATCGTATCAGCAGAGCTTTCTTTTTTCTCAAAGTTCGACAATCTTCTGCTCGAATTTAACAATTTCTTTATGTTTCATTAAATTAAACGTAACACTACTCCTTTATAGTAGTACTATCAGCACTTATACAGAAAGGGGACTCCAACATGTTAGCAGCTTTCCAGCAACAACAAACACGAAAATTTTCACCTATCACCAATACTTCTGCGTCTTGTTTGAACATACAACCTAATCCACCTAAAATTTCAATCGCTCCTTCTGTTATTTCAGTCATCGGTGTTCATATGGAAAAAAATAAGTTGAAAATAAGAACTGGCCAAAGCACTGAGTTGTCCGCCACTGTTTTGCCAGTACAAGCAACCAATAACGAACTTATTTGGACAAATATGAATGCTGATGTTATCACACTGTATCCGAAAGGTGATACAGTAACGATTACTGGAAAAAGTGCAGGTAGAGCAGTCGTAATTGTTACAACTGCTGAAGGTAAGTTCAGGGACCTATGTATCATTCATGTACAACCTTATATGACAAACCCAAAATAAAAGAGTGGCTATGAAGCCACTCTTTTACTTTATTTCAATGTGTGGATTTTTACTTGTAACGAGATTGATAAATTGCTCTTTATCTTTAGGAGAAATAATTTCTGTTTGATGTGCACCATAAACAATTTCAAGTCGATCAAATGACAATGCATGGGCTGCTATTGGATTTTTTGTATTTAAAATTTGTTTTATATCTCGTATAAATATGCGCTTTTTAACGAAACCTGATCTAATTGTAAGTGTTTCTTCTCCGACGATGTATTTTGTCGAAAACCAACTCCAAATAAATAATATCGCTAATGGAATTGTAAAAAATAAAAGAAAATATTCTCTACCTGCAAATAGGGGAGCAAAACACGCTCCAATGACAACGAAAAAAATCGGATATAGCCATACATCTTTTTTTGATGGGAATTCCATTTCCTTCCGCCTTCCACACCCGTATTTATATAAAACAAAAAGAGAAGTATCACAACTTCTCTTTTCTCTCTTAACATTATAATTCCTGTGTATAAACAGGCTCGTTTACGACATTTTTTGCTGTTCTTTTTTGTTGCTGCAATAAGAAAACAGACACACCAAACAATACGAGCATGCTACCGATCATTTGCATTGCATTTAATCTTTCCCCAAGTAAGAAGAACGCTAGTATTGATGCTCCAACTGGTTCCCCTAAAATACTCATCGAAATTGTTGTTGCATTTACGTAGTTTAATAGCCAGTTATTAATGACGTGTGACACTGTCGGCACGACCGCAAGTAAAAGAAAGACGGTCCAATCCCACTTTGTATAACCTGTAAAAGGCACTTGCAACACTATATTATAAATCCCCATAAAAATACCTGCGAATGCAAAAACAGTAAAGCTATAAATCCAATGTGATACTTTCTTTACTGTCGTTTGCCCGATAAATAAATAACCGACAACTGCTATTACACTTAAAAAGGATAATATATCTCCATAAATTGCTTGTTCACTTAGTCCTAAATCTCCCCAACCGATACACACTACACCTAGTATCGCAATTCCCATTGTCGCAATGGCTGAGTATGTTGTTCTTTCTTTAAATAAGAAAAAACCGCCAACTAAAGATACGATTGGTTGAAGCGCTAAAATAATTGTCGAACTCGCAACTGTTGTATGTTTTAAAGATTCAAACCATAAAAGAAAATGAAGTGCTAAAAAGAAACCAGATCCAATTAAAAATCCCCAATCTTTTATTTGAATCTTACTAAACTCTTCCCGTTTTTTCCAAACGATAGGCAGCATAAGAAGTACGATAATCCATAATCGATACATACTTAATATGGAAGATGGTGCCGAGGACATCTTTACAAAAACTGCTGCGAATGAAATGGCTATAATGGAAATAGCTAATGGTAGCGCGATTGACCTTTCTTGTTTCAAATTCCGTCTCCCCTCTCACCTGTCAAAAATCCCACTTCATTATATCCGTTTTCTTTCCTAACTTAAATACTAATTTTTTAGATTCTTCGTACCATTATGGTAAAATAGAAACGAAAGCACCTATTAGTGAATATTTCTTTCTTTTTCACTACAAGCGTCGCTCTTACAATTATTACAGTAAATTTTTATTTAGGGGGATCTACATGAATCAAACAATTGGGAGAATTGAAGAGATTTCATTTTATAGTGCATCACTTCAAGAAGATGTTACACTTCTCGTTTACTTACCGGTAAATTACACACCGCTGCACAAACATACAGTTGTCATTGCACAAGATGGCAGAGATTATTTTCAGCTTGGTAAAGCACACCGTGTAATTGAGCGCCTTCGTGAAACTGAAGAAATTGACCGCACAATTATTGTCGGTATTCCATATAAAAATGTACACGATCGTAAAGAAAAATATTTCCCAAATGAGGTAAAAAACGCTGCGTATATTCGTTTCCTTGCTCATGAACTTGCGCCATATATCGATGAAAATTATCCAACGTACCAAATGGGAAAAGGTCGTGTGTTAATTGGAGATTCTCTTGGCGGGACAGTTTCCTTTATGACCGCACTTATGTATCCGCATACATTCGGTAAAGTCGTTATGCAATCACCTTTTGTAGATGAAACAGTAATGAACTTAGCAAAAGAATTCAAAAATCCGGAGGCGCTAGAACTTTACCACGTCATTGGAACAGAAGAAACAGCTGTAAAGCGCACGGATGGACAAGTATCTGATTTCGTAGGGCCGAACCGTGAGCTTCATACGCTTCTGATAGATAGAAATTTCATTACGCATTACGAGGAGTTTGAAGGTAATCATACGTGGAAATATTGGCAAACTGATTTACCGAAAGCTTTCTCTCATATGCTATCAATGAAATAATAGAGAGCAGTATTCAGAATAATTTGATATAATAGATTAAGAGAGTTATTTTCTCAAAATCTAACTAGACTTACAAAGGGAGGAATTGGAACATGAAATTAGGCATTGTAATTTTTCCATCTAAAATGATTCAAGATAAAGCGAACGGATTGCGTAAACGTTATGATCCGCATTACGCATTAGTTCCGCCACATATTACATTGAAAACACCCTTTGAGACGCAAGATGAACAATTAGAATCGATTGTAAACGAGTTACATACAATCGCAAGTAAAACGAACCCTTTCACCCTTCACGTTGGAAAAGTTGGTTCATTCGCACCTGTTAATAATGTTCTTTATTTTAAAGTAGAAAAAACACCTGAACTTACTTTCTTAAATGAGGAAATGCATAGCGGGTTCTTTACACAAGAACGCGAATACGCTTTCGTACCTCATTTAACAATCGGACAAGGCTTATCTGATGCAGAGCATGCTGATGTACTAGGTCGATTACGTATGAAAGATTTCTATTACGAACAACCAATTGACCGCTTCCACCTTCTATATCAATTAGAAAACGGAACATGGACTGTACACGAAACATTCCGCCTTGGAAAGGGGAACAACTAATTTGCATGCACAGATCGTACAAACGGACGAACAACTAAGAGATGCATTCTCTGTACGTAAGCAAGTATTTGTGAAGGAACAGCAAGTTTCTGCCGAAGAAGAGTATGATGAGTTTGAAGAAACTTCCATACACGTTGTTATATATGATAATGATGTTCCCGTTGGTGCTGGGCGTTTTCGCACCATTGATGGAATAGGAAAAATGGAACGCATTTGCGTACTAGCTTCCCATAGAAAAAAAGGCATCGGAAAAATTGTTATGAATGCACTTGAAGCATATGCGAAGGAAAACTCGCTACCAAAATTGAAGCTGCATGCTCAAACACATGCTGAAGATTTCTATAAGAAACTTGGATATGTAACGAATTCTGATGTATTTATGGAAGCAAATATTCCTCACATCGTTATGATAAAAGAATTGTAATTTGAAAACAGGAGGTATCCCCTCCTGTTTTTTACATTGCTATTTTCTTTTTCTTCCGCTAAAGTTAAATGTTGATGCTATAGTTTTGAAGGTGAATATATGACACAAGAAAAATTTTCACAAAAATCATTAACGCACGCTGATATTCCACGTGCAACATATCATATCCCAAAAACATCTACCCATTTAATTATGGAAGAAGATGCAGATGCGGCGTATTTCCGCGCTCTCGAACAGCAAAATGTATTTTTAAATGAAAAACAATTAGAAGCCGTACGAACGACAGAAGGCCCTGTTCTTACACTGGCTGGTGCCGGAAGCGGGAAAACATCTGTTTTAACAACTCGCGTCGGTTATTTAGTAAATGTAAAACAAGTTCATCCGCGAAATATTTTATTACTTACATTTACACAAAAAGCGGCTGAAGAAATCCGAAATCGTGTAGCGAATTTACCGGGTATGAATCATGCGGCAAGTAGCTACGTTGTTGCTGGTACATTCCACTCTGTCTTTTTAAAATTGCTTCGTAGTCAAGGATATAATCAGCAAATTTTAGCAAACGAAAAACATAAACAAATTATGATAAAGAAAATTTTAAAAGAATTGCGTTTAAAAGACGATTATGATGCTGAAACGATGCTCGCGATGATTTCACTTGAGAAAAACAAATTAAATCGTCCGAAAGATGTAAAAGCAAAAACACCCGTTGAACAAGAATTTAAAGAAGTATACGAGCGTTTTGAAGAAGTGAAACAACGATATAATTATATTGATTTCGATGACATCTTATTAGAAACATATTATATGTTAGAAAATAACGCTCCTTTGCTTACCCAATTACAACAACGTTTCCACTATATTGAAGTAGATGAGTTCCAAGATACATCGTATGCTCAATATGAAATTGTAAAATTGTTAGCTTCGCCAAGAAATAATTTATTTATCGCAGGTGATGACGATCAAGCTATATACGGCTGGCGAGGAGCAAGTCACCAAATTATTTTATCTTTTCCAAAAGAATTTGATAACACTACGATTATCGCCCTTAATACGAATTATCGATCCAATCCTTTTATTGTCGGACTTGGAAATGAAGTTATCAAACTAAATCAAGAAAGGTTTGATAAAGAGCTATATTCTGTTCGTGAAGAAGGTGTACAACCTTTTTATGCAAGACCGGCTACGACTCTTGATGAAGCAAATCAAATTTTGCAGCTCATTCAAGAAAAAGTAGATAGTGGTGAACGAAATTATAAAGATTTTTGTTTGCTGTATCGCACACATTCTGTAAGCCGTTCGTTACTTGATCAGCTTACCATTCATAAAATCCCGTTTATTAAGCACGGTGCGAGTCAGTCATTTTATGAACATTCTTTAATTAAGCCTGTATTGGATCATTTACGACTCGTAATTGAACCATTTCGATTAGAATCACTTTCAAACATATTACCAACGATGTATATCGGGCGTGATGATTGTATTTCATTTATTGAACGTGAACAATGGAAATATGGTGAAGGCCGTTTCCCTTCTCTTCTTCATTTCTTATTATTAAATCCGAACTTAAAACCTTTTCAAGTGAAAAAGGTAAATGAGCGTATCGATTTTATTAAATTTATAAAAGAATTAGAACCGAAAAAAGCATTAAAAGAAATTATTCATGGTAAAGGAAAGTATTTAGAGTACTTACAAAGTAACGATCGTTCTTCCTTTACGATGCATAAAGATATACAAGAAGAAATGTTAGAAGAATTAATGGAGTCAGCAAATCGTTTCACCGACATTCCAGCTTATTTACAATTTATTGATGAAGCCATTCAAGGGCAAAAAGAAATGGAAGCATTAAAAACAATGCCGCAAAAAGATGCTGTTTCGCTTATGTCTATTCATAACGCCAAAGGCCTTGAATTTCCATGTGTCTTTTTACTCGGGGCGAGCGATGGTATTCTGCCTCATACTTCTTCTTTAAAAGATGCAAACGATCGTGTTACAGAGACTTCTGAAGCTTTAGAAGAAGAACGCCGACTACTTTATGTCGCAATTACACGTGCGAAAGAAGAATTGTACATTTCCTCTCCGCAATTTTTTAGAGGAAAAAAATTAGATATATCTCGCTTTTTGTATACTGTGCGAAAAGATTTACCTGAAAAGACATCCACGAAATAAGGATGTCTTTTTTTATATTGCAATATGTACATCCCTCCTATATAAATTCCTCTTTTTATCATAAGAATTAACGTAATATCAACCATATCCCACTCATATTGTAATAGTGTATGTCAGAACTCATGAGAAGGAGTGAACATAATGAGCTGCAATTGTAACGAAGATCATCAACATGATTTTGATTTCAACTGTGTATCTAATGTCGTTCGTTTTATACATGAACTACAAGAATGTGCAACGACAACATGCGGATCTGGTTGTGAAGTCCCCTTTTTAGGAGCACATAATAGCGCATCAGTAGCAAATACACGTCCTTTTATTTTATACACAAAAGCCGGAACACCATTTGAAGCATTCGCGCCATCTGCAAGCCTTTCTAGCTGCCAATCTCCAATTTTCCGTGTCGAGAGTATAGATGATGATGATTGCGCTGTATTGCGTGTATTAACTGTAGTATTAGGTGATACTTCTCCTGTGCCACCTGGTGACGACCCAATCTGTACGTTTTTGGCTGTACCAAATGCAAGATTAATATCGACCAACACTTGTCTTACTGTTGATTTAAGTTGCTTCTGCGCTATTCAATGCTTACGTGATGTTACGATTTAAATCTAAATAATGAGTTAAGCATGGATTGGGTGGCAGAATTATCTGCCACCCAATCCATGCTTAAAGAGTATTATTATGTAAATTTATTAAAATTGGGAACTTGTCTAGAACATAGAACCTGTCCTTTTCATTAACTGAAAGTAGAAACAGATAAAGGAGTGAAAAACATGTTCTCTTCTGATTGCGAATTTACGAAAATTGATTGCGAGGCAAAACCAGCTAGTACACTACCTGCCTTCGGTTTTGCTTTCAACGCGTCTGCACCTCAGTTCGCTTCACTATTTACACCACTACTATTACCTAGCGTCAGTCCAAACCCAAATATTACTGTTCCTGTAATAAATGATACGGTAAGTGTCGGAGATGGCATTCGAATTCTACGAGCTGGTATTTATCAAATCAGTTATACATTAACAATTAGTCTTGATAATGTACCTACTGCACCAGAAGCTGGTCGTTTCTTCTTATCATTAGGTACGCCAGCTAACATTATTCCTGGATCAGGTACAGCAGTTCGTTCTAACGTTATTGGTACTGGCGAAGTAGACGTATCCAGCGGTGTTATTCTTATTAACTTAAACCCTGGTGACTTAATTCGAATTGTACCAGTTGAGTTAATAGGAACTGTAGACATTCGTGCTGCAGCATTAACAGTTGCACAAATTAGCTAGTAAAAAGCGGTATTTCACCTTTGAAATACCGCTTTTTATGTATAATAAAAAACACTCACGGTAACATGAGTGTTTCATTCTTCATAGTGTTTTATTGTATTCTTCTTTTTCCCACAATTACATCCCTTTTTCTTCACAAACCCTTGTTGTTGCAATTGTTCTTGATATGCCTGTTGTTGTGCATGGTGCTGTTGCTGTATATTATACCATTGCTGCAGGTCATATGAATTTTGCCTTGGATTATTGCTCACAGCAAACATCTCCTCTACTGTCAATTCTGTCTATTTACTATATGAACAACTCTTTATTTCCGTTCCCTCATTCTTTTAAACTCCGCTTTTTCTCTTAGTATGAAAATATATTATTCTCCCATAAAATATCCTGTAATCGTTTCAATGATTGCTGCTGCTCCTGCAATAGCTAATAACGCAAGTAACGGTTCTGCAACGATAGGGATCCAATTATATAACACTAATAAAAAAGCACTAACCCATACACCTGTACACCAATAACAGCTTAATAATTCGCCAATCCACTTTCTTAATCCTTTACCTTTTACTTTTGTAAAAGTTGATACACTTCCATCCGGCTCTGTAATCTCTAATTCGTCAATAAACGGTCTTCGCAAAAAAGCTGTAATTTTATCATAAACAATTAAACGGGTGAGCCTAAAAGCAGCTAACGCGAAAATAAAAAATAAAAGCCAACTTGTAAACAGCATAATTCCACCTTCCCTTATCTTCTTTCGCCTATTTAAAAAAAAAGGTCTTGAGATTGTGACCAAATCTCCTCGACTCCAATATCTTATTAATGTAAATACAAACAAGAAGATAAGGAGTGACATTAATGAGTTGTAACGAAAATAAACACCATAGCTCTTCTCATTGTGTAGTTGACGTTGTAAAATTCATCAATGAACTACAAGATTGTTCTACTACTACGTGTGGATCTGGTTGTGAAATTCCATTTTTAGGTGCACACAACACTGCATCAGTAGCAAATACACGCCCTTTTATTTTATACACAAAAACTGGAGAACCTTTTGAAGCATTTGCACCATCATCAAGCCTTACTAGCTGCCGATCTCCAATTTTCCGTGTGGAAAGCGTAGATGATGATAGCTGTGCTGTGCTACGTGTATTAAGTGTAGTATTAGGTGACGGTACTTCGATACCACCTGGTGACGATCCAATTTGTACGTTTTTAGCTGTACCAAATGCAAGATTAATATCTACCACTACTTGCATTACTGTAGATTTAAGCTGTTTCTGTGCGATTCAATGCTTACGCGACGTTTCTATCTAATAAGTGAAGTAAACTAAAAAACTATTGGGGTGGTAGAAGATTTCTACCACCTTTACATATTTAAAAGCCAGCCATACTAATTGATTGGATATCATCTATAGACAACTTAATATCTCGCATGCTATTTGGTGGCATAATCGCTACAATTCCATTACGATACGATATGATTGATCCAACATATGAGACTGTAGCTGTTTTTATTCTGCACCTTACTTTCGGAATATAATGAGGGCGATTTAATAAAAAATGAATTTTCTCTTCATTATTCATATCCTTAAATGATTTATTATACGGGACAGTTCTCACTGGTTCTTGCTGCTCTTGTACTTGTTCCTCTTCTTCTATTTTTTCTTCTACTTGTTCTTCTTGTTGCTCTTGTTGCTCTTCTATTACCTCTTCCACCGCACTACTTACAACATTTTCGTTTCTATTACTTTCCTCTTTTTGATCCTCATTTTCAAAGTTTGTTAAAATAATTCTTTTTATTTTCGGTGCAGCAAGTTCCAAACTTACTTGCGCAATATATAACAACGGTTTTCCAACTGTTGAACTTTTATTTTTATTCTTCACACTCGTCCCTCCCACTTCCATACGTAGCTGAATAAATCGTGTACTATTATACTTATATTCATAACGTGGTAAGAACTTTCGTTAAAAATCGTTCTTTCTAAGAACAAATAAAAAGGACAATCTCAACATGTAGAGATTGTCCTTTAAAAATTAATATTATATTTATCCTAAGATATGATACCCTGAATCAACGTGAATGTTTTCTCCTGTTACGCCGCGTGCTAAATCACTGAATAAGAATACTGCTGTATCCCCAACTTCTTCTTGCGTTGTTGTACGACGAAGTGGTGCGCGCTCCTCAATTTCTCTTAAGATTGAGTTAAAGTCGCCTACACCTTTGGCAGATAACGTACGAATTGGACCTGCAGAAATAGCGTTAACGCGAATGCCGTGTTGGCCTAAATCATTTGCTAAATATTTCACGCTCGCTTCTAATGAAGCTTTCGCAACACCCATAACGTTATAGTTTTTCACAACGCGCTCGCCGCCAAGATATGTTAACGTTAAAATATTTCCGCCTTCTGTCATTACTTTCTTCGCTTCTCTTGCTACAGCTGTTAAAGAGAATGCACTAATATTTTGTGCAAGTAAAAATCCATCGCGAGAAGTATCTACAAATTCACCTTTTAAGTCGTCACGATTTGCAAAAGCGATACAGTGTGCAACACCGTGAATTGTACCAACCTCTTGCTTGATTGTTTCAAAACAAGCTGTAAGTTCTTCATCATTTGTTACATCACAAGGTAATACAAGTGATTCTTGTCCTTCTAATGTATCCGCTAATTCACGAACATTTCTCTCTAAACGTTCTCCTGCATATGTGAAGATTAATTTTGCACCTGCATTATGCAAAGAGCGAGCAATTCCCCATGCAATACTTCTTTGGTTCGCAACGCCCATAACAACAAATGTTTTCCCTTGTAATAGTTCCATGATATATCCTCCCAGAAATACTTATACTTGTTATTAGTACCTGATACTATAATTATAGTAACATAAAACCTCTTAAAGGCAAACAAAAAAGTCATTAACTTAAAATTGTTAATGACTTTTGGTTTCTATAAAAAAACGCTCTAATCCTTCTTCCCAAGAAGGCATTTGCAAAAAACCATTTAATCGTAGCATGTTATGTTGGAAAATAGAATATTTCGGCCTTGCTGCTGCAGCCCCAAATTCTTCGGTTGAAACAGGTAACACATTCACCTTCATATTTGCATACGAAAATATTTTCTTTGCAAATTCAAACCAAGAACATGATCCTCTATTGGATACGTGATACGTACCGTATAAAGAAGTATGAATGAGCTTATTAATCATCACATTTAAATCCGCCACATACGTAGGAGAACCTATTTGATCCGCTACAACAGATATTTCTTCTCTTTCTTTCCCTAATCGCATCATCGTTTTCACAAAATTATTTCCATACTTACCATATAACCACGATGTACGAACGATAAAGTATTTATTATGTAACTCTTTGACGAACTGCTCTCCCGCATATTTAGAAGCCCCGTATATATTGATCGGCGCCGGATTATGAAATTCATCGTACCCCTCCGGTCTGTCGCCTTGAAATACATAATCCGTACTAATATAAACTAACTTTGCTCCTACTAATTGTGAAGCAACTGCTACATTTCGAGCTCCTATTGCATTTATTCTATACGCAAGATCTCGTTCTTTCTCAGCATGATCAACCTTCGTATACGCTGCACAATGAATAATGATATGCGGCCTTATTTCTTGTACTACTTGCTGCACTTTGGATATATTTGTGATATCTAGTAACTTTTTATCAAATGGAGATATGTCATATTCTTCAGGATTTAACTCTTCTTGTAGTTGCTTTCCCAATTGACCATTTGCTCCTGTTATGATAACCCGCTCTTTCATTTATATGCCCCTTACTTTTTTAATGGTTTCCACCACTCCTCATTCTTCTCATACCATTGCACCGTTTCTTGCAATCCTTGCTCAAACGTATACTTTGGTTCCCAATCAAATTCATTCTTCATTTTCTCTGCATCAATCGCATAACGGCGGTCGTGTCCTAAACGATCTGTCACATATTCAATATCCTTTTCCGTTTTTCCTAAGAGAGTAATAATTTGTTCCACAACATCTATATTTGTTTTTTCATTATTTCCACCTATATTATATACTTCTCCTATACGTCCCTTATGCAAAACAACGTCAATCGCACGACAATGATCCGTTACATGTAGCCAATCTCTTACATTTAATCCATCGCCATATAACGGTAATTTTTTTCCTTCGAGCGCATTCGTAACCATTAACGGAATTAATTTTTCAGGATATTGATACGGCCCATAGTTATTGGAACAACGCGTTACGATAACTGGTAATTGATATGTTTTATAATAAGATAAAGCTATCATATCGGCGCTCGCTTTGCTTGAAGAATATGGACTATTTGGAGCTAACGGGGTTTCCTCGGTAAATCGCCCTGTTTTTCCTAAAGATCCATACACCTCATCCGTTGATACTTGCACGAGTTTAATATGCGGATATTTTTTTACTAATTCTAATAAGGTGACTGTCCCAATTACATTTGTATCATAAAAAGGGATCGGATTTTCAATACTACGGTCCACATGTGATTCAGCTGCGAAATTGACAATGACTTGCACATCACGTTCCTGAATAACATGCTCCAGCAGCTCTCCATTTTGAATTTCCCCTTTTACAAAATAGTAATTCGGATGATCTTGAATAGACTTTACATTATTTAGATTTCCACTATATGTTAATGCATCGAAATTAATAATTTTATATGTTTCATAGCTTTGTAACATATAATGCACAAAATTACTTCCAATAAATCCAGCTCCACCTGTTACTAATATATTCATAAACAACTCTCCTACTCAAAAACTATCTTCACATTCCTGAAGTGATGGCAATATTCGATCTTTGTCAGACAAAATAGGACTTGTTACCGGCCATGGAATTGCTAATTCTTTATCACTCCAAAGTACCCCTGAATCATGATTAGCACTATAATACTCATCTACTTTATACATAACAATCGTATGCGAAACAAGTGTACAAAAACCGTGTGCAAATCCTTTTGGCACTAATAATTGCCGATGATTATCCGCGCTTAAAATATATCCTCTCCACTGCCTAAACGTTGGGGAATCTTTTCGCAAATCGACGATAACGTCATAGATTGCTCCTTGCATAACTTGAATAAGTTTCGTTTGTGCTTTCGGATTTTTTTGAAAGTGTAATCCCCGAATCGTTCCCGCTTCTGCTGAATATGAAACATTATCCTGTACAAATGAATACGTAATCCCTAATGTTTCTAGCACCTTCTTATTATAACTTTCAGTAAAAAAGCCACGCCCATCTCCAAATAACCTCGGTTCTAACAATTTTGCGTCAGTAAAGTTTGTTTCTATAACTTTCATATTCTCACCTATTCTCCGTTAAACTGTTTACCAAAGTTTATATCCCGCGCTAACGTATTCGCCCTTTGAAGAGAAATGTGAGTTCCTGCATCAGTCCACCAACCGCTCATTTCATTATAAGTAAGTACCCCTCGTTTTAAATACCAATTATTAATATCTGTAATTTCAAGTTCTCCCCTTGCGGAAGGTTTTAATTCTTTTATATAAGAAAAGACTTTCGAATCATACAAATAAATTCCTGTGACTGCATAGGAACTTTTCGGCTCTTTCGGCTTTTCTTCAATTTCAATTATTTTGTCGTTTTGAATATGCGCTACGCCAAATCTCTCCGGGTCATCTACAGATTGCAGCAGTACTTTCGCACCCTCTTTTTGATTTGCAAACTCTTCAACATACGGACGAATATCATCAGAAAAGATATTATCTCCTAATATAACTACCATGCGATCATTCCCAACGAAATCTTCACAAAGCCCTAATGCTTGCGCAATTCCGCCAGCCTTATCTTGCACACGATACGTAAAGGACACGCCAAACTCTTGACCGCTTCCTAAAAAACTAACAACATCTCCCATATGCTCTTTACCTGTAATAATCATAATGTCTGTAATCTCGCATTGTTTTAGCTTATATACCGCATGATAAATCATTGGATAACGTCCAACAGGAAGCAAATGTTTATTCGTTACTTTCGTTATGGGATATAATCTCGACCCAGTTCCACCTGCTAAAATAATTCCTTTCACCCTGCATCTCTCCCTTATGATGGAGATAATATATCTTTGTAATGTTCTACAAACACTTTCCGATCCTTCTCATATGTATCCGCATCAAACTCATCCCCGTTGTAGTGAATACACCATACATTTGCTTGATTAGGGATACCAATTAAATAACCAGCCTTTTGAAACTCTAAAGACTGCGACACATCATAAAAGTGGAATCCTTGAAATAAGTCTTCTCGCCATGGAATATCATATTGCGTTGCCATCAATAAACCATCAATTGCCTGAACTGACAAAAATGGTTGATTCCCATAAAAAACTTGATCTAAATTTAATAATTGATAATTCTGTCTCCTGTACTCAATCACTTTCCCTACTAAATTTTTCCCTTCCCACCATATCCCGTTGCTCGGCAAAAACTGAGCACCAGCTACTCCAATTAAACCTAGTTTTTCGTTATCTTTAAAAAGAGAAATGAGTGTATAAAACATCTCTCGATTAATAAGATAAGTATCTTGATGTATATAAACCTTATACTTCGCGGGATATGAAAGTGCTCGGTTATATGCACTCGCCATACTTTTCGCATCTCGTATCGGAAAAATTTGTACGACATAACCAGGGGGAACAAAAAGGTTTCTTATTTGTCTCTCGCATTGTTCAAATAGCTCTTCATTATTTATACAAACAACGACTAATATTGTATGATCTTTCATTTTGTAGCCCCTCTATTCGTCTTGATTTACATCTGACATATAGTGCTCTACAAATATCTTTCTATACTTTTCATAGTTGGTCATATCCACATCGATATGATAGTGAATACACCACGCATCACGCTGTACAGGAACCCCAACTGTATAGCCCGCTTTTCTAAATTCAAACGATTGAGACACATCATAATAGTCAAACCCATCAAACAAGTCTTCCCGCCATGGAATATCGTATTGTGTTGCCATTAATAAACCGTCAATACATTCTACAGGCATAAATGTTTTTGAGTCATGATACGGCTTTTCTTGACTTGCCATATAAAATAAATCATTCATATAACCAATGACTTTTCCAACAACTCCTCTGCCTACATTCCATATTCCATTTGGAGGGACATATTGGGCTCCAACCATACCAATCATTCCAAGATGTTCATGTTCTTGAAACAATTGAAGTAATCCATATAAAAACCCTACATTTACAATGAAAACATCTTGATGTATATACACTTTATATTTTGCCGGATGCGAAATTGCTTGATTATATCCACTCGTCATACTTTTCGCATTCCGAATCGGCATAAACTGTATCGTGTATCCTGGAGGAACTGGCAATTGTAATATATGTCGTGCACATTGTGCATACATTTTCCGATCATTTATACACGTAACAAATAATATTGTTTTATCTGCTGCACTCATAATTTTGATTTTTCTGCTTCAATAATGTATTGAAATACAACCGTCTCAGCCATGAAGCCACTTCCAAGACGATATTTTTTACAAATGCCATATAATTCCTCAATAAGCGGTTCATACATTTTATGATCAACATATACACGATCTACTTTACTAATTGAATAGCCTGCTTTTAAAAACATTCGTAACATTTCATTAAATGTAAAGAAGCGAATATGTGTTTTATCTAATAAACCATATTCTGTATACGTCCAATTTCCAGCAAGTAAGGGAGCTAATACTGAAATGTGTGAAACATTCGGTATACTAGCCAAAATCACACCATTTTGCTTTATATACGGTTTTACTTTTTCTATTACCGCCCACGGATCAAATAAATGCTCTAATACGTCACCAAATATAACGCAATCAAATTGCTCCTCCTCATACGGCATATCCATTGTTTCTATATCGCCTAAAACAACATGATCTAGTCTTTCTTTTGCTTGTTCTGCTGCCTCTGGGAATGCCTCAATTCCAGATACACGTGTACCATTTTCTTTTATGGCAGCTCCAAGTGCACCACTCGAACAACCGATATCAAGAACTTCTTTCCATTCTTTTTTTATGTGCTTTAATAAATTCGGATTCACTGCATTATAATAATGCCCAGACTTTTCTTCGTATAAAGAATTTTTTGGGGAATTCATTTTACACACTCCTTATGCAAATTGAATTTGAAATATAAACCTCATATGAAGTCTATAGATGTAACCAGTACTAGTTACATTGCCGATACTTTACTATATAGCTAATTTATTAGAGTTAGAATCGCGATGAGCCATTTCTAAAAAAAGCTGCCTATAACGATTTATATTGTTTATCAAAAACACTCCGAAAATATTTGCGGTTATATTCAATTGCAGCATTATTCGGAACATAAGAAGCTGCTAATTCATTGTAATAATAAGCTTTATCTTGCTCACCTAACTTGCTATAACAAATACACATTTGTAAATAAGGAAGCCATGTATAGCTCGCTGGACTATGAAACGGACTCTCCGTCGCCATTGGTACTTCCGTTGCAAGTTTAAACCAAAATATCGCTTCGTTATATTTTTGCTGTTCCATATATATATATCCTATTCTTGTACAATTCTCTCCTCTAGGAACATCATATCGAAACGACTTCACGCAAGATTCAATTGCCTTTTCCCATGATCCAAGCTTTGCATAGCAATCTCCTAATTTACCACATGCATAAATTTTCTCTTCATACCAACCTTCGTCCTGATTAAGAAATGTTTCATATAGTAGAACTGCATCATCATATTTTTGATTATCCATAGATTCATTCGCGTAATAAAACAAATCTCTCGGGCTCAATTCTTCTCCAGCTGCTACAGCATCTTGAAAAATTTTTAAATTGCGGTTCGTTACTTTCTTTTCTTTTTTATGCGTAATCGCAACATTACTATTAAAAATCTCACCAAAAATAGCTAAATACTCATGCACCTTTCCAAACCATTGAAATTGTTTTTCACGCTTTACAAGTCGATATCTTTTTGTACAATATAAAGGTTTACCATTAGAATCCATTACAAGATGATAAGGCATCGAAACAGCATCCACATTAGGATCTAATTCTCTTTTTAATAAGTTCAATGCCTCTTGAGCATCTTCTAATAACACATCATCAGCATCTAACCATAATATATATTCTTGCGTTGCTTTCGAAAAAGAAAAATTTCTAGCTGCCGCAAAATCATTAATCCACGGAAAGTCATATATGTTAGAGGTATATTGAGCTACAATTTCTTTCGTTCGATCAATGGAACCTGTATCCACTATAATAATTTCATCAACAATTTTTTCTACTGAGTCTAAACATCGACCGATTGTATCTTCCTCATCTCGAACAATCATACATAAACTAATTGTAATTCCTTGCTTGTTCAACATAATCACCCTCTTCCAAATCAATCATATGTTATACATACAATAAACTTTCCACTTTTTTAACTTGCACAAGCAGTTTAAGATTTCTTTTCAATAATTCAAATGTCCGTGTCATTTTCTTCCGGTTTTGCATCTACTATATAATGAACGCTTTATGGAGGTGAATTTATGTCAAATAATAATTATTCAGATGGATTAAATCCCGATGAATCTTTATCAGCTAGTGCATTTGACCCTAATCTTGTAGGACCAACATTACCACCAATACCGCCGTTTACCCTTCCTACCGGACCAACGGGACCGACTGGACCAACTGGGCCGACTGGACCGACTGGGCCGACTGGAGACACTGGTACTACTGGACCGACTGGGCCAACTGGAGACACTGGTACTACTGGACCGACTGGGCCAACTGGAGACACTGGTGCTACTGGACTAACTGGGCCAACTGGGCCAACTGGGCCAACTGGTGCTACCGGACCGACTGGGCCGACTGGACCTTCTGGATTAGGACTTCCAGCAGGGTTGTATGCCTTTAACTCAGCTACAGTTTCTTTAGCTCTTGGCGTTAACGATCCAGTACCATTTAATACTGTTGGATCTCAGTTTGGTACAGCAATTTCTCAAATGGATCCTGATACTTTCGTAATTAGTGAGACTGGGTTCTATAAAATTACTGTTATTGCTTATACAGCGGCAGTAGGTTTATTAGGAAGTCTTGCAATTCAAGTTAATGGTAATACTGTACCAGGTACAGGCACGAGCTTAATTTCACTTGGAGCTCCTATCGTTATCCAAGCCATTACACAAATTACGACAACTCCATCACTTGTTGAAGCAATTGTTACAGGAATTGGATTATCACTAGCTCTTGGTACAAGTGCATCAATTATTATTGAGAAAATCGCTTAATTTTGTACTTAGCAGTAAGACTGATACTAGTCTTACTGCTTTTTCATTTGTAAATTCAATCATTAAATCTCTCTTTTCTACATAGTCATAATGTTGTATGACATTCCGCAGGAGGCACTTATATGGAAAATAAATCAGCTGTTCAGCTTTATCTTGAATTATTAAAGAAAACAATTTTATTTGAAATATGGTTAGAATACGAACCATATTTACCTGCTTCGTTACATATATCTAAAGAGCTATCATATGAACCAGTTACTGTTCCGCTTCCTTTATTTCTTAAGCAGTACGTAGAAAATCACAATTTAAAAATCGTTGACCCTAACGTTTCAGAAAGTGAGCGTCAAGGTGGCAAAGATTGGCCAAGAGCAGCACATAGTATGATTGGCCGAAAACGTATGAATCAATTACACGAAGCTATGGAAACTGTTGTCCGTGAAAATATAGAAGGTGATTTTATTGAAACTGGTGTATGGCGCGGAGGATCGTGCATTTTTATGAATGGTTTTTTACAAGCAAACAACATTACAGATCGTACTGTGTGGGTTGCCGATTCGTTTGAAGGTCTACCAGCACCTAACTTAGAACAATACCCGAAAGATTACGGTGATTATTTGCATACATTCGATTACTTACGGGTTTCTTTAGAAACAGTGCAAGAGAACTTTAGAAAATATGATTTATTAAATGATCAAGTGAAATTTTTAAAGGGTTGGTTTAAAGATACATTGCCTTCAGCACCGGTAGAAAAAATTGCAATTGCTCGTCTTGATGGCGATATGTATGAATCAACGATGGATAGTCTTGTAAATTTATACGATAAAGTTTCAATAGGTGGCTTTATTATTATTGATGATTATGGACTGGTAACATGCGCAGAGGCTGTAACAGATTTCAGAAGTGAAAGAAACATAAAAACTCCTATGACTCAAATCGATGATTTCGGTATTTTTTGGAGAAAAGAATAGAATAAAAAAATATTTAGTTGAGGGGTACTATTATACTACTAATTCATGAAACCCACTCTTGTAATGAATAAAAGCAAAGCTCCCCTCAATATAAAGTAGAAATTTCCTACTTTACTATAAGAAAGGTGTGAATTTTTTGAACGAAAATGAGAAAAAAATCACATTAATCCCACCTCCAGAACTTGTTCAATATGTAGGTGGTCATTTTGAAGAAGTTGGAAAAGAGTTTATGCAGTATTTTATTGAAATTGGCAATTTAAAATCAAATGAAACAGTGTTAGATGTAGGCTGTGGTATCGGCCGGATGGCGGTTCCATTAATGAACTATTTAAGCGATGATGGTAATTATTATGGATTTGACTTATTTAATAAGGGAATTACATGGTGCAAAAATAACATTTCAACACGCCGTAACAATTTCCATTTTGAACATGTCGATATATATAACCAATTCTACAATCCCGATGGAAAAGAAGATGCTTCCCAATACAAGTTTCCATATGAAGATGAATCATTCGATTTTATTTTTTTAACGTCTGTATTTACCCATCTTCTTCCGAAAGAATTAGAACATTACTTAAGTGAAATTTCTCGAGTTTTAAAAAAGGATGGGAGATGTTTTATTACTTTCTTTTTAATTAACCCTGAATCTTCCTATTACTTAAATGCAGGACTAAGTACGTTAGGTTTTTATCATCAAATTGACAATTGTTATGTTCTAAATAAAGATATCCCGAATTTCGCAGTTGCCTATCTTGAGAAAGATATTCTTACCCTATTAAATAAGTATGGACTAGAAATGCAGACTCCTCCCCATTATGGCTCATGGTGTGGCAGAACTGAACATACAAGTTATCAAGATATGATTCTTACACAAAAAATTGCTGAAAGGTAGTTGTATATGAATAATATAAAAAATCTGCCGCTCGTTTCCATCCTTATTCCCACCTATAATCGACCACATTATTTTAAAATTGCTCTAGAAAGTGCATTAGCACAAACGTATTCCAATATTGAAATTATTGTAGGAGACGATAGTACAAATAATGAAACAGAAAAATTAATATACCGACATTATTTACATAAGCATAAAAATATAACATACATTCGAAATGCCACTACTCTAGGGCAATTTCATAACGCCCTTATGCTCTTAAAGCAGTCAAATGGAGAGTACATAAATTTCTTAATGGACGATGATATATTTTATAGTAGTAAAATTGAAAAAATGATGTTTTATTTCCAAAAAGACTTAGATCAAAATCTCGCACTTATTACATCTTATCGTACTTGGATTAATGATGATGGAGAGATAATTGAACAACACCCCTCCATGAACAGATTATATGATGAAGATACTCTATTAAATGGGAAAGATCTTGGAAACCATATGCTTATACTAGGGCAAAATATTATTGGTGAACCTACGACTGTACTCTTTCGAAAACGCCTATTAACAGAACCTTTCGGTACTTTAAATGGTAGAAATTATAATTGTAGTGTGGATATGGCTTCTTGGATCAGTTTACTTTCCAAAGGTGATGCAATCTATATTACGGAACCTTTAAGTTCTTTCCGCCTTCATACGGGACAGCAAGTACATCACAAATACCTTGAAGGTTGCGAAGATTTTTCACATCTCGTTTTACATTCAAAAAAATATGGTTTTCTACAAGAGACTGACTATTACAAAACGAGTCTGTTAAAAGCTTGCGAATGGTATAAAAACGCTACAACATTTTATCAGCTATATCCAGAACTCATTCCAACGACCGATACACATACTCGCCTTTCTCATTGTTTGAATATAGTTACAAAAGAACTCCATGCAATCTAATCCATCACAAGGGGGAATTCCTTCCTTGTGATGTATGACTTCCCGCAAATAGTGGAATAAATGTATGCATAGTCTGCTTGTATATTATTTTTTTCATGACATAATCCATATATTTACTAGGCGATAGAAAGGAATACATACATTGAAAGATCCAAATTCTCAATATCAAATAGACTACGTATTACTATGCATCTTATTTGCCATTGGGATTGTTAGTTGCTTTGCAATTACAAGTGCACAAGCCTCTTTACCACCATTTTTGCAAAATGTAAATTTTGTATTAAAGCAAATCCAGTGGTACTTCATTGGATTCATAGCCATCGGTGTTATTATGATTATCGATTTCGATCGTTATCAAAAAATTGCTTGGTATTTATATAGCTTTGCATTGGTACTACTAATTGGGCTAGAACTTCAAGTACCAGGTGCCATTACAATTAAAGGTGCGACCGCTTGGTACAGGCTCCCAGGCATCGGAAATTTCCAGCCTTCTGAAATTATGAAATTGTTTTTAATTATCGTCACCGGACGAATTATAGCAAATCACAATGAGAAATATTTTTACCGAACAATACACGATGATTTTTTATTACTCGGAAAAATATGCGCAACAAGTTTGCCGCCCCTACTACTTATCGCAAAGGAACCTGATTTAGGAAACACAATGGTAATTTCAGCTATGCTCGCAGCAATGATATTAGTTTCTGGTATACGTTGGCGTTTTATTTTCGGGTTAGCTTCCGGTATCTTTGCAACTGGTGTTACATTAACGTATATTTTTTTTACTCATACAAAATTCTTTAAAGCACACATTTTACAAGAATATCAACTAAATCGCTTCTACGGCTGGTTAGCGCCATACAAATATGATGCGCAAGGCTATCAATTAAGACAAGCTTTCTTAGCTACTGGATCAGGAGAAATGCAAGGAAAAGGTTGGGAAAATGGACAAGTATACTTTCCAGAACCACATACAGATTTTATTTTCACGAATGTCGCTGAGCAATTCGGATTTTTAGGCGCAAGCGTCATTATTGCACTTTTTTTCCTACTTATTTTTCGCATGATTCATATCGCTATAGAAAGTAATGACCCTTTCGGCAGTTACATCTGCGCTGGTACAATCGGAATGTTTACTTTTCAAGTATTTCAAAATATCGGGATGACAATCGGATTACTACCTATTACAGGCATCACACTACCCCTTATGAGCTACGGAGGAAGCTCCTTACTCACATACATGATAGCGATTGGATTTGTTTTAAACGTCCGCTCAAGAACGAAAATCTTTATGTTCAACTGAAGCACAAAAACGGTATATTTTTATCTCTATCCTTTTTTAGATATACTAATGAAAAATATGATGGAGGTTTAAATATGAAATACGACATTATAGGGGATATTCATGGATGCTTCCAAGAGTTTCAAGATTTAACGAAAAAACTCGGATATAACTGGAATAGTGACTTGCCGATTCACCCTGATCAACGCAAACTTGCTTTTGTTGGCGATATCACAGATCGCGGTCCCCATTCATTACGTATGATTGAAATTGTATGGGAACTTGTCATAAATAAAAAAGTAGCGTATTACGCTCCGGGAAATCACTGCAATAAACTATACCGATTTTTCCTTGGACGTAATGTGACAATCGCTCATGGACTCGAAACAACTGTTGCCGAATATGAAGCACTACCTTCTCATCAACAAAACATGATAAAAGAAAAATTCATCACACTTTACGAGCAATCCCCTTTATATCATGTACTCGATGAAAAAAGGTTAATTGTGTGTCACGCCGGCATTCGGCAAGATTACATAGGAAGAAAAGATAAAAAAGTACAAACATTTGTATTATACGGCGATATTACAGGAGAAAAACATGCTGACGGTTCACCTGTCCGTCGCGACTGGGCGAAGGAGTATAAAGGAACAGCTTGGGTTGTATATGGACATACACCCGTAAAAGAACCTCGCTTTGTAAAGCATACAGTCAATATTGACACTGGTGCTGTATTTGGTGGCAAACTAACTGGACTACGTTATCCTGAAATGGAGATTGTTTCCGTTCCTTCCTCCCTGCCTTTTGTCCCTGAGAAATTCCGCCCAATTTCATAACTCATATGTAAGGATTACCGTATCTTTTAGGCGTCTCTCATATAAAGTGAAACTTTAATCAGCCCTCACCAATCCCACTTTAATGGGCAGCCCGCCCATTAAAATGGGATAAAAATTGGGTAAAGTCATTAAAAAAAGATGCAATAAAGTGCATCTTTTTTTAATGACACGGCATATACTGTCGCAGGAGGTGACAGAATGAAGAAAAAATCTTCTAAACAAAAAAGAAAATGCCCGCCTTTTTATCTGCCCATGTACGGAATTAACAACTGGTGCAGCATTCGAGCTGCAGCTGTAGAAGAACTGGAAGAACAAGAGGCTTCCACAAAAAACAAAGATAGACCAAAATATGTCTCATTACAGAATGCTGTAATGAGCCGCATAATTGATAATAGAAAAGCAAAGATGCAGCAAAAAAATAAACCTCTCTCTACTCATATTGAACAGATTGTGCCTTCTGAGCAAGTAGAAAAGAATACAGAAGAGAACAGCCCTGTAGCAATAAATAAAAAAGTGGAAGCAGAAATTCCAGCTGCTATTATAAATCAAGTAAAAAAAATTAAAGAAGCATTAGTACCATCAGGTGATATACAAACAGAAAAAACGATTATCATTCAGACCCCTACATCTGAAAATACAAAAGTAAAAAAAGATGGGCGGTATGCATATGCAGAGGGTCTTCACTCTCATGCAGAGGGTACAGCTTCACATGCAGAAGGACTTCTGACACATGCAAAAGGTTCTTTCTCTCATGCAGAAGGATCAAAAACGAAAGCAACTGGACATAGTTCCCATAGTGAAGGGAGTGAAACGACAGCAGGTGGCGCTTATTCTCATGCAGAAGGTAAACATACAATCGCTTTAGGCGAAGCAGCTCATGCAGAAGGAACCGCGACTATCGCTAACGGATTTTCTTCTCATGCGGAAGGTAATCATACATCAACAGCTCATTTTGCAGGTAGCCATATTATGGGACGATTCGGTACAGCAGAAGAATCCTATTCTTGGTTTATTGCAAACGGTACAAATGAAACCGATCATAATATCGGTGCAAAGTGGCTTGCTCATAATGGAGAAATGTACATTGAGGGCGCTTCTTACAATGCAAGCGGAACTGATTTTGCGCAAATGTTTGAAACAGTAGACAATACTTTTATTGATGTAGGTTATTTCGTTACATTTAGTAGCGAAGAAAAAATTCGAATCGCTACTTCAAACGATTCATTCATCTTAGGAATATCTAGTGCCACCCCCGCTCTTATAGGAAATAGCGGTGCTTTAAGTTGGCAAAAACGCTATAAAACAGATAGCTTCGGAAAACGTCAATATGTACGTACGGAATCGCAAGACATACAACCTCTTTTAAATACAGAATGGGATCCAGCTTGCAAATATATAGCAAGAAAAGATCGTAACGAGTGGCTTCCTGTCGGATTAATTGGACAAATGTTAGTACGTGATGACGGTACTTGCGAAACGCATGGATATTGTCGTCCAAATAACGATGGCATTGCTACAAAATCTGAAAGTGGCTTTTTCGTTATAAAGCGCACTGGCGACAATCAAATTTTAATATTATTCCGCTAAAAAAAAGGGAACAAAATTCTTCGTTACATAAGAATTTTGTTCCCTTGTTAAATATGTCTTAATATCGCTTGCATATCGCTTGGAATCGGTGTAGTGAAAGACATTTCTTTCTCTAAAATAGGATGATAAAACGTCAAGGATGTACTGTGAAGCGCTTGTCGTTTCATTTCATCTCTTTTTCCACCATATAAATTATCGCCAAGTAGCGGATGTCCTATGTACGCCATATGCACACGAATTTGATGCGTTCTCCCTGTATCGAGCTCAAGTGATACGTGCGTCTTATGATTGACGCTATCGATCACTCTAAAATGAGTAACGGCTCTTTGCCCCTCCTCACAAACTGTCCGCTCAATAATGCTATCCGATTTTCGTCCAATCGGTGCGTCAATCGTTCCTTCTCTTTCTACCATCTCACCGTGAACAATCGCTTCATACGTTCTTTTCACAGCTTTTTGTTGATGCTGTTTCGATAAAAGATGATGTACGAAACGATTTTTTGCAATAAGCATAAGCCCTGAAGTATCACGATCTAACCTCGTTACGATGTGCACCGTATTTGCAAGATGTCGCTTATCATAATGAGATAAGAGCGCATTCGCAACACTTCCTGCCGGATGTTCTCTAGACGGGATCGTTGACATGTTTGCCTCTTTGTTTATGACAAGAACTGCATCATCTTCATATACGATACATAAAGGAATATCTTCAGCAATCATCCCTTCACTTCTTTCCTCTACTGGAAAAAAGACACGTAATTCTTCACCAGCTTGCAACTGATGACGAACGCTCGCATGTTGACCATTTACTTCTATAGATCCGCCATGAAACTTTATATCCGTTAATGCGGCTTTGGAGATCCCTTTTGTTTTTAAAAATTCTCTAACCAAAGTTCCTTCCTCAGCCGAGTCTATATCCCATTTCAATGTAAATCTGTTCAAATATATAAACCCTTTCTATTTATCTGCAACAAACGAGTCACGAACTCGTTTCCAGAACGGAAATGGACGGAAACGAACGAATCGTACTTTCTCATTTGCCACGCGATACTGAATTGATTTCACATCTTGATGAACCATCGTTAAATGGTCCACCGTAATTTGTAAGTTCATTCCTGCAGTCGGCTTCAGCACGCATGTATGATGTTTCGGCAATACGAGCGGCGAACCTACTGTACGAAACACCCGGTTATTAATAGATGCCATTTCCGCAATTTGAATCGCTTCAATAGAAGGGTGAATAATTGCTCCGCCAAGCGCCTTATTATACGCAGTACTTCCCGAAGGAGTAGAAATACAAAGGCCATCCCCACGGAACGTTTCAAAGTACTCTCCGCGTATTTCCACTTCTGTTACTAATGTACCTTCTGCACTTTTTACAGTCGCTTCATTCATCGCTAAATACTGCGACTCTTTACTCCCATTCACATAGCGAATAATCACTTCTAAAAGCGGATATTCCACCACTTGGAATGGTGTTTTAGCAATTGCAATTACTAATTTCTCTACTTCTGTCGGTAACCAATCTGCATAGAAACCTAAATGCCCTGTATGTACACCAACAAATGCTGTTTCATCCAATCGATTATAATAACGATGAAACGCATATAAAAGCGTTCCATCTCCCCCAACAGAAATTACAATATCGGGTTCCTTTTCATCCATTATAAATCCAAAATCTAGCAAGTATTCTTTCATCGTGCTTGCCAGTGCATCTGATGATTGATCTCCCTTTGACATAATTGTAAATTTCATCGCCCAACACCCTTTAGTTTATGATTCGGAATCTTTCGTTTCTTGCTTTCTTGAAAAAGCTTTCTGCGCTTCTTGAATTTCAAGACGGATAGAAGACATTTCTTCATCTAATAAAAATGCTGCTTCCGCTGCACGTTGCAAGCGTATTTTAATATCTTCAGGAAAACGTCCACTATATTTATAATTTAAAGAATGCTCAATTGTTGCCCAAAAGTTCATTGCTAGCGTACGTATTTGGATTTCTACCAATACTTTTTGTTCACCTTGAATCGTTTGAACTGGGTAACTAATGACAACGTGATAAGAACGATAACCGCTATCTTTCTTCTGCGTGACGTAATCACGTTCTTCCACGATTTCAAAGTCATTTCGTTTTCGAAGATATTCTACAACAGGCTTAATCTCATCAACAAATTGACACATCATTCGAAGGCCCGCGATATCTTGCATATCTTCTCTTAGCCTGTCTAACGGTACATTTCTCTTCTCCGCTTTATCAATAATACTTGCAACCGACTTTACCCTTCCTGTTACAAACTCAATTGGAGAATGCTCTGTTAACATTGCAAATTGAGTGCGCATTCCTTTTAGTTTCACTTTCAGCTCTGCCACCGCTTGGTGGTAAGGTGCTAAAAATTCTTCCCAATTTCGATTCATTTCAACCACCACCAAAATCAATCCATTTGCTTATAGAAATACTTTTTCTACAGCAGTTACTAGTTCTTCTCCGTAATTTGCATTACCTTCAATATTTTCAACTAAATATTCTACTTCTTCTTTCAAACCTTCTAATTCCATTTCAATGTCATTCACGCGAACGAACATAACCACGTCGTTATTCATCGCTTCATGCATTGCTTCCCAGCATGTATGCGGAATGCTTACATAAATGAAAGATGATTCGTTTTCTAAGATATATAAAAATGATAAATTATCTGAGTCTACAAGTACGTGATTACGCGCACTTAACTCCTTTACCTCTATTTCACTATTTTCCGCACAAAAAATAAGAGCATTCTCTCTCTTTTCTACGCTCTTAACTTGGATTTTATTTTGCATGCTCTAACTCCTCCATCTCAACTTCCTGTCTTACTTAACAGTATTATTGTATCATAACATGGACGCAAACAAATAAAACATTGAACCAAATTTGTGAAAAAGCGATAATGTGTAAAGAATTATTTTTCAAAAGGAGCGCGCATACAATGACACAAGAAATTGAAATTGAATTTAAAAATATTGTTACAGAAGAAGAATTCCATACATTATGTAAATCATTCTCTATTGAAGGATTTACGAAACAGGTGAATCACTACTTTGAAACACCGAGCCTCTCATTAAAAGAAGCTGGCTCTGCACTTCGTATTCGTCATAAAGGAGAAACTTATACATTAACATTGAAACAACCTGCAGAAGTCGGCTTGTTAGAAACGCATCAAGTTATAACAGCAGATGAAGCAAGATTGATGATGGAAACAAATACAATTATTCAAGGCGCTGTAGTAGATCAACTACACACATTACAAATTCCTGTTTCTGCTTTAACTTATATGGGTAGTTTAACAACTGAAAGAGCCGAAACACTATTTGAAGGCGGAACGCTTGTCTTTGATCATAGTTTCTATTACAATCACGATGATTATGAAATTGAATTTGAAGTGCAAGATGAAGAAGCAGGCAAAGCTGCATTTATTCATTTATTAAAGCAACACGACATACCAATACGTCATACAAATAATAAAGTAAAACGCTTTTTCCTTGCCAAACAAAACAAAGCACGCTAAAGTGAAAATTCCACTAGTGAATACGTTCTACTAGTGGATACATCTCACTTTTTGAAAAAGAAAGGATTCTTTTACATCTGTAGAATAAGCAAAGAACGTTATGAAGGCTGTTTATTTGCCCTCCCTAACATTCCATTGCTACAATAGATATACATTTCATGGAAAAAGGAGTTTAAAAGGATGAGCAAGCAACCGATGACACCATTTGAAGCAATTGGCGGTGAACAATGCATTGCAATATTAGTAGACACATTTTATTCCTATGTCAGTAAACACCCTGACCTATCTCCCATCTTCCCGGATGATTTAACAGAAACAGCTAGGAAGCAGAAGCAATTTTTAACACAATATTTAGGTGGTCCTAATTTGTATACGGAAGAACATGGTCATCCTATGTTAAGAGCACGCCATCTCCCGTTTGAGATTACTCCAAAACGAGCAGAGGCTTGGCTATCGTGCATGGAGCAAGCAATGGATGACACAGGAGTGCACGGTCATATAAGAGAGTTCGTTTTTGAACGTTTAGCATTAACTGCTCAGCATATGGTTAATACTCCAGACGAAACAGGTGAAATATAATGGATAAACAGGAAGCAAAGCATATCAATATGCCATCTCCTTCCGCATGTGAGCATAAGTCTGTAGAAGCATATTTATTTATTGATCCACTTTGTAAAGATTGCTGGGAAATTGAACCCTTTATTATTAAACTATGGCTTGAATATGGGAAATACTTCTCTATTCGTCATATCGTAACAGGAAAAGTGGACGGAACGAACGCTTCCTCACACAAATGGAATAAACCTGCTAATATTCGATTTGTGTGGGAAAAGACAACAAGTTTACAAGGTTTTTCATGTGATGGAAAGGTACATATGCAAGAAGCATCGTCAACACCATATTTAGTTTCGATGGCAATTAAAGCAGCGGAGTTGCAAGGCCGAAAAGCAGGTTCGAAGTTTTTGCGAAAACTCCAAGAATACATTTTCCTTGAAAATGTATCAAATCCTGACTGCGAATTATTGCTTGCATGCGCAAAAGATAGCAATATTGATGTAGAAGAATTTAAAAAAGACCTATATTCCGCTAGCGCAAAAAAGGCTTTCCAATGTGACTTAAAATTCACAAATGAGATGCATATTACAGAAATACCTTCTCTCGTATTCTTTCATGCAAATTCAGATGAAGAAGGTATTAAAATCGCTGGAACGTATTCCTACGACGTCTACGTACAATTATTGAAAGAACTTGTAAAATGTGAAATCGAGCCAGAGCCATTACCAACTTTAGAAGTATTACTGGAAGCGACACAATTTATCTCTTCAAAAGAAGTAGCATTTATATATGACTGCTCGAAGCAAGAAATTGAACGTGAACTAAAAAAATTACAACTGAAACGAAAAGTACAAATGATTGACGTAAAATGTGAGCGTTATTGGAAATGGATAGCAAAAGAAAAAGACCTGGTGTAAACACCAGGTCTTTTTCTTTACGGCTTATAAAAATATTAAAGGGGATGGGAGAAATTTTCACGTTCAAACAAAGGGGTATATGTTTGTATGTGAATTCGTTCACGCTTATTATATTACAAGATTCGACGTCAGATGACAACCCCTTTTGTCGAATTTCACACTTTTGTCACATTCTAAACGTTTTCATTTTTGAATAAGCTATAAAAAAGCTATTTTGGAGGTGTTTTGTATGAAAAAAACGTATATTTTACTTATCATTCTAGCTGTCATCATTTCTTTTTTCTTGTACATCCTCTCTCTACTACAAGCTTTTCCTAAAATGATTGCCTTCCCTCTTTTATTTGGAGTCATTGTCATCGCTCTCTCTTATTTCAACCATAAAAAACGATTTAAAGGGTTTTAATAAACTGTAAAACTGTCTTCTAATTTAGAAAAAGAAGACCATTCGCTTAATTTTTTCGACAAATATCGACAAAATAACATCAAGAAAAAGACGAGGTAATTCCCTCGTCTTTTCTATTACTTCTCTTCAAATAATAATGCTTCTAATTCATTTAATTTCTCTTCAAATACTTGCAATGCTTCTTTTACTGGTTCTGGAGATGCCATATCTACTCCAGCTTTTTTCAGCACTTCAATTGGGTAATCTGAGCTTCCTGCTTTTAAGAACTCATTAATGTAACGTTCTACTGCTGGTTGCCCTTCTTCTAAAATTTGTTTAGATAGAGCCGTCGCTGCACTAAATCCTGTTGCGTATTGATATACGTAATAGTTGTAGTAGAAGTGCGGAATACGAGACCACTCTAAACCAATTTCTTCATCAATTACTAAAGAATCACCGAAATATTTCTTATTTAAATCATAGTAAATCTCCGTTAACATGTCTGGCGTAACCGCATGTCCCTCTTGTACTTTCTTATGAATCATATGCTCAAACTCTGCGAACATCGTTTGACGGAATACAGTACCACGGAATCCTTCTAAATAATGATTTAATAAGTATAGACGCTCTTTCTTATCTTCTGTCGTTTTTAATAAATAATCGTTTAGAAGCGCTTCATTACAAGTTGATGCTACTTCTGCAACGAAGATTGAATAGTCACCGTATACGTGCGGCTGCGTTTTTCTTGTGTAGTAACTATGCACCGAATGACCAAACTCATGAGCAAGTGTAAATAAATTATTTACATTATCATGCCAGTTCATTAAAATATACGGATTTGTTCCATATGCACCAGATGAATATGCTCCGCTTCTTTTTCCTTTATTCTCATACACATCTACCCAGCGATTTTCATATGCTTCTTTTAAAATGTCAACATACTCATCACCAAGTACATGTAAAGACTTTAATAACATGTCTTGCGCTTCTTCATACTTCACATTCATTTTCACTTCTGGTACAAGTGGTGTATATAAATCATACATATGAAGCTCATCAAGCCCTAGCGCACGCTTACGAATATCAATGTATCGATGTAGCAAGTGTAAATTGTCATTTACAGATTGAACAAGTTGATCATACACCGCTTCAGGAATATTATTATTACTTAATGCTGCTTGACGTGCAGAGTCATATTTACGAACACGTGCATTGAAATTATTACGCTTTACAGCTCCGCTTAACGTACTTGCAAATGTGTTCTTATATTTTCCGTACGTTTCATATACAGCTTTGAATGCATCTTCACGCACACGACGATCATCACTTTCTAAAAACTGAATGTAACGACCATGTGTAATTTCTACTTCTTCTCCATCCTCACCTTTAATAGATGGGAATTTCAAATCCGCATTATTCAACATACCAAATGTATTACTTGACGCACTCATTACTTCAGATGCTTCTGCTAATAGAGCCTCTTCCGCTTCAGATAATACGTGAGGGCGTTGACGCGTAATTTCTTCTAACGCATGCTCATATACACTTAAGTCTCTATTTTCTTTCAAGAATGTTTGCAGTGTATCTTCTGAAATCGATAAAATTTCAGGCACAATATATGCTGTGCTACTAGATACTTGTGAATATAAATTTGTCGCGCGGTCATTTAACGCTTGATACACAGAGTTTGTTGTATCTTGATCGTAACGCATATGTGCATATGTATATAGCTTACCTAATCGCATTGAAATTTCATCTTCATATTGCAATGCTTCCAGTAAATTGTTCGCAGAGTCACCCAGTTTCCCTTTAAATTCAGTTAACTTCGGTAATAGCTCTTTAATGGCTTGGAATTCTTTTTCCCATTCTGCATCTGTTTGGAAAATATCTTCTAACCGCCACGTACTTGATTCTTCAATTTCTTTGCGATCTGGTAATGTTTTTGCTGTGTTTTGTTCAGACATCCTTTAAGCCCTCCTTTAAATATCTCTACTTACATACAATTCGATTTTTCTTATGTAATTCCTTCACGATCAGTCTTTATTATATCCCCTTTTCCTTCTCTCATGTTGTACTTTGCCTCAAATAAAGATAAGGCATACGCTAAGCAAATTGCATCATATTTTATAACTTCCTCTTCAGTTTTTAACATAGCTATCCCCCTTATTTTCCGGTACTTATAAGTCCCTACTTTACGTAATACGCCTGCACAACATAAAAATGTCATATACTCAGTAACTGCTACTTTCCATATATGTGTTGAAAAGTACGGGAGCATCCGCCTTTTCGTATACTTTTTCACATAGCTACACGCATACTCGAGGGAAATACACTCCCCTATCGCAAGCTCGCCTATACACTTCATATACAGAAAAGCTTGCCATATAAATGGATTTGTTTGAAAAGCAAATGAGGACGGGAGCGGCACACCAATTTCAGAAGGGAAATTTGCTGGGGTACATTTACATTGATACAAGAGGCGTAATAGTGACTTATAATTATAATTCCAAATAGGCAAAGCATTTTTTCGAAAATAGTCCTTTCGCTTCTTCCATTCTCGGTCTAATATTTCTTTTTTGAATGGAACGGGAGAAAAGAGCATTTCAAAAGTAGTCGTTTCAATTGGTAAATATATAATGTGTGAGAAAGAGACGCTTGTAGAAAATGAAGTGATAAACGCGCATTTCATAAATGATTTTTGTTTCGAACAGAAGAAAATAAGAAGTGGCTGAGGATAAGATTGTAAGGAGAAAGCCATAATTGAGGAGAATTTCATCCAGTATGCAGAGTGCTTTTTCAATTGATTTCCACCAATAATCCAAATGACCTGTATACCAGCTTGCCAATACGAATAAGTTCGTTTGCAGAGCTGTTCTATGGAAAGATTTGCGCATTGATATTCAATCGCAATTTTTCTCCCTGCTCTCTCTATAAAAATATCCGGTCGTTGCTGAATCTCTGGCAGATAATGCTCTATCTCTACATGAACATTTTGACGTTTGAACCACCGATATAACAATTCTTTACCGTACATATGATATGTGGATTCTGCTTCATAAAAGGCTAAACATGAATCTACTTTCTTATGAGCAAAATGCCACTTTTTTTGTTTTCCTAATCTCATTAGTACTTCCTTCCCGCAAGCTATGCAAAAGAAACTTTCCCTTTTACGCATATGGTGTAAAAGCTCTTCATCATGATGATCGAGTAGATGAATTTTTTCTCCATTTTCTCTTTTTGCGATAAATATCGGAATCACACCCTTTCAGCTCCTTATATTCTACAATTTATTACAAATTCCTTTTTAAAAAAGAGATGTCCCAATTTCGGACATCTCTCTTTATAATAAAGGTGATAATAACCGGTACGTTGATTCAACAATTCGTCTATGAAGACGCCTTTTATGAAAACGATCGACATGAATTTCACTTGATTCTTCTAAATCGTCTTTAAAATCTTGAACAAGTTTTCGAATGCTATCTGTATCATATAAAAAGGCATTTACTTCAAAGTTCAAATGAAAACTTCTCATATCCATATTCGCTGTCCCAATTGAAGCTAAATCAGAATCGACAATGACAACTTTACTATGGAGAAAACCTTTTTCGTATTCATATATCTTTACCCCTGCATCTAAAAGCTCTGGGAAATACGATCTCGATGCGTAAAAGACAGTGCGCTTATCAGGCTTACTCGGCATTAACAAACGAACATCGATACCAGCAAGTGCCGCTACCTTTAATGCGGATAAAATATCATCATCCGGAATGAAATACGGCGTCGCAATCCAAATAGATTTCCTGGCAGAAGCAATCATGGCAAAATATAAATGTTTAATGGTTTCCCATTTATTATCCGGCCCACCTGCAACGAGCTGCACGCCTCCCCAATGCTCTCCCTCAACTGCTTTCGCTTGTAAATATTCAGGGGCTAGCACAGCCTCACCAGTCATATAAAACCAATCTTGAAGGAAAATAAGCTGCAAGCTTTGAACAGCTTCACCACGCAAATATAAATGTGTGTCTCGCCAAAAGCCGAAGTACTTATCCTTCCCTAAATATTCATCACCAATATTTAATCCACCTACAAACCCTTCATTTCCATCAATAATAACGATTTTTCGGTGGTTTCTATAATTAATCTTATCGTTTAAAATCGGAAAGCGTACAGGGAAGAACGGAATCATTTCGACACCTGCATCGTTTAATTCTTCAATATACGATTTTGATAATTTAAAACTTCCAACCGCATCAAATAAAAAACGAACGACTACGCCCTCTTTTGATTTTTGTATTAAAATATCTTTAATTTCTGTTCCAAGCTTATCATCACGCACAATGTAATATTCCATATGAATGTGATGTTTCGCTCGTTTTAATCCATCTAAAATGGCCTGAAACGTTTCATCTCCATTTGTTAATGTTCTCGTTTCAGTTTGAAATGAAATATTTAAAGCGCCTAAGCGATCCGCTAAACGAAATAACAGCTCTTGATGCTTATGATTGCGCAAAATCCGTTCTTCGTAATCTTCATGCCCCTTATATTGTAAAAACGCTTGTTCATCGAGCAACGCCTTCTTTTGGAACATTCTCTTCCTCCGAAAGTTTTGTCCGAATAATAAATAAGCGAAGAATCCAAATACGGGAAAAATACCTAACACAATGAGCCATGTAAGTGTTTTTGACGGATGACGGTTCTCTAAGAAAATAACGCAGCCAATTAAAAATGCAGATACCGTAAATAAAATACTAATAATACCTAAAATCGAAACATCTTTTATCCCAATTACATCCGAATAAAATGCCACATCAATAAACATACGTAATGAAACAAATAATGCAAACAATAGTAAAACAAAGAAAATCAACTTTAACGTATTTTTCATCTCTTACCTCCTTACTAAGAAAGCTTTCCTATTCTTCATATAAAAAGCCGATTTCATACTACAGAAATCGGCCTACGTTTTAGCAGGAAAATTATTGCGAATTGTTTCAAGCGCATGCTCTTTCACAATTTGTTTCCCATACTCACTTACACGATGAATTGTTAAAGTTGATTCTTCTCCGTATTCTAAAACAATACTTAAAATGCGATCAATTTCTTCCTCATCATGTAGCACTTCATCGAATTCCACATATACATAATAGCGGTCCTCAAATGAATACAGCTCATCTTTTATATCTTCAAAGATAAGACGGTGACTTAATGAAATGACATCTTCAAAATCATTAAACTTAATTAAAAAGCCAAACGTACCATCTTCGTTAAAGTTTGTTCCTACTTGTTCTTCTACCTCTTCCACTAATTCTTGCTGGAATAATGATTCAATGCCTTCGTCTAGAGGAATGTCTATAATTTTATCTACACCTATTGGTAGTTCTAGCTTTTGTCCATCCTTTGAAAGTTCTGCTTTCGTTACAAGTACTTCAATCCCTTTATCGACTGCTTGCACTTGAATCCATAACGGCCCATCAATAAAGAAATCGTCATGATCACGAGCTTCGTCCATCATTTCCCAAAAGAGCTCTTCGCTTCTTTCGCGGTCATACCAAATTTCCTCACGATTAAAGCCTCTGTCCTCTATATCAATGTACGTAATAAAAAATTTCATCGTATGATCATTAATTCTTTCAATATCCAAAATACAACTCTCCCTTCCTGCTTAGAATTGTTATGAAGGGATTCCCCACTCATATGACAAATCAATAGATTCTTGTACTCTCATTTTATGATAAGATTCTCCAGAATGGAAATAAAATCGATTTATTTTACAAAAATAGTTATATGCCTATCTTTAATCGACCATCTACACAAATATATCATTATAGCGATTTCTCACTCCTAAAAAATTTGGACATACATTTCCACCTTCCCCCGTACACTGTAATAAAGTGAAACTTTTATTAGAGAAGATTCACCACATACATATAGTTCGCTTATTAAAACATCATAAATGGAGGCAGACGAATGGACTTAGAGTTTTTAACATCTGTACTAATGATTGTCGGTATCGATGTTGTATTAGGTGGTGACAACGCAATTGTTATCGCACTAGCTAGCCGAAATTTACCTGAATCAAAACGAAATAAAGCTATTTTGATCGGTACTCTTTTAGCAATCGTACTTAGAATTGTCCTTACTATACTAGCTGTCTATTTACTCGACATTCCATTTCTGCAACTTATCGGGGGCGTTTTACTTACATTGATTGCAGTAAATTTACTAACTGATAATAGCAATGATCTTTCTTCTATTCAAGGAAAAACAACTTTATTTCAAGCTGTGCGTACAATTGTATTCGCGGACCTTGTTATGGGATTTGACAACGTTATTGCCATTGCAGGGGCAGCTCACGGAAGATTTTCACTCGTAATAATCGGCTTGCTCATTTCTATCCCGATTATTATTTGGGGTAGCAAACTCATTTTAATGCTTATGGAACGTTTTCCATTCCTTATTTATTGCGGGGCAGCAATTCTCGCTTATACAGCAGGCAAAATGGTCACACATGAAGATAGACTTGCAACCTTTTTTCATAACAATCCAAGTTTCACTGCAGGCATTCCCTATTTGTTCATTTTCACTATTTTATGCGTCGGCTTTATCGTACAACAAGTTCGATTACGCAATGTGAAACATTAAAAAAAACCTTCTACTATATAATAGGTAGAAGGTTTTCATATTATTATAATTAATTTACAAGACGCTGTGCTTCACGCAATTGGAACGTTCTTACTGTACGTGGTAAGAAACGGCGGATTTCGTCTTCATTGTAACCTACTTGAAGGCGTTTCTCGTCAATCATAATTGGACGACGTAAAATCCCTGGATAGTCACGAATCATCTTATATAAATCTTGAAGTGGTAAAGACTCTAAGTTTACATTTAATTCTTGGAAAACTTTTGAACGAGTAGAAATAATCTCATCCGTTCCGCTTTCTGTCATACGTAAAATCTCTTTAATTTCCTCAATCGTTAATGGATCTGAGAAAATATTACGTTCTGTATAAGGAATATGATTTTCCTCTAGCCATAATTTCGCCTTTCTACAAGACGTACAGCTTGGAGAACTATATAATGTTACCATACAAAGCTCACTCTCCTTAAAGAGTACAAATTCTGTACTAATTACAGTTTAAATTTCTAAATTCAGCAATTTTTCACGATACCTTGTCTCAAAACAAAGTAAAAAAATTGCATTTCATGTAAGCAACAACTTTTAGTAAACAACAATTACTTTTAATAAGTAACTTCTATAATCATTATACAATAGATTTTGCAAGAAATATACAGTAAATTTCCTTCTAATTGAGAAAACTCTTCTGTGCATTCCACTGCTATGTAACATAATCGTACTCACTTTAGCTGTTCTTTAACAATAACATTCAACCCTATTAACGCTTGCTATTCATAGATTCTTCATATGATTTATAGTTATTTCTCCATAATCTTTCCTATGAAAAAGAGAACGTTTTCTTACCTTTTCTTGATAAATCAATTATGAAATGTAAGACTATATAAGTGAGAATTCAAAAGAACGTTTGTTCTTATTTTAACAAACATTCTCATTCATGTCTATACGATTTCTAAAATAAATCCATTATTTTTCTGACATTTCTTTCTTTTTTATCTTTTATCTCATACAATAAAAATACAGACAGACAAAGGGGGAGGAATTTGCAAATGATTGCTTTTTTTATTGATTTTGTCACTGTTGCTACCCTCATCATCGGAATAACAGCATTGATTGGTGTCATTACAAATAGCATTGGTGAAAAACTCTTTGGCGGAAAAGAAAAGATGAAGTTTGTTAATAAAAGTTTGGATGTCCAATCCGGCTGGAACGAGGTCGGCGGGAAAGGTATTTATAAAAAACGTACGTATTAAAAAAAGCAGGTAATCACCTGCTTTTTTCTTATTTCTCTACTGACGCCCATTTAAAGCTTAAATCGCCGCCATATTTATGGTTGTACATATTTTTAATTGAATCTCTTTGCAAGTATGCTCTACCACGTTGATATACTGGAACAATCGCAGCGTCATCAAGTAACATTTTCTCTGCTTCTAGTAAGCTTTTCCAACGAGCATTTACATCGCTTCCATCTTTTTTCGCTTTCATGATAATCTCATCATATTTCGGATTAGAATATTTCATTTTATTTTGTGATCCGTCAGTTACAAACATATCAAGATATGTAATTGGATCTGGGAAGTCCGCACTCCATCCAGAGAATGACATGACAAAATCGCCCGCATCTTCTAATTTTAGTTTTTGTGCGAATGGTTGTTGTTTAATTTTCACTGTTAAACCTGGTAAATTCTTTTCTAACTCACCTTTTAAATATTCACCCGTTTTCTTCGATAATTCAACATCTTCATTTAATAACTCTAATTCGATTTCATTTTTACCAAGCTCTTTTTTACCAGCTTCCCAATATTTCTTCGCTTCTTTCACGTTTGGTTTTACAATATCTCCATTTACAGCACGGAAGTCTTTTTTATCCGGTCCTTTAATGAAGTTATCAGGAATTAATCCTGTTGCTGGCTTAGAACCGTTATTTAATAATGTATCAACGAACGGCTTACGTTCAAAAGCAAGTGAAATTGCTTTACGAATATTTTTATTTGCTAAAGCTGGATCTTTTTGATTTAAACGAAGGAAGAATACAGATGTATCTTCTACTGTTTGGAAATCTGGTTTTCCTTTATATTTATCGATGAACTCCGCTAATAACGTCGCTCGATCGACTGCGTTTGTTTCATATAAATTAATTGGTGTAGACGTATCTTTAACAATATTAAAGTTTACTTCCTCAATCTTCACTTCTTTATTGTCCCAATATGACGGGCTCTTTGTCATTTTAAAGCTACGTTCATGTTGCCAATCACTTAATGTAAATGGTCCGTTATAAAGCGTTGTATTCGCTTCTAAACCAAACTTCGTACCTTGCTCTTTCACGAACTTTTCATTCACAGGATAGAAGATTGGATATACCATTAAATCTACAAGGTATGGAATGGAATTATCTAATTCCACTTCTAATGTATGATCATCAATCGCTTTTACACCTAATTGATCCGGACTCATCTCTTTTTTATTAATTTTTTCTGCGTTTTTTATATCATACATAATGTACGCTGATTTCGCAGCTGTATCTGGATTAATTGCTCTTTGCCATGCATATACGAAATCTTTCGCCGTTACAGGCTCACCATTTGACCATTTTGCGTCTTCACGTAATGTAAATGTATATTTTTTACCGTCTTCTGACTTTTTAAATTCCTTCGCTACACCAGGAACTAGCTTATCATCTTTTCCTAAACTGTATAAGCCTTCCATCGTATTAGTCATTACTCTTGAAGAAACCGCATCCGCTGATAACGCTGGATCCATCGTTGGAATTTCTTGCGTTTCAATTAAATTAATGACTTGCTTTGCACCGCTTTTCCCGCTATCCCCTTTTGCGTTCGCTTGCGGTTCATCTTTTTGGTAGCTACATGCCCCTAACATCATGCTCATCGCTACTGTTGATACTACAAAAACTGGCATCTTTTTTTTCATATTTCCACCCTCCACAAAAATGTTAGCCCTTTCATTTTCAAACAAATAGAAATATATATATGTTCTAACAATTCATATTATACACACAAATATATTCTTTGTATATTTATATTTCTATTTCATTAAAATTTTCTGTTTAAAAATAAACCTTTGTAAACGTTTCATATTGCTGATTATCCTTACTAAAGTGTTAAAAACAATTATTTTTAAACTTTTCTAAATTATCAGATAAAAACAAAATTTATATTTCATAATACTTTATGCATAATTATCCTTCTCTTTTTATCATAAAATAGCACTCCCTTCATAATAAAGATATGTAGGTTAAAATGAGTGCAAAGGATAAGAAAGTATGTTACGATACACTTTGCTAAAAATAGATATCGGTAAAGAGGGGACGGACATGACAGCAATTCAGGCAAAAAACGGGCCTACTGAGAAATTAAGTTTATTCTTATTAACATGGCCTATTTTTCTAGAAGTTTTTCTATTTATGTTAATGGGGATCGCTGATACTTTCATGTTAAGTGCATTATCAGACGATGCTGTATCTGGGGTTGGTGCAGCGAATCAATATCTCCATATCGCTATTTTGGTACTAGAAGTCATCGGGAACGGCGCAGCTATCGTCGTATCTCAATACCTCGGTTCCAAACGTTTTATGGAAGCATCTAAAATATCAGCTTTAGCCGTCACATTAAATTTAGTGGTCGGACTCGTTATAAGCGCTGGTTTTCTTTTATTCTCAAAACATATGATGATGGCAATGAACTTACAAGGCGATGTACTTATGTATGCACAAAGCTATTTATCTATCGTCGGGGGAGCTATTTTCCTCCAAGCTATTATTAATTCATTAGCCGCAATTATCCGCGTACATGGCTTCACAAAGCAAGCGATGTTTATTTCACTTGGAATGAATATTATTCATATCGCAGGAAACTACGTACTTATTTTCGGGAAATTTGGCTTCCCAGAGCTCGGTGTGCAAGGAGCTGCTATTTCTTCTGCTGTCAGCAGATTAATCGCACTTATCGTTTTCTTCTGGTTACTGTACCGCGTTATGGAATACCGTGTGAAATTACAATATTACTTTACTTTATCAAAAGAATACATCGGGAAAATTTTAAAGATTGGGATTCCATCTGCATTTGAGCAGGTTATGTATCAAGCTTGCCAAATTGTCTTCTTATACTATGCAACATATTTAGGAACGGAATCATTAGCGGCTAGACAATACGCTACGAACATTTCTATGTTTACTTATTTATTCGCTATTGCGATTGGCATGGGAACAGCCATTATTATCGGGCGCCTCGTTGGCGGTGGTGAAAAAGATGAAGCATATGAACGCGTATGGAAAAGTGTAAAGTGGGCAATTGGAGTCACTTTATGTATGGTCGCTCTCGTTATTACATTCCGCACACAATTAATGGGACTATTTACAGATAATCCGCACATTATTGCTTTGGGTGCAAGCGTTCTTTTACTAAGTGTATTACTTGAAACAGGGCGTACGATGAATATCGTCATCATCAATTCACTTCGCGCAGCTGGCGATGCAAAGTACCCCGTTTTAATCGGCGCATTCTCTATGGTGTTAATGAGTTTACCACTCGGTTATTTTTTCGCATTCCATTTAGATATGGGACTCGTTGGTATTTGGTTAGCGATTGCTATTGATGAATGGACGCGCGCCATTATTATGTTCTTCCGCTGGAAAAGTAGAGCGTGGGAGCGTTATGCACTTGTTAAACCTGAAGAACAAGAAGAGATTGTTTCTGTGCAGGCACAGTAATACTCATTGAATCAAATGCATGTATTCACTTACAAACAAATGTTAACAATAAAACTGTTTATATAGTAGAAAAACAGCCAATCTTCCATAACGGAAGATTGGCTGTTTTATTATTGATAAATCTCTTTATATTTCTTATACTCCGCTTCAGAACATAGTACGAAATGTCCCGGGCGAATTTCACGCATTGTCGGTTCTTCACTACCATAATTATGCTGAGATGGATCGTATACGATACGTTTACGATTGCGCTCATAATCTGGATCTGGAAGCGGAATTGCTGATAATAGTGATTTTGTATATGGATGAATTGGATTCGCATATAACTCATCACTTGTTGTTAGCTCAACGATTTGACCACGGTACATTACACCAATGCGGTCACTAATGTATTTTACCATTGATAAATCGTGGGCAATGAATAAGTATGTTAAACCTTTTTCTTTTTGTAGCTTTTTCAGTAAGTTTACAACTTGCGCCTGGATTGATACGTCAAGTGCTGAGATTGGCTCATCGGCAATGATAAATTCAGGTTCTACAGCAAGTGCGCGAGCGATACCGATACGTTGACGTTGTCCACCTGAGAATTCATGTGGGAAACGGTTTGCGTGTTCTTTATTTAAACCAACTGTGTTTAATAATTCATGAACACGGTCCATACGCTCTTTTTTGTTTTTTGCTAGTCCGTGAATATCGATACCTTCTGCAATAATATCCCCTACTGTCATACGAGGGTTTAATGATGCATATGGATCTTGGAAAATCATTTGCATTTTACGATTGAATTTCTTCAATTCTGCGCGTGATTTTTTACCATGTACATTTTCACCGTCGAACAACACTTCACCAGCAGTTGCATCATATAAACGAATAATCGTTCTTCCAGTTGTTGATTTACCACAACCTGATTCTCCTACAAGACCAAATGTTTCTCCGCGGTAAATATCAAATGAAATATCATTAACCGCTTTGACAACACCACCACTCACGTCGAAGTGCTGCTTTACATTTTTTACTTCAATTAATTTCTCACGTTGTTTAGTCATGTTGTTCACCTGCTTTCATTTGAAGAATGCGTTTTTCAACGACTGCCGGCGGTCTTACTTCTGGAGCTTGCTCATGAAGTAACCAAGTTGCCGCATAGTGTGTATCACTTACTTTAAATAAAGGTGGGTCCATTTCAAAATCAATTTTTAGTGCCTGCGGGTTACGTGGTGCAAAAGCATCTCCCTTTGGCGGCTTCAATAAATCTGGAGGCGTTCCAGGAATTGCGTATAACTCTTCCTCTGAACCATCTAAACTTGGCATAGATGCGATTAAGCCCCAAGTATACGGATGTTTTGGATTGTAGAAAATTTCATCTACAGTTCCGATTTCAACAACTTTACCAGCGTACATAACTGCTACGCGGTCCGCAACGTTTGCCACTACACCTAAGTCATGCGTAATGAAAATAATTGCTGCTTCTGTTTTTTGCTGAATGTCCTTCATAAGCTCTAAAATTTGTGCCTGAATCGTAACGTCTAGCGCTGTTGTCGGCTCATCGGCAATCAATAATTTTGGGTTACAAGCTAACGCCATCGCAATAACTACACGCTGTCTCATACCACCAGAGAATTGGTGCGGATATTGCTTTAAACGAGCTTCTGGATTTGGAATACCTACAAGGTCGATTAATTCTAAAGCAACTTTACGTGCATCTGCTTTACTCATCCCTTGGTGTTTAATAAGGCCTTCCATAATTTGATTTCCAATTGTCATCGTTGGGTTCAATGATGTCATTGGATCTTGGAAAATCATCGCGATATCTTTACCACGTACTTGCTGCATTTCTTTTTCTGTTAATTTCGTTAAGTCACGACCTTCAAATACGATTTCACCATTTTTAATGCGTCCAGGAGGATTCGGAATTAATCCCATTAATGCTTTAGAAGTAACTGATTTCCCAGAACCAGATTCTCCTACAATCGCTAATGTTTCCCCTTTTTTTAAATCAAAAGTAACGCCGCGTACAGCTTGTACTTCACCTGCATGTGTATCAAAGGAGACTTGTAAATCTTTTACCTCTAACAATGTTTTCATCTTTTCCTCTCCCCTCTTTTACTTACGCATTTTTGGATCTAACGCGTCGCGTAATCCGTCTGCCATTAAGTTAAACGCTAAAATTAATATACTGATAACAACCGCAGGAATGAACATCATATGCGGATACGTTTGAATTGATTTATAACCGTCATTTACAAGAGAACCAAGTGATGCGAATGGTGGCTGAATACCTAAACCGATGAAGCTTAAGAACGCCTCACCAAACACCGCTGTTGGGATTGTAAACATTGTCATTACAATAATTGGTCCCATTACGTTCGGGATTAAGTGTTTTACAATTAATTGTGTATTTGTTGCACCTAATGTACGAGATGCTAATACGTATTCTTGATTTTTTAATTTTAGGATTTGTCCACGAACGATACGCGACATCCCTATCCAACCTGTAATTGCCATTGCGAGTGTAATTGACCATATACCAGATCCCATAATGATTACCATTAAAATAACGATGATTAAGTATGGAATACCGTTAATAATCTCCATAATACGTTGCATAATGTTATCTACTCTACCGCCATAGAACGCTGAAATACCTCCATATGCAACCCCAATTACTAAGTCAATTGCTGCTGCTAAAAGAGCGATATATAATGATACTCGCGTACCTTCCCATGTTCTTGTCCATAAATCGCGTCCAAGATCATCTGTACCAAACCAGAAATACTCTTTAATATCACGTTTTTCATATTGATCAACACCATATTGATCTGTACCGTCAAATGGTAGCCAATGAACATTTTCAATAACTGGAATTTTCGGTGGTAATTTCGCACGTCCTAAATCTTGCTCTTTATACGAGTGTTTACTTACCATCGGCCCAAAAATTGCTAGTAATATAATAAGAGTTAATAAAACTAAACCGAACATTGCTCCTTTATGTTGGAACAAACGTCTTCTTACATCTTGCCAAAACGTTAAGCTTGGACGGGCAATGACTTCATTATCCACATTATTTTGATTGGCTTGTTGAAATAAATCTGGAGATAATTTTTGTACATCTTTCATCATTTTTTCCCTCCCGCTAAACGAATTCGAGGATCAATAATTCCGTATAAAATATCAACAATGAAAATAACTAAGATGAAAATCGCACTATAGAAGATTGTAGTTCCCATAATAACTGTATAGTCATTCACTGTAATAGATTTTACGAACTGTTCCCCTAGTCCAGGTACAGCATAAATTTGCTCAATAACTAATGTTCCTGTAATTAAACCTGCAACCATTGGTCCTAAAATTGTTACAACTGGAATTAATGCGTTACGAAGTGCGTGTTTAATAATGATAACGCCTTGGCTAATTCCTTTCGCTTTCGCTGTTAAAATGTAGTCAGCTTGCATAACTTCAATTAACTCTGCACGAGCGAAACGTGCGATTGTTGCGATAACTGCCATCGATAAAGCAATTGTAGGCATTACTGTAAACTCTGGTCCTTTCCAGAATGCTACTGGGAACCATCCAAGTTTTACCCCTACGAAATATTGTAGTAATGCGGCGAATACGAACGATGGTACCGACATCCCGAGTACGGAAATAATTGTCGCCCCATAATCGACCCACGTATTGTTACGAAGTGCCGCAACGATTCCTAAAATTAAACCGATAAATGTACCTAATATAATCGCTTGTAAACCAAGTTGTGCTGATGGTCCAATGCGATCCACAATCATGTCTGTTACTGGACGGTTATCATATTGGAATGATACCCCTAAATCACCTTTTGCTAAGTTACCTAAGTAACGTGCATATTGAACTGGTACTGGATCATTTAAACCATATTTTTCAAGAATGATTTCTTTTTGTGCCGGTGATAACTTCTCCTGGTTTTTAAGCGGAGAACCCGGAAGTAATTTCATTAAAAAGAAAGTCAGTGTAGTAATTAAAAATAATGTCAAAGCCATGTACACGAAACGTTTTAATACATAACGTCCCATAGTCAAGCACCTCCCCGTTTTTCTCAAAAGCAATAAGATAGTTTTAAATATTCTTACTTTTATTTTTTTAAAATAAGAGCATATGCCCATCATAGGCATATACCCTTATTCATGATGGAAACCATTTTTAATTTTTTAGTTCAACCCACTTATAGCTAAATTCCCCGCCATATTTATGTTCTAATAGGCCAGTAATTGAGCCACGTTGTAAATAAGCTTTTCCTGGTTGATATACTGGAGCAATCGCTGCATCTTCAAGCAGTTGTTTTTCTGCTTGTAATAATGCATCCCAACGAGCTTGTACATCAACTTCTGTTTTTGCTTTTTTAATTAAATCATCATACGCTGGGTTTGCGTAATGTACTTTGTTTTGCGCATTACCTGTCGTATACATTTCAAGGAATGACATTGGATCCATATAATCTGGACTCCATCCCGCATATGACATTGCATAATCTCCACTTGCTTCAAGTTTTAATTTTTGTGCAAATGGCTGCATTTTCGTTGGAACTGTTAAACCTGGTAAGTTCTTTTCAAATTGGCCTTTTAAATACTCTCCAATTTTTTTAGCATCGTCAGTATCAAAGTTTAATAGCTCTAACTCTACTTTGTCTACACCAAGTTCTTTTTTACCAGCTTCCCAGTATTTTTGTGCTTCTTTCATATCCTCTTTTATAAGCTTTCCGTTTTCTTCACGGAAGTCTTTTCCATTCGGACCTTTTGCTAAGCCTTTCGGAACAAAACCGTATATACCCTCTGAACCATCGTTTAAGATCACTTTTCCGATGTTTTCACGTTCAAAGGACATTGCAATTGCTTTTCGGATATTTTTATTTGCTAAAAATTTATTCTTTTCATTTAAGCGAATAAATTGTGTAGATGGTCTCTTAATCGTTTTAAAGTCAGCATCTGATTTGTATTTATCTACAAACTCTGATGTTAAGACTACACGATCAATTGCTTTCGTTTCATATAAATTTATAGCAGTTGAACGATCCTTAACAATATTGAAGTTTATTTCCTCAAGTTTTACTTCTTTATTTTCCCAATACGTTGGATTCTTCTTAAGTTGGAAACTTTGTTCATGCTTCCATTCATTTAATACGAATGGACCATTATAAAGTGTCGTATTGGATTCTAATCCAAATTTTGCTCCTTGTTCTGTTACAAACTTCTCATTCAAAGGATACAATGTTGGATAGACTGTTAAACTTACAAAATAAGGAACAGGGTTATCTAATTCCACTTCAAGTGTATGATCATCAATTGCCTTTACACCAAGTTCTTCAACTGGTAATTCTTTTTTGTTAACTTTCTCCGCATTTTTAACATCAAATAGTATGTAAGCAAACTTGGCACCCGTGTTTGAATCTACAGCTCTTCGCCAAGAATAAACGAAGTCTTTCGCTGTTACCGGTTCACCATTAGACCATTTCGCATCTTCACGTAACTTAAACACATACTTTTTGCCATCCTCTGATTTCTCATAAGATTTAGCGACACCTGGAACAAGTTTATCATCTTTCCCCAGACGATATAACCCTTCCATTGTGTTATTCATGATGTTAGAAGATGTTGCATCTGTTGATAACGTCGTATCCATAGTTGGAATTTCAGCTGTTTCAGTTAGATTTAGCACTTGCTTGTTTGAGGATTTTTCTTTTGCGCCTGCTTTATTATCCTCTTTTTGGTAACTACAAGCTCCTAACATACTGACAGTCAACGTCGATGCAAGTAATAACGGTATCTTTTTCTTCATGTTGTGTTGCCTCCCCTAATTGCACTTCCTGTACCCTCACTTGTAAAAAAGTAGAATTGAAAGAATAATCTCCAAGTTTCTACAATTTTCATTATACATATAATATAACAATTGTGAATATAGTTTTTTGTTTTTTTGTTAAAATTTTTAATAAAATGTTTATATTTTTATTTTTTTGTAAAGGGATACGTTAACATTGCTACCATCATCTTGCAATCAGACCTTTAATTGCGTATAATTTTCAAAAAATTAATTCTAGTACATATTATAGCTTTTATAGTATAATAATTCTAGTAATATTTTGACGGAGGGGAACATTTTGAATAAAGTTTTTTTTCATACTTGTATACTAATTTTCATAGCGATAATTGCTTCTAGTATTGGTGCATTCCTTGTTTCATCGCAGTTTTTGTTGAATTTTGTCAACATCTCGTTCTATATCGCACTATTTTTTATTCTTATAGGCGGTTTTTTATTCATATTTCAAAATGGATTTTTTAATGTAACAATTTACGCCTTCCAAAGAGTATTTGGTACGAATAAAAAAATCGACTCTTTAATTGAAGAAGTAGAGGAACCTATCGATAAGAAAGAACGTATTTATAAAACATATTCATTCAAATGGACGTATCCAATTTGCATTACCGGTATCGTTCTTGGGTTGTTCTCGACCTTCATTAGCTTTACTATTTTGATGTAGTTTGCAAACACTATCCCATATGATATAATAATCAGCAAAACATTTTGTTATAAAACTTTAGTTCTTTCATATTTAAAGAGCTCAGGTAACAATAAATAAATTTATATGTATGCGATGATAAAGAAGAGTACATATTGAGGCAATTTCAGAGAGCTTGTGGCTGGTGTGAACAAGTAATTGTACAGTATGGAATGGGCTTTTGAGCACCAAACCGAACCGAAAGTAGTAGGCTTTGGCGTTATATCCAAACGTTATTATGGATTAGAGAGATTTCACAGTAGTGAAATAATTAGGGTGGTACCGCGGTCCATTCGTCCCTATAGTTTTTTGGGATGAATGGGCTTTTTTGTTTGCCTTCTCTTCCCCATCACGCATTCAAATTTAGGAGGAATTACTTATGTCAGTTATCTTTTCTGGTATTCAGCCGAGTGGAACGATTACACTTGGAAACTATTTAGGAGCTATGAAGCAATTTACAGAGCTTCAAAATGAACACGACTGTTATTTCTGTATTGTAAACCAACATGCGATTACAGTACCTCAAGATCCGGTACAACTTCGTAAAAACATCCGCAGTCTTGCTGCACTTTATGTAGCATGCGGTATCGATCCTGAAAAAGCTACTTTATTTGTACAGTCAGAAGTACCGGCACACGCTCAACTAGGATGGATTATGCAATCCGTTGCTTACGTTGGAGAATTAGAGCGTATGACGCAATATAAAGATAAAGCATCAGGTAGAGATTCAGTTCCAGCCGGATTACTAACTTATCCACCATTAATGGCTGCTGATATTTTACTTTACAACACTGAAATTGTACCTGTTGGTGATGATCAAAAACAACATATGGAATTAACACGCGACCTAGCAGAGCGTTTCAACAAACGCTTCCGTGAAGTATTCACAATTCCTGAAATTCGCATTCCAAAAGTAGGGGCTCGCGTTATGTCACTAACAGAGCCTACGAAAAAAATGAGTAAATCTGATCCGAATCCAAAATCAATGATCAGCATGCTTGACGAACCAAAAACAATTGAAAAGAAAATTAAGAGTGCTGTAACTGACTCTGACGGTATCGTGAAATTTGATAAAGAAAACAAACCTGGCATCTCTAACTTATTAACAATCTACTCTTCATTCTCTGGAAAAACAGTTGAAGAAATTGAAGCAATGTACGAAGGAAAAGGATACGGCGACTTTAAAGGCGACTTAGCGCAAGTAGTCGTAGAAGCAATCCGCCCAATCCAAGACAAATATAACGAACTAATCAACTCACCAGAACTAGACGAAATTCTAGACAAAGGTGCCGAAAAAGCAAACCGCGTTGCATTCAAACAACTACGCAAAGTAGAAAACGCAATGGGACTAAGCAGAAAACGTAGGTAACTTATAAAGCGGAGGCGACTGCTTAGCCCCGACGGCTAAGGTTCTTTCCCACAGAAGGTGCTTTTTACCTTCTCGTGGGGAAGGTTCTTAGACACGAAGAGCTTGCCACTGGAGCTAGACTACAACAAATTAAAAAACCGCCAATCGGCGGTTTTTTAATTTACCTTTTGCTCGTTTTCCATTTCCCATAACTTTTCAAAAAATGGCTGTCCTTTTACGAGACGCTCGCATAATTGTTCGTGCTTCTCAGACCAACCTGCTTTCGCTTCATCATACAGCTTAGCCCAAATATCTTCAAATTCCATATGTTGAACCATTCCGTATGCTGATGGATCCCACTCTGTGAACCAATAGCGAATTTCTGCTGTGTTTTTCGTTGTATGTAATTGATCTAACGCCATAAATAATAATTGTTTAAGCTGTCTTTCTTTACGAGTTAAGCCATTCATAACGAAAGGCGATGGTGATAAAATATGATGTTCTTTTTCCATTTCTTCTACTTGGAACTCATACTTTTCTGCTTGTACGTTTTCTACCATCTCATATACCATCTGCTCTTGGCGCGGTATAAGTCTACTTTTTCGAATCGGTACATTGTAACCAATTGTATCGATCGCAATAATTCCTTTTCCATCTGTAACTACAAAGCAATACTCTTGCTGCAAACGTTCATGATTTTTACGAATATAAGCCTTATGATGTACGTCTTCCAACAATTTTTGAGGAAGCTCTAACAATTCGTTCTCGATGTAATGATATAATGTGGAATCTACTTTTAATAATGGCACTTGATCTAATAGCTCAATCGTATCATCTTTCCGCCATTCGTAAAAATGACAAACGTTATACCCATTTTCTTCACCTTCAAACCAATTTACCCATACATCATGTAGATATAACATTCACTACCCCTCACTTCACTACTGTTTGTATCCATCATTATGTTCAATTTTTCTTAACTTTATTCCACCTAAGGAAATATATTCTAATTATTATTTTTTCTTCTATTAATACTAAAAAAACAGGAAAGAGAGCTCCTGTTTTTTTATATATGAAATGTATTGGCTTTATTTAATATTTCTTTCGCATCTATAGGCAATAAAGAAAGTGTATCTTCTCCCCCAAAAGTTACACAATCTTTGACAATATGAAATCCAAGCGCATAGCCAAGCAACTTCGGATAAGAGTGAAATCCATTTAATAAGATGTCGTGCTCCCTTGTTCCTCGCTTTATACTTATTCTTTCATGTACAACATTTTTCCAATAATATATAGCCTCTTCCTTTGAAAGATACGTCGTCCACGGTGCATTGTTTTTTTCTGAATATCTTTCCGTTACCGCTTGCTCAGCTAATCCTTCCATAATCATCGTATCAAGTAATGTATATTCTGTTTCTTTCGTCTCAATTTGATGTAACCTGCATATGTGATGATATTCATGCGCCAACAGCACTTTTAATTCTTCCACCGAATTCCGTCCACATACGAATAAGAAAATAACGTGGCGCATAGATAATCCAGCCCTGCCGTTATACTCTTCTTGTACCGTTCGATTATAGGAGTCTGATAATAAAATAAAGACAGGGACATCCGGACCTTTTAACCAATTTTTCAGTTTCTCATACTCCGCACGTAACTCTTTCCAAACTTCCTTTTTCTCTAACTCTTTAATTTCTCGTTCTCCTCGCATAACAGGGCGATACATACCTTTAGAAATTAAAAAGCGATACAACCTTTCTTTTGGCAGCGGGATATATTTCGTAAACTTCTCACACAGCTTTTCTGGCCGTCCATAATATAGATGTAACCATTCAGCAGTTTCAACAATCCCCATCTTTATCCCTCCTTTTTCTTATGTATATGCAAAAGGAGAAAAAGGCGTAAAAATAAATAAGGAGTTTTTTCGCAATATGTTGCAAAAAAACTCCTTATTTTATCTATTATTTATACGATTTAAATACTAATACTGCGTTATGACCACCGAATCCTAATGAATTACTTAACACTGCGTTTACTTCTTGATGTCTCGCGTTATTTGGTACGTAATCTAAGTCACATTCTGGATCTGGTGTTTCATAGTTAATTGTTGGAGGAATTACTCCATCTGTAATTGATTTAATAGAGAAGATCGCTTCAACAGCACCTGCTGCTCCTAATAAGTGACCTGTCATTGATTTCGTTGAGCTGATCGCTACTTTATACGCGTGCTCACCGAACGTTTCTTTAATTGCCATCGTTTCATACTTTTCATTCGCATCCGTACTTGTACCATGCGCATTAATGTAATCAATATCTTTTGGCTGTAGACCTGCATCCGCTAAAGCTTGACGCATTGCGCGCACGCCGCCTTCACCGCCAGGAGCAGGCATTGTAATATGGAATGCATCACCAGTTGCACCGTAACCAGCGATTTCCGCATAAATATGAGCACCACGAGCTAATGCGTGCTCTAATTCTTCAAGAATTAAAATACCTGAACCTTCACCCATTACGAAACCGCTACGGTTTTTATCAAATGGACGGCAAGCTGTTGCTGGGTCTTCATTGAATGTTAATGCTTTCGCTGAGCTAAATCCTGCGAATGCCATACTTGTTAACGGCGCCTCTGCTCCGCCCGTAATCATTGCATCCGCATCACCGCGCTGAATCGCCTTAAATGCATCACCAATTGAGTTTGCACCAGATGCACAAGCCGTTACAGAACAAGTATTAATTCCTTTTGCTCCTGTTGCGATTGATACTTGGCCTGCTGCCATATCTGGAATCATCATCGGTACGAAGAATGGGCTCACGCGGCGCGGGCCTTTCTCAGTAAAAATTTTAAATTGTTCTTCGTATGTTTCCATACCGCCAATACCAGAACCAATCCATACACCAATTCGAGGTCCGTTTTCTTCTGTAATCTCAAGCTTTGCATCTGCAACTGCCATTTTCGCTGCTGCTACTGCATATTGTGTAAAGCGATCCATACGGCGCGCTTCTTTTTTATCAATATATTTCTCGACTTCAAAGTCGTTAATTTCTGCTGCTACTTTTGCTGGAAATAGTTCCGGATCAATCCTTGTAAGTCGTCCGATTCCAGATACACCCTTTTTAATGTTTTCCCACGCTGTTTCAACATCTGTACCGACCGGTGTAACAGCTCCTAGTCCTGTAATTACGACCCTCTTTTTTTCCATACAAAATACACTCCTTTTTTTCTCTCAGTCCTTATTTACCCCAACGAAGAGCGACTGCTCCCCATGTTAATCCACCGCCAAAACCAACAAGTATAATTAAATCACCATCTTGAATACGTCCGTTTTGCAATTCCTCTACCATTGCAATCGGAATGGAAGAAGCTGATGTATTACCGAACTTCTCAATTGTCATACTCATTTTTTCTTGTGGTAGATTTAATCTCTCTCTTGCAGATTCCATAATACGAATATTCGCTTGATGCGGTACTAAGAAATCCACATCTTCTTTCGTAAGACCAGCTTTATCTAGAACGCGAAGACAAGAATCCCCAAGTTGACGAACAGCAAATTTAAAGACTTCTCTGCCATTCATCATAACATACTCATCTTGATAAAGATGCTTACCGCCACTTCCGTCCGCTCCTAATTCGAAAGATAGAACGCCTTTACCTTCTGAAACAGCTCCCATTACGATCGCACCGGCTCCGTCTCCAAATAGTACTGCTGTATTTCGATCGTTCCAATCTACAATTTTAGATAGTTTATCACTACCAACTACTAATATGTTTTTATAAGTTCCCGTTTGAATAAATTGCTGCGCTGTAATCATTCCGTACATAAAACCAGCACATGCTGCACTTAAATCCATTGCAGCTGCATGTTTTGCGCCAATTGCTTCTTGAATAACACAAGCTACTGCTGGGAAAGCACGATCTGGTGTTACTGTCGCTACTAAAATAAGATCGATATCCTCTCCGCTAACCCCTGCATCTTCAAGCGCTTTTTTAGAAGCCTCTACGGCCATATATGAAGTATCTATTGTATCATCGGCAATGCGTCTTTCCGCAATACCTGTTCTCGTACGAATCCATTCATCGGATGTATCCATTACTTTCTCTAAATCGTGATTTGTGACTACTTTTTCCGGCACATATCTTCCGATCCCTAAAATGCCCACGTTCACATCGCAGCCCTCCGTTTTATATCAATTATTATGACTTGGTACTAATTTTAAAACATAAATGTATTTTTGTCTAGAATATATTTATGTACACAACTAATATTCTCTCCCTATAGTAGGAGATAAAACAAATAAGGACTTCCATAATATCGAAAGTCCTTCTACACTAAATTTATTCCATAAAAATTCATATTTATTTTAAAATCGCGTTTTACATTTTTCCAAAAACATACTTTATCTACTAGAAATAATGTAATAAACATCACCAACTAAATGCTGTATTCTAAATTCCTCACTCAAATCTAAATATCCATCTTCAGATATTAGAAAAACATTTTTTCGAATCCCACTTCCAGAGGTACTAGTAATTTCAGCTTGAAAAACATTCCTACCTATAACAAAAAATAATGGATTTGTACTAATCGAATCCGTTTTTACATAGATAAGAATAATAATCCCCAGTATTAACAAACCTCCCAATAAATTAGTAACCGATTTCACATCCAAAGAAAAAAGAGGAAGTAACATCGTTATTAAAAAGAAGGAATAATGTTCTGCCTTTGGCTTAGCATATTTTTTTATATATACTTCACTAATACTACTAGTTGATTCTTTTGCTTTTTTCAAAGCTATTCTGGTTATTAATACCCCTAAAAACAAACCAAATACCACTATGATTATTGCATAAATTAATTCTGTAACTTTCTCTGAAGTTTGTGGGAGTTTTCCCCACACCCCTTGTATAGAACGAGGAATAAGTTTATTTTCTAAGGTGAACTTCAACAAAAATATTCCCATTAATGGTAAGTAGGCCAATACCCATAGGAGAAATTGTTCTTTTTTTGACCACATAAGTAACACCCTCCTAATTTATTATCACACACCTATTCATAAGCAAGGGCAACTTTAAATTCATCAGTTAAGAATGAACGTACAATCTTATCAGCAAAAAAGTGGATTAACGTTGTCGGTTCTTGTTCTTCATTAAAAATTATCGTATTGTTATTCAAATTAATAAAATCATATAACGACCATATTTCTTTAAACCGTTCTCTCATCTCTTGTTTTTCTGTTTCTTCCATTAATCCATCATACCTTTGTTTTATCTGCTTCAAGTCTTCACAACGTGCTTCAAAATTCTCCTCTAATGCTTCAAGTGTACTTTCAGATATCTGTGCCAAAGAGCGTGAATAAATATATTTTTTACACTTCACGACAAACTCTTCCTTATTAGAATCTTCGCCTTGAAACAAATCTAATGAAGTAATAGCATCAATGTTCTGATCCCTTTTAGCATTGATATGATCACTATACCCAAATGTGTATTCAAAGTTTCTCAGGTTATTAATATAAACCTCATGTCCTATGGCGAAGAAACTGATTGCTCCTCCTACTTCTATATCCGGCTGTTCTTTAATATGCCACTCATTAGAATTAAAAATGGCATATTTTCTCTTTTGACTGGATTTTTTAGGTGCACGATAAAAATTAAAATAAAATGCATTATCGCCAAATGATATCTTGATATACTGAAAATTAGATTTTTGCCATTCTAACAATTCATTTAGCTCCAAAGATTCATGTAAAGTATTAAATCTCGTCATTAAAGCGTCCGTATCCCGAACATTGAGTTTTGCTAAAGTCGCATTTTTTTGAATTTCAAAATTATATTGACTGATAATAAATTGATTATCTGGCCCTCTAAAAGACTTTAATTGAGAAATAATATGCTTTGCTAGCCACACTCTTAATTCCTTAGCTAAAGGTAGTCGTTTTGAGTGATAATAATTTTCTGCATTTGTTTGTTTTTTTACAACAAACAAAGAAATTTGCAACTCATTCTGATCTATAGAATGTTCTAATTGTTCTGACGTTAAATTAATTAATGCATTAATAGGATGATTAGTGTCTGTAATTTCCATATTTACCACCTTTAACTTTCAAGACTTTAATAAAATGAATATCCTGTTCCTTCCAAATAATATTTTATAATAAATACAGCAATGTTGCATTAAAATCATCAAGAAATTAGAGATCTTTTCCGTTTAAATATCCTTGCAATTTCTTATCCCTCTACCATTTCTGGAGCCTAGAACAAAAAAATCCAAGCCACCTCTATGCGTGGCTTGAACCTCTTTCACCTAAATATTATTTATCTGCTTTCCCAAGCTCATATGCTTCGTTCATAACTTTCATCAATAACTCTAATACTGGTTGAGCTTTCTCCATATCAAGCGCAATTCCATTATCATCTAAAATGGCCTTTGCTTCTGGTAAATGCTTCATTGCGATTTGTAAAAATTGCATGCTTTTCTCATTCATATTATGTTCTTCCTCTCCATTAAAACTTTCACATACATAGTGTAACACGCTCGCTATCCTTCGTATAACTCTTTATATTTTTTCATATGTGCCAATTGTTTATTTAAACCGTATTCTAACGGAGTATTTCTTTTTATCGAAATAACCTCTACAGTTCCATCTCTTTCTTCCACATTCTCTTTCTTCACTTTATCCTCTGCACGTAAAAGGTTCATACCTTTTTTCCATAATGATTTTTTACCACTAAGTAAATTATATATACCGAGATGCTCCTCGTTCATTCCATTTTCCCATAAGTATTCACATACATCTTCAACGTACAGTAGATCACTGGCGTTTTCCTCACTCGTATAATGGCACTCTTTCTCACCCAGTTCTGATAAAATGAGCTGATGATACATCATAAAAGATGGTTGCCATGGCCCATATAATGTAGGAACTCGAAATACACTATATTGTACCTCTCCTTTTTTCAATCCTTCTTCCACTTTCGCAAATAGACGTTTATTTTCGGACTCATCTACGTTTCCTGCTTCAATAGAAGAAATTAGATTTAACTTCACTTTATGTTCTTCACACAGTCTTATCATTCGCTTTAAATACTGTAATATAACTCTTTCATTTCGAAAGCCACTTTGTTGGTTAGGCTCATACAGACAAAAGTAAACGGCATCAAATTTCTCTTCCTCTACGGATCTCCATCCGTCTTCATCTCTTATCGAATAATACGTAAATAACGCATTTCGCCCAATTAACAATAACTTCTCTTCATTAATTTTTGTCATATTATCGAATTCATCAAAATCAAGACCATATACTTCTACTTCTTCTGCAATCATTTTATTCACAAGGTGATAACCTACAAACGTAAGTGCACCTATAATTAGCACGCGTTCCATACCACCAACCCTTTCTCCTTGAAACAAATAGCTCCTCATTTATGTATATGGGAGCTTCACAATTCTTCTTCATATTTTTTAAAGAAATCAGTCGTTTGCCTAACCATTTTATATTTCACATCTTGCAGATGGAATAAGACAGAAGTATCGCATTGGTTCAATTGCCTCATTTTCTCGTATTTACGTAGCAGCTGTTTTCTTCCTCTTTTTTCTTGTGTTGATACAAAAATTTTAACAGGTACACAAGACGGAAGAAGCGTAAATGATTTCTTATTTATTTTCGCTTCTAATTCTTCTTCTTTAGCATCATACGCTAAACTTAATTCCTTCAAGAGTCTCTTGTAAAAAAATTTATGCTCTTTCTCAAACTCCACATATTCTGGTAAATCTAAACACGGATTTAACATAATGACAGAACGTATACATTCAGGGTATTTGTTCATCATTTCAAGCGCAACAAGTGCCCCCATACCATCTGCCATAATGTGCATTTTCGCATTCAATGTCTCTTTTCTCAGAACAACGTCATATAGGCGTTTTGCTAGACGAACAGATTGATCGTTTCCCCAATGTCTTCCGTATAAATTAGAAGAAAAGACCGTATAGCCTTCCTCAATAAGGCCATGTAAAAAATAAGATCTACCCGCATGCTGTGTCCATAAACTTGTACCATTCTCAATAAAGTAGTTGTAATCACCTAGAAGCATGACAGAAAATCCATTTGGCTTCTCCGGTAAATAAATGACACATGGTTCTTTTTCTAAGTAAAAAAAACGTTCCGTAATACTCATTTTTCCCCCGCCTTATTTTCTAAACGTATAAAAGTACTCTTTTATAATGTATGAACGGAATGCAAATTTGCGTTGAAAAATCTACAAATATTTTTCTATATTCTTTTTTCAATTGTGTTACAATAAGGACAGATTGAACGAATAGAGGTGTAAAATATGCGTTTCATTTGGGCATTAATTTGGTCGTTCTTGCTTGTACATATGATGAGCTACGTAATCGGCTCTATGACTGGCGGTACATACGATTTTAACCAAGCGTCTATTTTCTCAGTTGTTCTTGCGGTATTAGTACTAGCAATTTCAGCTGCAATTCCAAACGAGCCAGTAGAACAACACTAAAAAAAGAGTCCGGATTTTATCCGAACTCTTTTTTGTTTTACTTCACATGAACGACTAATTCGTTATTTTCTACATCAACAACTACGTGACTATTGTCAGTAATCGTTCCTGCAATTAATTCTCTCGCTAATTTCGTCTCAACTTGACGCTGTACATATCGTTTTAACGGACGAGCTCCGTACATTGGATCGAAGCCAGCTTCGACAACAAACTCTTTCGCTGCGTCTGTTAATTCTACCGTAATATGACGGTCAGCTAAACGGCCTTGTAATTCTTTTACAATTTTATCAACAATACCTTTAATTTCATTCATTGTAAGAGGTTTGAATAAAATAATTTCGTCGACACGGTTTAAAAACTCTGGTCGGAAATGACCTCTTAATTGTCCCATTACAAGTTCTCTTGATTCTTCTTTAATGGAGCCATCTTCTCCTAATCCATCTAATAAATGAGCAGATCCAATATTTGAAGTCATAATAATAACCGTGTTTTTAAAGTCTACTGTACGTCCTTGCGAATCTGTAATGCGACCGTCATCTAACATTTGTAATAAAATATTGAATACTTCTGGATGTGCTTTTTCGATTTCGTCTAATAAAATAACGGAATACGGTTTACGTCTTACCGCTTCTGTTAATTGACCGCCCTCTTCATATCCAACATATCCAGGAGGCGCACCAATTAAGCGTGACACAGCGTGTTTCTCCATATACTCAGACATATCAATACGAATCATTTGTTCTTCACTATCGAATAATGACTGCGCTAACGTTTTTGCAAGTTCTGTTTTACCAACACCAGTAGGTCCTAAGAAAATGAAGGAACCAATCGGACGGTTCGGGTCTTTAATACCTGCGCGCGCACGAAGAACTGCGTCTGATACTAAGCTTACTGCTTCCTCTTGTCCGATGACACGCTCTGATAAAATTTGCTCTAAACGTAGTAATTTCTCGCGTTCACCTTCAACGAGTTTTGCAACAGGAATACCAGTCCAGCGCGAAACAATATCAGCAATTTCTTCTTCACTTACTTCCTCACGTAATAAACGATTTTCTTGTTTATTATGTGCGCCCATTTCTTCTGCTTCTTTTAACTCTTTTTCAATTGCAGGAATTTTTCCGTGGCGAAGTTCCGCTGCTTTATTTAGATCGTAATTCCCTTCTGCTTCTTCTAATTCACGGCGCAGACGCTCTAAATGTTCACGTAAGTCACGCACTTTGTGAATATCTTCTTTTTCTTTCTCCCATTTCGCTCTCATACCACTTGCAACTTCTTTTAAATCCGATAATTCACGTTGCAACGTTTTTAGACGTTCTTGGCTACCAAAGTCCTTTTCTTTTCCAAGAGCCGCTTCTTCAATCTCCAGCTGCATAATGCGGCGCGTTACTTCATCTAATTCTGTCGGCATAGAATCGATTTCTGTACGAATTGTTGCACAAGCTTCATCGACAAGATCAATTGCTTTATCCGGTAAGAAACGGTCCGAAATATATCGATCTGATAAAACTGATGCTGCTACAATCGCACGGTCATGAATATTTACACCGTGATAAATTTCAAAACGCTCTTTTAAGCCACGTAAAATGGAAATTGTATCTTCAACAGTTGGTTCTTCTGCTAATACTTGTTGGAAACGTCTTTCTAGCGCTGGATCTTTCTCAATATATTTACGATATTCATCTAACGTCGTCGCCCCGATACAATGCAGTTCACCACGCGCAAGCATCGGTTTTAACATATTTCCTGCATCCATTGCGCCTTCTGTTTTACCAGCGCCGACGATTGTGTGAAGTTCATCAATGAATAGTAAAATACGACCTTCACTCTTTTTAATTTCATTTAATACAGCTTGGAGACGCTCTTCAAATTCACCGCGGAATTTCGCTCCAGCTACAAGCGCACTCATATCTAATGCAAAGATTGTTCTATCTTTTAATCCTTCAGGTACATCCTTTTTCACAATACGCTGTGCTAACCCTTCAACAATTGCTGTTTTACCAACACCTGGTTCACCAATTAAAACTGGGTTGTTTTTCGTTTTACGTGAAAGAATGCGGATTACGCGGCGAATTTCACTATCGCGGCCGATAACAGGGTCAATTTTCCCCGCTCTTACTTCCGCCACTAAATCACGACCATATTTTTCTAACGCTTCATAAGTTGCTTCTGGATTTTGACTAGTCACTCTTTGATTCCCCCGAACTGTCATTAAAGACTGTAATAAGTTATCTTTCGTAATATGAAATCTTGTAAATAATTGGTTTATATCGCCTTTTTCTTCAGTAAAAGCAAGTAATACATGTTCAACTGAAATGTAATCATCTTGCAATTTCTCTGCTTCTTTTCCTGCTCTTACAAGCAGTTGTTGCAAAGCACCTGTTATATATAATTTACCTGCTTCTGCACCGCTCCCCGTTACGGAAGGCTTTTTCTTAATTAAATTTTCGGCGCCTTCTTTTAATGCTTCTATATCGACGTTCATTTTTTGAAAAATACGTACTGCTAACCCATCTTGCTCTTCTAATAATGTAAACAAGAGATGAACAGTATCTACTTCTTGATGATGATGAGATACCGCTAAAGATTGAGCACTCATAATCGCCTCTTGTGTTTTTGTTGTCATTTGATTTAAGTCCATCTTTACAGTCCTCCAAATGTTTGACTTTCTTTGACCTTTGATTTGATTATACGCCAACTGACTTTTTTATACAATAATTTTGATTATGTATTTTCAAACTTATTATTTGAAAAAGAAAAAGGGAAAATTCATTATGCTACTTAAAAAAGTACGGTAAATGAAATTATAATTTATGACGACAAAAAAGCCGCAATAACGATTGCGGCTTCTGTTACGGTTTTCTTTTATACGTCCACTGACGGTTATGATTTGTGTTATCTGGAAACTTTTCACCAGCAGTTAGTTTTACCATTTGCGGATCTTTCACCATACTTCCCGTTTCACCAATTTCTACGTAAATGCCATCATTCGGCGCTTTTTGTCCAGAACGAAACCTACGATTTTGTCCCATTTCCATTCTCCTTCCATGACGTCTTTGCCTCATTAGTATATCCATTTTAAAAGAAAGCTTGTCTGTCATGTTTAGGAAACAAGTACTACATTTCATTCTTGTACATATACATGAATGACACAAGCTTAAAGCAGGGATTTCTTCCCTATTTGTAGAAAAAAAAGAAACCAACCTACTATAGGCCAGTTTCAAAGGAGAGTCAAACATATACGAGAAGATTACATGTTCATTATAAGCCTCATCCTACGAACAATGTAACCCTTTTCACAATTTGTCCATAATGAAAGAAACATTGTTTGAACTTTCTAAAAAGATGTTGACTTTTCTTAATTTCCAGCGAGAAATAGTAGACACCGCAACACTTTGCGACGTAAGATGGATATATAGTGAAGTTTCCATCTTTGGTGGTCTCATCCAGCTTAACCTCTTATTTCTGCATATTAAAACGGAAATACAGATCGAAACAAAAATAAATTATTATAAGAGGTGAAATTATGAACAAACAGCATTTAATCGCACTAGACTTAGACGGCACTTTATTAACAGACAACAAAATAATTTCCACTCGAACGAAACATACAATTGCAAAAGCAAAGGAACAAGGACATATCGTTGTTATTTCAACAGGACGTCCATTCCGCGCTAGTTATGATTACTATAAAGAACTCGGTTTAAATACACCAATCGTAAACTTTAATGGCGCATACGTACATCATCCTCTTGATTCAAAGTGGGGCACACATCACTCTCCTCTTGAGCTAGCAACAGCGCAAGAAATTGTCCGAGCTTGCTTTGATTTTGGCGTAAAAAATATATACGCTGAAGTAATGGACGATGTGTATGTTCGTGAAATTGATGAAGATAAAAAACATATTTTCGAATTCGGTTCTCCAAACATTTTTACAGGAGACTTATTAAATATTTTAAACGATCATCCAACTTGCTTATTAATTGACGCACATGACGAGCATTCTACTGCAATTCGTCAACATTTAACTGATATGCATGCCGAAGTAATCGACCATAGAAAATGGGGTGCACCTTGGCCGATTATTGAAATCGTAAAAAGCGGATTAAATAAAGCTGTCGGATTACAAAAAATTTCTAGTCATTATAACATTCCACAAGAACGAATTATCGCTTTCGGTGACGAGGATAACGACTTTGAAATGATTGAATTTGCTGGTCACGGCATCGCAATGGGAAATGCCATCCCTGAATTAAAATCACTCGCAAACCATACGACGTTAACGAACGAAGAAGATGGTATTGCTCTATATTTAGAAGAGGTTCTTGGATTGTAATCTAAAAATTCCCTGCTTATAGTTTCTCGCCAAACGCTCATACTATCATTAGACGCATAAGTTAGCGCGTCGATTGTTTTCAGCTAAATAAAGGGGGTTTTTCGAATGGGTAAAAAGAACAAATCAAAACGTTTTATCCAACAAGGAGCCGATGCTGTTATGAAGCATGATGCAAGATTCCCGTACAGAGGTACATTAGCTGAGGCAGAAAAAGCGAGAAGTAACTCTTCTTTTGGAGGGGTCTAAATGGGGAATTTACTATTCCAACAAGCTAGAGATGCTGTTGCAAATGCCGTATCTTGTTCAAGCGGCGCCGAGCAACAAGATCTCGTATATAGAGCAAAAAACGCTTTGCACTCTGCTTACGCAAACTCTTCAACAGCTGAAAAAGTTCAGCTACGTGAAATGCAAGAGCAGTTGCAAAACATTACGAATGCACATTAAAAAAGAGGACCAGCTTTGGTCCTCTTTAATCTTTTCGAAACAATCCGAACACCCCAACTGTTTGCAGTACGTTTGTAAATGCACCTGGGTCCACTTGTTTAATAACCCTCTCCAATTCATACAGTTCGTAACGAGTAATAACAATCATTAACATTTCCTTATTTTCATTCGTATAAGCACCAGTTGCTGGTATAGTTGTAATCCCCCTCACTAAGCGTGAGTGAATCGCCTTTCGTACATCCGCCCCATTCTTCGTAACGATTAACGCCGTAATCTTCACATGACGCGTATGAATCGCATCGATGATTCGCGTTGAAACATACAAAGTCACCAAAGTATATAATGCTTTTTCCCATCCATACACATAACCAGCGGCGATAATAATCAGTGCATTAAAGAAGAAAAAATACGTACCGACAGGCTTGTCTTTAATCTTTGATAAAATCATGGCGATTATATCTAAACCACCTGTAGAAGCCCCCCACTTCAACGCAATCCCTACCCCGATTGCTGAAATAAGCCCACCAAAAATTGCATTTAATATGATGTCGTTTGAAACTGCTCTAACTGGGATAATTTCTAAAAACATAGTCATAAAGATAACGCAAAGAAAACTAAAGAAAGTAAAGGCCTTTCCAACCTTTTTCCATGCTAAAATAACGACTGGAATGTTAAACAAGCTAAATAATACCCCAGTTGATATGTGAATAGATAAAAAATCACCTAATATTTGTGATAGCAATTGAGACAATCCAGCAAAGCCACTTGCATACACTTTCGCTGGCGTTAAAAATAAATTCATTCCAATCGCATTTAACAAACCTGCGACGATTACAACGATTAACTTCTTTATAAGTTCGGTATAATTCAACTTCAAATCCATTTCCAATCCACCTTCATTATTCATGAATACACTGCTATACATAGTCTTTACGAAAAAGGAAATGATAAACGTACAACGTTTAGAAATGGAGTTGATACATATGCCACATACGAGTGATAACGACAAAAAAGCACGCGATAATAATGCAAAACGCGCGCAAAAAAATGAGCAAGAACAAAAGAATATAGAGCAAGGTAAGCGTGCCTATTCTAAAAAGACCGATCACCTTTGATTCCATCGTACACCAACAATATTGTTGGTGTACTTTTTTTACAGTTTACAGGGAAAAAACATTAAAAATTCACTTCATGTTCACTTCTATATTCTACAATAGCGATAACATATTCGGATGAGGTGTTAGCATGAGAGGAAAACACATTTTCATTATTACTGCACTACTAAGTATATTAATGCTATCTGCTTGTGGACAAAAAAACGACTCAGATACAGTCGCTACAGCAACAGACTCAACCATTACGAAGAGCGACTTCGAAAAACAGTTGAAAGATCGTTACGGAAAAGACATGCTGTACGAAATGATGGCGCAAGACGTTATCACGAAAAAATATAAAGTATCTGACGATGATGTAGATAAAGAATTACAAAAAGCCAAAAATCAATACGGAGACCAATTTAAAAACGTATTGAAAAACAATGGTTTAAAAGATGAAGCTGATTTCAAAAATCAAATTAAGTTCAAACTTGCTATGAATGAAGCGATTAAGAAAAGTATTACAGAAAAAGACGTGAAAGACCACTACAAACCAGAAATTAAAGCGAGCCACATTTTAGTAAGTGACGAAAATGAAGCGAAAGAAATAAAGAAAAAATTAGATGCTGGTGCTTCATTTGAAGAACTAGCAAAACAAGAATCGCAAGACCTACTATCAAAAGAAAAAGGCGGAGACCTCGGATATTTCAATTCAGGTAGAATGGCACCTGAATTTGAAACTGCTGCCTATAAACTAAAGGTCGGACAAATTAGCAATCCCGTTACATCACCAAACGGTTATCATATTATTAAATTAACTGATAAAAAAGAATTAAAACCCTATGATGAAGTGAAAGACTCTATTCGCAAAAACTTAGAAGAAGAACGTATCTCTGACCCTATATTCGGCAAAAAACTATTGCAAGATGAATTGAAAAAAGCAAATATTAAAATAAACGATAGTGAGTTAAAAGATACGTTTACTCTTGTACATGAGCAAGGGAATTAAAAAAGCACCACCTTATAGGTAAAATATAAGGTGGTGCTTTTTATTTCCTTTATTTCTTAAAGTACGTCCAACCTTCTTCTTGGTAAACCTTTTCTTCTTTCATCAACTTACCAAGTGCACGCTTAAATGCAGCTTTACTCATATTGAAACGTTCTTTAATGTCTTCTGGATAGCTCTTATCCCAAAACGGCATTGCTCCGCCTCGTTCTTCCATATATGCATAAATCACTGCAGCATCATCTTCCATTCCTTCTTCTTTACGAGGAAGAAGGGAGATGTTAATTGTACCGTCATCTTTTACATCAATAATTCGTCCCGTTACACGTTGACCGATGCGAACTTGCTCTTTTCTTTCTGTATGATGTAAAAATGCACGGAAATGCTCATCTGTTAATACGAACGAACCAACTTGAAGTGAACGATACACACGTCCGTTTACGTTTTTATTACGCATAGATGGTGTCGCATCTACAACGATTTCTTGCATATCACTATCTCTTGCTGGAAGAGCAATTAAACGATCACGATTCGTTAATTTTAACGTACAATATAATTCGTCTCCAACTTCTGGCCATACTGGCATATAAATTGGGAATTCATCAGCTGGAATTAGTATATCTTTTGATACACCAATATCAACAAACACACCTAAACTCGGAATAACTTCTACAACCTTTACCCAGTTCCAATCATACGTTGTAATAATTGGCTCCTTCATTGTTGCTGAAATACGATTTTGGTGATCAAGGTATAAGAATACGTCAATCGTATCGCCTTCTTCAATTTCTCCAGCTACTTCATTTTTATGTAGGAAAATTTCTTCTTCTTCATTCCCAACCATATATCCGATTTCCGTTTCGCGTAAAACAGTTACCTGTTCAATCGATCCTATTTGTAAATACATATTTTTTTAATTCCCTTCTATATATATAAAATGAACTTTTTAACTTTTTATATTTTTATCATTCCAAACAAAAGTTAATTATAACACGATTTTCTCTTTATTTGTCCAACTGCCCAAAATTCACTATAATAAAATGAGGTTACATCATTATAAGTATGAAAACACTTAAGTCTAAGCTCGTTTTCAGCTATACTTTAGTATGTACAGTACATAAAAAGAGTAGAAATTTATTTGGAGGTGCTAACTATGGCAAAAGATAGTTCTTTTGACATCGTTTCGAAAGTAGAATTACCTGAAGTAACAAACGCAATTAACACTGCATTAAAAGAAATCCAAAACCGATATGACTTTAAAGGAAGTAAAAGTGATATTAAACTTGAGAAAGAAGTACTTGTTTTAACTTCTGACGATGAGTTCAAATTAGAGCAAGTAAAAGACGTTCTTATTTCTAAACTCGTAAAACGTAACGTTCCAATTAAGAACTTAGATTACGGAAAAGTTGAAGCGGCGGCTGGTAACACTGTTCGCCAACGCGCAACACTTCAACAAGGTATCGATAAAGATAACGCAAAAAAAATTAACAATATCATTAAAGAAATGAAATTAAAAGTAAAAACACAAGTACAAGATGATCAAGTACGTGTTACAGCGAAAAGCCGTGATGACTTACAAGCAGTTATCGCAGCAGTTCGTAGCGCTGACTTACCGATTGACGTACAATTTATTAACTACCGCTAAAAAGAAAAACATCCTCTATGTAGAGGATGTTTTTCTTTTTAGCGGGTAAAAGTCTAAGCTTACGGGCAATCGGATAAATTTTATGCATAAATGAAGAAGACCCTTTTAAAAATCGGAACAAAAACCTCCTTCCCCAATCAAATGTAACAAATTATGAGTATATGAATATTTTCCACCCTTTCCTGTAATGTAAAATTAGTAAGGAATTTATTTTATGAAAAATGTTAATTAAAAAGAGTTAGAAGTGGTTATTTGAAGAAATTAATACTATGTTTTTTATTAACTACATTCTGTCTATATATTGCAGGGTGTTCTAATAATATAACTACACCTGGGGATACATCTAAAACTTCAACACCTGCGAATTGTAAATACATCAACAAAGCTTGGTATAAGAAACCTACGAACTGTAATAATCGATGATATAAGTCATAAAAAAGACACCATTAGGTGCTTTTTTTATAGAGAATAATAAGATGTTCATCAGAAATTATGAGTGATTTTTTTATTTTGTTGTTCAAAATATTTTTCTTTAACTATTTTTATCAGATCTTCTTTTTCTGTTAGTTCAAAGATAAATAATGCTTTTTTCATATTATCAGCTACATCTTCTTCATTACATTGTTTCAGCTTTAGCATGTTCCAAGCTTTCCCATAGTATAATTCGCCTAATAAATATAAAGTATTTAGATTAATAGCTAATTTAATACCCATATCATTGTATTTTATTGCCTCTTCATGTTGATTTGCATGACCTAACATTTTCCCTAAATTAAAAATGATTTTTAATTTAACCTCTTTATCTCTAGGGAAATCTAACTTATTAAAATTAGTTAAACATCTTCTTAATATAGTAATACTCTTTTCATATTCTTTATTTGCCCAATGAAATATAGCCATCGACTGCATAATATCTATTTCTCTTTCCGATAAAAAATCACCATTCGTTACAGTTAGTTTTAGTGCATTATTTAAAAGATTTAAAGCAGTTTTTATTGATTTATTCACATAAAATATAGCAATCGCTTCATGCCATATTAGAAATTGTTTATCTTCTTTTAACTGGAAATTATTTTCGGTTTTCTCTTGTTTCACTATTTCATAAAGTTCATTATATTGTTTTTGTTTTGTACAATCTCTCATTACACATTTTACATTTTCTACATATTTTAGTTTTTTGTTTTGAGTTAGTGCGAAAATATGATTTGGATCAATACCAAGTCTTTCAGATAATTGATATAACAATACGCTAGATGGATAAATCATACCTTTTTCTATTTTGCTAATTTGACTTTGCGAACATATTCCATGACACAATTCAGATTGTGATATATTCTTTTTCATTCTAAGTTCTTTAATGGTAATACCCAAATCGTAAAATTCCATTTTTCCTCCTCAAATATAGCCCTCAATGAGTAACAAAATACTTTTTACCCTTTAATGTAATGTAAAATTAGTATATTTTCAATTATTGTTGCTTCTATCGATTTTTTTACCTCTTTGTTCAGTTGCATTTCGAGGTGAGAGTCTTACTTCAAAGAAAAACAGACTAGAGAGAAAGTTTTCTCCTTAGCCTGTCCCACCAAACAAATTTCCCATCGTCACTGTTATCCCCAAAATACAGAATTACGAATACGATAAGAAGACTTAAACATCTCACCTCATCACGCACTTTTAATTGAACACAAAAGAGAATATCCCCTTATTTCCGCCTCTTTTTAACCACAATTAAAAAAGCAATAAACACTACGTTCACACCGACGATTAAAGAAATAAATAGCCAATTCACACCTGTTTCCCCGTTAACTTTATACACATTCGATTCCTCACGCTTTAAAACGAGATAAAATTTTCCGTTTTCTTCTCTTATAATTTCATCTTCTAACAATCCCCTTAGCTCTTGTTTTTCACCAATCGCACTTGCAGGTAAAGCAACTTTTTGTGTTTCTTTCGTATTATTAATCGCTACTACTGTCACTTCATCTTTATACTTTCTCTTTAGTACACTCATTCCATCTTTATCGTATAGAAGCTCAAACGTACCGCGGCGTAAAGATGGCCTCGCTTGTCTAAGCTCACCGAGTTTCGTTATGTGTTGCATAAACTTTTCATCTGATTTGAAGTCCATTAATCGTCTATTATCTGGCGTACCTCCTCCATCCAATGCAATTTCAGTTCCGTAATAAAAATTCGGAATACCTGGTGTTGTTAATAAATATGTAAGAGCTAGTTTCAAACGAGATGGTGGATAATTCATATTCTCTTTTGCAATACGAGCAAATCTTTTTGTATCTTGATTATCTAAAAAAGTAGCGGCTGCTCCGTCTTTTTTACTTACATCATATAAAGGTTTCACCGATACATCCGCTTTGGAAAACGCATCTACTATTTTTTCGTTGTATTCACTATCTTCTTTTGTCATAACTCGAAAATCTTTCTTTATCACTTGCATATCTTTTTGCACATCATCCCAAAAAGCAGGCGACTTTTTTTCACTATGTATTACATAACTTGCATCTAAATCAACTTCTTTGATCCACCATTTCATCGAGTCGATTACTTGTTGTTCGTTTTCTCCAAGCGGAAATTGAAATACAACTTTCATTCCTTTTGCATGAGCTTCTTGCACAAGTTCTTTCACATCATTTTCCGTTCCGAAATGTTCATTTACCTTCTGAAAATTGCGCACGTCTAACCCATCGTATTTTACACTTTCAAAAAGCGGCGAAAGCATAACAGTAGTAAATCCCATTTTTTTTATGTAATCCAGTCTTTTTATAATACCTCTTATATCTCCGCCCTGATATCCTTCTAAATTGTCAACTTCTAACTGTTTGTCATTTTTCGGTTCCCCATTATTAAAACGATCAATCATAATGGAATATATAACTTCGTCTCGCCACTCTCTTTTTTCGTCTGCAAATGTATGTATTGGTACAAACAAAACGACAGCTAAACAAAAACAAATGAATAGTTTCCTAGTATGTATTTTCCCCACACGCATCCCCCATGTATTTTAATTGTAAGAATATTATACCAATTATCCAAACGAATCGCATACGTTGATTTCATTCTTATCAAATTAATACATGTTAGGTTTTCTAACATTGCATATAAAACTTTTTGAATTTTTAGTTGATTTTTCTTTTTATTTCGAATATGATATGAAACATAACAAATTGATGTTATTTTTTCTAACATTATAGGAGGAGAGAGAATGAATACAGGAGATACAGTTTTTATGTTTGTAGCGACAGTAATGGTCATGTTAATGACACCAGGATTAGCACTTTTTTATGGAGGTATGGTTCGCAGTAAAAACGTACTCAGTACGACAATGCATAGTTATAGCGCAATGGCTATCGTTTCGATTCAATGGATTGTAATTGGTTATTCTTTATCATTCGGACCAGATTGGCACGGACTTATCGGCACATTCGATTGGTTCGGTTTAAACGGAGTTAGCTACGCACCAAATCCAGACTACTCATCTACTATTCCTCACAATTTATTTATGATGTTTCAACTTATGTTCGCTATTTTAACTCCCGCTTTAATTTCAGGAGCATTTGCCGAAAGAATGCGATTTTCAGCTTTCCTTATTTTCATCCTTCTATGGACAACAATCGTTTACAATCCTGTCGCTCATTGGGTATGGGGCGTTGGCGGATGGCTAAGAGAACTTGGCGCCTTAGACTTCGCTGGCGGTAATGTCGTTCATATTACATCTGGCGTGGCTGGCCTTGTATTAGCTATTTTCCTTGGAAAACGCAAAAACATAAACGGTTCGTCTCCTCATCATTTACCATTTACGATGTTAGGCGCTGGGCTACTATGGTTCGGCTGGTTCGGTTTTAACGTCGGAAGCGCATTATCTTTAAATGATGTAGCTTTAACTGCATTTATTAATACAAATATAGCTGCCGCTGCCTCCGCATTAACTTGGATGCTTTCAGAATGGTTCTTCCAATCAAAGCCGACTGCGATGGGAGCTGCTTGCGGCGTTGTTTCCGGTTTAGTCGCTATTACACCAGCTTGCGGGTTCGTTACACCTTTCTCAGCTCTTCTTATCGGAGCAATTGGCGGCGTATTATGCTTCGGAGCAGTCTTTTTCTTAAAAACAAAATTCGGATACGACGATACACTCGATGCATTTGGATGTCACGGCATCGGCGGAACTTGGGGCGGCATTGCGACAGGACTATTTGCAACTACCACCGTAAACAGTGATGGCGCTAACGGATTATTTTACGGAAACGCCGCGCTGCTGTTTAAACAACTTATAGCAATCGGCGCAACATATGCGTTCACAATTATAATGACGTACGCGATTATTAAAGCGATTAACTTCTTCCTCCCTGTCCGGGTAGATGAGCACGAGGAACATATGGGACTTGATATTTCAATGCATGGGGAGAAAGCTTATGAATATACTGAGCGAGTGAACTAAAAAAGAGATGCAATCTATTGATAGTAGATTGCATCTCTTTTTATTAGACTTGCCGGCAGCATACCCTGAGCGGTATTAATATAAATATATCAGCGATTCTTCGGATATATCGACGATTTTTCAAATATATCAGCGATTATTTCAATATATCGACGTTTCGACACGATATATCGATTTACCAACAAATTCCGACATAACGAAACTGAAGAATACCCGCGTGTAACTTTACATAAACAAAAAAAGACGACCGTTTCATAACGAGGCCACTGAAAAAGTGGTTGCTTTGAAAAAATAACACATATTTCATCAATATGTTGAAATTAAAAAGGATCCCATCATCTGTATATAGTAGGTGATGGGATCCTTTTTCTTATGAAGTGGAGTTTTTCAGTGCCCTCTTCATAACAATCGTCTTTTCCAATTTATTTCGGAGCATTTCCTACATATTGCGTAATATCAACGTTTAATGCTTGCGCTAAACGCATACCGTACTCTTGATCTGCACGGAAGAAGTTACATACAGCTAGTAATTTCGTACGTTCATTTACGTCTTTTAAGTCATTTGTTAAGTTTGCAATTAAGTTGTCTTGCTCTTCTTTAGAGAATGAACGGTAACGCTCACCTGCTTGTTTGAAATCATTTGGTTTGTCAATTTTTTCACGAGATACGTAGCCTTCTACTTTCATAGTTGAATCTCGGTAAGCTGGGTCTTCAACTGGATTTTCAGCATGACGGCTCGGTTCGTAGTTAATTGTAGATGGGTTTTGACCCACTTGCATCGCACCATCACGTTGTTGGTTATGAACAGCTGCGTATGGGCAGTTTACAGGAATTTGTAAGTAGTTTGCACCAAGGCGGTAACGCTGTGTATCTGGATAAGAGAATAAACGACCTTGTAATAATTTATCTTCAGATGGTTCAATACCATTTACAGTTGCACTTGGAGAGAACGCCACTTGTTCTACTTCAGCAAAGAAGTTTTTCGGGTTACGATTTAACGTCATTGTCCCTACTTCTATTAATGGAAAACGATCTTCTGGCCAAACTTTCGTTGGATCTAACGGATCAAAATCTAAAGAATCCGTTTCTTCTAGTTGCATCACTTGTACGTGTAAATCCCACTTCGGATAATTTCCTTTTTCGATTGCATCGAATAAGTCACGAGTTGCATGGTTAAAGTCTTTTCCTTGTACTTCTTGCACTTCTTTTGCACTTAAGTTACGTACACCTTGCTGTGGTTTCCAGTGATATTTAATGTAGACGATTTTACCTTCTGCATTAATCCATTTGAATGAATGTACACCGAAACCTTCCATTTCACGATAGCTTGCTGGTGTACCGTAATCAGAAAATACCCATGTCATCATATGTGTAGATTCTGGACTTAACGTCATGAAATCCCAGTAACGATCTGGTGTTTGAATATTTGTATCAGGTGCTGGTTTTAAAGAATGCACCATATCAGGGAATTTAATTGCATCACGAATGAAGAAGACTGGTAAATGGTTACCTACAATATCGTAATTTCCTTCTTCTGTATAAAATTTAACAGCGAAACCGCGTGGATCACGTGCTGTTTCAGGAGAACCTTGACCATGAATAACCGTTGAAAAACGAACAAACACAGGTGTTTCAGTTCCTTCATTTTGTAAAAATGCTGCTTTCGTATATTTCTTCATGCTGTTTTTCGTTACGAATACACCGTGAGCACCTGCACCACGTGCATGCACAACACGCTCTGGAATACGTTCACGATCAAAGTGAGCTAGTTTTTCTACTAAATGATAGTCTTCTAATAATACTGGTCCACGGCGACCAGCTGTACGAGAATTTTGGTTATCTCCGACCGGAGCACCTTGGTTTGTTGTTAAGCGATTATTTGGATTCATCTAGGGGGATCCTCCTCTTTCTTTCATAGTAATTATTATTTATTTAAAATTATTATAAATTAATTATTATTCAAAATTAGTTCTTTGTCAACTATTTCTTTCATTTTTCTGGAAACAATTGTAGCTAAACATTCAATAAATGTAGATTGTGCATTCGGCATATTTGGTCTAAAATACGCAGCATTTAATTCATCCGTCACAACTTTACACTCGTAATCGTTGTCATATAAAACTTCTAAATGCTCTGCCACAAAACCAACTGGGCAATATATGAAAGATTTATATCTATGCTCTTCAAATAAATCTCTCGTTACATCTTGCACATCCGGTCCAATCCATGGATCAGGTGTATTTCCGGCACTTTGCCAACCAATTGTATAGTTTTGGATGTTTGCAGCTGCTGCGATTAAATCCGCTGTATGCTGCAATTGCTCCACATAAGGATCACCTACTGCAATAATTTTTTCTGGTAAACTATGCGCTGAAAAAATTACGACCGCTTTCTCTTTATCTTCAATTTTTGTAAATGTTTCTTTTATTTGATCTGCCCAATACGAAATAAATTTCGGTTCATCATACCATTGTTTAATTGGTTCAATAACAGGACCACCTATTTCCTCCGAGAGACGAATTGCACGCTCGTTATATGCCTTAATGCTAAAGGTAGAATAATGCGGCGCTAATACGATACTAATTGCTTGCTCAATTCCATCGCGCTTCATCTCTTCTACTGCATCTTCTATAAACGGAGCAGTATGTTTTAAGCCTAAGTAACAATTAAATTCATACTCTGTAAACATATTATTCATTGAGTCTGTTAATTTATGCGCTTGCTCTTTCGTAATTTTTGCAAGCGGTGAAATTCCACCAATCGCTTTATAGCGCCCGATTAAGTCTTGAAGTGCTTCTTCGGAAGGTTTACGACCGTGGCGAATATGTGTGTAGTACGCTTCTACATCAGCTAATGATTCTGGTGTTCCATACGCCATTACGAGTAAACCTATTTTTTTCTTCGTCATCTATATAACACCTCAATTTTGTAAATGAGAATCTTTTTCAAGAACATTTGTTTCCAATTATAACAACTAATAATAAGTCCGTAAAGATAATTATTCTAAATAAGTATTTTTTCTAATATGATTTTGAATTTTATATGACAATTTATTTAATAAAAAGCGACTTACTTATAAAGTAAGTCGCTTTTCTCCTATTCTTTAATATTTACTCCATATTCTTTAAACCAAACGTGAATTTGTGCTAAATGAGCTAAAAGTTGTGGCCCAGTCATTAATTGACCATACCATGGCGTTTGGAATGCACTGCCGCCTGACTCAATTAATCCACTCAGCTGTTCTTTATCAAATAGCTCGTGTAAAATCGAGCCTTTATCTGTTAATAAATCTTGTATCCATACTGTTACTGCTTTCGTATAGTGCGGATTATGTGTTTTTGGATACGGGCTCTTCTTTCTATATAATATCTCATTTGGAAGTAACCCTTCTAACGCTTTACGCAATAGACCTTTTTCGCGGTTTTTATACATTTTCATTTCCCAAGGAATATTCCACGCATATTCGACAAGACGATGATCCGCAAATGGAACACGTACTTCTAAGCTCGCCCCCATACTCATACGGTCTTTTCTGTCTAATAATGTTGTCATAAACCATACCATATTTAAATAAAATAATTGGCGTCTTTTCGCTTCTAGCGGACTTTCCCCATCTAAAATAGGAACTTCTTGAATCGATTCCTCATAACGTTGTTGCACATATTGTTGTAAATTTAATTTATTTCTCCATTCTTTCTTTAGCAATTGTTCACGCGCTTCTGTAGAACGCATCCACGGAAATGCGCTCGATTGTAAATCATCTTCTCTATAAAACCACGGATAACCACCAAATATTTCATCTGCACATTCCCCAGATAAACCGACGACAAAATCTTGTTTAATTTCGCGGCAAAACCATAATAATGACGAATCGATATCTGCCATACCAGGCAAATCACGAACGAGTACCGCTTCTGTTAAATACTGCGCTAATTGTTCATTTGAAATGACGCAGCGATGATGGATCGTTTGAAACGTCTCCGTCATCAAATGAATAAATGGTGCATCTGAATTTGGCTGAAACGCATTTGCTTTAAAGTATTTGTCATTATCTTCGTAATCAACCGAATACGTGTGTAATTGACCTTTTCCCGATCTTTCGTATTCTTTTGCAGCAATTGCTGTTATAGCGCTTGAATCTACACCGCCTGATAAAAAAGTGCATAATGGTACATCAGAAACGAGCTGCCTTGTAATCGAATCTTGTAATAAAAAGCGTGTTTTTTCTACTGTTTCTTCAAAGGAATCTTCATGCTTTTTACTTTCTACATTCCAATATCTCCATATGCATAAACCGTTCTTTGAAAATGTCATCGCATGACCTGGACGTAATTCTTTTATACCAGCATATATACCGTGACCAGGCGTTCTAGATGGTCCAAGGCCGAATATTTCAGATAATCCTTCTAACGTCACTTCCGCCTTCACATCTGGATGCACCAATATCGCTTTTAACTCTGAACCAAATAGTAATCGCCCACTGTCATATTTATAAAATAGTGGTTTTACCCCTAATCGATCACGCGCAATAAACACTTGTTCTTTCTGTTCATCCCATACAGCAAACGCATATATACCGTTTAAATGATCGACACATTCTTCTTTCCATTCGATATAAGAAGCTAACAATACTTCCGTATCAGAGTGACCTTTGAACGTATATCCTCTTCTTAATAGTTCCTTTCGAATATCTTCCGTGTTATAAAGTTCGCCGTTATAGCAAATTGCATAATTTGCTTCATCTTTTAAACAAGTCATCGGCTGTTTACCACCTTCAGGATCAACAACGATTAACCGTTTATGCCCAAATGCGACATTGCCTTTAATCCAAACTTTATTATCATCTGGGCCACGCTTCGCTAACGTCTCAGCCATCTTCGTAACGATGTCCCGTTCTCCTTCTAATGAGCGTTTATAATCCACCCATCCTGTAATCCCGCACATATAAATCATCCTTCCATCTTATTTCTTTTCTTGAACGTACAGTAACCCCACTCTAAAAGTGCGGATCAAAAAAATGACAAACTTGACGATAACCTACTATCCACATATGGAATAGCATTTTCACTCAGTAAAACGTGTTTTATTGTATGCCCGCCTATGTCCGGATGTGTCTAGTTATAAAGAATGCACGAACTGTCTATAACAGAGATAACTACTTTTCATAAAGGAGAAATCGTGTATGATACAACGTAAACATATTTTATATAACCAGCCCCGCGCTCATACAGTCGGTAATGTAGAATATATAAACAATGAATGGGTATTCTTTGATGATGAAAATGAGGAAGCATTTTTATTAGAAGATATTGCCGGTGATGGCTTTGAAATTTTATATAACAACAACTGGCTACCAGCTCGTTTCTATGAACAAGATATATTACAAATCGCCAACGAACAGCACCACTTGCAAAACGGGGAAATGATACGAATTCGAAAAAAATTACTTCTTAGTTATACGGAATGGCTTGAGGAGTTACCTGACTCTGTCTTTGCCTTATTAACAGAGGCATTGCAATCCCTTCACTACTCTTTATATGATTGCATGTATTGTCATAATTATTTATCTTTCTTACCGAAAGAAGAAGCATGCGAAGGAGTTAATATTCTTTTGTTTGATAACGAAGAGATGATTTGTACATTGCAGCACCATTTTGTTCGTCATGCTGCGTCAAATAAAAATATGTTTCGTTTTACGAAAGTAAACGGAGAAGAGTTTCATATTGATGCGACATAAAATAAAAAACCACCTTATCTCCCAAGTTTTTGAGATTATAAGGTGGTTTTATTTTTATTTGAACACGTACCAGTTAATTGGTAATTTCAATCCAAGATAAATTACCGCGACAAGCGAAACAATAAATAAGCCCCAAACCGCCCCTGTTGGTTTGTTTTTGCTCATTTTTACAAGAACCATTTCCATTCCGCCGATAACTAAAATACCAGCTAACATTTTCATGCCGTACCACATGTGCATGCTACCTGTTGCTGTCTTCACAATACTCATGTACAACATGAAGCCTGACACAATAATTAAGATATACATTAGGCGAAGCCCCATATGTACACCTTTCCCTTTTCTTCCTGCTGAATAAAGTGAATACGCAACGAAAAATAAAATTAAACCTAACGCCCATGCTGTAATATGCATATGTACCATCGTATCCCTTACCTCCTCTTTTCACACTTTTTCACTCTATATGATAACATGTTCATTTATTTTCAGGAAATGTTTCGCTTTTTTACATTTAAATGCTATAATATTTAGAGTATTTACAAACTTCTTGTAATAACAAAAGGGGGAACAATCATGATTCAAACTAAGGATATTATCGAACTTACAGACACATACGGGGCAAATAACTATCACCCACTTCCAATCGTTATTTCTAAAGCAGAAGGTGTTTGGGTAGAAGATCCTGAAGGAAACCGCTATATGGACTTATTAAGTGCATATTCTGCAGTAAACCAAGGTCATCGTCACCCGAAAATTATTAACGCTTTAATTGACCAAGCTAATCGTGTTACGTTAACTTCTCGTGCTTTCCATAGCGATCAATTAGGTCCTTGGTACGAAAAAGTTGCGAAACTAACTAATAAAGAAATGGTACTTCCAATGAATACAGGTGCTGAAGCTGTTGAAACTGCAATTAAAACAGTTCGTCGCTGGGCTTATGATGTGAAGAAAGTAGAAGCAAACCGCGCTGAAATCATCGTTTGTGAAGATAACTTCCACGGACGTACAATGGGTGCTGTTTCTATGTCTTCAAACGAAGAGTACAAGCGTGGATTCGGTCCAATGCTTCCTGGCATCGTTGTAATTCCTTACGGTGATTTAGAAGCGTTAAAAGCTGCAATTACACCAAACACAGCAGCATTCATTTTAGAGCCAATTCAAGGTGAAGCAGGAATTAACATCCCACCAGCTGGTTACTTAAAAGAAGCTTTTGAAGTATGTAAAAAAGAAAACGTTTTATTTGTAGCAGATGAAATCCAAACTGGCTTAGGACGTACTGGTAAAGTATTTGCTTGTGACTGGGACAATGTAACTCCTGACATGTACATACTTGGTAAAGCACTTGGCGGCGGTGTGTTCCCAATCTCTTGCGTAGCAGCAAACCGCGACATTTTAGGTGTATTTGAGCCAGGTTCTCACGGTTCTACATTCGGTGGTAATCCACTTGCATGTGCTGTTTCTATCGCGGCTCTTGAAGTGTTAGAAGAAGAAAAATTAACAGAGCGTTCTCTTCAATTAGGTGAAAAATTAGTTGGACAATTAAAAGAGATTGATAACCCAATGATCACTGAAGTTCGCGGTAAAGGTTTATTTATCGGTATCGAATTAAACGAACCAGCTCGTCCTTACTGTGAACAACTAAAAGCAGCTGGACTGTTATGTAAAGAAACACACGAAAATGTAATTCGTATCGCACCACCTCTAGTAATCTCTGAAGAAGATTTAGAGTGGGCATTCCAAAAAATTAAAGCTGTATTATCGTAATAATAGAGAGGTTGTTCTACACGTTAGGACAACCTCTTTCTTTTTATATTGATTTATACTAAAATTAAATTGTAATTTTCTGTATTTTAAAATCACAAAGGAGGTGCGATATGTTATTAAGATATGGCAAACATATTAACTATTTAGCTACATCTTTTCTTTTCGTTACATTCTTTGGCTTCCTACTTTCTGTAACATTGCTTAGTCACTACTCAACTCCCACTACATTCACACTACTGAAAGCATCATTTTGGACTACTGTTATTCTTACTATTATTGGTTTTGGACGAGAAAAAAGCGCACTTACGGTTATACTATTTGGCATTTGTACACTTGCAGTCATTGGTCTTTACACTTTTTCCGTTATCGATTACCTCTATCACCCAAGACCATAGAAAAGAGCTATCTTTTCATAAGATAGCTCTTTTCTTCACTTCACTACATTTCGCAAAGTACCAATTCCTTCTACTGTAACGACTACTTCATCACCCGCATGCAAAAACTTCGGTGGCGTGAAACCTTTGCCAACACCAGCTGGCGTTCCTGTTGCGATAATATCTCCTGGTTCTAACGTCATTCCTTTACTTATCGTTGAAATGATTTCTTCTATTGAAAAAATCATTTTATTTGTATTTGAAGTTTGCCTTACTTCCCCATTTACTATCGTTTCAATGTGTAACGCATTTGGCGCACTAATCATCGATTTATGAATTAAATACGGTCCCATCGGACAAAATGTATCGAAACTTTTTCCAAGGAAAAATTGTTTATGCTTCCTTTGAATGTCACGAGCAGTTATATCATTTATAATGGTATAACCAAAAACATGCTCAAGCGCTTTTTCTTTTTTTATTTGTTTCCCTCGCTTACCAATGACAATAGCTAGTTCTCCTTCATAGTCTAATTCATTCGTTGCGTGGGGATGACTATTAATTTTTTCATCCATTCCAATAACTGTCGTTGGCGCTTTCGTAAAGATCATTATATTTTCTGGAATTGACTCTACTCCGCCCATTTCTATCGCATGTTGACGATAGTTTTTTCCAACGCACAAAATATTCTTTCTCGGCCTTGGAATCGGTGCTAATATTTTCACCTCAGTTAACGGATAATACGCCGCCCCTTCATTTTCCTTCGCCCAATTTACAATATCACATATTTTTTCAAAACATTCGGTTCCTCTTTCAATACACTCTAACATTGTAATGGGGATTGTAACCTTTTCTCCCTTTTGCCTTTGCGCTTCTCTTAAGTGCAATACCTTTTCTTCCTCTTCATCCACAATACCTACAAATACCTTTTCTTCTTTTTTCGCCGTTACCAAACGCAATATTTCCACTCTCCATCCTAAAACTCATACCTTTTAATTGTATTCGCATCCGTAAGAAAAAAACCTTCTCATACACGCTAATTTTTACAATATTCTTCTCATACCCTATTCGTTACTTCTTTATCATTTGGCATAAAATGTAGAAATTTTACTTTTTTTAGCGAATGCATTTCTTTTTTATGAAGTTTTTGTATAATATGTACTACATATATACAAAAAATTTCATTTAGAGATGGAGCCGATTTCAATGTTTGAGCAAGCGATTGAAAAAAAACGTGAAAAAATGATTTATTTTGCTGAACGCTACGGAATGACTTCTCAAAAAACAGTGGATTGTAGCCAAGAACTGGACAGGCTCTTAAATGTAATTTGGCATGTACATACGGATATTCATCCTAACCAAACACTCGACACGCACACACAATAACGTGTGTGTTTCTTTTATTTCAAAAAAACACACATTTTATTGAAAACGCCCATACAATAATAGAAAAGAAAATTTTAAAAACGAAAGGTGTTTTGTATGCCAGCTATGGTCGGACATATTCGTATCGTCAATATTGGATCAAGTGGTATTTTTCATATTGGAGATGTATTTGCGATTAGGCCTATTAGTTATTCACGTGCTTTTGCGGGGGCCGGCTCTTTTAACGTTGGAGATAACGTTTCTGTCTACAATTATCAAAGCGCAACGACTGTTAATGATTCAGATGTCGTTGATCAAGCGATAATTGGTTCAACTTAAAGGGGGCGATTGTATTGAATTTTTATGTAAACCAAAGCATCATCATTAACAGTATTAAAATTGATAGCATTACAACCTCTTCTGTATTCCAAATTGGTACTGCCGGAAGTATTAAAGCCCTATCTAAATTCTCAAATACTGGCGGATTTACAGAACCCCTTCGCCCATTACAGGCAAAAGGACAAATTATTTCTATCAAACCATCAACTAGTTCTTCTTAAGACATCCTTGTCATAAATATATAGTAGGAATATATTTACCCTCCCTATTGAAAAGGAGGTTTCACAAATGAATCAAGATATATATACTTACTTACACCAACTTCAACAAGCTCTTCAAGCACAACAAGCGACCATTCTTAACTTAGAAGATCAAGTTCGTCAATTACAAGAAGAGCTTAATGAATTAAAAAGTCGCCCCTCCTCTTCTATAGGAAAAGTGGAATATAAATTCGATCAATTAAAAGTAGAAAATTTAAATGGCACTTTAAATATTGGATTAAATCCATTTTCAACAAAAGGACAACAAATTGAGGATTTTCAAGTTGACACGGAAACTTTGAAGGTCAATCCTGAAACAGATACAAACCCAGACTTTTACCAAGGTATCCTTCAGGAAATGCATCGTTACTTAGATGAAGAAGCATATAATCGAATTCTCCATTTTGAACAAGAAGAGAGAACGCCGCTCGATGAAATGTATCGACAAATGATGGTTGACGACATAAAGAAACAGATGGAGCATAGACTTCCTTATTATTTATCACAAGCACAATCACATGAAGGGATTTCAACAGATCCAGATTATTTACGAGATATCATTATTCAAGCTATGAAACATGATATCGACAAAGCCTTCCTCTCTTTTATTCAACACATACCGGGCAATTTCCGAAAGGAGTAAGTATGTATGAACCTTAACGTTGTAAACCGCGAGTTCAAAGTCGGACAGATTAAAATGAACGGTGTATCGTCGTCCGCACTCTTTTTAATTGGGGATGCAAATTTCCTCATTCTATCTTCTATTCTTGATACGCCGTTTGAAACTGTTACAGAGGGTCCATTTGTGCCATTAGTAACAGATGTCCCTCCTACTCCAGGTTAAGGAGACTGAGAAATTATGTTACATCACGTGTCTATTGTCCAAAATGTTTCTATTGTTTCGTTAGGGATTGCTGCCGTATTTCAAGTTGGGGATGCAAATCAAATGGAATTAAAAAGTAGAGCTCTTGCCGTTCACCGGGAATTCCCTTGTTATATAAAAGACGAAGGTCGCTTAGATGCATTTGAAATCTTTACAGATGAATACATTACAATCCCGAAACGAACGACAGATGTAAAATTAAACATTATAAATGAGTGTCCTTTTATTGAAGTGAATAACGTTGAATTGCGCACACTTTTAAACTCTGGTGGATTTCAAATTGGAAATGTTGATTATGTTTTTAATAACTCTCGTATTATGCAAATTCGCCAATATATTACAGATGAACCTTCCGCACAATAATTCATATAGTAATTACAAAGTTTAGTAAAGTAGGTGGATGGTATGCCTTCTGTTGTTGGAAATCTCGTCGTGCAAAACAGTAATGGTTCTTTCAATTTAGGGGATTTTTATAATGTGTCTCCGAAAGAGAATACGAAAGCGTATAACGGATCCGGAGCTTCCAATGTCGGGTTTGTCGTGAATACGTTTAACGGTGTTAGTGCAACAAATACGTTTGATTCTGATGTGGCCGATCAAGATCAGATTGGAACAGCGTAAAAAAAGTAGGAGAATATCTCCTACTTTTTCTTTTATTTAAATGATAACCCGCTCTCCTCCAAAGCCTTTCTAAGCTTTGGCATAGACGTAGGTCCCATACCATGCAGTTTTAAAATTTCTTTTTCACTATACTTTGAGAGTTCTTCTATCGTTTGAATTCCATGATGCTCTAGCGCGTTTCGTGCTGGTGATGAAAGAAGTGAAAGAAACCCTGTTTTAGGTTTCTTTTCTTTCTCACAAGCTGGGCAAGTTGGACAATCGCTACTTTTATAATATTCATGTCCTTTTTCACACGTTCTTAACGTTTTTTCCGTTTTCATTTTCAAGTCCCTCTATTCTTCAATTTTTACAACATGGTTGCCATCAAAGAAGTATAAACATTTCTCTTTCACAGGGTGTTGTAAGCTTTTCTCGAGCGCTTTTGCATATAACGAAAGTTGTACTTTATATCGCTCTTCTAAAATTGGTTTCGCTTGATCAAATCCACCTGGGAATTTTCCTGCAATCGTATCCGTTTTAAAGTCGATTAACGTAATACCGTCTTCCTCTTCGATCATGCAGTCAATAACCCCTTGGACAAGAATGGATTCCCCGCTCTTCCCTTGCCAATCTTGATATGCTTCTTCTGCTGCAAGCATCATCGTAAATGGTACTTCACGCTCAACACTTTTCGCCGCTAATACCCTTTTACCTAGGTCACTATCAAAGAATGAAATTACTTTTTCAATCGCAATTTCTTCCGCCTGCTCGAATGTTAATAATTCTTTATTTACCATTCCAGCAATTTGCTCCCGAATCACTTCTTCTGTAATCGGCTTCTTCAAATCAACATGCTGCATAACGGCATGTACTGCTGTTCCGCGCTCTGCATATGTTAATCCCTTTTTCTCCATAAAACGAGGACGTGTTTGAATTGGTGCACGTAATTTTTTAATAAAGGCATTATCGCTACCTTCTTCAGATTGATAATTTCTCTTTATTTCTGTAACAGATTGCTTCGCACGATGAGATGTCGCTTCCTCATATCCGTACTTCCACATTAATCTATCGTACACCTCTTCTTTCCGTTCACTTTGCAGGGGAACGGCCTTTTTCTCACGAAGTGCTTCTAACAATTCTTGTTTCTCTTCTTGAACCGGTTCTGGCGCGAGTAACGTGTTACCGTCAACAACTTCTACTTTCCAGCTCGTGTCGTATCCATAAATTTCAGCCGGAATGCTTCCTTGTCCTAATTCAAGAAGCATTTCACTATCACGATGTCTATATAATGAAGGTGCAATCCAGTCTAAATAACAAGACGCTCCGGCACGTATATGATCTGGTAATAACCATTCACTATGCTCCCTCGCATCAAGCCATTTTTCCATTTCCTTATTTGCATCCTTAACTGTACCAATTAAAATTAACTTTTCTTTTGCACGCGTTAACGCTACGTATAATACGCGCATTTCTTCCGCGATTAATTCCATTTTCATTTTACGCTTAATCGCAAGTTGCGATAATGTCGTATATTTAATTCGTTTACGAGGATCGATAAATTGTGAACCGAAACCAAAGTCTTTATGAAGTAAGAAACGTTTCATTAAGTCCTGTGTATTAAAACGGCGACCAAGCCCCGCTACGAATACGACTGGGAACTCTAATCCTTTACTTTTATGAATCGTCATAATACGAACGACATCTTCTTGTTCACCTAAAGCTCTTGCCGTACCCATATCATCACCGCGTTCTAAAATACGTTCAATAAAACGTAAGAAGCGGAATAATCCTCTAAACGATGTTGCTTCGTATTGTCTTGCGCGGTCATACAGTACGCGTAAGTTCGCTTGCCTTTGCTTTCCAGCTGGTAAACCACCAACAAAGTCGTAATAACCTGTCTCACCGTATACTTTCCAAATTAAATCAGAAAGTGACTGTTGGCGCGCGAATTCACGCCATCCTTGCAGTAAATTATAAAACCACTCTAATTTATCATGTAGTTCTTTTTCTTCCTCAAGCGGTGCCCCTTTTAAGAATGAGCTCATTACTTCATAAAACGAACCTTTCTTTCCGTGAGCACGAAGCGTCGCAAGTTCTTCATCATTTAATCCAACGATTGGTGAACGAAGCACAGCTGCAAGCGGAATATCTTGCATCGGATTATCAATCACGCGGAATACGTTCATCATAATATTTACTTCTGTCGCTTCAAAGTAACCAGTCGCAAGATCAGCGTATACTGGAATTCCTTGCAGCTTTAACTCTTCCATAATTTGCGGCGCCCACGGCATCGAGCGAAGTAAAATAACGAAATCGCGGTATTGTACAGGGCGCATACTATCCGTTTTACGATCATACACTTCATAACCTGAATCAACCATCGCTTTAATGCGCTGCGCCATAAGGCGAGCTTCAAGTTGCGCTTTTTCTACTTCTGCACCTTCTTCACCTTCTTGCACTTCTTCTTCCGTTTGCTGAATGCATAGTAGTTCTGCCGCTACATCTTCACCTTCTGGATAGGTAGCACCTAACTTTAATTCAGCGTCTGCATCGTAGTCGATTTCTCCAACTTCTTCGCCCATAATTTGTTTAAAGATAAAGTTCGTACCCGCTAACACTTCATGACGACTACGGAAGTTTTTCGCTAAGTCTATCTTCATTCCGCCGCCCAATCCTTCTTGTGTGAAGCGTTTATACTTTCCTAGGAACAGGCCTGGTTCTGCTAGTCGGAAACGATAGATCGACTGCTTCACGTCACCTACCATGAATAAGTTCCCTTCACTCTCAGAATCTTTCGTTACGAATTTAATAATCGATTCTTGTACGAAGTTCGTATCTTGATATTCATCGACTAATACTTCAGCAAATTTATTACGATATTGAAGCGCTACTGCTGATGGGTTCATCTCACCATTTTCACTTTGTTCACTTAAAATTTGTAAACAGAAATGCTCTAAATCTGTGAAATCGACCATTCCTTTATCTCGCTTCATCGCTTGGAAGCGCTCTGTAAATACTTTTACAAGTTGAACAAGCTTTTCTAATACAGGATGCATATCTTGAAAATCTCGTAAGAAACTTTCAGGTCTACGGCTAAATAACTCTTCTTGTAATTTCTTCACTTCATCTTTCGCTTTATTACGAAGAGAGTCTACTTGTTTTACAATATCCTCATTGTAATCACTTTTCTTAATACGCTTTAACGTTTGCCACGATACGTTTTGCATCGCTTCATAAACGCTTGTCCACGATTCACGAGCAGCTGATGATAACGTTCCAAGTAAAACTGCATCAGCTTGCAAGGTTTCAACGCGAGGCGTCGGGCCGTCAGGAAGCATTGCGAGTTCGGTTGCTTTACGAATATGCTGTTCTGCTGTTTCAAGCTGGAATTTCACATCTTCTAATAAGTAAGAAGCATACACTAAATCTTCAATTGTCTTTCCTTCTACGTCGTATGCTTCTACTAATTTATCAAGCCATTTTTCCGGATTTGGATGCGCTCTTGATTCTGTATGAAGCGCTAAAATCATACGCTGTAAGTCATCATCACTACGATCACTCGTATAACGATCAACGAGTTCAAAGAATATCGTATTATCTTCTATTCCATACTCTTCTTCTAATATGTCATCTAACACTTCTTCTTTTAACAATTCATTTTCGGTTTGATTCGCAATGCGGAAACGAGGATCAACATCAAGCATGTAATAGTATCCTCTAATAACTTGTAAACAAAATGAATGGATCGTTGAAATGGAAGCTTTATTTAATAAGCTCAGCTGCTTTCGGATGTGCTGAGAGCCAGGCTCATCAATTAATACTTTTTCTAATGCTTCCCCAATTCTGTTTTTCATCTCTTGCGCCGCTGCATTCGTAAATGTTACAACGAGCAGGCGGTCGACATCGACTGGATTCTCTTCATTAATAATCTTTTTAATAATACGTTCAACTAATACTGCTGTTTTCCCTGATCCTGCTGCAGCCGCAACTAAAATATCACGCCCGTTCGCTACAACGGCTTTCCACTGGTCATCTGTCCACTGACTACCTTCTGGTTTTTTAGGCCAATTTTCTATCATTCTCCGCCAATCTCCTCTCTAATTTTCTCCATCGCTTCGCTATCTTTCATATCTTTTAGCGTACGGAATTGGTTATCTTCAAGTGATTCATCGAACTGACAAACCGATTTGAAGTTACAGAACGTACACGCCGCTTTATTTCCTTTTTTGTAAGGGGCAATATCGATCACACCTTCTGTAATGTCTTTTCCGATATTTTCAAACGTATGGTGTACATATTTTTGCAGGACGTTAAACTCTTGTTCACTTGCAATACTTGAACGCGCACTAAAGCTACCGTCTTTTTTCAGACCAGCAGAAATAATATCAGAGCTTCCTGTTGAAAGTTTATTATCCATTAAACGAACAACGTCAGCATCTCCTAATACGAGACCTTTCATTTTGAATTTCTTTAAAATTTCCTTTTCAATTTCTGCTTCAGATGCGTCACCTTTCACCTCAACAATTGGGTTATGAATGTGGAAATACAATACACCCGCTGGTGATGCTGTACCGCCTTTTTTCATCCACGTATGTGCATTTGAAGTAACAACATCTAAATACGTTAACATTTGAAGTGCCAATCCGTAATACACTTCCGTTAAGTCTAACGCTTTTGAGCTTGATTTATAGTCAATAATACGTAGGTATGTCCCATTTTCATCTTCCGCCTTATCAACACGGTCAATACGGCCGACAACTTCCATCTTTACACCATTTGGTAATGAGAATTCCATCGGCGGAAGCGATCCTGTACCGCCCATACCGAATGGTACTTCTAAATCAACTGGTACGAAACCACTTGATTTCGCGTGTTCACGAAGAATGATTGACGTACGGAAAATGATTTGTTGTAGTTTTTGTTTTAAATAGAAATGACGGTTTGAACTTAATAAAATTTGTCTTTGTAATAACGGTGCAATCTCTTCTATTACTACAGCAGAAAGATGCTCACACTCTTTTATTGATAAATCCGCCCAAGTACGATTTTCACGTAATAGCCTGTCCGCAATTCTCTTCAGTGCTGCATGGAATAGTTCCCCAATATCTGGCGCATCAAGTTTGAAAATATCACGCTCTCTTAACGATAAACCGTGTTGCGCAAAATGAGCGTACGCACAACGATTAAATAATTCCATACGAGAAACGCTTCCTTTTATTTTGTCTCCGTATAAATCTCTACTTACAGCTGTACTTAGCTTTTGCGCACGATTTCGGTAGAATAAGCTTGATAATACGCGGCTACTTTTTTGCTTCCATTCATCTGAAGTAACGTAGAAATTATATACATCCCACCAAAAGTCTAAGTTGCCTTCAAATCCATATCGCTTCCACGTTTGAAGTTGCTGCATAACATATGACAACGTTACTTCTGGTGTTGCTACATATGAAATTTGTTCCGAACGTGATAAATCATTTACGTCGTTCGTAATAAATGTATCTTTCACATCAGGGAACATTCTTTTTATTTTCTTAATAAAGCTAGAAGCAAGTAACGTCTTTCCTTCCTCATCTGCAAGCGGGCATGAAATGTATAATTTCTCAGTTGCTCTCGTTACCATTTGGTACATAACAAACTGTTCTTCTAATAAAGTCTGTCTCGTCGTTGGTGCGAGTTCAATACCTGCAGCGCTAAGAACATCTCTTTCTTCATCAGAAAGCATACCTTCATCCATCGGTGCTGCTGGAATCACACCTTCATTCACTCCAATGACGAATGTTGCTTTCACATTTGATAATCTAGAACGATCAATATTCGCAATTAACACTTGGTCTAATGACGGCGGAATGTTTGCGAATTGAAGCGCCTCAAGACCTGTCGACATAACGTCTGTGAACATAGAAAGTGACATTTTTTCTTCGCCAAGCATCTCAACAAACGTATCAAGAAGACTCATTACTTCTTCCCATACTTGTTCATGATCTGTCGCAAATAAGAAATCTCCGCTCTCTTCTGCACGAATACGTAATGCTTCTAATTTTTTCGGAACGTCAAGCTCTTCTAAAAATAAGTAAACAGCTTCGCACATTTGCATAACCGTTCCCGCACGCTTCAGTCTTTTTTGCATACGAATAACAGGCGTTCTTACAACGTCACGCAATCGATTTATTTTCTCTTCCATTTCACGTTCACTGTCTGTCATCATCCCGTTCGTATCGTCAAGAGAACGATAGCGGCGATACATCCAGGGATCTTCAGAAGTCCATCTTTTCCCTTGTACACCGTATGCTAAACAGTAGTTTTCAAACTCATCCATTTCTTCGCGCATCGTTTCTTTTCTTACGTCTAATGGATATAAAAGCTCTGTTTTCACGCAGCGAAATACTGCATCATAACGCCAATTCCCGCTAATAATCTCGAGTGCAGAACGAATGCATTCTACTAACGGATGATGTGACATCGGGCGTTTTTCATCGATAAAGTGCGGGATATTATAATCTGTAAATAGAGTCCGCATTACATCGTAATAACTTTCTCCGTTACGAAGAAGAACTGCAATATCTCGGTAACGATAGTCTTCATCTGCCACAAGTCTACGAATTTCACGAGCAACGCCTTCTACTTCAGCTCGTAAATTCGCGGCTGTATGAATCGTTACACTTGCTTCCCCGTTAAATTTCTCATTCGGACGCGCTTCATAATGAGCTTCTAAATGCGCTAATGCTGGAGAATGAAAACGCGGTTGTTCCATAAGCGGAAGCGTTTTTTCAATTTCTATTTTCTCTTCACGCGCTACTTGTTTTATTTTTTCATACGTTAACGTCGTTTCATAAAATAAATCTAGTTCATTTACTGGCTGCGCTAACGTTTTTTCATCTATCGTTAATGTAATTGTCACTCTCGCACCGCAAATCATAAGCTGTCTTACAATTTCTAGTTCTTGCGGTGAAAACGAATGGAAGCCATCTATATAAATTTCAGCTCCCTTTACATATTCAGACTGCGGAAGCTTTTCCACTAGCAATTGCAGATAGTCTTCTGAATCTAAGTACTTTCCGATTAAAGCACGTTCAAAATCATCATATAATAACTGTAAATCATACACTTTATTCGCTAATAGCTTTTGTTCAGCACTGCTACTATGTGCATCTAATTGTTGCCACATTTCATATACGTTTGATGGCGTCACGTTATATCGTTTAAACTCCGCAATCATACTGCCAAGATGTTCAAAGAAACCATTTTGCTCCGCTGCTTTTTGGAATACCGATAATCCATCTTTACGAGACTCTACAATTTTACGAAGTAACATATGTACGCCCGCTTCATCAATGTGAAGACGACTCGCTCCGCCAACTTCTTGCAATACTTTCCACGCTAATCGTGAAAAACTAAAAACTTGTGCCCGAATAGAACCTCTAACATCCTCACTACCAATTAACGCCTGCTGCGTTTGGAATGTCATCTGTTCTGGCACAAGATATAATATTGTTTCCCCTCTTGGACGCTGCTTTAACTCTTCTTGCACTTCGTGTAAACAAAGTGTACTTTTTCCACTTCCCGCTCTACCAATGATAAATCGAAGTGACATGTAACCCCACCTTTCACTTACATAACGAACGTTAGTTTGCTACTATAATTGTATTATAGGACACGAAAAAAGACAAACGGAGTAGTTTGTCTTTTTCTATACTTCCACCTATTATATCAACCTTTTGAAAAATTCGTTTGCACCTCTTGAATTGGCCAATATCGTAAATCAACTTTACCGACAACTGTATCAGCTTTTACAAAACCAAAATGTCTACTATCCCAGCTCCCGAGGCGGTTATCACCTACTACAAAAATATATCCAGGTGGCACCGTTTTTTCCTTCGTTAACTCTTCTAGCGTAAAGTCACCTGTTAGTTGTCGTCCATGTATCTCTTTCTTATATTTCTCTAGATAAGGTTCATCCACGAATTGTCCGTTTATATATAGTTTATCATGCTTATATTCAATATGATCCCCAGGTAAACCGATAATTCGTTTTACGTAGTCCTCTTTTTTGTTCGCATGAAATACAACAACATCAAACCTATTCAAGTCCCCCACTTGATAACTCACCTTATTTACAACGAGCATATTGCCATCTTGCAATGTCGGCATCATTGATTTCCCCTCTACAACATACGTTGAAAAGAAAAACGTTCGAAAAAATACAGCTAATAATACACCAATTAAAATTGTTCGTATCCACTCTATGCCTTCTTTTTTCAAAGTTTTCTTCATCCGCTTCTCCCCTTATCCTTTAATAATGAAGCTTTCCTTTACAAAGAAGACTATTCTTAATGCAGTTCTAACTTTACTTCAATTTTCTTACCGACATACCATAAAATAAAAATACCAATCGCTACAATGACTGATTTCACCGGATTATGAATAAATGACATTAAATCATGACCGATATACGTTAAAATAAAAATCATCACAAGCTTTCCGAACGCGAGCGCAAGGCCAAACTGTTTTACACTAATGCGTGATAAACCAGCAACAACATTTATAAGCGCAGACGGTGTAAACGGAAAACAAAAGATGACGAAAATCGGCGCGAACCCTTTCCTTTCAATCCATCCCATTGCCTTTCGTACTTTCTCATGCTTATTCACAAAAGAAAAGAAACGACTTCGGCCAAAATGGCGGATTATGAAAAAAACAAGTAAGGCACCCATTACTGATCCAAGCCAAGAATAAAGAAAACCGAGCCAAAATCCAAATGCAACAGCATTCGCCAATACAAATACGATGAGTGGCAATGCTGGAATCAACGCTTCTATCATCGGTAAACCAATACCAAGCAGTGGTCCGAATGCTTTATAACTTTCAACAATATGATCCATATTTTCTGGTGAAAAATACTCTTTGATTGTCTGAAAATCCATTCTACACTTTACCCCTTTACTCTAAGTACTACCTCTACTGTATCATCGCTTATATGAAAGAGGAAATGGTAGATACGACATATGGAGATGTAATTATTAAGTTTCCATATCCTTCATTAGAATTCCTTCATTATTATGCTATGATAATCTATCAATATTCGACAGGATATGAAGTTAATTTAGACAACGCACCCAAAAATTATCACTCAATGGTTAAAAAAGAAGAAAATACAGAAAGTAATAATTAGTCTTTTTCATAAGAATAACCTTACTGCACGTAAGGTTATTTCTACCTATACGAAAATAAGTAGCAACGGATCATTATTCTACTTTCAAACAATTCCCCTCTGCTATTGACTATTTCTTACACGCAATTTTTTTAGCACACGTACACTGTCAATCACAATAAGTATTAACAAATAAATAAAAGATAGTATTAATACCGTACTTCGAATAGGTAACATTCGAAATTTGTATAGAAACTTATCAACCATATATATATCTTGCTCATTCGTTATAGTTGCAGGAGTAAATATAAGATAATCTTTCCAATTATCTATCCAAGTTAAACTAACTGCGGAAAATTGTGTTATCCCTAACCATAAGTAAATAACAATTGGTATAAGAATCATATATTGCAAACTGTGTAATATCTTTCTTTGCTTCTTGCATTCAATAATTTGAAAAACAAGCAGTGTCAGTACGTACACAATCGATAGAAGAAATACTATGGTGACAACTGGTTGAATTGAAAAAGAAAATAGTAATTTATCAATTTCACTAATTTGACTATATTCTGTAGCATTTTGAGGCGTAAATATAAAATGTCGTTTGTCAGCCCCTATCATTAACTGACTACCAACAAAACCAGTAAACATAAAGGTAAGCAATAATATAGGCAAAACAAGAATATATTGCGCCCAAAATAACATAATCCTTTTCAACATACCATCTCCTTTTTATACAGTATGAAAAAAATATTATGTACTTCACAAATGTAACATGATATATGTTCACACTATATTAAGTACACAGGATAATTACCATTATATTGTAATTTTATATTATCTTAAGCCCTTAGAGAACAAAAAGTTTGTACATTTCTCTCGTTTTGTTTATAAATCTTACAACGTAAACTGGATATATAATGAAATCAAAAAGGATGAGTCACCCCATCCTTTTCCTCTCATACATCCTCTTCTCTAACAAAATACACTTTCTCATAAGCTGGTCTTAATGTTGATTCATCCCTTTGATCAATCTCTTTAAAACAAGGGCTCCCTTGTTTTTTCCTACGATCTTCATACTCAGTACGCAATTTCGCAGTACGATTTTGTTGATTTTCAAAACTAGTTTTCGATATCTCTAACTTCACCGCAAAGCCATTTATAAATCGAATAATAAGGTTTCCATCTTTTAATTCTTTATTGCTTTCAATATAAAAATGAGATAACCACGCGCACTCTTTTCTAGAATACGAATAGGTAGGGAAAAAATAAAGTTGATCGGTCGGACTAATCGCAATTGGTGCTTTATGTGTAATGTGAGTTAACTCTTTCGTTCCTTCTTTTCTGCCTAAGAAACTAGAACCATGCTTGCGACAACTTCTTTCTATAATATCTAGAGGTTTTTGAAATACGAAAAAAGAGTCTTGCACTTCAACAACTCGCGTAACAATTTTCTTTTCACTGAGAATTACAGGAAGTAAGGCCATTGTATTTTTATTTACAACATAGTTTTCGACGTAGCGTTCTACTTTACTTTCCATATTCCACTATCTCCTTTTTTCTATTTATATTAGCAGCTGCATGTATAATTTTAGCATCTATGAAAAGGAAATGGCTTACAGATTCCGCTTTTTTACAATACTTTATTATTTGTCAAACGCCTTTTAAATTATAAAATAAAAATATATTGTTTTTATAATAATAAACCTATACAAAATCTATTTATACTACCTATAAATATTTACAACTACTTCCTCATTTCGCATCATTAAGACAATTAACTTTGCTATAATTAAAATAAAAATCCAATATATGGAGGTCCACTATGAAAGAAAAAGAAATGCAACCAACGATTCACATGAAAAATAACAACATCGTAATCGTGAAAAACTCAGCTAGCATTATATTCGCTTTATTTTTCATTCTATTATTTTTTGCAAAGCCTTTTCGTAAATCGAAATGCTCTGAATGTAAGAAATGCGAGAAGAAAAAAGTTGAAAAAGAAGAGTAAAAGGCTTTCTATTTTGGAAGCCTTTTGCTCTTCTTCCTATTTTCTTCCGGGTGTCCTTGTATCCCCTTTTTAATATTACTACATACAAAAAACATGATTAAAAATGATCCACTACGTTAAAAAGTACTTGTACGTGTTACCCATTTTTATTAAGAACTTCACCTTTATACATCACTAGCAACTTTTTAACTCGTTAAATCTGCAATATAAGTTTTGTATATAATTCCACTTCAAAACACAAAATATGTAAGTGATTATTTATGATTACATTAGTTTTTTATCTAATTCCAAAAAGGAGCTGTATAATATGGAGAAAAAAAGTCTATTAAGCCAACAGATTAATAGCGTCCCATCAGATGCTCTGAATACCCCTAGTAAGGAGCAAGAACAAATGTTAGAAACATCATCTCAAGACGAACAAAATTCTAACAACAATGCTAACAAAAAAGATGTTACTCAAGGTCTATCTGGAAAAGATTTCCCCATTTCAACAGAGAATACAAATTTATAATTATTTACTATCATACGCAGCAAATGCTCTTGCTGAACTAATTCTTCTACAGAAACTAATACGCATTCCAGATAATTTTTCACCCGTTGTAACATAGAAAAAGAGATTTAGATATAAAAACAGGCTCTGGGAAAACTTTCTCCACAACCTAAAAAAAGGATGGCATTAGCCATCCTTTTTTCCATCATCAACTATAAAATTATAGTTTGATTACGTTTTTAGCTTGAGGTCCACGGTTACCTTCTTCGATTTCGAAGCTAACTTTTTGACCTTCTTCTAGAGATTTGAAACCTTCAGTTTCGATTGCAGAGAAGTGTACGAATACGTCGTTTTCGCCTGGAACTTCGATGAAACCGAAGCCTTTTTCGTTGTTAAACCATTTTACTTGTCCTGTTACTGCCATAATTATTTCCTCCTAAGAAAATACATTTTTTTAAATTTTTAGTTTTCCTATCTAAAAAAAGAATCCACACATTATCAAATACGAAACATAAACTAGTTCTCACATACTTTTTCTCGTTCGTTTTCAGCACTTGATAATATATGGATTGCTTAATTTAACTATTCAACTGATATTATCATAGCACATTAAAATAAAATGTACAATCTTTTTTGAAAATAACTGACACATTAAATCACGTATGCAATTATCAATATCTTATTTGAATAAAAATAAACAAATCTTTCGAATGCCACTATATTCCTTTTTCTAAGTGTTAAAATGTAATCTGACAGTACTTACTGGAGGGGATGAAATGTCAAACTACACAAACGAAGAAAAGCTTACAGGGGGAAACGTCTCAAACGTATATCGTTCTAAAAATACTGTTCGGCGAGAATTGAAGCCAGACAGTGTAAAAATTCATAAGTTATTACAGCATTTAGAAAACAAAGGTTTTCATTACGCACCAAAGTTTTTAGGTATAGATGAGAAAAATAGAGAGATTTTATCTTTTATTGAAGGAGATGCTGGAAATTATCCTTTAAAAGAATATATGCGATCTAATGATGTGTTAAAAGAAATAGCAAAGATGCTTCGCCTTTATCATGATGCTGTAAGTGACTTTCCGTTATTAGATGATTGGAAACCTATGGACCATACCCCAAATAACATTGAGGTTTTATGCCACAATGATTTTGCTATATATAACATTATTTTTAATAACGAGAAACCTGTAGGTATTATTGATTTCGATGTTGCTGCTCCTGGACCAAGAATTTGGGATATCGCTTATACACTGTATACTTGTGTGCCTTTAAGTAGAGTGTATTATACAGAATCAGGCGAGGCAATTCATTATGAATCGGCACAACATGCTGACCGTATGAAAGAAAGAATAAAATTATTCGTCCAGTCCTACGGTAAAAGTATGGATGAAGATTACTTAGGTATGGTACTACTACGTCTAGAAGCATTATGTACATATATGAAAAGAAAAGCAAACGAAGGCGACATAAATTTCCAAAGAATGATTGACGAAGGACATTTAGAACATTATGAAAAAGATATGAAGTTTATTCGTGATTATGGAGCTGAGTGGATTTGATCATATTGTCTTTTTTTGTTGGTAATTCGATATTCTTTGTCGAATCGTCGATATATTTTTATTTACTCTCGAATCGTGCGAAAAATAATAAGAGGCACCCTTCAAAAAGGGGGCCTCTTCCTTTTATCCCGCTTTAATGGGCAGTAAGACCCCCACCTCAAAATGCAGCGAAAGCAAAGAATTTAGGTGGGGGTCGGGCTGCCCCTAAAAGTCCGATTGGTGAGGGCTAATAATCAGTGGGGGATGAAGAAAACCCCCACTGATTAAAGTTTCCCTTTATTTCGTAAATTGTGCTTCTTCTGTAGATCCTTTTAATGCTGTCGTTGATGAAGTACCACCTGTAATCACCTGTGCTACTTCATCAAAGTAACCTGTTCCTACTTCTCGCTGATGGCGAGTTGCAGAGTAGCCGTATTTTTCTGCTGCGAATTCTGCTTGTTGTAGTTCAGAGTACGCTGCCATGCCGCGCTCTTTATAGCCGCGTGCTAATTCGAACATGCCGTAGTTTAATGAGTGGAATCCAGCAAGTGTTACGAACTGGAACTTATAACCGTAAGATGCGATTTCTTTTTGGAAGCTCGCAATTGTTTTCTCATCTAGTTTTTGTTTCCAGTTAAATGAAGGGGAACAATTGTATGCAAGCAATTTCCCTGGATGCTCTTTATGAATTGCGTCCGCAAATCGTTTTGCATCTTCTAAATTTGGTTCAGATGTTTCACACCAAACGAGGTCTGCATAAGGAGCGTATGCTAAACCACGTGCAATCGCTTGATCAAGACCTGCTTTCGTACGGTAAAATCCTTCTGGTGTTCTTTCTCCTGTAATAAACGCTTTATCAACAGGATCGATATCGCTCGTAATTAAATCTGCTGCATCCGCATCTGTTCTTGCAACAATAATTGTCGGTACTCCCATTACGTCTGCAGCAAGGCGTGCCGAAATTAAATTACGTACCGCTGTTTGCGTTGGTAGTAATACTTTTCCACCTAAATGACCGCATTTCTTCTCTGAAGATAATTGATCTTCAAAGTGTACACCAGATGCGCCTGCTTCAATCATACCTTTCATTAGCTCAAATACGTTTAATTGTCCGCCAAATCCAGCTTCTGCATCTGCTACAATTGGTACGAAATAATCTGTATCACCGCTTCCTTCCATATGCTGAATTTGATCCGCACGTTGAAGCGTTTGATTAATTCGTTTTACTACAGCAGGTACGCTATTTGCTGGATATAAACTTTGGTCTGGATACATATGTCCAGAAAGGTTTGCATCTGCTGCTACTTGCCATCCACTTAAATAAATTGCTTTTAACCCAGCCTTTACTTGCTGCATCGCTTGGTTTCCTGTTAATGCGCCAAGTGCATTAATATAATCTTCCGTATGAAGCGACGCCCACAGCTTTTCAGCACCGCGGCGCGCTAACGTATGTTCAATATCAATTGACCCGCGCAGGCGAATTACATCTTCTGCCGAATATGGACGTGTGATCCCTTTCCAGCGCGTATCTAACTCCCAGCTCTCTTGTAATTTCTCGATTCTTTCGTTTTTCATTTGTTCCATCCCCTTTTCATTTTTTATCCCACATTAACGGGCTGTAAGACTCCCACCTCAAAATTCAGCGAATACAAGGAAGTTAGGTCGGAGCCAACTGCCCGTAAAAGTCCGATTGGTGAGGGCTGATAATCAATGGGGGATACCCCTCCCCCCACTGATTAAAGTTTCACTTTATAAAATTTCATAACCCGGTAATGTTAAAAATGGTACGAATTCATCATTCCGAACGAGATTTGTAAACAACGTTGTCGCCTCTTGGAATCTCCCTTTCTTAAAGGCTTCTTTACCAATCTCTCTTTCTATTTTTGCTAACTCTTCTTCTTTTAGCTCTTCCATTAATTCAAGTGTAATATTACGGCCATCATTTAATTTTCCACCTTCATGGCGAATCCATTGCCATACTTGTGCCCTAGAAATTTCCGCTGTTGCTGCATCTTCCATTAAGTTATAAATTGGTGCTGCTCCCCGTCCGCTTAACCAAGATGCGATATATTGAATACCTACGCTAATATTCAGGCGAAGCCCCTCTTCTGTAATCGTTCCCACTGGTACTTCTAATAAATCCTTTTCTGTAACATGTATTTCTTCACGTTTTCTAAAAATTTGATTCGGCGTTTTCATAATGTGATTAAATACTTCCATCGCGACTGGTACAAGTCCCGGGTGGGCAACCCAAGTCCCGTCATGACCGTCTAAAGCTTCGCGCTCCTTATCCGCACGTACTTTTTCAAAAGCTGCTTCATTTGCTTCTGGATTGTTTTTAATTGGAATTTGTGCTGCCATTCCTCCAATAGCTGGTGCATTACGACGATGACACGTTTGAATGACTTTCAAAGAATACGCACGCATAAACGGCGCCGTCATCGTGACTTGCGCTCTATCTGGAAGTAAAAATTCATTATGGTTGCGGAAACTCTTTAAAAAGCTGAAAATATAATCCCATCTTCCGCAATTTAACCCAGCAGAATGATCTTTAAGCTCATACAAAATTTCATCCATTTCAAACGAAGCGTGAATCGTTTCCAGTAACACCGTTGCTTTAATCGTTCCATTTGGAATACCGATATATTTTTGAGCAAATATGAAAACATCATTCCATAATCTTGCTTCTAAATAGCTTTCCATTTTCGGTAAGTAAAAGTATGGACCGCTTCCTTTTTCTAAAAGAGCTTTCGCATTATGGAAAAAATAAAGTCCAAAATCTACTAAGCTACCAGACATATTCTTTCCGTCAACTTGCATATGTTTTTCTTCTAAATGCCATCCCCTTGGACGCACAATTAATACAGCTGTTTTACTATTTAAACGATATTCTTTTCCGTTTTCATTTTTATGTGAAATCGTTCCCTTTACTGCATCTCGTAAGTTTATTTGACCTTCAATAGCATTTTCCCAAGTTGGTGAATTCGAATCTTCAAAATCCGCCATAAAAAGATGTGCTCCTGAATTTAAAGCGTTAATAACCATCTTTCTATCTACTGGGCCAGTAATCTCTACGCGGCGATCCTCTAAATCTTTTGGCAATTTGGCAATTGTCCAATCCGCTTCACGTATGTGCTTCGTTTCTTCTAAAAACTTCGGAAACTCTCCTGCATCAATTTTCTGTTGTTTTTTCACACGTTTTTGTAAAAGTTCTATGCGGCGCTCATTAAAATTTTCATGTAGTTCCTTTAAAAACCTAAGCGCCTCAGGTGTCAATATTTCGTTGTACGCTGGTAACATTTCTCCCACGAGTGTAACCCGTGAAGTTTGCGTCGACATATTAGCATCCCCTTCTTAAACTGTTTTATAACAGATTTGATTTTATGTTTTATATTATATAACAAATCTTCAGAAAAGGAAGTTTTTTTTGAAAAATTAATCGTTTTTTCTAAAACTGTATTCTTTCACCGGCATTTCACATAAAAAAAGAAGCTAGTGTTATACAACACTAACTCCTCTTTATTATTTATTCAAACATTGCGTTAAATAAGAACTGTGCATATTGTTCACGTGTTACTTTCATGTTCGGAGAGAAGTTACCCTTCCCATCTCCTACTGAAATACCATTTGAACCTACTGCATTAATCGCATTTTCTGCCCAATGTCCCTTTGGTACATCTTTAAATTTTGCTGGTCCTTTTACTTCTAATCCAAATGCTCTCGTAAGAACTTGCGCCATTTCTGCACGTGTTAACGTATCTTTTGGTCTAAAGTTTCCTTTCTCATCACCAGTAAAGATACCTAATTCCGTTACTGCTAACACTTCAAAAGGAAACATCGTTGATTTATCATCAACAATATCATTATACGGGCTTTCTAGTTCCTCATCTTCACCAAATTCTTCATCAAGATTAAGTGCACGGTAAATTAAAGCTGCTACTTGTTCACGATTTACGTTATGTCCAAAACCAAACATCCCATTTCCATAACCAAGCATAATTTCTTGTTCTGCTAAAGTTTGAATTGCTTCATAAGACCAATGTCCTGCTGGTACATCTTTAAAGAATGCCTGACTTGCTTGTTGTGGCTTTGCAGCTAATTCAGCTTTTGCTGTAGTCCCTTCAGCACTAAATGCTACTCCACCCATAATTGTTAAAGCTGTTACTACTTTTAAAACTTTTTTCTTCAAAGTATTCTCTCCCTAAAAACATATTTTTTTCTAATATAAAGAATTAACAGAAGTGTAACAATATAATTTCCATGTGATTTTTGTCTAATTTATGAACTATATTTCACATACTTTTATTTACACTTTATTAATAATAAAGTTACTAAACCGTATATTTAAACAATAAAAAGTCACTTTATTCAATCTCTTCTTATCCAATAAAATTGAAAAACTAAATTACGAATAGAAAATCGATATAATTACAAATAATTTTAAATAAGAAAAAAGCGTGGAATTCCCGCGCTTTTTTTAAAATATATATTATATTGATATAACTTAAACGTCCTTATACTTTAACTTTCATTCATAATCTTCATCTTTTACTGGAAAATAAAAAACAGCTCTATTTAAAAACGTTGCATATTGCTCACGTGTTACAACTTTATTCGGTTCAAATCGCCCATTTCCTGTTCCTACTATGACATGATTAGACTGTAGTGCACTAATCGCATTTTTTGCCCAATGATTATCTGGTACATCTTTAAATGTATGGTTCTTCTTCACCTTAAATGTAAATGCATTCGTAAGAATTTGTGCCATTTCTGCGCGTGTTACTGGTGCAGTTGGTCTAAAGTTTCCTTTTTCATCACCTTTAAAAATACCATGCTCTGTTAATACTAAAATTTCATCTAAAAACATTGTTGCTCTCTCAGAAATATCTTTGTATGGATTTTTTAAAGGTCCTTCCCTTTTCAAATTCAATGTACGATACAGCACTGCTGCTACTTGTTCTCTTGTTACATTATCACCTACACCAAACTTACCATTTCCATACCCTAACATTACTTTATTGTATACTACATCCATTATATCGTCATATGCCCAGTAGTTTACTGGAACATCATCAAACACAATCATTTCTGGATATTCTTCTGCTTTTACGTTGGGAACATTCGTACTAACAAACAAACCACCCATAATAGTTACCGTTGCCATTATACGTAACATGTTCTTCTTCATTGCCCTCTCCCCTTTACCTCCATTTTAAAAAACGGAAAATAATAGACTGAAATCCTTTCCAATATTACATATGTTGCCTTTGCACCATTTATGCAATATATTACATTTAAAAAATCTATTATTGTGAAAATCACTACTAAAGGAGAGCCAATTCGCTCTCAATTTCAATTTTTATACCGAATTGTACGCAAACTAATTTTCTTTCCTGTATTCATGTAAAGGTGTTTCTATAATATAAATATTCTACTTTTTTCAAAAGAAATCCTTCACGTTTTAAGAGTTCATTTTCTAGACAAAAAATGCAATTATATCGACTTAACTACAACATACGACAATAGTAACCTCTCTATTAACAAAAGCTCATAATGAGCGAAAGATACCTCTTCCACAAATTATGAGCTTTCTCTTTATCTATTCCATTTTCGCTGGAGAATTATCAATTGATCTTTGTAAAAACTTTGCAAATTGCCCACGTGTAACGAGCATTTCAGGCTGGAACTTGCCATCTCCCGTTCCTACCGCTACTTTATTAGACTGCAAATTATATTATACAATGAATCTGAAAATTATAAATTCATTTCAACCTAATTATTTACAATTAAGAATATAATTTTTCTTCTACTACTATTTTTTCATCCTTCGTTTTTCGAAAAGTAAATGCCATTCCAACAAATATAAGAACAATTCCTACTATTTGCATACTAGTCGGTCTAAACCCGGTAAAGACTGTATCTAATAGTATTGCAACCGCAGGATCTAAAAACACTAATACAGAAATTAATCTCGTCGATAAATCTCTTAAACTGTCAAAAAATAAGTAATATACAAATCCCGTATGTATAAGACCTGTCGCTGTAATCATCATCCAGTTCATCTCTGTTAACCCTTGAAACTTGCCAAAGTCTACGAATGGTAGCAATAAAAATATACCTAAAAATGTTTGTAAAAATGTCATCGCATATGCGCTCGTATGCTGAATTCCTTTTCCTAGTAAAGTAGTAAAAGCATAAAATAGTGCCGCAAGTAGTGCCCATACCATGCCAGATGACATCAGTTTTTCAAGTGATAGACTTCCATCTACTCCAGCTACTAAAACGGTTCCAATAAAACAAATGACAATGGACAAAACAGCAAACATTGTAAGTCTCTCTTTAAATACGATACTACCAATCATTAATACGATAATGGGTGCTAGATGATAAACTGAAATTGCAATTGTAATCGACATAACTTCAAATGCTTTAAATAGAAATACCCAGTTAAAAACGAGAAATACACCGCATGCTAATATTTGCATGACTTCTTTTTTATTCCATTGCTCACTTTTATATTGTCCTGTTACGAGCCAACATAATGCTAAAAATATTGTCGCACAAATGCAACGAACGAATACTAATTCAAAAGACGGTAAACCTGTTTGAACAGAGAAAAATCCAATTGATCCAAAAATAGACATCGAAAGGATCATTTTTATAGCCGGCATTGATTTTGAATGAAACAAAATATTAACCTCCTAAACATTTCACTGAATATTCCATATATTATACACTATAATTTTCCAAAATTCGAATAACCCAAAAGAAAAGAAGCAGTACACTACTGCTTCTTTTCTTTTTCATATTGTTCAAACGCATGAATTCTTTCAAAAATTGGTGGGTGTGTATATAAGAAAAACTTTACTAAAGCAGGCGGATTTACTTGGCTTAAACTCGTTTTTGATAAATATTGAAACGTCTTTACACCAGATTTCCCGTCTTTCGTCATGTCTAAAGCATATTGATCTGCCGCTCGTTCTTCTATACGAGAAACATAGTTTGTTGCTGGCTGTGATGCAAAAGAGAGTACAGAAGAAATTAAGAAAAATAAAGGTAAAATTGAGAAACATGCTGCTTTTGAAACTTGCAGCGTATCTCCCCATTTTCGAATACACATATTGATAATACGACTAATGAGATACATCCCTATAAACGATAACAATACATAACTCGCAACGCCCCAATATATATGTTTCATAACATAATGCCCCATTTCATGGGCCATTATAAATAAAATCTCTTTATCTTTTAATTGCTTAAGCGTTGTATCCCACATTACAATACGAGCGTTAGGGCCAATTCCTGTTACATATGCATTTAACGCATTCGTTTTCTCTGACATATTTACTTCATACACGTGTTTAGCAGGAATGTCCGCTTTATCTGCTATCGCTAAAATTTTCGTTTCTAATTCCTTATTTTTCAGCGTCGAAAAGTCGTTATAAAGTGGATCAATAACGACAGGCTGTATAAATGTTAAAAAGATTGTAAACGGAACAGAGAGCGCCCATCCAGCTAACCACCATCTCTTTGGGAATTTACGGATAAGCCATAGCAGAACGGTAACTACGATTAACATCGTCGCATAACTCTCCCAAAAACCGATAACATGATCTTTTATCCAGCTTTGTGTACTTTGCGTTGAAATGCCGTAATCAACGGAAACTTTTCGGCTAATCCATTGCATCGGCAAGGCAAGGACTGTTGTAAGTAGTGATAAATAAAAGAAATAAATCGCAACTTGCAGGACACTTATTTTCGTCGTTTCCTTCGACCATTTCTCAAACTTTTTTGAAATACCGAGCACAAGTACAAATAATAAAATAATCCATTCAAGAGGCGTTGCTAAAAAATACAATAAATTTTTCACGCGCGAATAATCTTGGCTTAGCGTAAGCTCTCTTGCATTCATAAACGTTTCTGGATCTGCACTCGTTCCTTTATACATGTCCGGAATCAATTCATGACTCCATCCAAATAAATACCAATATATAAATAACGCAAACCCAACGTACAAAAAAAGCGACCACCCAATAACCTTCCTCACGCTATTCCCTCCTCTATGCTGCCTGTCTATTATTATTGTAAGTTCGTACATGCTAAATTAGAACAAGCTTATTACGCGAATTGCTCGAGAACCCTCTATTTACATAAAAAAACTCTTCTACATAAAGAAGAGTTTTACCTACCTTTAGACACTTTCTTCGGTTCATACTCTGGGATAAGAAACGTACTTACAATCCAACAGATTAAACCAACGCCTTTTATATAGCTTATATATTCATAGTCTTGAAAAAATAAAGTCGTTACAATAAGCGTAAAAAATCCAATTAAAACTAGTACATATCCTATTTGCTTCTTAGATAACATAACGCGCCCCCTTAAGGAAGTACATCCATTAATAAGCTAAAATCTTGTAAAGAAAAAGAACTATATTTTATAATACCTTGTACAGCTAAAAGTAAAATAAGACCAGTCACACACATATAATTAACGCTTTCTTCACTCTTTTTTTCAGCAACTACTCCGCCACTGATACATAGAATCCCTAACAAATGAAGTGCTAAATACATAAAGAAATAAGCTTCCTCCCAGCGAAGAATAACATTAACTGTCGTTATCAGTACTATACTAAGCACAATCAAATAAAAAAACTTATTTGATGATATCGTTTCATTCATATAATTTTATACATCCCTTTCAAATTTAGAATGAATGATGTTTCAAAGCTATAAAGTAAATGATTGTTTTCATACTATAAAGTGAAACTTTAATCAGTGGGGGTTTTCTTCATCCCCCACTGATTATTAGTTGAACCAATCGGACTTTTATGGGCAGTTGATCCCCCACCTAAATTCTTTGCTTTCGCTGCATTTTGAGTTGGGGATCTTACTGCCCATTAAAGTGGGGTAAAACAAAAGGAAAGCCACTATTACTTTCTCGAATATTTTATGAATCCACATATACTTCTCTTCATTTTTTCTGAAGATGCGCTTCATCATTTCTTCTACAATTAGACCAAATAGTAGTAAAACTCCTAACACAATGAGAAGAGAAATAATATTTTCTTTTACATGCGTACTAGAAAATAAGTAATACTCCGGAAACACAATCGTATCTACTACAGGTTGCAGCCAATGACAAACGCTTTTATCACACATATCTGTAATAGACGTAGCATCTATAATGTCTTTCAATATTTTTTCAATCGTCTTCTTCATCTCATTTACTCCCCACTACGTCTGAAAAGCTTTTTTCCGGCTCTACATATATAGCTGGCATTTCTTTATTCCAATATTTGCGGTTAACAAATAAAAAGATGAGTACTAAGTTTAATCCCGTTATAAAAATAATCAGCCCTGGAAAGAACGTCGTATAATTTGAGAAATCTGCCAAACTCATTATCTCTTCTTTATTTATTAGAAAAGAGACGCCGATTACAAGTGCATTGTTTAACATATGAATAGCAATTGGCATGAGTAAACTATTCGTACGAATATATACGATTGATAGTACAACGCTAAATACTACTGCGCCTAGAAAATCAACATGTAACAACGCAAACAACATCGCTACTACAATGATCGCTATACTCGTTCCCCATTTTGCCGCAAAGCGTTGCAGTAAAAATCCCCGAAAAACAAATTCACCAATAATTGGTGCGATAAATACGACCATAATAACTTGATATACATATCCCCCTGTGCTATCAATAACCGGTTCACGTAATGCGTTCATAATAAATTCCGGTGTAATCCATGCAAAACTATACATGTACAAAATAAGATATCCATAACTAAACACGGCTAACATAAGTGCAATGTATAAAACTTGCACCAGGTTAAATGTTTCATTTCTATTAATAAATAATGAAAATGCAACACGGTGTTTTTTATAATCAAAATAAATCCACGTAATCGGCAGGATATAGAATATAAGAATATTTATAAAAGTAGAATTTTGCATATGAAATGTATTTTCTATCAATTCATTACTGGCTCTTGCAACTACAGTTAATAGTGCAAATACAATTAAAAAATATCTAGCTCGCATCGTTTGAAACGGATTCACACTCATCTCCTCCCCTATGTTACTTTTATCATATCATTTGATTCTTAATTTTTTGAGAAAGAAAACCTTAAAATTTCCTTAAAAATTCCATAAGTTACCGAAAGATGATATGATATTCGAGGAAATTAGGAGGGATTTTTTATGTATGAAGCAAATATTTTGCTCGTTGATGATGAAACAGCAATTTTACAATTACTAACTACCATTCTTGAAAAGGAAGGTTTTTCTCATATTACAACTGCAACATCAGCTGAAATGGCTTTATCTCTTACTCAGCAAAACGATTACGATTTAATTATTTTAGATGTCATGCTTCCTGGACAATCTGGATTTGATATTTGTCCAATCATTCGCCAAAAAACAGATTGCCCTATCTTCTTCCTCACAGCTAAAACATCTGATTTAGATAAAATATCTGGATTTTCACACGGTGCAGATGATTATATTACGAAGCCATTTAACCCACTTGAAGTGGTAGCTCGTATGAAAGCACAACTCCGAAGACATATGAAGCAAGTCATGCCACACGAACAAAAAGCACACGCTAGTTCATTTGGCAGATTTGAAATTGATCGATATTCCGCAGAGCTTACAGTAAATGGGCGTGTTGTCGAATGTTCCGCCCAGCTATTTCAGCTATTACTCTTCTTTTGCGAGAATCCGAACTACGTATTTTCAAAAGAAGAAATATACGAGAAAGTTTGGGGAGCACCTGCCTACAATGGCGATGACAATACCGTTATGGTCCACATTCGAAAACTACGTGAAAAAATCGAACAAGACCCAAGTAAACCAGAATATATAAAAACCGTTCGCGGGCTTGGCTATAAGTTCATTACAAAGTAGGGTGACGATATGAACTTTAATAAACGACTTATTATCCAGTTTATCATGCAACACGTATTTGTTTTAGTTACATTACTGATTGCTGTAGTAGCTGCATTCACGTATTTAATTTTTCTTGTTACGAGTACTTCATACGAACCGAACATTCCAGATGCTGAAAATTTTATGATTGCAAGATACATTTCTTCAGAAGATGGCGATATTTCGGTGAAAGCTGAAGTAAAAGACTTAATTAAAGAGAAAAATGATTGGATTCAAGTTGTAGAGGAAAACGGAAAAGTTCTCTATCACTTTAATACACCTAGTGACGTACCGACATCTTATACGAAAGCATCTTTATTCTCGTATATACAGAATCACATAGAAAGTCCTTATACATTTACATATTGGGAAATTGAATTAGAAGAAAAAAACGTACTTGTTATTTACGGTGGTATGTTAAAAAGCAATGCATTACTAAAAACAATCCAGAAAACGCACCCTTCTGTATCTACAGATTCGTTCACATTAACAGAAGAAGAAAAACAGTTACTTTCTAAAGAAAAAGCAACACTTCAAGTTTTTAATAGCGTTGGCGAAGAAGTATTCTCCTATCCAAACGGAAAGAAAAAAACATTTTCTGTTATACAAGCCGCTCTTAGCGAAAAAGAGCCGTGGAATCATAAGGAAAACACGTCTAGCTTTTATGACACAAATAGCAATCATCTTCTCGTTGTAACTGCCAAAAATGAGTACTACTACCCAGATGATGAAATAGACGATGTATTTGCTAAAAAGTTTCTAATCGGATGTGGATTAATCCTTCTTATCGTATTTGTTTATTTAGTCATTCTTTCTATTTGGTACGGTAATAAATTTGGAAAACCGTTATTACATGCGATGCGCTGGCTTAAAAACATAGCTGGTGGAAAGTACGAAGAGCCTGTTAGTAAAAAAGGAAAACCTATCAGGTTCAGGAAATCTGGTAAAGAAAAATGGTCATTCCGCTTATTTAGTGATGTTACAAATTCACTAGAGCACCTTTCTATTACACTCAAAAAAAATGATGCGATGAGGCAAGTACTGCAGCAAACTCGTGAAGAATGGATTACCGGTCTCACCCATGACTTAAAAACACCACTTAGCTCTATATATGGCTACGCATTATTACTAGAATCAAAACAGTATAACTGGACTGATCGTGACATTCAGCAATTCGGCAGCGTTATGAAAGAGAAATCTCAATATATGACCACATTAATTGATGACTTAAGCTTAACGTATCAATTAAAAAATAACAGTCTTCCTGCGCAGCATGTAAACATTGAAATGAATCAATTCGTCCAAAAAGTATTATTACAATTCATTAATAATCCGACACTTCAAAATCAAAATATTGAATTCGTACCAAGCTCAAACAAAATTCAATATTTCATTGAAGAAAAATGGTTCCAGCGTATTATCGAAAACTTACTCGTAAACGCGGTAAAACATAATAATGAAACGACTAATGTCATCGTAAAACTTTCGCAAAACGCTACTTCATTCACACTATCTATTTCAGATAATGGAAAAGGAATGGATGATAAAACGAAAGAACTTCTATTTGAGCGATATTACAGAGGAACAAATACGGAAGAAAGCAACATCGGAACGGGACTTGGCCTCGCTATTACAAAGCAGCTCGTTCATGCTCATAACGGAACGATTTCCATCGATAGCGAACTAGGAAAAGGAACAACGATTATACTTGTGTTTCCGTTTCGTTCATAGAAAAGGCGCTATGTGGCGTCTTTTCTTTTTTCTTGGGAGTCAGTAATTGAAATTATATCGGCGATTTTCTGAATATATCGGCGCAACTCGAATTATATCAGCGATTTTTCAAATATATCAGCGCAACTCAAAATATATCAGCGATTTTCAAGATATATCGACTTACCGACAAAAATCGGCATATACCGCAACCTATATGATAAAAGCGAACCACTCAGTGGCTCGCTTTTCTTTCTATTATTTCTTCTTCACCGGTATCCAAAGCTCTACTTGAGCGAACTCACTTTTATCTTCGTGACAACGCTCATCGTATAATTCAAACTCTGTAACGCCGCAATGTTCATAGCCTGAATGCGGGAACCATTCTGAGAAAACAGCATTCCACGTTTGGTGAATAGACGATACCATTTCTTCATGAGGAACTTTCGGCGTTGTAAACACAGCATATGTCGCTGCTGGGAACGTACGCTTTGCAATTTCATTTGGTACATTTTCAAAGTCTGTAACTTCCATTCCAATAATGTACGTGAAGTCCCCTGTTTCTAAATTAAAATCAGTACATAATCCAAGCTCTACCCATTGGCTCGTATCTTTACGATTCGGAATTGTCGTTCCAAGATCTTTTTGTAAATATTCTTGCCAAAATGCTGGGATGTCTTGATGGTTTTTCCCTTCTTTACTTGTCGTCTTCAGTTCATAACCTGCCACTAAAAATTCTGGTTTATTTACAATACGATATTCCATTTGTATGCCTCCTAAATACGGATTTAATTTTCTTTGCTTTACATTCACGCTGTAATACATCGGTGTTTCTATTTCTTGCTTTCGATATTCACTCGGTGTCATTTGAAATAATTTTTTAAAGGCTCTCGTGAACGTTTCGTGAGATTGAAAGCCATGTTCAAATGCGATATCAATAATTTTTTCATCCGTATGAGAAAGTTGATAAGCTGCCCGGGCTAACCTCCTCTTCCGAACATACTCCATTACCGTATCACCTACTAACGCTTGGAATACACGATGAAAATGCGACTCAGAAAAACCTGCAATGCGAGCTAACTTACGCAGCGTCTGTTTTTCCATTACATCTTCCTCGATATAATCAATGGACCTTTGAATTTGTGTTTCATAGCTTTCCATCTCTGTTCACCCGCCTTATATGTATTATGATAAAAGAGAATCCTATCCAATTCTTGACGTTTTTTACTATAATTCCATAAAAAATTGTAACTTTTTTATATGTTTTTCGTTGTTATGTATGAAGGGAGGGAAATGTAGTGAAACGTAAACAATCATTAGAAGAAATTTACTCAGAACATATGCAAGATTTATTTCGCTATCTTCTCTCCCTAACCGGAGATTCCCATTTTGCTGAAGATCTCATGCAGGAAACCTTTTACCGCATGCTCGTCCATATTGACTATTACAAAGGAGAAGAAATTAGGCCGTGGTTATTTACAATTGCCTACAACGCCTTTATCGATTGGTATCGAAAAGAAAAAAGATATAAAACGACGACAATTACAGAATTCCATTTACCGAACGTACCAAGTACAGAGCACTCTTATTTTGTAAAACATGAGATTGCTAGTTGGTTAGACAATTTATCTTCTCTTCCCCTTGAAAGACGAAATGTCCTGTTACTACGAGATTACTACGGATTCTCATATAAAGAAATAGCAGAAATGACTGGTCTCTCACTAGCGAAGGTGAAAATTGAATTACACCGAGGACGAAAAGAAACGAAAAGCATAAAGGAGTGATATGGATGGGTTGTATAGAATTTAAAAAACTATGGGATAAGTATGAAAACGGAACGCTTACGCAGGATGAACAAGAAAAGTTAGAAAGTCATATCGAGACTTGCGAAGAGTGTGAAGTATATTTGGATGAATTGCTTGCGAAGAGTGAACCGATAAAGAAAAGACTACCACCACAAAATTTGAAAGTCCCGTTTTGGAAAATAAAATGGAAACAGCGTTGGCAAACCGTTAGTTTTTTCCTTGCCGTTTGTATAGCAATCTATTTTGTTGGTCATTTTTCATCTGCTTTTTACTTCTATAATATGAAAAAATTAACTGAAGTAGATGAAATTCCAGCACTCGCACTAGAAGCAACCATTCCAAATAGTCGTTCCGCTGGAGGTAGTACGAAGGTTAAACCCTTTTTCCGTACAGAAACTGAAATGAATTTATTTAAAACGGTCGGCAAAAAAGAATTTCCAATTGGGACAGTAGCAACGCGTAGTTTCTTATCATCTGTAACTGTCAAAAATAAATCATGGGAAAACAAACCCTATTCCAAAAAACTTTCCTTTGTTCATCCAAAAATCAAGGAAGAAGCTTCTTTGAAAGAATCATCTAAAAAAGTTTGGGATACACTTGGAAAGATACATGAGGGTACCGTTGCAGAATTAGCGATATCTTTCGATAAAGTTTACACTTTACAAGAAGTCGAATCCATTCTATATAGCGCATTTGAAGCACAAGAAATGCCGCCTTCTCCTTTATGGTACGCCTTAGACACGGGACAAGAGAGAATAGATGAAGAAGATTTCATCCTAAGTGGCGGAGAAATTATAGGATTTTCAGAACATATAAATCTCCCTAATAATGAAGAAATACGACCGAAGACAAAAGAAGATGAAGTAATCGAAATGATGCGTATTCTTTCTGAGCATAAAGAAACTGTAAGTAAAACTACTCAGACTTCTGAAAAAGAGCTGAACTTAGATAAGCGTTATGAGTATATAAAAGAGAACGGTGTAAAAGTATACGGGATCGTCATTACCGGACCGTCGAAAGAGTTATTAAAATTACAAAACTCGCCTCACGTTCGTTATGCGACTCTTGGAGATATTGAGGTTTGGAATTGGTTTGATCAGTGATGTGAAAAAGTAGAGCATCACTCCTAGATGCTCTACTTTTTAATCCGAAATCACTTTCACATACATCCCTCTCACTGCTTTTTCATAAGCGACCTCACTCATCTTCCTTATGTTTTTTGAAACAACAGACGAGTAAATAACTTCACCTGCACGAAGTAACGGCGGATCAATAAGACGTACTTTATTTTTCTGATACAAATCATAATCGTTTTTATCTTCTTTTACTTTTACATTCGGATGGACCTTGCTTAATAAAACATGTACTTCTGGATCATTACATTGCTGCAATTTCAAAATAAGCTCATCATCTTCAAGAAGGAAATCATCTGCATGAATAACCTTTTTATGAAGAGCTAACTTTAACGTTTTCGCTAACATATCGTTTCCGTAAATATTCATTGGTTTCATAAAGAAATCAATTACTTCTTTGTAATACGTTTCTGTAAACCATTCTGCCATTTCGACACTTTGAACAACCATTTTCCCATCTACAGCGATGACATCTTCTAAAAAACTGTGAACTTCTTCTAAAGAAACATACCCATATGTATACATATCTCGTAATGTATAATCCACTCTGTCTGCGCATAATTCTGGTGCTGACCTCTCGAGTAACGTCCATTTCGAATCATCTAACAAAATATCTTCATAGTTATAACCATACTTCGCAAGAATCGCTGGAATTTCTGAGTTTTTCACAACAGAACTAAATATCTCTTCATGATAACTTTCATTTCTATTATCAAAAACGTAATCAATCACATGAGAAAAAGCAGTATGTGATACGTCATGCAGTAAACCTGCAATTTGTTCTTCTACTGAACCACCGAGTTTCTTCACTAACAACATAACGCCAACTGAATGATCAAAGCGCGTTACATTCCATTCCTTGTTCACTAAATAACTTGCGCCAGTTTGATGAATACCTTTAAGTCTTTGCACAGACTTACTTAAAATTAATTCTTCTAACACTTGATCCACTTCAAGTTCTCCGTATAGTACATCTGATATGATCAATTGTAATCCCCCTTTATTTCAACCTCGTCTTATAATCGTACCTCTTTTATGAAATTGACACCAAAATAAATAATAAATCTTAATATATTGATATTAAATTACTAATGTTGTATATTATACATGTCTGTTATTTGTTTTAATTCATTTGTTTTTATTGAGCGCTCCTTATGTGGAGCCTTTTTTTATTGAAAAAATAAAGAACCTCATTCAAATCAAGCACGAGAAAGGATTCGTTTACATCGTGAACAGGACGTTAAAAATAGGAACATACATATTCTAGTTCAAAAAGGATAATATTGTTAGTTTCATTCTTTTTTGATTTAATACATATATAGCTATTAAGGGAAAGAGGGGAAACATGAAAAAGATTTTCTTTACCATTCTATTAATCATTATTGTATTAATTAGTTTAGGATATTGGAAATTCTTCACTTTATCTGGGCTTTCAGGCGGTGAAAAGATTCAATCCATACACTCACCAGATAAAACGTATACGTTACATATATACAGGCATAATGGCGGAGCAACAACTAGCTATGCTATAAGAGGAGAGCTTGTAACAAATAATAAAAAGTTTATGAACAAGAAAAATATATACTGGAATTATCGTGAAGAAACTGCAACCGTCAAATGGTTAGACGATCATACATTGATGATTAATAAACATAAATTAAATGTAGAAACGGACACATATGATTTTAGAAAAAACTAAAGAAAAAAGGACCAACTGTTATTAGCTGGCCCTCTATCCTACTATTCAAACGTAACCTCCACCCGCACAATCTCCGACCTACTTCCAAGTCTAAGCGGTGGTCCCCAAAATCCGAAACCAGAAGAAACAATTGCGTGGAATGCACCTTTTTGTACGTATCCCCAGTCTAGTTCGTACATTCTTCTCGTTACAATATGGTTTGGTGCCATTTGTCCGCGGTGCGTGTGACCGGATAATAGTAAATCTACGCCAGCATCCGCTGCTTGTTTTAACTCAAAGGGTTGGTGATCCATTGCGATAACTGGCATCGTTTTATCTACCGTACTCATAAGATTTTCAAAACTTTGGCGGTCTCGTTCTGTTTTATCTCTTCTTCCAACGAGATAAAAGGCATCTTCAATGGTAATCACTTCATCTAACAAAATACGAATATCGATCTTATCCATCTCTTGTAAAAATTCTGGAACTGCTCGTCCGTAATATTCGTGATTTCCTAACACACCATATACGCCTAGTGGAGCTGTCATTTGTTTCATAATATGTCCCATATTTTTTTGAATGAACACACCTGGATGATCATCGATAATATCACCTGGCAGTAAAATAATATCAGGCTCCATTTCATTTACATGACGAACAAGCCTTTTCAAATGCGAAACGCCAGATAATTTACCGAAATGCATATCAGAAGCCATCGCAATGCGTAAACTTTTACGTCCCTCTACTTTTTTCGGGATGTGCACCTCGTACTTTCTAACTACTGGGCTATATGCGTTGAATACTCCGTACGCAAAGATAAAAATAAATGCAGCTAATACAGCCGCTCCTGTCCAAATAATTGCCGCTTCTTTCTCTACTGAAAACTGTAAAAGAAAGACTGTAATATTTGCTAACGGCAATAACATAAGCGCGTATTGTATAACCGCAAACCAAATTGAACCTATCGTTCGTAGGAAAGGCAAAAACTTAAACACTTGCACGAGAATGTACGCATACGAAATGAAGCCAACTATGAAAGCGTAATATCCCCAAGACTCCCAGCCAAATACCGCATGAAGCCAAACCCAGCCGTTCCAGCCAATGTAAAACATAAGTAATGTGTATATAATTAATATCGTAAATATATTGAGATAACGAAGATTCTTCACAACTAGCCTCCTTATTCATTTCTTCTATTATATCTTGTTATGCACTTATAGCGTAAATAATAAGCACAGCAATCTTCACAATAAAAACCTCTAACTGCTAGATGCAAACCTAACAATTAGAGGTGCAATTCAAAATAACATTACTTTTACAGATTTTCGTTATAGAAGCTTGTTAATTTTTCAACCGCAATTTTTACTGGTTCTGGCTGATCATATAAATCGTAGTGACTCGCGCCTTCCACAACAAGTAAATCTTTCTTCTCTGAAGCTGCTTTCTCATAAAGCTCATGACCATCTTTATAAGAACCGAATGCACCTTGCTTGCTGCCAACAATAATTTGCAGCGGCTGCGTTAATAACGCATCTGCTAAATGGAACGCATCAAAACCAATTACCGATCCCATACTCGTAAAGTTTAATTTGTTTGGAGAGTTCACACTTTGACCTCGCGGCGTTGTGTAATACTCAACTGCTTCTACAATATCTATATCCGTCATACCTGCTGCCGCTAACTCTTCCTGATTTTTAGGAATCCAATTTGTAATCATTACCTCTGCTCCACATGCTTCAGCAGTACGTTGTTTACCAATTGCCTCTAACACACCAATCGGGTTAGACTCACGATTTAAACGACCGATATTTGCACCAACAACTGTACCAACCGCTTTAATGCGGCGCTCTATCATCGCAGCATTTACCGCATAACCACCGCCTGCACAAACACCTAACACACCGATACGTTCTTCATCTATATAAGATAGAGTCGTTACATAATCTACTGCTGAGCGAATATCCTCAACTCGCGCAGCTGGCTCTTCCATATATCTCGGTGCACCTTCACTTTCCCCTTGATACGACGCATCAAACGCAAGTGTTACATACCCTTGTTCTGCTAACTTTTCCGCATACAATCCTGCTGTTTGATTTTTACAGCTACTACCTGGATGCACACAAACAATCGCTGGATTTTGTTTCTTTTCCTCAGCACCTTCGGGAATGTTCAAAATGCCTGCAACTTGTAAACCTCTTGCATAAAATCGTACATCTTTCTTCGTAACTGCCATATATAAAACCACCTTTATCTCATTTTTAATATTACACTTGTGAGAGTTATTACTCACGTGTATATTTATAATAAAGCGAGCAACCACTTGTTTCAATGACCATATTTACGCATTTGGGTCATAATACACACATACAGAAATATGTGTATCAACAACGGAGGAACACCCTATGGAGAAAATCGATCGAAGAATTATAAAATCACAAAACGCCATTCAATCGGCATTTATAGAAATGTTAATTACAGATGGTTTCGACGAAATTACAGTAAAAAACATTGCCGAAAAAGCAAACATCGGGCGAAAAACTTTTTACTTACACTATCTAGATAAGTACAATTTATTAGATAAAATTGTGGACGATCATTTAGACCAATTAAAAGAAATATGCTATGAGAAACAAAACAAAGGGTTTATAGAAGGAACGATCATATGGTTTGAATACTTCAAAGAACACAAACCATTTTTCGCGGCGTTATTTAAAAGTAACAGCACATTATCGTTTCAAAAAAAGTTATTAACTTTCATCATGGGTGAAATAGAGAAAAAGTTAAACACAAACACATCAATAAATAAAAACATCGATAAACACATCATTTTAAAATTTTTAGGAACGGCTGTAATGGGCATTTTAGAATCTTACGTGTTAAACGAAATTGATAGTGATGTTGAGTGTGTTGCGACGCAAGTTGGGGAGTTGATGAAGAGGAATATATAACGGTTATGAAAAAGCGTACCCAGATTGTTGAGTGCGCTTTTTTTATCATCTCATATATTAATTGTATCAACATAATACAGCCTATCATCCATCTGAAAATACATAACAGATCCGCGGCTATAATAAGCAACAAATTGAATCGGTTCTCCTAATTCATTACGAAGATTCACATCATGCACATGATTATTATTTAAATCATAAACAACCAACTTTTTATCTTAAGTAATGAACACTACTTTATCTTGAGCAACCGCAAAACTTTCCGACCATATTTCCATAGTTACCTTTATTTCATTCCACGACATATGAAATTTTTTATCTTTCATTTGAACTAAAGGATATTCTGAATAATAGAGCCAAACGTCTCCATCTAGCATATTTATTGCATAACAATCAACTATATAAGATATTTATAAAAAAGAAAAGCTGATATCAGCTCTTCTTTCTACAATTTATTTTTCATTTAATTTTCACCATCCATTTCCTCTGCTGTCTCAGATGAAAATTCTTTTAGGTTTTTTCAATATCTCTAGTTTTTTCTTCATATAAATATCCCTTTTTACTAAAAAAGATGTTTTAAGCTCCCCTATAGGAATATATTTCTCCAATACTATTTGTCATCATAGAGTGTAAATGAATTAGCGGGGAGTTGTTGTGTAAAATTAGAAGTATTGAGTTGTTCTATTGGTTCTTGAGATGTTTGTTTCATGTGTCGTTTTTCAAATGCTAATGTCTTCGTGCGTTCTACACCATTGACAAGATCTTTCACTTTCGTAAAGAGGGATGTAAAAATGTCGTTAAATCAACACTTTTACATCCCTTATTTTCATAACTCTTTTAGACTTGTAAAATGTTTCGTATTTCTTCTATGCGTAAATTTGTAAACTTTGCAATATCTTCTATCAACATTCCATTTTTACTCATACCACGAATGAGTTGTATTTTCCCCTCTTCAATCCCTTCCTTACGGGCATGTGCATACTTTGCTGCCTCATCCATCAGAGCTTTTTCCCTTGCTTCATACGCTTGTCGAAAAGAAGAATCTTGACTCATACGTTCCCATTTATTCATTGCTTTTTGTAAAATCGGATCTTGGTTCATTGCAATATCCTCCAATGTTTGGGTTAATTGTTCATCTTCATTCGCTGGGAGTAATAATAACCAACGAACAAATGAATCCTCCCAGGGATTTACTTGTTCATTCCGCCACTGTTGCATAAGTTTTGGAAGCTCTACAATATGAACTTCAATATCATCACTCAATACTTTCTGTTGCTGTTGATTCCATAGGATTCCTATTGTATGGAATGCTTCATATTTAAGAAACATAACGAAATTCAACAAATTAATCGTGATGGTTTTCCGAAGAGAACTATACGGCATTCCCTTTTGAAGTTGGGATGTGTATAACCTTCCCCAGTAATACAAACTGCGCTTAATCATGTTGTGAGCATTATTCAACTGAATTTCAATATTTACTTTCGTACCTGTATCTAATGTAACTAAAATATCTAATATCGATAATTTATCTTCTTCATGTTCTCAATGCAAATGTGGATCTTCTAATTGTAACGCAACAATTGGCGATTTTAAAGAATCTCGTAACATTGCGTTTAAAAAAGCAATTAGAATGTCTTCATTTCCACTTGTACCAAATAATTGTTTAAAAGCGAAATCAATTCGTAAATTTACTAATTGTTGATTGGACATGGGTTTTCCTCTCCCCATCTCATAAGATGCTTTTCTTTTATTGTACATAAAACAGTGATACACATGCAAACGGGTTCTTATGTAAATATATAAGAGCCTGTTTATAGCAACATACAATAAAAAATCAGATTATAGAAGTAATAAGTTATTCAAAATTAAAAAGTGTATCCCAAAATCAAACTATTTGTTTAGATTTTGAAATACACCGAATCGACTTTACTTTTCTTTTTCAAAAATTCCAGCTAAAAACAAACTAATTCCTAAAAAAACGAATATCACTATATTAATTTTGTAACCCAAGAGCGACATATATGAAGTAAAACTTATTAGAATGTTGCCTCTATAGATTTTGTTTCTTTTCCATTCTCTACAACTTTCACACTTGTACGGTTACCAAATCCATCATATGTGTATGATTTAGTTGTTCCGTTTGGTAGTGCTTCATTTAATAATTGGTTAATCGGGTCATATACAAAGTTTGTTTCTGTTACTTTTCCGCCCGCACCTTCATGTTTAATTTTCGTACGGTTACCTGCTTGGTCATATTCATATCGTTCAGAAAGTAGAATACTGTTTGATGTACCTACTACTAGGTCTTTAATTTTGTTCGCATGGTCATAGTTAAAGGTAGAACCTGAACCATTACCAGCTGTATACGTACGAACATTTCCTTGATCGTCATAATCAAATCGATACGTTTGCGAGCCGTCTGTCACACGAATGTTTTGATCTAACGTGTTGTAGTCATACGATACTTTATTTGTGTATCCACCTTGCGTTACTGTTTGTTCTTTTAGTTTTTCTGTCTTACTGTTTGCTTTGTCATGATACGCCCAATCAATTTTTCCGCCTCGGCTATCCGTTGCACTTGTGACACGGTCAGCCTTATCGTATGTTTTCGTGCGTTCTACACCATTGACATGGTCTTTCACTTTCGTAACTTGTCCATTTGGATCACGTTCGAATGTAAATGAATCTTTTCCGTTGCGCTTTTCACCAACGACACGATCTGCTGTATCATATACAGATTCTAGAATAGAGCCGTTTGGCATTTTTGTTTTAATCTTGTTTGCATTTTCATCGTACGTATTTTCAATACGACGGTTTAACGCATCGATATATACTGTATTTTTATTATCTACATCATATTCATATTTGTGTGTTTGCGTTTTCCCACCAAACATGACAGATTTCTCTGTTGTGTTTCCATTATGATCATAACGATAATTTACAGAAGTACCATTTTTCAATGTAACTTTTGTTAATAGATTATCTTTATTGTAATCATATAGTTTTGTATTTCCTTTTTCATCTGTTTCGCTCTTTTTATTTCCTGATGCATCATATGTGAATGTATTCTTCTGGCCTTCTTCATCATACGTCGCAACAACATTTCCGTCGTTGTCATACTCGTTTTTAATAAGAGCGTTTCCTTCTAGTAAACGAATATTATCAAACCAAACTTTTCCTTTATTCTCTCTTCTAAATTGAAATAAAGTATTCCCCCTTATCCAAAGAGGCAATACTTTATCTACCTCTATCCCATTAATGAATCTCACAACAAAAAGGCACACAACCCATTCACAAAAGTGACCGTTGTGCGCCTTTATTTTCTCACTCTATTTCATTTATTTCTTCAACTTATCCGCCTTCGCAATAAATTGTGCTGCTTCCGCACGGCTTACCGCTTTATCTGGAGCCCAGCCATTATCTGTTCCAACTGAAATATTTTCTTGAATTAAAACATTGGCATACTTTGCACCCCAATGATTTTTTAAGTCAGCAAATTCTTTTGGTAGTTTTATATTTTCATTTCTTTCTAATTTATATGCATTTACTAACATAGAAGCCATTGATGCACGGTTAATTAACCCGCTTGGATTAAAGTTCCCCTTCTCATCACCTTTTACAATACCTGCTTTTTCAACTGCTGCGATGTATGGTGTAGCCCAGTGATTTTGCGCATCAGGGAATGATGGCTTTGCATCTTTCTTAATTTCTAAACCTAAAACAGTTGCTAATATTTTCGCAGCTGAGCCACGATCGATATTTTCAGCCGGAGCAAATGTACCATCTGGCTTACCGTGCACTGCTTCTTTATCTACTAAATATTGAACTGATTCTTGTGCCCAAGCTGGTACATCAGAGAATTTAGGCTTCTGTTCAATTGCACTCGCATCGATTTCAAACTGTACTTGATATGTATGATCATATTTAATTGCTGGAATTAATATATGCATTTGCATATTATATTTTTTCGAAAACTCATCAATTTCAAATTGAACAACTTTCGTACCGTTATTTGCTTTATCTTCGGAAATTACTTTTACATCATGGAATGTCCCTATTTTATTTGGATTTTCTACTCTAAGATACTGAAAATAGCTACTATCTTGAACTGTTAACGTAACGATTTTTTTATCACCTTGAATCGTTACTTTTGGATTTTTTAAATATGTAGATGCAACTGATGTGTCATTCGTTTGATCTTTATAAGTCTTTAAAATAACGTCATATGTACCATCTGCTAGTTTGCTAGCTGCTTTCATTTCTACTGCCGCTTCTGCTTTCGCAATCGGTGCCATAATACCACTGAATGGAACTGCTAAAGTTGCTGCTATAACGAACGCATTAACATATTTTTTCTTAATCATTATCAACATGACCTCTCTCTTTATATGATTATGCCCAACATAACCATCATATTGATAATGATTATCAATGTCAAATAAAAATAATACTATTATTTCCTACATAAGTACGCTTTCCGCTCATTTTTAAAAAGTAAATAATGCGCTGTATGAACTTTCCTTTCCAAATAATCGATAGAATACGTGCTCGATGGATCCACTAAATCACCTATCGCTCCTGAAAGATGATCAATGACTTGCTGCAAAACCTCTAAGTTTTTCTTCTCACTTTCAGCATTCATTTCATCCATAATGTCACAAATAAGATACTGCACTCGCCGTAAACGTAATTCCTTCTGTTCCACTTATATCTCCTCCTTATTAGTCATATTACGGTTTAAATATATGGCACCATAGCTTAACCAATACTAAAAAATAGAAAGGCAACCATCTTCATAAAGATGGTTGCCCCTATATTTAAACTTGCATCGCTTTTTCTCTTAAAGCTCTTCTCAGCAACTTACCTGTCGTATTCTTCGGCAGTTCTGTTAAAAATTCAATACTCTTTGGTACTTTATATTTCGCTAAATGTAACGCACAGTAATGCATCAGTTCTTCTTCTGTTACGTTCGTTTGTTTCAGAACGACGTACGCTCTCACTGCTTCTCCTAAGTTTTCATCAGGAACACCGATTACGACCACTTCCGCCACTGATTCGTGCATGTACAATACTTCCTCTACTTCACGAGGGTATACGTTATAACCGCCAACTAAGACGATATCCTTTTTACGGTCAACGATATAGAAGTAACCTTCTTCATCCATTTTCGCTAAGTCTCCTGTATACAACCAGCCGTCTTTCAATGTCGCTGCTGTATCTTCTGGTGCGTTATAGTATCCTTTCATAACGTTAGGTCCGCGCACAATTAATTCCCCAACTGCACCAACAGGTACTTCTTCCCCAAGTTCATTTACAATTTTATTTTCTACATGCCAAATATTTGTACCGATTGATCCTGGTTTACGCGGACGATCGAGTGGGTTAAAACAAGTCACTGGTGATGCTTCTGATAAACCGTATCCTTCTGAAACGATAACACCAAAACGTTTTTCAAAGTTTTGCAGAAGAGCAACAGGCATGGATGCACCACCTGAAATGCAAAGGCGAAGCGTCTTCACATCTTCTGCGCTTGCTTCTTCGAATAAATATAAATAATTATACATTGTCGGTACACCGGCAAAAATCGTCGGTTCGTACGTGCGGCAAATACGGAATACTTCTTTCGGGCTAAATTTCGGTAACATCAAAATCGTTGCCCCGTTCACAATCGGTGCATTGACCGCCACTGTTAAACAGAATACGTGGAACATTGGCAGTGCCGCAACGACGCGATCATTAGCCGTATATTGTAAATACGACGCCACATCACTCGCATTACTATATAAATTTTTATGCGTTAACATAGCGCCTTTCGGTTTTCCAGTCGTGCCTGAAGTGTACAGAATAACCGCTACATCTTCTTCATCTAACTCTGGGCCTTCGTAAGTTACATCTCCAGCCCCTATCATTCTAGTAAACGTTTTCATTTTTTCAGTTTCTGTATGGTTAAAATCTGATGAGGTTTCGCATATGATGATGTTTTCAAGTGAAGGAAGTCTTGTTGTAAGAGATTGTATAACAGGTAGAAGGACGTCGAGTACGATGATTGTTTTTACATCTCCATTTTGTAAAATGTAATGCATTTCGTCTGCTGTATAAATTGGATTAACTGGAATAACAGTTGCTCCAGCTTTCATTGTTCCGTATAAACCGACCAAAAAATGTGGTGAGTTTCCAACAACTAATGCGACATTGTCCCCTTTTCCAATGCCCATCGCTGCTAAATTGCTAGAAAACCTTGTGACCATTTTGTTTAATTGGTCATACGAGACCGACTGATCCATAAATATATAAGCCGGTTTATCCCCCTTCTTTTTCGCCGTTTCAGCCAAAGATTGAACGAGATTCACACAAACCCCACCTTTATAAAATTTAGAATATTTAAAAATTCTAAATTAATTATATTAAAAGAAAATTAAAGTGGCAAGTGTTATTCCATTAACTGCATATAAACAGATCACCTCCTCTTCATTTACTTTGGAAGGATAAGGGAATTTTATTTACAAGTAATTTATGAAACTAGACCAAAAATCATTTTAGGATAATATGCACTCATCTTTTCTCTAAGTTTAGTAAGTTCCTCTTTATTTAACGTCGTATGCTCTCCAAACAAGTTAATCGCGTCCGCTCCATCTTCATGAAAATACACCGTAACATATAATGTCGGTAACCCTGCATTGTCTTCATCTATTGAAAAGACGACATCTGGTGTCTTATTAACAGTGCTGAATGTTTCATTTCTTTTCCACTTCTTATTTTGAAACATGTCTTGTATTTCCTGTATCTTTCGTCTGTTATCTGTATGTGTAAAATATATGACATTATCCTCCGCTGGTTTTCCAATAGATAAAAGTGTGCGACTTGAAGACGTTTCATCGTTACAGGCTGTCATTCCGATGACGAAGCTGAGTAGTAATACAACGTATATTACCCTCTTCATTTCAATCCGCCTCCTTTTGAATATATATATGCCTTAACGAGGGGCAAATGTCTTGTGATTTTATGGTGAATGAAATTATATCGGCGATTTTTCAGATATATCAGCGCAACTCAATTTATATCAGCGATTTTCCAAATATATCGATGATGTATAAAAGTATGTGTAAACATTTTTAGGCAAAAAATAAGGCAAAGTACCCCCTAGGTTTATCCA